>JACMLM010000009.1 GCA_014379595.1 Anaerolineales bacterium
ATTCAAAAGAACGTTCAAAAGAAATTAGAAGTTCTTGAGAATGAATTGAAAGATAACAAACAACGCGAGCTGGAAAGTATCAAGACCCAGTCTGCAACTTTCAAAGCGCAAGCTGACCAGGACATGGAAGCTTTACGCAATGAGTTGGAGAATCAGACCAGCGCTTCATCGAATAATTCATCACGTTTGCGTGATGAACTTTTGGAACTGCGTCCATTTACGTTCCTAAGTGAAATTCGTTATCGTGAACTCAAGCAGCGTTGGGGACAGGTCTTCCGTGCCGATATGGGCGCTGAGGCCTTCTTTGACATTCTCGAACGCCTTGACCTCGATAAACTTTCTGAAGAATTATGGCATGAGGTTCGCACCACTAAGAGCAAGCAGAAGCGCAAGAAATCCACAACTCGTTTGAAGGTTGTAGAAGCCTTCCGCCGTTCCGGCAACAGCCCAGCGTGGATGATCCTCACTGTCCTTCCAGTCATTCCTCCCGACTTGCGCCCAATGGTGCAGTTGGATGGTGGCCGTTTTGCAACATCTGATCTTAACGATTTATATCGCCGTGTGATCAACCGTAATAATCGCTTGAAGAGATTGCTCGAACTCGGTGCACCGGATGTTATTATCCGCAATGAGAAGCGCATGTTACAGGAAGCAGTAGACAGCCTCATTGATAATTCACAGCGCGGCAAGGCACTTTCTCGCCGGGGCCGTCGTGAACTCAAATCTTTGAGCGATATGCTCAAAGGTAAAAAAGGACGCTTCCGCCGTAACCTGCTCGGCAAGCGCGTGGATTACTCCGGTCGTTCTGTGATCGTGGTGGGTCCTACATTGAAATTAAATCAGTGCGGTCTGCCCAAGAGCATGGCTCTTGAGTTATACCGTCCGTTTGTAATTGCACGACTCGTACAAAATAATTATGCTGCGAATGTCAAAGGTGCGCGCCGCTTGATCGAACGCAACAGGCCTGAGGTCTGGGAAGCGCTTGAAGGTGTAATTGGTGATCGCCCTGTTTTATTGAATCGTGCTCCTACTTTGCATCGTCTTGGTATCCAGGCATTTGAACCTATCCTAATTGAGGGCTCTGCCATTCAATTACATCCGCTCGTTACGACAGCCTTCAATGCTGACTTTGACGGCGATCAAATGGCTGTCCATGTTCCGCTTTCACAAAAGGCTGTAACAGAGGCACGTGAGCTTATGCTCGCTTCCAAGAATCTGCTCAAGCCTGCTGACGGTGAACCAATCATCTCTCCATCCAAAGATATGGTATTGGGTGTGTATTACCTGACCATGGAAAAGAAAGCTGTTCATCGTGGAGATGGCCGTGCCTTTGCAGATATTGATGAAGTGGAACTCGCTTATGCCCTTGACCAAGTGGATATTCACAGCGAGATCAAATTCCGCGCGAAGACTTGGTATGCTGACAACGGTGATCGTCTCCCTGAATCTGAGTATCGCATCATCAATACAACTGTAGGCCGCGTATTATTCAATCGCGTTTTGCCTGAGCAAGTGCAGTTCGTCAATCAAAAACTTGATAAAGGCGGCGTGAAAGATCTGATCGCAGAAGTATATGAACTCTGCGGACAGGAAGTCACAACTGATGTAGCTGATGCAGTAAAGAGCATTGGCTTTGAATATGCAACCAAATCCGGTACCACGCTCGCGGTAGCAGATATTTCCATTCCACCGGAACGCAAGGGCATCATTGAAGAAGCTCTTAAGGCAGTGGAAGTAGTGCTGCGCGATTTCCGTCGTGGTCTTCTTACTGAGCAGGAAAAGAATGAACGTGAGATCCAGATCTGGCAGGAAACCACTGAACGCGTGGGTATTGCTGTTAGAAAACACATGGACCCCGATGGCAACCTTTCCACAATGGCTACCTCTGGCGCGACCAAAGGTGGTTTCTCAACTATTTCCCAGTTGGCTGGTATGCGTGGTTTGATGGCTGATCCTTCTGGTCGTATCATCCCAATGCCGATCCGCTCCAACTTCCGTGAAGGTCTTACTGCGCAGGAATACTTTATCTCCACGCACGGTGCACGTAAGGGTCTTGCGGATACAGCTCTTCGTACCGCGGATGCTGGTTATCTGACCCGCCGTCTTGTGGATATTGCACAGGACATTATCATCAACGAATATGACTGCGGCACTCACGAAGGTATCTGGGTTCGCAAGACAGATGATGTTGCTGGTCAGGGCATCATGAGTCGTATTTATAGTCGTCTTGCCGCTGAACGGGTGCTTGACCCGAAGACGGGCGAAGTGCTTGCCGAGTATAACGAAGTGCTCACACATGATCTGGCACGCAAGATCGCCAACGCGGATGTGACTGAAATAAAACTTCGCTCGCCGATGACTTGTCAGCTTACGCACGGCATCTGCTCAAAATGCTATGGTATTGACCTTGCTCGCGGTGAAACAGTGGAACTGGGTGCAGCAGTCGGTATCGTGGCTGCCCAATCCATTGGTGAACCCGGTACACAATTGACATTGCGTACGTTCCACACAGGCGGTGTTGCTGCAACTAGTGCAGATATTACAACGGGTCTCCCGCGCGTGGAAGAAATCTTTGAAGCCCGCAAGATGCCAAAGGGTGAAGCCGTTGTGGCTGAGATCGCTGGTGTTGTACGCGTGCTCCAATCTGAGAAATATACAGATATGCGCGAAGTTCATATTGAGCATGCAGAAATGGTGCATGACGAATACGCAATTCCTGAAGATTGGAAATTCATCGCAAAAGATGAAACTGAAATACAGGCTGGCGACGTCCTTGCAACCAAGGAAAAAGCTACCATCACATCACAACATGCTGGCCGTGTGGCTGTGGAAAAGAAAGATCGCAAGATCATCGTTTCGTATGAACAACGTGAAGAAGTGATTGAGGATATCCCTACTACCTCCCGCTTGATTGTCAAAGATGGCGCACACGTCGAACCAGGCCAGCCTCTTACGGAAGGTTCGCTTAACCCTCATCGTATTCTGAAAATTCAGGGACGCGATGCCTGCCAAATGTATCTTATGACCGAAGTACAAAAAGTTTATCGGTCACAAGGGCAGAACATTCACGACAAACACTTTGAAGTCATCATCCGCAAGATGTTGAGCAAGGTGCAAGTCACACGCCCTGGTGATACTAAATACCTGCCTGGCGATGCAGTCGACCGCCTCGAGATTCGCAAGACCAACGAACAGTTGCTTGCAGATGGTAAAACAGCCGCGCGCTTCCAGGAAGTTTTGCTCGGTGTTACAAAAGCGTCACTCAGCACCGACTCATTCCTCTCAGCTTCTTCCTTCCAGCACACCATCAAAGTGCTGGCAAGTGCAGCCATCGGCTCCACAACCGATCCGCTCTTCGGCTTGAAGGAAAACGTGATCATTGGCAAGCTCATCCCTGCAGGGACCGGCTTTGTACACGGACGTTTCGCAGATGCAGAAACCGTTCACAATGCCACGCAGTGGTCAAATCTTCCAGATGTGGGGAACATCTAAATAGTAGTCAATGGGCGGCCAACAGGCCGCCCATTTTATTTTATAATCCGTTTATGAACGTTCGGCATACTATTTCAAAAAAACCAGTGGGGCAATTAACACGGGGAAAGACTGCCTCAAATAGACTTCGTCGTGTCGATAACTTTATTCTGCTCTATGAGCCGTCGCTTCTCACGCGGACCGATGGCCTGTTTCAGCGTTCTCTATTTGTTGACCTCGGCTACGGCTTTGATGCACGTACCACGCTCGAAAGTGCTGAGCGTTTCAGACGGGTGAATCCAAATCTCCCTATTCTTGGCGTTGAGATTGACAAGGAACGTGTGGACGCAGCCTTACCTTACGTTGACGAGATCACACACTTTCGGCTGGGCGGATTTAATTTGCCTTTGCAACCCCGCACCCTCGATAAATCTGAAACGAAAGGTGCGGGGCAATCAAATGAATCGGTCAGGTTGATCCGTGCATTTAATGTTCTACGTCAATATGAAGAAAAGGATTTCGCACCCGCATATGAACGTCTTGCAGAACATGTTTTACCGGGCGGATTAATGATCGAAGGCACATCGAATCCATTTGGGAGTATTTGGGTCGCGAATTTGGTGAGGAAAGAAGAAAACGGATGGAAATTTGAAGCCCTTGTCTTCAGTACCAATTTCCGTATGGGATTCGACATCACAGATTTTCAAGCCGTTCTACCTAAAAATTATATTCATAATGTTGTGCAAGGCGAACCAATTTATGATTTTATTGAAGCCTGGAAACGTTCTGCCGCAGAGACATCACCTGCAAAAGTATTTGGATTAAAACAGTGGTTTGCTGCTTCAGCGGAAAATCTTGCTACCAAGGGTTATAAAATAGACTTGCATAAAAAATGGCTAAACAGAGGGTGGTTGATTTGGTATAAATAATACAACAGAGGGAACATTTGGATGTTATTTATCGTTTAATTAATAGAGATTAATTTATACTTCAATTTAAGAAGGAAGAAATTATGTTCCGCACAAGTCGCATTTATTTACCAGTAACAATGTTATTAATAGCTAGTATGGCCTGTGCTGCACCCGGAACCGCCACGCCCGATGCAAATGTAATCAGCACATTTGCTGCTCAAACTGTAATTGCCGGGCTTACACAGAATGCTCCAGTGGAAACATTATCGCCTACATTGGAGGTAACACCAACACTCACTTTTACGCCTACTGAAACAAGCACGCCAACGGAAACACCTACTCCCATAATAATATTTACAGCTACTCTTACTGTTCCGTTGATAAGTGTTTCGACACCAACGAATTGCCGTAATGGCCCGGGCAAAGTTTATGTAAGAGTAGGCGCTTTATTGGTTGGTGAAAGTGCTGAAGTATATGGCCGTGATCCAACCAATCAATATTGGTATATCCGCAACCCGGACCCGGGACCAGAATTTTGCTGGGCTTGGGGTGAATACGCAACATTGGTTGGACCGATCTTAATGCTGCCTATATTTACCCCGCCACCGACTCCAACTCCAACGATGACTCCGACACCTGCGCCGGCCTTTGCTGCCGAATATTCCAGCAAAGATACTTGCAATACGAATTGGTGGGTGGAACTAAAATTGAAGAACACAGGTCCGATCTCGTTCAAGTCAGTTAATATTTCTGTGACCGATAAAGACACGAATGTGGAAGTTGTCAGTTTGGCAGATGGATTTGTAAATATTGATGGCTGTTTAAAAACAACCACGAAAGACACACTCGCTTCAGGGGACACTTATCTCTTAAGTGCGCCTCCATTTGCCTATGATCCAGCAGGGCATAACCTGCGTGTGAAGATCACCTTGTGTTCTGAGACAGGTCAAAAGGGAATGTGTATAACAGTAAATAAAATTGATTTCAAGCCATAATAATAAATAAGGCAAGTCTTTTTAGACCTGCCTTATTTATTTAACTTTCTTTTTTCTTTCTTATTAAAATAAAGGGGATTAACAAAAGTGGAAGCGAGATCACAATACCGATTAATCCACCGATGCCAAACATGCCGCCAATGGACGCAATTGCATACTGCTCATTCCTGATAATCTTTGTGCTTCCATCTGCAAAATAACAAGTCACTTCAACAGTATGACCATAGGTGCCTGATGAATCGCTCGTTGTTGGCGTGGATGCGCCTTCCTGCAAGGATGATGATTCCGCGCCAGGACAATACATTGCCAATGCAATTTTATTTGCTGTGCTTTGCCCGCTGAATAAAGTTGGCCCGACCATAAAGGTGGTCATAAAAATAATGCCGCATGAAATTGCGCCAAGTACAGCCCAGGCGACGATACGTGCGATCCAAACTTCTTTTGCTGAATTAAGTTTCATTAGGTCTCCTCTATAAAGGAATTGTATTGATTTTGGGTATATAAGCAATCACCTAAAAGACTTAGCAGGTATGCCGCACTTGACGCCTTTTCTCTTTCCCCGTAAGATAAGCCCCGCAATAGAACATACATTCACAACAGAAGATCATTAATCGCCAAGAGTGCGAAGAACGCGAAGAAAACCAAAAGGTTTTACTTAGCGCACTTAGCGTGCTTCGCGGTTCAAAAAAAGGATTTCATATGGAACTTGGTATCGTAAAAAAGATAGACATTGATGTTGAAATGCAGCAGTCGTATCTCGATTATGCGATGAGCGTAATTGTGGCACGTGCTTTGCCTGATGCGCGTGACGGGCTCAAGCCTGTGCAGAGACGTATTCTGTATGCGATGTACGACATGGGCATTCGTGCGGATTCGGCTTATAAAAAATCTGCTCGTATCGTGGGTGAAGTGCTTGGTAAATATCATCCGCATGGTGACTCGGCGGTGTATGAAGCAATGGCACGCATGGCACAGGATTTTTCCATGCGCACGTTACTGGTGGATGGTCAGGGTAACTTTGGTTCAGTAGATGGTGACCCGCCTGCGGCGATGCGTTATACCGAGGCACGTCTTACTGCTCCTGCGCTCGATATTTTATTCGATCTCAATAAAGATACAGTTAACTTCACACCCAACTTTGACGACACGCTCGAAGAGCCAAATGTTCTGCCTGCTGCGATCCCAAACCTTTTAGTGAACGGCGCAACAGGTATTGCGGTTGGTATGGCAACATCTATTCCACCGCATAATCTTGGTGAAATTGTTGACGCGCTTGTATATATGATCGACAAGTGGGACAAGCTCGATGATATTGATGTTGAGCAATTGATGAAGTTTGTGCACGGACCAGATTTCCCCACAGGCGGAATCATCATTCAAGAAAAAGGTGAAGAGGGAATTGAGTCTGCGTATGGTTCGGGGCGCGGACGTGTGACTGTGCAGGCGAAGGCACACATCGAAGAGATGGAACGCGGCAAAAGCCGAATCATTGTCACAGAATTACCGTATCAGGTCAATAAGTCCAGTTTGATCGAGCGCATTGCCGAGTTGGCGCGTGATGGTCATCTTGATGGCTTATCTGATCTGCGCGATGAATCTGATCGTCAGGGCATGCGTATCGTGCTCGAAATGACGAAGAATGTTGTGCCTGAAACTCTATTGCGCGAACTATATAAACGCACACCCATGCAAAGCACATTCGGTATTAATCTGTTGGCATTAGTGGATGGCGAACCGCGCACATTAACTTTGAAACAAGCATTGCGTGTTTATGTGGAGCACAGGCTGACGGTCATTAAGAGACGCGCTGAATTTGATCTGTATAAAGCCAAAGCGCGCGCGCATATTCTTGAGGGATATTTGATCGCCTTAAAGAATTTGGATGAGATCATTAATATCATCCGCAGCGCAGCAGACGTGGAAACTGCCCGGGGTAAACTGATGAAGCGCTACAAGCTGACAGAGTTGCAGGCCAACGCGATTCTCGATATGCAGTTACGCAGGCTTGCCGCCCTTGAACGCAAGAAAATCGAAACTGAATATAAAGAAGTAAGCGGAGTGATCAAGGATTTAACGACCTTATTGAAATCTCCGAAGTTAATGCGTGGTGTGGTGTCCGATGAATTGCAACGTGTAAAGGCCGCATATGCTGACCGCCGCCGTACACAAATCGTCATGAAGGGGACAAAGGGTGCCAGCAGCTTAACAACAAATGATCTCATGCCTGATCAGACTGTATGGATCGGTGTGACCGATGATGGGCTCGTTTCACGCACGCACGATGACAAACAGCCAAAACATTCTGGCAATGATGCACCCAGATTTTTGGTGAAAGCCAATACAACAGATACAGTTTATTTTGTAAGCAAACTTGGCAAAGCTGCCGCAGTAGCCGCGCACTTGATTCCTGAGACAACCAAATTGAGTCAGGGTTCGCTGTATTCCAAAGTTTCGCCGCTCACAGAAAATGACTCGCTTGTAGCTGTCTTTGCATTACCTGCCAGAAAGAGTGATTTCGCTGAAGGCACTTGTGTGCTCACGACAACTCGTTTTGGCATGGTCAAGAAGACTCTCATTACCGAATTGCCTGGCCCATCGTCACAGACATTTAACCTGGTCCGTGTGAATGAAGGCGACGTACTCGGCTGGGTTGGACTCACCGATGGAAAGAAAAAAGAAATCTTGCTTGCTACATCCAGCGGTATGGCGATTCGTTTCAAAGAAGATGATGTGCGCCCCATGGGACTCGTCGCTGCGGGTGTGAATGGCATCAAGCTGGATGACAAGGATGAAGTGGTTGGTATGGAAGTATTGCCTATTGAAGGTGAGCTCTTCCTGCTGACAAGTGATGGCAAAGCCAAACGCGTTGACCAAAAGGAATTCCCAATACAAGGCCGCTATGGGAAAGGCGTAGTCGCATGGGACTTGCCTAACAAAGTTTTACTAGTGGCCCTTGGAAGCGGAAAGCCGAATCATGTGGTCACTGTCCACATGAGCAAAGGTGCAGCGAAATCTGTGAGATTAGATTTGGCTGCTATTCGCAAACGTGCCGCAAGCAAAGGTGACTTGGTTGTGGAAGTGAAACCTGGTGAGTCTATTACTGGAATTGCAGTCGGTTGGACGGTGGATAGATTTGTGCAGATAAAGAAAGTAGAAGAGAAGCCTGTGAAAAAAAAGGCGTCTACTTCAAAGGCTAAAAGTAAACCTGTGACTAAGAAAGCTGCACCTAAGAAAAAACCAGTAGCAAAGGCGAAAGCACCGGCTAAGAAGAGCAAGAAGAAAAAGTAGATTGATAAACATCCAAGTTTACAGCTTGGATGTTTATTTTGCTACGACTGTACTTTACGAATAATCATTACAACCTTTCCTTTGACGTCTAATGGCTCATCTAAGCTTACATAAATTGGCTTCATTTCAGGATTGGCAGGTTGTAAACGATGCTTATCTTTTTCCTTAAAGTAGAACTTAAGTGAAGTCTCATGCATTCTAGGTAGCCAGATGGCTACCATGTCTCCATTGCGAGTATTTTTTAGAGTGTATGGTTTCATTACAACCATATCGCCCTCATAAATCATAGCCTCTGCGAGACCGTTCCCTCTTACTTCAAGAGCAAAAAGTTTAGTTCCATTTTCTTGAATTAGCATCAGGCTTCGAGCAATTTCTATTGATTCTTCGTCTTTATAGTAATCGGTTTCAAAGCTTGGTTTTATTTCCGGCAGGGGTAAGCGAGAATCAATAACTCCTAATACTGGAATTCGAACTTTATCTTCAAAATCGTTAGGTGATACTTCTTTTGAATTGAAACGAATATTTAGATCATCCATTCGCAGGTCAAGCGACTCTTTTAGTTTTGAATAGCCCGATTTTTCGAACAGGTTAACCCATTGGAAGCGGCTTATTCGGTCTGGAACATTACAAACCTCTAAACGAGCAGGAATTAAGAAAATAGTTCCTTCTGGCTTTTCATCTGCAACATCAAGAGCAAAGCGTATTTCTTTTTGAATATACCCTTCTTTTGTTATTGAGCTACTAGAAATGCACACAACTACAGTATCTGAATTACGAACAGCCTTCTTAATTTCTAAGTCCCAATCTTGTCCAGGCATTAATTTTACTTCGTCTAGCCATACATCAAAATTATCGGCAATTAAACGATTATAAAGTTTACGTATTTTAAGTTTGTCATCTTTTGAATGACAGAGGAATACTCTTAGCCTTTGATTTCCATTCATCTCGTTTCATATTTTATCAGTGAAGTCTTGCCTAATCTCTATATGCCTAATACTCCGATGGTCACTGGTGTGTTGTCGTTTCGATAATATCCGCGAGAGTCTCCTGTATAATTAGAGCTAGCAAGGAAACCTCCACATGAAACGTTTATCGATTCTCAGCCAGGCACTTGCGATCATGCTGATCGTCAGTGCGTGCGACGCAAAAGCTACACCCACAGTCAATCCCGTTGACCTGCAAAGCACGATGGTCGCGGCAGCCTCCACGCTGGTGGCAGAGACCCAGGCCGCTATCCCTACTGCTACGCTCCCACCAACGGCAACTATTACGAATACACCAGCGTCCACCGCCACCATACCACCTCTGCCAACCTTGGGAGCAACATTCACTGCGAGCCCCAGTGGAAATTCCGGTGCGGGAGATCCATGTATAAATAACGTCCTGCCAGCTTCCCTAGTGGGAGAAACTATTCAGATCCGTATCGACAATCCAACAAAAGCAACAATCACGGTCTCTGTTTATCTACAGCAAAGCAGCCCGCAGAGTGTATGCGGCTACCGCAGTTACGCGCTCACTGCAGGACAATCTCTTGTCATTAATGACCTGGTGGAAGGCTGTTATACCCTTTGGGCATGGAATCCCGATCCGGAAGACTATTTCATGGTGACAAACGGAACCAGTTGCCTTAATAATTCCAATAATTGGACGTTTGATATTTTAGACAGCAGCATCAGACTGAGAAATTAGACTTTGGTTCGTGAAGAGGCAGGAGGGGTCAATGTGGGTTTGAGTTTATATTCTGTGCCTATTATTTACCCCTAAATATGGCGATATAATCCTTTAACATTAATATCTGGCATCAATAACTCTTGAGGTAATGAGCATGAAAATTAAACGCTTCAGTTATGTTTTATTAATTATTACAATGCTGGCCTGCAACTTTGTAACCAGCAGATTTACGCCCTCTACTGCAACTCCTCCTCCCCCCACTCTCACTGCAACAGTTGAACAACTTCAACCCGCGTATATTCCTGAGAGCTGCCAGAATGTCGCCATTGCAACGATTCCCCCAGCCACGGCGCTTGTGCAGCCCACTGCAGAACTTCAAGTCAACCCCGAGGTTCCTCAGGATCTTCAGCAAAAAGTTTTTGATGATGCTGTGGATATCATCGAACAAGTTTATGTGTACCCGGACTTTAACGGAAACGACTGGCCCGCCATCGTTGCAAAATATCAAGCGAAGATCGATGAAGGGCTGGATACGGAAAGTTTCTACCGCGAAATGTTAGCTATGGTTATAGAATTAGGAGATGATCATTCCTATTTTGAGTCACCGCTGGATGTTGCACAATCAGAAGCGGATTTGGCGGGAAACAATGAATTTGTGGGTGTGGGAATTTACGTCCAGCCTCAATTGGATAAAAATCAAGTTACGGTTATTTCAATCTTTCCTGATTCACCTGCTGAGCATGGCGGATTAAAAGCACACGATAGTATTCTGGCCATAGATGGTTTGCCGATTGTTGATGACGGTGTAAATTATATTTACCTGGCGCGAGGGCCAGAATGTTCTGCCACTACGTTAACTGTCAAATCACCAGGGGAAGAGCCACGTGATGTTCTGCTTGTCCGCCAGCGGATTCAGAGTCCGCTGCTGATCGATGCGCGTCTTGTTCCCACCACAGATGGATCACGCATTGGTTATATTTTTATTCCCACTTTTTACGACCAAACAATTCCCGGACAAATAGAAGATGCTTTAAATAATTTCGGTCCGCTGGATGGATTAATCCTTGATAACCGTTTGAACGGCGGTGGCAGCAGCGATGTGCTTGAACCAATTCTAAGTTTCTTTACATCGGGTAACTTGGGTCAATTTGTAAGCCGCGAGGATTCACGTCCTTTGCAAATAGAAGCTGATCCCATTCAAAATTCACAGGATGTACCGCTCATTGTTTTAGTGAGCGAAGAGACCGTGAGCTTTGGTGAAGTCTTTTCAGGTGCAGTTAAAGATAATGGCCGCGCAAAGATCGTAGGTCAAACCAGCCTCGGTAATGTGGAAGTATTACACGGCTATGACTTTGACGATGACTCACGAATATGGATTGCTCAAGAGACTTTTGATCCGCCCGTATCTGAGGATAATTGGGAAGAGACTGGTATCGTCCCCGATGTGGAAGCTCATGCAGATTGGGACACTTTTATCTTTGAAACTGACCCCGCGATAGCGGCTGCATTATCCTTGTTAGGGCACGAATAACACCTGACCGAGAGCCTGCCCCTGATACTATTTATCTTGTTCCTGTCTTTTAGGAAACCAGCGGAGCAAATCCCCTAGATTCAAAAGACTAAAGAATCCTATTAAGATGATGCCCAAGGTATAGCTAAGCGGTAAAAACATAAGTACTGAGCCCCGCATATCACCCGGAGGCTTTACCCCATTTACTTGCACAAATCCAATGATACTAAAGAGAATAACCAAGGCTTGAAGAAGACTAACAAATCCAACGAACAGTGTGGAACCAATTAACCATCCCAGAGATGAGAGTCTGCCTTGTCTTTGGATTAAGGCCCGCCTTGAAAAAAATATAATTGTCAGAATAATGGCTGTAAGAATCATATTCAAGATTATGAACAATACCGCATAGTCTAATTCAAGAAATTTCCTGCCAAATTCAACGCACAATGGTATCCAAATGCTTACTGTGAAAAAGGCTAAAAGAGTAAGGAAGTAATCAATCATTTGGATCACACGCGGATACACCACCTGATTACTAACTGGTACAGAACCAATCGATTTCATTAATTTTGCTGGCTCAGGCAAAAGTTTGGCAAGATTCTTTAAATTTCTCAACCCGCGGCGAAAATCTATCCATTGGATGCGTAACAAGTTCTTATCCTCGATCACAGTATCCTGAACAAGGATAGGAAATACGGCTCGTTCTTCCACATTGATGGAAATTGTATTCTTATAGTGGGAAATGATCGCGAAGCTGACTTTTGCCTGTTCTACATCTGTAACTTGTGGGTGGCCATAACTCGTCAGGCCATTGATAATTGTGTTGGCATAATTTAAGTCTTCTGGTGCATATTCTATGAAGAAAGGCACTGCTTCAGGCTGGCGAATATCAGGGTGGTATGGATTCGCAAAACGCGGAGCAGATGAACCGGGCTTTCCCCACACACGCATCCCTTTAGACGATAGCAGAACCAATAACAAAGGCGCTATGAAAAGACTGGCTATGACGCAGTATTGAATAGGAACATTGGTAAATTCATAAGATCTGAAAAATATCCAGCTCAGCAACAGGATGATAGGGAGTGTGAGTAAAGCGAAGCGTGCCCGATAATAATGAACATCTCGTTTTACGATGTGATACGGAAGAGGAACAAGGACAGCTGGGATAAAAATTGTCCACCAGGCGGGGATTGAGATTACTAGTACGATCACGCTAATGATCAGAGTCAACCAAACGATGAACGATGTTTTGAATCCGCTTTGCGGTGCAAGCGGCTGTTGTTTTGGTAAATTGATCTGTTCGATTAATTGCTTTAGTTTTCGATTGAACGAGCCTCGAAAATCTATCCATTCGCAGGAATGAAGAGAGGCTGGTAATGGCACAGTTTCAAAAATGAGTAGAATGATGCGTTTCTTTTTTTCGAGTGCACGTTGATACTCCATCTCTACATTTTTTGAAACAACGGATGCCTTTGAGATGACAAGTAAAACTAAGTCAGCAGTGTCGATACCACTTAGTATCTGGTCAAGCCATGGTCTGCCGGGTACTAAGCTTTGATAATCGACCCATACAGGAAAGCCTTTGTCTTCCAAAGCATCCAGAAGTGTATCTATAAATGGAACTTCACGGCGGGAGTAACTAATAAAGATGGATGGGTTCATGAGCAAAAGCGCCTATAAATGATGAAGATTTTTTATCAGGTTATTGAACGTTGCCCACCAGACCCAATTCAGGTGCGATCTTTCGCATGGCGGTGATCACGTTGCCTACATGTTCCCAAATTTCAACACCAAAGACTTGAGCAGAATGTTCCATTTCAGTTCGGTCTGTGCCTGCGGCGAAGGCTTTATCTTTCCACTTCTTTTTTACAGACGAAGCTTCCAGGTCATATAAAGAGCGTGATGGGCGTACCAATGCAACAGCTGTGATGAGACCCGTCACTTCATCACATGCAGCGATTGCTTTTCTTCGCAGGGTATCACGTGGTACACCCGTATGATCTGCATGAGCCAGAATATCTTGAATAACTTCCTCGCTTACACCGCGCTCGCGCAAAATAGCTGAACCTGCTTGAGGGTGCTGTTCCAAAGTGGGGTGTATCTCCCAATCAAAATCATGAAGCAAACCTATCAATCCCCATGTTTCCACATCTTCACCATATTTTTCCGCATAGAAGCGCATGGCAGCTTCTACAGATAACATGTGACGTACAAGGCCTTCATTTTTTACAAATTCACGCACGAGATTAAGAGCTTCATCACGGGTCATTAGATTCTCCATTTGTAGGGCGGGTTTGAAACCCGCCAAGCTTGTAATTTCAAGAGATGTCAGGCTTGTAGCCTGACCTACTTTTCAATTAATAAATAGGTTCAGGTTCTCCAAGAACAGGCAGAGGTTTTATAAACATCACATCCCATACGGCCTGAAAGTTGGCAAATAATTCACGTGTATTCCAATACAAGCGCGAAACTTTCCGAAAATAAGTATTATCTGCTTCCACACCTGTAGACTCAACACCCAGCCAATTGCATAAGAACAAAGAACGAGGCAAGTGAAAACTTTGTGTGACGAGAATTGCAGAGTCTAGTTGAAAAATCGATTTGGCGCGATAGCATGAATCATAAGTACGGCGACCTGCATAATCCAAAACAATATCTTCGTCAGGAATACCAAAACCAAGTGCATATTGACGCATGGCTTCGGGTTCGTTGTACTCCACAAAGCTATTATCACCGCTCATCAATAGTTTGTCCACTTTGCCTTGTTGATATAGCTGCACAGCGGTTTCCACGCGGTCACGCAAGACAGGGCCGGCAGAACCATCGCGCAATAAACCTGCACCGAACACAATCGCTACTCGTTCAGCTGGAACATTGTCCACTGTGAATGTGCGTGGTGATGCATAGATCAGAACAATAAATTTCGGAATGAATACTCCGAGCAGGGCAAATAGAAAAAGTAGAAGAGTGAAGCGAAAGAGAAATTTTATTATTTTTTTAAACATGGAAAATAATTGTACAATAAATCTATTCAAGCAAATCTGCCAACTCCAACCCTGAAGCATTCACATACGTAGCGAAATCTGCATACATTACATCTTCCACAATTTGCAATTCGTCGATGCCATATACCGTTTGAATGGCGGCTTTGCTTTCGGGTGTGAGCATCATGTCAATAAATGCACGTTGTATCACGCGGCGCATTTCAATCGGCAATGAATTCGCGAGCGAAATATTTTCATAAGGAATAACATTCGGCACACGCCAGATGACAATGACCTTGTCCATCACGTCCGCATAATCAGACTCGAGTGCAGGCAATTGACGCGCATCAACAAATGTCGCACCGAAATCGCAGATGTCATCTACGTAGACAGCACGTACTACACTTGGCTGGCCTTCAATAAATGCACCGCTTCTCGTTTGGACCTCAGCCTGATTCAGCAATCCGAGCGGCACAACGTACCCTGATGCCGATGCTGCATCACTCCAACACGGCTTTTCATCCTGGAATTGTTTCAGCGCCACAATGGCTTCGGCTGTGTTTTCGTTACGCGTGGCATCGTAATAAGAAGTGAATCCGCTGTCACGATTGGCGATGAATTGCGCACCATAAAAAAGCTGACCATCCCTCATGCTTGCTAACACTGCTGTGACCGAGTCGCTTTTTCGGGCGAGTAAATATGCGAACGGCGAAAGGGATGCAATATGAGCATTACCTTTATTTAGAGCATCTACAAGGTTATTCTCAGAAGCAGGTGCAACAGTCACAACTGTGTAACCTGTCCGTGATTCGATAAAGGCGGCAATTACTTCTCCTGCGGCCACCATTTCAGGGTCTGGGCGGGAGGAAACGCCCAAGGCGAGGATCAGTGGATTCTCTTCTGTACCAAGCTCGGGCGGGGCCAGAGGCGTTGGCACGAGTGTAGGCGTCTCTGTGGCAGTTGGAACAGGCGTGGGAGTCCCCAAAGTCAATTGAAAAGGGAATGAACACGCTAAAATGGTAATTGAGAGGGTTAATAAGAGTTTTTTCATTTGCACTTTTGTTTGCGCACAATCATACTGATGTTGCTATAATAAGACAAGTTACAGAGTATCGCATAATTTACAAAACCACAGTCAAATTTACTCGTAACTTTTGCTAACAAGTGTGGCAAATTGTAAGGCAAGCGTTAGAAAGGAATATCATGAAAAATACTTTTAGCACTATTATGTCCATCCTGATCCTGGTCGTGTTGGCGGCCGGTGTCTATTTTATCGTACAGACCGTGCGCGAGAGTGCGGCCGCTGCGACAGCTCCATTTCAGGGGCTAAACCAGGCGAATGACGCGCTGCAAACTCAGGTCTCGCAGTTGATGAATCCCACACCTACCATTATCCCAGACCCGGTAACGTATATCAATGAGATCCGTGCATTGGCACGGCTTGAGACTATTCAATACAGCATTGAAAAGGTGATCACTGCCGAAGTGGGCCAGGGGACATTTGGGTTTGCATTTGGCGACAAAATGTTATTTGTGGCGCACGGGATCGTGATCGCAGGCATTGATATGGAGAAACTGCAGCCCGGCGATATGCGTTTGGAAAACGGTGTTCTATTTGTAAATTTACCTCCCACCGAGATTTTTATTGCCACACTGGATAATGAAAAATCCTATGTCTATGAGCGTGATACTGGCTTGTTAACCAAAGGCAGTATAGACCTTGAAACACTTGCCCGCCAGGCTGCAGAAGATGAGATTCGCAAGGCTGCCTTGGAAGATGGGATACTGACTCAGGGCCAGACGAATGGAGAGGCATACTTGCTTAAGTTCTTCACCGCTCTTGGATATAAGAGCATCATATTTGATGATCAGTAGAATCCCTGCCATGTAAAAATACCCAGGCTGAATTAATTATCAGCCTGGGTATTTTTGTTTAATTAAAAATTTACGGTGTGCAGCTTACTGGAAAGTTAACCTGCTCAACCAATTCATTAGGGGTAAGGATATGCAGCTTCACCCAATACTCATTTGGGCCGCTCACTTGGTAGAACTCATTGATAACCTGCGTGCCTGCTTCTTCAAAAACCAAATTGCCATCCCCTGATGAAACGCCCGTGCTGGCTTCCCATCTCCAGGTAAGTAAAGTTGGACCGTCAGTAGTGATCTCTGCTTCAAAGAAAACAGTCTGTGGAAATTGATCGCAGTTCACAAGAATACGATTCGGTTCCACCCGCAAGCTGACATCTGTTACCGTTGCGAATGGCAGTTGTGCCAATGGTAGTTCGCTCGTTGCTCCTTGCGTTTCAGTCACATCGGCAGAAACCCAACAGAAGCCGCCCGGGTTACCGGGATCGCGAATATACCACCACGTGGAAGCGTCATTTCTACCCACTACTTGCGCAGACTCTCCCTGACTTAGTTCATTCACTGCTACATAACTTGTTCCAGGTCCTACTCTGCAATTAATAAGTTCATCCTTTACTTGCATGGTAACTTCTACGGGAGTCGCCGTAGGAGTCAATGTGGGTATTTCTGTGGGACTTAATGTAGGAGTACTGGTTGATGTAGGTGTAACTTCTGGCGCTGTGATAGTACACGATATGAATAAGGTGGAAAGAAGCCCGATAACTAGAAGATGTTTCATTTTTCCTCCTTGGAAACATAAGGCGACCAAACCGGTCGCCTTGTTTGTCTACTTTACTGTAACAGTGAAAGTTACTTTTTGTTGCGGCTCCACAGGTTCATTTGAGGGTGGATAGTACAAAAGGGTGATATGGGTTTCACCAGCCTGTAGAGCTTTGAATATCCATGCATCCCGTCCACCGCTACCGGGAGCTGAAAGTCCACCGGCATTGTAACCTTTTGAAACGAATTGAACGATACTTTCATCCATGTCCTCGCCAAGCTCCCAGTGATAGCCAGTGCTGGGGTTTGAATCCAGAACGATCTTAAATTCACCGCCTACAATAGCCTCTATATTTTTTGCAGGGTCAGAGACCACAAGATCTTCAGGTTGAGGCTCAACTTTGCTGCTACAAGCGGTTAAAAGAATCGCAGTTAATATAAATAGAAATAATTTTTTCATAAACGCCTCTATATGGATTATAAATCTTTCGTGAGTATAAAATGCACGAATTCCAGCAATATTCTTGTGATATAATAATTAGAACATATATTCTTCTTTTAGTACAGGAGATTCCCATGAGCAAAAAAGTAAAAGTACTTGTTGGAACAAGCAAGGGCGGTTTTATTTTCACCAGCGATGCAAAACGTAAAAAATGGCAACAAAGTGATATTCATTTTAAGAGTTGGAATATGATGCACATGCAATTGGATCCGCGTGATAACCGCCTGCATGCAGCGGTCAGTCATAATGTTTATGGACCAACTACCCATTATTCAGATGATTTTGGAAAGACGTGGATCCAAGCCAAACAAGTGCCAACTTTGTCACGCGCCTCAAACTCAGGGAGGCCTCCCGGCACAGTCGATGAAGCATTTAATACCGAATCAGGAGTAGATATAAAAGACATTCCTGAGAAAATGATCAAGGTTTGGCATATCAAGCCGGGACGAGAAAATGAGATAGGTGTTTTATATGCAGGCGCGCAACCAGCTTCTTTATTTATGTCCACAGATCGCGGTGAGACCTGGCAAATCAATGAAGGCTGGTATGACCATCCACATCGTGGAACTTTGTTTCCCGGAAATGGTGGGCTGTGTTTGCACACGATTCTTTTAGACCCAACCAATATCAATAGAATGTATATTGCGATTTCCACAGGTGGATGTTATCGAACAGATGATGGCGGGGAAACATGGAAACCATTCAACAAAAATGTGCGAGCCGATTTTTCTCCCGATAAATTTCCTGAATATGGTCAATGTGTGCATAAGATGACCATGCACCCGGCGAATCCAAATATTTTATTTCAACAAAATCATTGCGGTGTATATCGCAGTGATAACAATGCAGAAGATTGGATTGATATTGGTGATGGAAAATTGCCTTCACGCTTTGGTTTTCCAATTGCAGTTCACCCCACCGACCCAAACACAATTTATGTGGTGCTTGAAGAAAGCGATGAATACCACATGAGTATTGATGGCGAGTTGGCTGTGTGGCGCAGCAAGAATGCTGGTGAATCCTGGGAGAAAATAACCAAAGGTTTGCCAGAACGCGCTCATGTGGATGTTTTACGCGAGGCGATGTCTACAGATACTTTTGAAGATGCGGGTATTTATTTTGGTACGAATACAGGTCAGTTGTTTTATTCACGAAACTCTGGTGACAGCTGGGAACTTTTAGCAGATTTCCTGCCGCCGATTCAATCAGTGGAAGTGGCAGTGATTGAAGAGTAAATAAAAAAAGATGGAGAACCATTCTCCATCTTTTTTTATTAGTTGTTGTTTGGTAAGTTTGATTTTATTTTTGTATTCAAAATACTGAGAAAGAAACTTGCAAAGAAAATCTGTATCCCCAATGTAAATAATACTGCCCCCGGAATGACAAGACGCATGGAAAATGAGGGATCAATATTGCCAAATTGATTTTCTCCCCAATAGATCAATGCGCCAACGGAACTGAGAAACCCAAGCAGGATCATACCTAAACTGATAATTAAACCTTTTTCCAACCAGAACCGGTCGATCATTTTATCTGTGTTGTCATCCTGGGGAAGCAAGCCCGAATTAACTCCGAATACATGTGTAAAAGCGAAAAAAAGTACAGATTGAACACCCATGATAATCAACAATGAGGCATACATGAGTGTGTTGATATCGAGAGTGAAATTTCCTGCAGCAATAGGACCTGGTAATAAAATGGCCGAGGTAAGAACTCCTAGGAAGATCAAAAATATTCCAGGATAAAAAAATAGCCAGCGCGGACTATATAACAAAAGGAACTTCAAATGCCGCCAGCCATCAGGCCATGTACGAAGATGCGGGGGGCGGGAACGGCCATCAGGATGTAAGACCGTGGGGACCTCCACTATTCTTAAATTTTGCAAGGTTGCTTTAACAACCATTTCACTTGCGAATTCCATGCCTGTGGTTTGTAAATTTAGAGAAAGAATGGCTTGTTTGCGAAATCCTCTTAATCCACAATGATAGTCACTAATACTACTTTTGAAGAACAATCGTGCCAGCCAACTCAAAACAGGATTTCCCAGATAGCGATGCAAAAAAGGCATGGCACCAGGCATGATACCGCCTTTGAACCGATTTCCCATAACAAGTTCTGCGCCATCTTCTAATGCTTTTATAAATAACTGTAAATTGGTGAAATCATAACTATCATCCGCATCTCCCATGATGATAAATTCATTTTCTGAAGCTTCGATACCCCCCATTAATGCACTACCATACCCCTTTTGATATATATGAACGACTCTTGCGCCTGCCTTGGCTGCAATTTCCTGCGAGCCATCTGTACTCCCGTTGTCTGCAATGATCACCTCCCCTTGAATGTCATGATTATGAAGGAAAAGTTTTGCCTTATTGATGCAAACTTCAACTGTTTCCGCCTCATTGAGGCAGGGCATGATGATTGAGAGCGCGTTTTTTGATTCCATAGGAAAATGAATTGTAGCAGAAAAATACGCCGATTTTTGGGCACAGAAGTCAATGAGATGCGAGTGATATAATGTGAAAATCTCCCTGAATAAAATAAATCAAAGAAATTAAATCTGGAGGACGTAGAATTGAAGGAACAGGTCAAAAGTCTTTTGTCTGAACATGGACGTTTACATGTCGCAGAGATATATCTGATTATCGTCCTGCTCATTTTTGGGACAATAGCCTGTTTCCTGCTTCCTGTGAGTGGAGGATATGATGAAGAAGAACATTTGATTCGTGTTTGGGAAATGTCAGATTATACGTTTTTACCCAATGAAAAATTAGGTAATCAATTACCATTTCCATTTGTGTATCGTGATATGTCTTATCGAAGAGAGTATATTGTCCGTGCTGTGCCTGCAGATTTTTGGGAGAAGTATGGAAAACTCTCACTTGATGCAATGGACTATGTTTATGACGTCAACACGAGGTCAGTATATTCACCTCCATTGTTACTGCCCCAGGCTATAGTAATGCGCTTTTTGGGACGAAGCCAGCAATTACCAGCATTAACTGTTTTTTACGCCTGTCGTCTGGCGGGCTTATTAAGTTACATTTTTCTTGTATTTTTGGCAGTTCGCTTAATTCCATACGGCAAGTGGATACTTGTTATCATTGCAACTTCCCCGGTTGCAATTCTGCAGTCCGCTACAATTACACCAGATATTATCTCCAATGGAATTGCTTTTCTTTTTATTGGAGGCTGTTTAGCGGTGTCAAATCGCAAGGAATTGGGCGGGCGGGAATTAAGTGCTCTGAGTATTTTGATACTGGTTTTATTTTGGGGAAAGATCAATATTGTACCATTGGTATTATTACCGTTCTTGATCATTCCACCTTCACGTTATAAAGTCAAACAAGGATATTTAATCTTACTAGCTATTACAGTTCTATTATTTCTGGCCGAAGTAGCAGTCTGGAACTTATTTGCATATACCAGATACCAGGATGCACTTGTAGGTGCAGACCCTTCTGCGCAATTGAAATTCATCCTCGCAAATCCAATTCACTTTTTAGGTATTCTTGCAAATAACGTCTGGTCAAATTGGACTGATTATTTACGTGCAGGCACAGCAATCTATGGGCTTGATTACTGGCCCGTACCGATCTGGACCTATTATTTATATGGGGCAGGGTTACTTGGTACATTGTTGATTCAAGAAAATGAAAATATTCCGCAACGCGGAGTTCGTATTGGGCTTGTGATCACATTTGTTGCAGCATATCTATGGACCATTGTCTCGCTTTACCTTTCTTATACACCTGTCGGAAGTAATCTCGTGAGCGGCGTGCAAGGACGATACTTTGCAGGAGTATTACCGCTTCTCTTCCTTGCTCTGGCTTGTCTGCCGTTTCTGAAACAGTTTCGAATCCCAAACTATTTGCCTCTTATCCTCGGTGGATTAAGCCTGGTGTTATATATCACTGGAATGTATCTCTCATATCATGTAACTTGTGGCTCCCAATACTATGTTGACGGACTTTGCTACCAACCCAATTACAAGAATTGGGCACCGAATGATCTCTATTCTGCACCTATTTCTAAAGATCTTTCGCTTAAACAAGAAGTCATTGCAGAATGTGATGGCTTGACAGAATTTCGTGTTTGGATAGATGCATCTGCAGCTGACCCCAAAGATATTACTCAGATATCACTTATAGATGCGGGTACAGGTAATACGATGGCAAGTGAAAGTGTTTTAAATGTCAACTTACCTGTACAGAAATGGTATAAGTTAAACTTTCCTGCGGATTGGGATTCGAAAGGAAAGTTATATTTGCTCAAAATCAACGTAGAAAATGGAGATGGGGAAGGTCCGCGCATTGCGTATTCTTTGCAGCAGGAATACATTAATGGAAATTTATATGAAAATAACGATGATATCAATAGAGATATCATTTTTATGACAGGGTGTGTTGCTGGATGGAATAAATAATAAAAGCGATGAATTTTTCTTTATTTTTATTACTAATCAGTTTCTCCATTTTTTGCCAAAGTAAAATAGAACGCTGCACCCTTTCCCTCTTCACTCTCGACCCAGATCCTGCCGCCGTGGACTTCGAGAATTCTTTTAACGAGGGCGAGTCCTACACCGGTGCCCTCGCTTTTTGAATCCAGTTTGTCGAATAAGCCGAAGATTCGTTCATGATATTGGGGTGAAATACCGATACCATTATCTTTGACAAAAAATATATATCTATCCGCGTCTTCGCCCCGTTGACCGATCTCGATCTGCGGTGCAGACTGTTTGCCCATGTATTTAGCCGCATTATCGATTAGATTTTGCAGCACTTCTATCAGACGCTGACGATCTCCATAAATGGCTGGCAGGTTTGGCTGAGTATGAACCGTAACTCCCCGCGCTTCGAGTCGCCCGTGGACAAGTTCCAATGCTTCATTCACCAGGTCTTCAAATGGTATCTTTTCAGGCGGGTTCATAATGCGCCCGATGCGTGAGAGTTCAAGCAATTCTTTAAGCAGCATATGCATTTTATCCACTGCATCTTGAATGCGGTGGATATCTATTTTCACGCGATCTGTCTTACCTGAAGCTGTATCACTTTCCAGATATCCTAGAAAACCGTTGATCGTGACCAGGGGCGACTTAAGGTCATGCGACACAGTATAGGTGAAACGCTCCAACTCTGCGTTTTTTGACTCCAGTTCCTTGATAAGTTTCTCACGTGTAAATAATTCAGTTTGAAGTTCGTTGAACAGACGCGCATTTTCGAGCGCGATGGCAACTTGATTGGCAAATGTGACGGCCAGCTTTGCATGATGTTCAGTAAACTGATCGATACTATGACCATCAAGGGCGATCAACCCGATGATCTTTCCACGAGTTTTCAGCGGGATGGCCAGCCACGAGTTGATAATGTTATGAGGCGGGTCTTTGAAATCAAGAAGCTCTGCCTGAACATTGTTATTTAGAATATACGGAACTTTGCCAGAGAGTATTGGTACAGCGGAGTTGATTTCATCAACTTTTATTTCCATGTCTTCGACAGGATGGTCCAAAGGCAGGTTACGGCTTGCCAGTATTTTTTGTACGTTTCCTTCCAGCCGCCATACGGAGGCGCTGTCAAAGGGAACCACACGCCCGATCTGATCAAGAATATGTTCAACGATTTCTGCGAATTCAAAGGTGCCAACGATATTAGCAAAACTCACGCGCAGTGTTTCAGATTCGGCATTTTGGATTTCAAGCTGATGGATGAGATTTTCGCGCTCGGTTTCCAATTGTTTTTGCACACTCATGTCGTAGAACATGGAAAGGATGCATTCCTGTTCTCCGATCAAGATCAATTCATAAAAAGAAATGACCTTCTTTAAACTTCCGTCTGTGTGAAAGAAATAATCATCTGGATTGGAGATGGAATGTTTTTCCCTTAGCTCGCGCACAAATTCCACCCGTTCCTGCGGGTTATCCCACATCTTTAATTCCTCAGCATTGCGTCCAATGGATGTTTCTGATGAGTATCCTGTAAGATCCCAATAGGCATTATTAGCATCCAAAAGACGCCCCTCTTCAATGGTGGTAATGCAAATCGCGATCGGGCTGGAGCTGAAGATTTTACTGAAACGCTCCTCGCTATCACGCACTGCTGTTTCTGCCTGCTTGCGTTCTGTAATGTCGCGCACGGTAGCTAATAAAATCGTTCCATCCCCATAATCCAACTTGCGAGCGCTGACTTCAACCGGGAAAGTTGTTCCATCTTTTCGCTGATATACAGATTCGAAAATTAGCGAGTCATTTATAAGATTGATCCGTTCGCGCCATACATCCATGCTTGTGACATTTTGAGACACATCTATTACGCCAAGCTGACTTAGTTCCTCGCGGCTATAACCGAGCTTTTCATAAGCGCTTCTGTTGAAATCAATATAGAGGCTTGTCTGCGGATCGACCAAAAAAATGGCATCATTGGATTCATCCATCAATTTTCTGAATTGAAGCAGGCCTGCTTCAGCCTGCTTGCGTTCAGTGATATCCAAATATACGCCCTGAACGAATTGCACATTGCCAGCTTCATCTTTTATGATCACTGTTTCGTCACGTACCCAGCGCCAGTTGCCACCTTTTGTTTGCATTCTATATTCAATGGATGATTTATCTTTTTCTGAAATATAACGTTTCAATTCATCCAGCACCATGGGCATATCTTGTGGATGAACTAATTTCTTCCAAAAGGCTGGATCCTTAACCCATTCTTCGGCTGAATAACCAAGCAGTGTTTCTATTTGTGGACTAATATAAATCGCAGACCCTGATTCATCTGGAGCATCTCGATAGACAACAATGGACGTTTGCTCTACCAGCGTGCGATAAAGTGTTTCCGCTTCTTTGCGTTTTAATTCCATTTCCTTACGAAACGTAATATCCTCAACTGTTCCTTCGTAATACAGAATATTCCCATCAGCGCCACGGATGGCTTGCGCGTTTATAGAAGTCCAGAGGGTTGAGCCGTCCTTGCGATATTCATACGATTCAAAGCCAGTGATCTTTTCCTCATCTGCCAGGCGGCTGTTAAAAACGTTTCTTAATTCAGGCTCAACATAGATCTGGGATGCAATGTTTGTGACCTTTTGAATCATTTCTTCAGGAGAATCATACCCATACATGCGCGCCAGAGCAGGATTGACACTAACAATGCCTCCCTGCGGTGTGCTTTGAAAAATGCCGTCAATCGCATGTTCAAAAATATTGCGATATTTTTCCTCGGCAAGTTTCCGTTCCTCCAGTTCTTTTTGTAATCGCAGGTTGCTTTGAAATAATGTTTTTGTCAAAAGGCGGATCATTAAAGTGGTCACGATCAAAATAGCAGCTGCTGACAGGAAGTCCCCGGGCACGCTGCGCACAAGTACATCAGGGGTATATACGCCGGATAATTCCCCAAAGACCAACCAGGCAACACAACCGAGAGTGAATAGGGTGAGAAGCGCCATAGTGCGTTTGCTCATGACCAAACTCGCAATAATGAGAATGGCTGGATACGCCAAATTGCTGATATGGTGAATTCCCAAGCCTGTGGTTGCCAGGAGCGTATTCAGAGATATTAAAGCGGTGGCGAGTAGAACAGCGGCCCATTCAAATTTTTTGCGATGAATAAGATAAAAGGTTGCCAGAGTTGGGAGCAGGCCCAGTGCAAGAACTGCGGCGGCGAAAGTATTATTTGTTGTCAGGACAATGAAGATGCCCGCTATGAGTCCGATCATGACCAGAGTTGTAAGCCAGCGAAATATACTTGTGAAGCGTTTGGTATCCCCGTAGACTTCATTTATTAATGGTAATGTATCTTCGTGTTGATCAGAGCGCGATTTTGTCATGGTGCTTCATCCATTTTACCGCGTGTTCAGTAATAAACTTATGCGCTCGAGATTAATTCCGAATTGAGTGATGTTTCTAGAGCTTAATCGTTGAACGCGAACTTCAATTCCCAAATGTGGATCTGCGCCGGCAAAGGCGAATTTGGGTCGAGCATTTCCAAATGGATGGTCTGAACTTGTGTTGGCTCGGGGAATTCGAAGGAAAGAACAGGTTCATCCTCTGATGCCTTGCCTTCGAATGTATAGGTGACAGGTTCCGCATCCAATGTTGGATAACAATTCAACTTGATCTGCGCATTCGTCGAACCGACTGTGATCGAAAATCCGCTGATTAGACGCGGGGAAGGAAATGTCAATTCGATAATGAAGGGATTGGACTCGAATGTTTTAGCGTAGGTGAAGAGAGGATCGTCATCGAAGAGCAAGCGAATCGAATCGGATTGACTGAGAGCCTCAAGGTACGAATGGCGAATCGCTACCTCCTGCCCATCAATAATGACGACCCCCTCCTGCAATATCGCACGAGCCGCCTGTTCCGCCGCGAATATCTCATCGATATTATCCACGTAACGCAAATGGACTAAGTAGAAAGCGGGAGTACCATCCGGGTAGGGGATAGTTTTCTCCACACGAATGTCTGTTAGTTTATCGCTCTTTAATGCTTTGGAATATTCAAGCGGGACCATGATGAACATGGTGTTCTCATCCACGGGGAATTTCTGCAGCATGTAACCTTCGATACTTCCCGTATCGAGCCAGGGTTGGACACCTAGAAAGAACCGATTCAGTACATCCGCGCCGTTTGCCCAGCTAGAGGTTAAGATAATGCGTGCCTCGGGGTGCTCTTGATGATATTCCTCGATAATGTCGTAGATTTGAAATGCTCCGTATTGGAGTTCCGTGTATTCCTTCGTCCAGAAGGCCCCGTTCTTCAGCGCGTCTACCAGTATAAATATATTTGCGCCTGCCAGCACTACAAATAATGCAAGAGATATGATTAAATGCGGGACCTTCCACGTTGAAATGAATCGCGCGTGGCCCAGCCATTGTTTGAATCGATCAAAGAGACCCAGGCCGTGAAACCCAAGAAGGACTGCTAGGGTCATGATGGCAAAACTGTCTATAAGTTGGTTACACTCGGCTGCCAGGAGCACTCCCCCAAGTAAAATGTACAAAGAGGCGAGAATCCGTTTCGAGGTTGGCTTTGAAGCGTTGCTTGCCTCCTTCAACGCTTCACTCGGTTGTTCTATCCAGCGTAACACTGAATCAAGCCCGATGGCGGTCAGGATCGCAGCGGGTACTACGAACATTAGACTGCGCGTGATGCCGATCTGCACCATCGCCCCGCCAATGGGGGAAAGAAGCATGACGAGAAGAATTGCCCGGCTGGCAGAGTCGCGCAAGTGCCTTAATAGATAGGCCAGTCCCAGGAGCGCGAACGGCAGGGTGGCGAGCATGATGTGACCGTAATCCTTCATGATGTGGCGGATCTGATCGCGGTTGTTGGGGATGTACCAATACCACGCACTAAGACCAAAGAAATATTCAGAAATGTACAACCTGATCTTTTCAGATATCGGCATGTCGCTGACCAGATACGAACCCAGCAAATGTAATAACTCGCCGGAATTATTTGG
Organism: Anaerolineales bacterium; assembly: GCA_014379595.1. Lineage (GTDB taxonomy): Bacteria > Chloroflexota > Anaerolineae > Anaerolineales > Villigracilaceae > Villigracilis. The sequence continues at coordinate 27,416 of JACMLM010000009.1, forward strand.
GTTATCAATACGGAAGCGCAGATAAGGCAATACCAGAACAGCCAGCAGGAATCCCGCCCTAACGGCAGTATGCCGATTTTCCCAATGGTAGCGCCAATCGGAGACGAGCAGGATCAACGCGGTGACGGGAACCGTTAACTGCGCCGGGTTGTATGAATAAAATGCCAGCGCGCCAAAGAAGATTGCCAGATATAGATATCGAGGTGAACGATACCGGTAGAGTAGATAGGAGCAGAGCGCTCCAGCGTAAAAGGCTACGAATACCGCTGTTTCGAACGCAGTACGTGTATGTAGAAACCATGCCGGTGTTATCGAGAGCAGAATTGTCCCGCTCCACCAGTACTTCAACTTGAACCCATCGCGTAAAATGATTCCGACCGCAATTGCCGCGATCATAGTGAAAGTCACGGATATTACGCGCGTTAGCACTGCTGATTTGCCGAATAGCAACAGCGGAATCCATTGCAGATATACCGTAAGTCCCATGCCGTTGCCGAAATAGGCGGGGAGTAGTGTACCTTGCACATCGCGATACTTCATCGTGATGAGTTCATCCATCGCCTGTGTCTGGAATGCTTCGTCAGTAAAAAAATAGATCGGATATTGATCGAGACCGACTAGGCGCGTGACCAGATAGAGAATGATCGCGCCCACGAACAACGATATAGCGATATCATAATTTTTGTATTTGTAGAAGAAAAGTTTGCTGGAATTCTCTATAACCCCTTTGATGCGAGCACCAATACCCAGCGACTCATCCCCGACCTCAACGAGCCGCGCGGCGTGCTGGATTTTTTCCCCATCCACGCGAATCCGCACCTGAACCTTGCCCTCCTTCTCTTTGCCTGCCTCTATAGTGACGGTGGTCTTTGTGTTGGGCTTGATCGAAAACTCGATCTCGTTTGCGGGTGACGCCTTGGGTTTGCTTTTAGGTTTGGGTCCGGGTTTGCGTTTTGCTGTCGACATTGCAGTTTATCCAAAAATTCGGGAATCCTCGGTAGGTTGACGATTCTATCACCCGATGTTCTTTACTGCACCCATTTTATTTGATTTGCAATGCTCAGAGTTTTCAGCATTAGTATGTTGAGCGAATAGCTATGTTATGAGATCCAAACCATGACTTGTTCCCTGATGATCCATTCCCCATTTTTCTTTTCCATCAGGTAATAATACCCTGCACCCATTAATGGACCTGCGACATTGCCAACGTATATCACGGCCTGGTCGAGTAAGTTGTTAAAGCCAACGCGTGAGAAAATTGTGTAACCATACGAGTTGGGATATTTTTCTGTGAGCAATTCTCCCCAATTAGGTCCACTCGAAATCTCTGCGAGTTCATCTCTGGTTAAGAGCACATAGTCCATGCCGAGGTTCATATCTGATGCAAGCTGACTGGATTGCGAATTGCGGGCGAGATAGCTATCAATGGCCTCATTTGAGATACTCTTCAAACCAGATTTGATGTAATCAATAGTCTCTTGAGGATCATCCTCTGAGATGTTCGTGGATGTGTTCTCCAGAATAATTGCTACGCCGCCTGGGTCATATACGAAGAAGGAGTATACAGCTTGCTCTTCTTTTTCAATATCAGCAGCGCTGGGAGTGGCTGCAGGAGTAAAAAGCGAACAGGCAACGAAATTTAGAGCGAGAAAAACTATAGATGATCTTTTAATTAATTTGATGAACATGATTCAATTCTCCTATCTTCAAGGACAATTTATAGCTGGGATTTGTTCCATTGTTTAATAGGATATTGGTAAGGGAATGTATATAAAGAAGAGACAGGCACCTGAAAGTGCCTGTCTCTTTGATTTTATTGTTTTAATCTCCAACTATTTTCACTTCGTTGATATCCAAAACTCGCTGCGTTGTCATTCAGCCATAGCAGCTGCCTTACATGGACTGGAGCTTGGGCTTGCGGTTTCGTGCCCCATTCTCCTAATAAAGTATCCACATTTGCTCCTACAAAATCGATCTGGGGAATCTTTGATTCCATCTCAATGCGTAAAGCCGCCTCATAAATAAGATAAGGGTCAATATTATTTTGTTTGAGTTTATTTATCACTTCTGGATGAACAAGAATATATTTTCCGCCTTTGGTCATTGCCTCCTGTATGGAGTTCATTCCTTCACCCAATACGAGCCTTGTGCCTGACCCGTCGAGTGAATTATTTGCAATGCTGGTAACAATTGGCGTCAATTGATCGTTCTGGGCGTTATTCACCGGTGTAGGCGTGGCTGCAGGTTTCGAGCCTTCTGACCTCAGTGGTACAGGGGAAGTTTTTGCACCTTCGACGACGCCCATCGCGATGATGCCGGTGGCGATATAAGGATCGATGTCTTTGACTTTCATGCAGTGATATTGAAATGTGATCGAACAGACGATCATACCTGCTCGGGCACCTTCCAGATAATTCAGACCGTGCTTTTTCATGATCTCATGATACTGATCCTGATATTCTGCCAGAACCTGTCCTACTTCCATGAGCGGCTTGTTTTGCTCAGGGAAGTTCGTGATCATGGGCTTTGACATAACGTCAATACCATTTTGTTTGCAATAGAATGCAAAGATATTCATTAATTTGGGCCAGGCTTCGTTGACCTCGTCGGAAAGGACGACAACGCCCGGGGCAATATTCTTTTGGGAGTTCAACGCGCGATACAGACTTGACCCTGCCAATCGAGCTGCAACGGCAAGGACTGTCCCGGCATGAGGCTTTCCACGCAGAAGCGGAATTTTCTCCTGAAAAATCTTTAAGAATTCCAGCGCAGCATCATGGCGTTTCTTCTGCATCTCGGGCGTGCCGAGGGGATTATTTTTATCAGGTTCCTGTTTTGGGGACTTTTTGAATAGATCTGAAAGTGGCATATGTACCTCCTCTATATTTGACACATCATACTACAAGAATATATCAATTAAAGAATAAAAAAGAGCGGAGTAATATCTTTGCCAAATTTTCCCATCATCATCGCTTCGTAAATAGGCCAGTTGCCGATGCACATCTAGTAAATTTACAGTCTTGACACGAAAGTGGAATCCCTGTATATTTAGATAGAAATTATTTCTAAATAATTTGGAAAACAAATGACACCTAGAAAATACACAAAAACCAAACGCGAAGCTGCCTCAGAAGTTATTCGCCAACGCATTCTTGACTCTACATTGGTGCTTCACAGCCAAAAGGGAATCTTCGGCACATCGTGGAAGGACATTGCCCAACATGCTGATGTGTCGCTGGCGACGGTCTATAACTACTTCCCTTCCCTTGATGAACTTGTGCCTGCTTGTGGCGATTTGATGTATGCCATTGCGCAGCCGCCATCTCTGGACGATGCAAATGTAATTTTTTTCGATACTTTAAGTATTGAAGAAAGAATTACAAGGTTGGTCAAAACACTTTTCGATTTTTATGAACGTGGCGAACCCTATCTGGAAGTTGATCATCAAGAACGGTCTCTCGAGTCGGTGCGCGAATGGGAGGCGTATCTAAAATCGTTGATCGAAGGGCTGACGCGTATTGCCCTTAAGCCCATTAAACCGAACAAGCACGCAGTGGAAACAGTTGCAGCATTGTTGGACGTACCTGTCTTCTTATCGTTTCGCCGAAAGGGAATGTCCAAGTTCGAGATCGAGAAAACCATAAATACATTATTGTTATGCTGGGTCAGCGACTCGGCAGAGTAATTCACGTTCAAAAGGAGAACCCATGAACACGACTATCTCAAATCGTATTTACAGTTACAAAGCCAATGAAGGCGAGGCCCTATGGTGGATGGGGTCACTGGCAGTCATCAAAGCCTCAGGCAAAGATACAGATGAACGCTTCTCGCTTGTGGAAGTTGTTGAACATGAAGGGGCAGTTGCACCTTTACATGTCCATCATAATGAAGATGAAGCCTTTTGGATTTTGGAAGGTTCGTTGACATTTGAAGTTGGTGACAAAACTATCAAAGCAGAAGCAGGTTCGTTCCTCTTCGGACCAAAAGATATACCCCATCGTTACACTGTGGATAAAGGACCTGCAAGATTGCTCTTCATTTTGACTCCATCAGGCTTTGAAGATTTCATCCGCGAGACCAGCGAATCAGCGCCAACCTTCAGCCTGCCTGCTGCTCCCGAAGCACCTCCCACCGATGAAGAGATGGAACAGTTGATGCCTCTCGTGCAGAAATATGGCATGGAAATTCTCGGATAGAAATACTTGAAATTTATAGATGAAAAATCCCCTGCTCTTAAGAGCAGGGGATTTTTGTAAACATGAATTATCGTTTCAAATTTCTATATTTCACTTACCTTAGATGTCATTCTGAAGGAGCGTTCTTCGCGACCGAAGAATCTCTGCGGATGTCTCGTAAGAGACCCTTCGCTATCGCTCAGGGTGACATGATTTAGGTTATCTCTTCAGTTGACGATACTTCACGCGATGCGGAGTGATATCTTTCCCAAATTTTTCCATCATCATCGTTTCGTAATCAGACCAGTTGCCAACATACATCTTGGCTTGTGAGTCGCCTTCGAAGGCGATGATGTGAGTGCAGATCCTGTCGAGGAACCATCTATCGTGGCTGACGACTACGACGACACCTGCGAATTCTTCGATGGCTTCTTCCAATGCGCGCAAGGTATTCACATCCAGATCATTGGTGGGTTCATCGAGCATTAACACATTTGTAACTTCGGTTAATGTCTTTGCGAGATGTACACGATTGCGTTCACCACCTGATAGCACGCCAACTTTCTTTTGCTGGTCTGCTCCTGCAAAGTTGAACGAGGAGACATATCCACGTGAATTGACTTTGCGTTTGCCGAGTTCGAGAAAGTCCGCGCCGCCTGAGATTTCTTCGTGGACAGTTTTATCGGGGTCAAGTGTGCGGCTTTGATCGGCGTATGCAATTTTTACAGTCTCACCAATTTTGATCGTCCCACTATCTGGTTTTTCTGTGCCGTTGATCATTCTCAGTAATGTAGTTTTACCTGCGCCATTGGGACCAATGATGCCGACGATACTGCCGGGAAGAATGGATGCAGAAAATCCGTCGAGAATGAGGCGGTCGTCATATGATTTCGTGACGCCTTCAAATTCAAAAACAATGTCACCGAGGCGTGGACCGGGTGGGATGTAAATTTCCAGATCTTCGCGGCGCTTTTCAGCTTCCTGACTCAACAAACTTTCATAGGAAGTAACACGCGCCTTGCCTTTGGATTGACGCGCCTTGGGCGACATGCGAATCCATTCGAGTTCACGGGCGAGGGTCTTCTGGCGTTGGCCTTCGGCTTTCTCTTCCTGTTTGAGACGTGCTTCTTTTTGTTCGAGCCACGCAGAGTAATTGCCTTTGTATGGAATACCATAGCCGCGATCTAATTCAAGGATCCAACCTGCAACGTTATCAAGAAAATAACGATCATGTGTAACGGCGATGACGGTGCCTTTGTAATCGCGCAGATGATGTTCGAGCCACGCAACGGATTCAGCATCAAGGTGATTGGTAGGTTCGTCGAGTAAGAGAATGTCCGGTTCGGTGAGCAGGAGTCGAGTAAGAGCGACGCGGCGTTTTTCTCCACCTGAAAGAATCTTGATCGGTGCATCCGATGGCGGGCAGCGCAGCGCATCCATTGCCACTTCCAAATGTGAATCCAGATTCCAGGCATCGTGCTTATCGAGTTGTTCCTGCAATTTGGCTTGCTCTGCAACGAGCGCATCGAAATCTGCATCGGGTTCGGCAAATTTTGCATTGACATCATCGAAGCGCGCGAGCATTTCGACGACGGGCTGAACCGCTTCTTTCACAACCTCGATCACTGTTTTTGTTTCATCGAGTTTTGGTTCCTGCTCAAGCAGCCCAATGGAATAGCCTTTGGCCGTGGAAATTTCGCCGATGTACTCCTGATCCACACCCGCAATGATACGCAGCAAGGTGGACTTGCCCGAGCCGTTAAGACCGAGCACGCCGATCTTGGCGCCGTGATAAAAACCGAGCGAAATATCGCGCAGGATTTGTTTATTGGTAGATGGGATGATCTTCCCAACTTTGTTCATGGAGTAAATTACAAGTGATTCGTTTGACATCGGATTCCAGATATTAGAGAATAGATTTTAGAGAACAGTCGGGTATTGTATCAGAGAGTGAGATATTATTTTATATTTTACTTTTTCTTCCATACTTCCATACCCAAATCAGAAAATAACCGAGAAACGCGCCGCCTAGATTCGCCATGATATCCACCCACGTATCTAGGCCGCTGCTATCGAATTGATAGCCGGCGACATATTTCGACACGAATTCATATAGTTCTGAAAACACACTGAAGAAAGAAGCGAACATCAACAGCAGAATAAGATTCGCCACCAAATGCGTGGACTTGCTGCCGCGTGCCCGACTCAAGTTGAAGATGCCCTGCCCATCTTCAAGATTGAAGTTAAGTACGAAATATTCATAGATCAGCGCGATGGCCATTCCGCCGCCCAGAAAATGCAAAATCTTGTCATTGAATATCCAATAGGGAACGAGGCGAAACGAGAAGACAACGAATGCCGCACCGAGTAAGTAACGATAAGTTTGAAAGTGATACTTCCACGATTGACTCGGCTGTACTTCGCGCAAGACAGGAATCTTAAAGATCGCTAGCAGAAGCAGCGGCAGGGTGAGCGCATACAACATGAACAGCACCCAGGCGATGTTGTAGATGGGTTCATACCATGAAATATTTTCGATCAAATATGCAAGCGGATTAAACATCTTCGTCGCTCGATGATTTGCGTGCGAATTTCCACCAGACAAATCCACCGATCAGAATCAAAGCCAGGCCTACGATAAGACTTATGCTAAGTCTATTTGGAGAGTCTGTTTCAGTGACAAGCGGAGTTACCGTTGGCGATGCAGTTATAGACGGAATTGGAGATGGCGTAATCGGTGCCGGGGTGAGAGTCTGCGTTTGGAAAGCAGTAGCAGTTGCGGGCGGAGTCACGAGCATAAGCAATTGTTGTCCCGGGCGGATAACAGAGTCAGCACCCAGTCCGTTCCAAGTCATCAGATTCGATAGTGAAACGTCATAGAGGCCAGCAATCCAAAAGAGTGTTTCGCCGCTCTGCACTGTATGGTAGTAGTTGCCGTCTGCTTCAGGGGTGAGCTTCTGAATGGAACTCAGTGTTGGGCTGGGAGTGATATTGCCCGGCGAGATCATCAGCTTCTGACCAATTTGAAGAGGCCAATCAGCCTGAAGTCCATTTAATGAAAGGATGCGATCGACTGTGACGTTATAGGCTGCAGAAATTGTGATCAACGCCTGATACGCCTGAACTTCATGAAATATCCTGCCATCTGCATCTGGAGCTGCGGGCACGATCATACCCACGGGAGTCGGCGTGGCATAACCTTCTGTGTTCTTGCCCGGGATAAATAAGCGCTGACCGGCTTTCAGCGGAGTATCACGCGAAAGATTATTCCAGACCTCGATGTCGTTGATGGTGATCTGATAGGCAATCGCGATTGACCAGAACGATTGACCCGCTTGAACGTCATGAAAGACCTTGCCTTCCGCATCTGCTGTGGCGATCTTGACCGGCATGATCAACCCGAACCCTGGGTTTGGAACGCTGCCTGGAGTGCCGCCGACCGAGGGTACTCCGCTGGACCCACTGCCGCACTCCTGCCCGGAGACATAAGCAGCCTGCAGGATGTAATAGGTCTTTCCATCTGACGTTTGCGCAGTACCCGCTCCCACATGACAATACGCCGCAGTGACCGCCGGGCGCATATGGTCTGGGTCTGCCCAGGTTGCCATGATCTCATCGATGCCTCCGCTGCCCACGGCAAAGTTTTCTGTGGCCCACACGGTGCCGCCAGCCCCATATCCGGCAGCAGCGATTCGTCCGCGTACATCGCCGATATGCCACGACATATTATTGGCCGCCATGATGGCCGCCGTATTTTGAGCAACCGCATTCACAATGGGGTCTTCTATCAGAGCGGGGAGTCCGTACGAAACGCGCAACGTGTTCATCGCGAGGATCAACTCATAAGCGCTGACCTGTTCCAATGGAACAGGCTGGGCGCCGCCCGCCTTTACAACTTGTGGATTAGGGAATGCGCCTGTTATGAACAGGAGTAGTAAACATAAGCCAAGAAATCGTTGAAAACGCATCCCATGATTATAATGTCATCTCAAAAATAGGATTCGTCATACCTGCACCTGCGTTTGACTGCGTTCGTGGAGTAGATGACCAGGGATTCGTTTGACATAGCGGGGTGATTTTACTAGACGATATAAATTAAAACGACGACCAAAGAGCCGTCATTTTAATTTGTTACACACAACTAATATCAATCATTGCGTGCAATATCCTCATCATCGACATGCATGTTTTTCATTAGTTGGGTCTGCTCTATTGATAATAATGTTTGAGCTCTTTCTTGTGTCCACTCGAACACCTGAATCGACTGAATTTTTGTGGGTTCACCAAAAGCAATCACTGCCGCCCCTCTACCCATTGTTCGGATATCACCTTCATAGCCTTGAAAATCAGTCTTAGCATTGAACAAATCTTCAGTGTCGTTTTTGTTTGTTAAACGGAAAGTTATATAGTTATCAAATTGTGACAATATATTAGTATCTATACTGGAGGGTCGTTGTGTCACTGCAACTAGACCGATTTGGAAACTTCGACCTGTTTTTGCAAAGTTAACAAAGACTGAATCTTCTTTTGCTTTATCTTTTGATAATAACAGATGGGCCTCTTCCACAATATAGACAAACGGAATTACTTTAGCTTGTTCGGTTTTATTTCCCGAACTAAATTTTTCATTGTGATTGTAAAGATCATTTGCTATTACAGTGCTTATAGTAGTCTTGTCGCCATCAGTTAATGCTGATTTGTCTAATATTATCGTAGCACCTTTTTTTAACAACTCCTTAAGCATTGGGAGACAAGACGTATTGTCTTTGCTTATATAAGGCCGACTAGCAAGGCGTCGTAATTGTTTAATAACGCCATGAATTGGGGTATAGCTACTAGGTAAAAAATCAGATGGATCAGTTTCATAATTCGCATCTTTTTCAACGCCTTTTTCACCTTTTTTTGAAAGGACAATCCAACCTTTAAATATTTGGTGCCAATCACTCGTATCTGGGCTTCCATCTGTTTCACGTAGCAAAGTCCGAAATAGACCTGGTCTATCCTGGTACATATCTAAAAACGTTTTTTGAGGCTGGGTGAGATCGCGGCCTGCAACATCCTCTAGATTTTCAGGAGGAATATCGTCAAGGCTAAATTTTAGAGGAATAACTTTAGAAATATCATTCTCCAAACCTAATCCTTCATACTTCTCAGGATGCGCTGTTAGTAGGTAAAGATTTTTATCTGCTAATGGATGGTGACAAAGGCCAGATACAGTCTCTCCACTTTCGTTTGTAATATCGGCAATATATTCACCTTTAAGATCATCGATAACTTTTCCATATTTCAAATTTTCAAGCCAATGGCGAGCTATATTTCTCATTAGCGTAGATTTGCCATATCCTGATGTGCCTGAAATAAGTGTTTTAAAACCTCGAAATCGGTCTTCTAAAGTAACTGGAATATCTTCACGCTTTGCGCCACCACGGAGCACACCAATCATAAAACCTTTACTAATATCTGGAGCTGCAATCAGTAAATCATGGTTTTTGTCTGTAGGCACCAAAAAAGTTTGCAGTACAGTTGGTTGGTCAGCTACACTTTCAATTCCTTGATCAGTAAACTCACCCTCAAGACGTAACCATGCTAATTCAGCACAATAATACTCAAGTGATCGTTTATCAAAGGGTTGCTCGGGATTCTCATCCACCATAGATAAAATTTGCTTAAGATCATAATTGTCATTGTAGTTGATATCTACGACGCGAACCAAGAATTTGCGCTTGTATCTTTTATCATGAGCTAACCAGGTTGAACCCATTGTGACTCTCGGTAATACTTGTTTCGAGTCAAATTTAGCAATATAAAATCCCTTTTGCTTATCTTTACCAATTATGACATTTACAGGATTAAGATTGTCTTCAATTCGTTTTACCATTTGTGCCTACCTTTTGTTTACCGCTCAAAGATTTTGTGAGGATCTTCATTCCAGGTTGCAAAATCAACAGGGTGAAGACCTTTCTTTTGCAATGCAGTTATTAACTCAGCATTTAACCGGTCTTTACGATCTCCAGTTATTTTGCATCTGTTGTGTGCGTCGGCCAATACGATTGGATACCCAGATGAAACTAAACTCACTGTAGTTAAGTAGTCAATTTCTCCAATAGTAGGTATGATAAGTTTTTCAATATCTTCGTTCGTTACTAGTGTTTGGGTGCCAATATATTTATCATTCTCTTTTTGTGCAACATAGGTTTTTTTCCATTTACGCTTGCTTTTATTGAAATACTCGAGAGGTATTCCGCTCTCAACCAATGGACGAAATTCAGCTAAATCATATACATTAAACTCTAATATATAGAAATTGCGCGGCCCATTACCATATATTACCCAAGCACCGCCAATCCCTCCTAGTGATTGATTCTCTTGAGAGCCAAGCCGAATGGTCTTTGAATCTGCTTGATTGGAGTGATAAGCTTGATAGATCAGCTCCGGGGAAACTAAAGCCCAGTAAGCGGATTTCTTGATATCAAAAAATGCCTTATGATATGGATAAAGAATTGACCAAAGCAAAGTGCCTTGTTTTACAACTCCCACATATCTCACATTTTGTTCAACCGCCTTTCTTCCAATATCATCCGTATATCCAGCTGATACATTTTGTGAGCTGTGCCGGCCATCTTTGAGAAGAAGGCGGAACTCTAGTTCTGAATGAAACAAAGATGTTCTAACAGCTCGACGCTCCGTAGTCTCTCGATGACGTGCAGCCACTAACCGTACTTTAAACTCCGGTACATTATTCTCCGCTAAGTCGTAAGGGCTTCTAGGGCTTGGGGTATGAATAAATGTACGAAGTTGGTAGTCTGCCACATGAAGCCTTAGTTTTTCTTCGGGGAGTGGGCTGCTATAAATTAAGGCTATTTCTAATGGCTCACTATCTCCTTCTGGAGCCTTTTCAGCCATACGCTCTTGAACAAAGCGGAGATGCCCATCATAGGGATCTGAAATAACCAAAGAAAAACTGTATCCAGCTATGGCTGCGCCCGGGTGATCCGGAATGTTTAGCAGTAAGTTGTCGCTAGAATCAATACCTCCCACTAAATCTTTAGGCTGGCGAGTTATTACTGACTCCAGTGTGCTCAACATATTTTTCAATATATCTTCATCAGGAGGAAGTTTTTCCAAATCTGCTAATTTATTTGTAATTACAGAGATGTTTCCATCAGTTTCACTCATTTTGCCTCACTATTAAGAACAGGAACAATAGGCGAATAGAAATAAGCCCAAGCTCGTGAATCTATGTCTAAAGCTCTTTGAATTTTACGAAACAGCCACGGATAATATTTAACAAGGTCGGTTAGTTTTCTGCTTGCGGCCTTTATGCCGTGTTCCTCTAAATCTGAAGAACTTACTACATTGAACTTATAAATTACATCTAGTATCTCTTTTAGAGCAGTTGGTATTTCTTGACCAAGAAATTGATGCCCTGAAAAAACTTCATTCTGAAGTGTAGAGAAAACAACTATATTCTGTCTTGTATTTATTTGGTTCTCAAACTTCGGAAGCTTAAATATTCCGTCTAGTCCTGTAGCAATTTCTTCACTGACATTACAATAAGTCAAATATACGTCACGGTCTAAACGACGTTTAATTAATTCTTGGAAAAGGATCGGGCCAATTTCTTCTGCAACTGACGTTGTCATTTCTTCAACGCCAGCCATATTTATAACTAAAGTACTATTATCTATAGCGTACAGATGCTCAACTAAAGCCTTTCGCAATGGTATTCCTAGTTTTTCTCGATTCATTAAATACCCAAGAGAAAATTTAATCGGAAGTTTTTCCAACACTTCTATCACTGAAACAAATTCAATTTTTTGATCTTGTATTTCTATAATGTTCATCTTTTCCTCTTATACATTAATTTATACTTGAACTCTTAATGCTTCCTCAATATTAGAAATTATTGCTAGCGGCATCACAGCACACAGATGTACTCCAGGTAAATAATCAGTTCCAGCAGAATGATATTCACGTTTAAGACCATCAGGTGTAATTATGCGATTATATTTTCCACTGGAAATTGAAACCGTTCCTAGCGCAGAATTAATTACTGTGTTGATAATGGAAGGAAACCCACGCCCGCCACTGGTTTGGCGGGCGGAGATACCGTTTGTAATAAGGTCCGTAGCATCCCACTCATTCTCTTGACCCATTGCACGAGCTAACCCCGATTTTATTGAAAAGACATGTAAAAATAGATGTGTATGTTGAGCAGGTATAAAATTGTCTTCTATATTACCAAAAGAAGAACTTGTGCCACGCTTTTCTTGTCTCAAAAAACAACAGACCCAACCACCTCCTCCCCAGTTATCAGCATTTTCGGCTGCCTCCATTATCACTCTGCGTATCGCTGAACGATGCTCTTTCTCAAAGTAGCCTGCATCGGCTAATCTATCAAAGTTGCTATGAAACTCGGCAGTCAATTGACCATCGGTATTAGAACCAATAAATGTCAAGGGAATCAATACATCATCACATCCTTGCTGATGTGTTGGTTCAGTAGGATTTGTCGAATAAGAAAGATTGGGGCTTTTGATAAGAGAAAACAATCTTGTTTTCTCAATAAAACGTGTTGCTGCGTGATTTTGAGGTGGTAAGATAAGCTGAATGTTAATTTGGGTATCACTTAAGCTTGATAAAGCGTAAATAAATCGAGACACTTCAACTAATGAAGGTAATGGTAAACTAGGTGGTAGATATATATCTCGTTCAGGATCCCAATCAGAAGCATAATCCCAATCGTATGCCCAACTTGATGCATTAAGTACTATTTCAATTTTTCTTGTTTTGTTTACTGAAAGAAGTGGCTCTATCCGAGATAGATGATATCCAAGTTCTCCCGAGTCGCTAAATGCTGATAATCTTATTTTATATTGTTGATTAGATATATTTTGATTAATCATTATTTGCTCCGCGAAAATCGTCTTACGATGAAATTTGGTCTTCAGTGACACACAATGTTCTATCCACCCAAAGTCAGTGGTTTGACAATAGGGGCATGTATATAAATCGTGCTGTACCCATGAATCGCAATTATGGCACTTTCTCATAGCTCGTTATCCTACGTTTTACCTGTCAAAGTAAAACCATTATATCGAAAATAACCAGAATGTCAAGGATTTACAAGCGCTGGTAAAACGTGCTAGAATGATATATTCGAGACCGAATTTTCCTAATGAAAAAGAATAATCTGAAAAGTAAAAAGAAGAAAAATCAAAAAATTAAAGCTTCTGGAGTACTTAGGCATGAAAAAGCTCTGAGTGCTAAGCGGTTACGAAAGTTGGTAATTGCTGAATTAGAAGAACTTGGGCTTTCTTTCAAAAACGAATCCCTTCAACCATCAGAAAACACTAAAGAATTTACTCAACAACTTCATTTGCCCGCACGAGAAATTGTATTGGCTAGCGCGGGCGAATGGATAACCTATGCTTGGGAAAAACACAAAGATTTTTTTGCCAAAGGCCAAGATATAAATCCGAAGTTTGTTTCCCCAAAACTAATAGAGGTTGTAACAAAAGATCAAAAAGAGTTGTTTCGATTAGCTCGTTATACTTGGTCATTGCCATACACCAAAGGATATGGGCGTAGATTGCAGTACTTATTGATGGATCAGTCAAATGATAAGTTGATTGGAATTCTTGGTTTGCAGTCTCCTCCCCTTTCATTCCCGGGAAGAGATAAATTATTTTCATATCCAGAGGGGAAAAAAACTGAGCTACTCAATCAGACTATGGATATTTACACATTAGGAGCTATTCCTCCATATTCAAGACTACTCGGCGGGAAACTATTAGCGCTAGCTTCTGCTAGTAATGAAGTAAGGCTTGCCTATAAAAGAAAATACAGCGGTCAAATAACCTTGATGGAGGAACGTAAATTACCTGCTCGATTAGTAGCATTAACAACTACTAGTGCGTATGGTAGAAGTTCAATATATAATAGACTAAGATATAACGACACAGTCAAGTTTCAATCTCTAGGATACACTGAAGGTTATGGAGCATTTCATTTAGAAAGGCTATACCCCAAATTTCGTGTATTTCTAGAAGCTCAAGAAATTAACACTTCTGGTGGTTTTGGCAAGGGGCCTCGCATAAAATGGCAAATAATGGTCCGTGCTCTTGAAAGAATAGGATTTGATAGCAGTCTGCTTCGTCATGGGGTGAAACGTGAAATTTTTCTTATTCCACTTATTCGTAATCTCAAAAGTTATATGGAAGGTGTTCAGAAAAGGCCAGATTTTATTGATGCCTCGTTTGATGAGCTTGCAGACTTTTGGCGAACTCGATGGCTTATTCCTAGATCAGAACGCGTTGACGGTTGGTGTAATTGGAACCCTAGAAAGATTGAGGATCTTCTGTTTATTAAAGAGGAAAACTAATCCGTTAATGACAATCGGTGTTGCCGCTATCTTTGAATGTCTTTCCTGCAACAGGGACAAACTGCCATGAATACTTGGTGGGACTTAAATCCAATTTCAGTACGCCATACGTTGAGGCATTGCGGACCTCACTGGTAGATAAGCTGGTGACATAACCATCAAGATTCACACCTCCCGTACCAACCACGATCTCCCGCAGGCCAGGGGAAGCAGCTAATCCATCCGCATTCATTTCCTTAAATCGCTCATAGTTGTGTATATGGCCATTGAGCACTAATTCTGCACCGGCGTCATAAAGTGTTTTCCAGAGTGTCTCATAAGGATCGTCGTTGCCGTCCTTGTACCTCGAAGACCAAAGCGGTTTATGCCAGTAGGCCAGAACACAAAGCCTGGGATTTTCGGCGAGGTCGTTTTTCAGCCATTGAACTTGCGCGCCCGTGGAGGAAACGTCAATCTCGGAGTTCAGGGCATAAATGCGCCAGTCACCCAGGTCATATGCATAATACGCAGAGACATTATTGAAATACTGGAAGTAGCCTGCGGCATCCGCTGTGAAATATTCATGATTGCCCGGCACAGGTCTGGTCCTGTCCTTATGACGGCCCCATGTTGGGTGATAGCAGTTGATAAAATCATCATAGGTGCCATCGATATAAACATTATCGCCCAGAATAAACACAGTGCCGGGGATGTTATCCAGTAATTGTGCAGTCGCTTCATCGTTATCGTTGTCACAACTGGATATGTCTCCCGCGCCCACGAGGACAACCGAATCCGCAACAGTTGATCCCGGGGATGGTGCAGCACATGTAATCTGTGAGAGGAAAATCACGAGCAAGGATGTTATTAACAGGCGGGTAAATTTGTTCATATTTCCGATCCTTAATAACGGATGCAGGTTCGAATTTTGTGCGAGAAATTGTTACGTATTCCCTACTATCCTTTGCCATAATAGTCATCTTAACATAATGGATACTTCATTTCAATAAATTGGTTCGCGCCCTTGTCACTGCACGGGATTGAAATCCCGCGCTACGCCTACGAAGCCGACTGGAAGTCGGCTAGTCCGCTGGGGCGGACTTTGTAGGAATAGCCCGACGGTTTATCGGCGGGCGGTGATCGGGCGGGATGAATCCGAATGAGTTCGGGGTTTGTTTTTTTGTATTGTAAATGACTGTTTCATATATAGTAAGTTACCCACGCACATATCATCATTTCATTAAAGTAAAAGAGCCAGCGCGCCAACACCGGCTCTTTTACTTGCTAAGGAGGAGAAGAGAAATCACTTACAAAGATAACTTTATCATCATGTGTGCAAAACACGCCGGACGGATGCCCTACGTCATGCAAACGATTACGCAACGTTATTTATGAGCCTTTTTAAGCATCTGTAAAAAGAGCGCGAGATATTTTTCTCGCGCTCTTTTAAATCTTATTGTTGACTACAGTCTAATGAGCCGATAAGTAATGTCCGTCGATTTTATCCCAATTAAATTGAAAGAGCCGGGCTCCCACACCGGCTCTTTCAATTGCTAAGGAGGAGAAGAGAAATCACTTACAAAGATAACTTTATCATCATGTGTGCAAAACATGCCGGACGCAACCCCTACTTTACACAAACGATTACGCAACGTTTTTTATGAGTTTTTTTAATCCTATTAGCTACAGCCCAAACCAGCGTGCACGGCGTTTGGCCGCAAATTCTTTCTTCTCATTACCCACTGCATCTGATGGTTCTGCGAAGTTGCCCGTCGGCGAAGGCCCTGAAAAGAAGTCCATATCCACGCGAGCAACACGATCGTCTCCAAACTCAACATAACAAGTACCTATGCCCTTGTACATCTCAAGGTTTTCCTTTCCCTCCATTTCTGCTACGATGCCCGCGGCAGCGATCCGTGCTGCGCCTTCGGCATATACACCTGCTTTTGAAGTTCCTACACTGGTCACATCTCCAATTGCATACACACCGGGGTAGCGCGTCTTAAGATCTTTTCTCTCAACAGGAATCCAACCGTCTTCAACTAGGCCGCTCTCTGCAACAACCTGCGGCACCTGATGTTTTGGCACGCCCAGAAACAGGTCATATGGAAGCTCGCGGTTATCGTCAAGAATGGCAACGCATCGCTTCGGGTCCAGTGCTGTCACATAACGTTCAGGAATAAAGTTAATCCCTCGTTCGGCGAAGGCCTCAATCAATTCTTGTGATATCTCAGGCGATGGCGGGATCGGCAAGCCAGATGGGATGACAAGGCTGATGGTACACGCGTCACGTAAGCCGCGCTTAAGGAGATAATCATGCAGCAACATAGCGGCTTCCGTTGGTGCCGGCGGACATTTATACGGAGTTGACGTCACACCGATGACCGCGTGTCCCTTTGAAAAATTGGAGATCACATCTCGCAAACGCTCCGCACCTGCAACCGTGTAGAATTCATGGCCACCCTGAGCAAGCCCGGGTGTTGCATTCACATCATAGTCAGCACCCAGCGCAATGACCAACACATCGGCATCATATGTTCCCTTATCTGTTATCACGCGCCGGGCTTGGGGATCAATCGATGTAATCGTCTCCTGACAAAACTTCACACCGGGCTTCACGATATTACGATAGGCCAGCCGTACCTCTTCGAGTGGCTTGCGGCCAAACATTAGGTCAAGCTTCGAAAATCCGAAGATAAAAGAATCATTCTTATCGATCAAGGTCAAATCGAGCTTATCCCCGATCTCATCAGACAGGATCGAAGTGAGTTCAAGTCCGCCGAAACCTGCCCCCAGTACCAATACCCGTAGTTTCATAAGTACATCCTCATATGTGATAAATTAATTTTGCCAATTTATCTTAATATGAAATATGGGAATTGTAGCTATATTTATCCTAAAAAAAACGACCCCTGTCCAGCGGCGAGGCAAAAACAGGGGTCTGACTTAAACCGTCGGCAAAGACTGAGTAAGCTATTGTTATTCTAACTTATATTGCCACAGAGATCACAGAGAAAGATGAGTCTTAAAGCTTTTCTCACACCGTCCTGACGTTCGGCGTCAGGAAAGGTCTCTGTGTACTCTGTGGCCGTAATGCACTTACTCACAAGCCTTCGATTCGTTAGCTGCAGGTAAACCCAACGCTTCATAAACAGGCACGCCGTCCCACTCTTCAGGAATGGATAAGCCAAGCGCATACGCAGCTGTTGCGGCTGTGTCCATCGTGTGAACAGGCATCTGCAATTGCTTCGCTTCTATTTCAGGCCCCGATGCGATCCATGGAATGGTCATATCTTCGGGCATACTCGAACCGTGGATCATACCGTGCCCACCATGGTCTGCTGTGATGATCAACAGCGTTTCATCACGCAATCCTTTATTATCTAATGCAGCTAGCAATTCACCAATTGCTTCATCTGCACGAAAGACCACGCTCAATTGTTCAGGCGATAGCCAGCCATACACATGCCCCATGTCATCTGTTGTAGCAAAGTGGATGAAGAGCACGCCAAAATCCTGGGGGAAGTCTGCCAGCAGATTCTGCATCACTATCTTGTCCCGATCATTGATCCACACAAATTTATCAACACTGGATGCATCGGTCACTTGTTGTAATTTTTCCTTGCCCGTGTACATCACAGTTTGTAAGCCTGCCGCATGAGCAATATCAAATAGATCAATGCCCTGCGCGATTCCATTTTCTGGCAGATAATCATTCCAATCCACGCCATGTTTTGCTGGACATAACCCCGTCAGCATGGATGCGTGTGCCGGCAATGTCGCACTCGGGTGGACAGTTTGCGCAGTCAATGTATAGGCGCTGGTTTTCATTAACTCTAGTAGGTTTGGCATCGGAGCAAGTTGAATAGCATCAGGTCGTAGCCCGTCGATGCTGAGAATGATCACATGTTTAGTGGCAGGCTCAAGAGTAGATGTGATCGTCGGTATGGGAGTTAATGTCAACGTGGGGACAGATGTCACCGTCGGCGTAGTTAATGCGATTGTAGCAGTAGCAGGCACACCCGATGACTGACACGCAATGATCAGCATCAAGAACAAAACATAGATAAAGAATTTACGATTGATTTTCATCGATCACTATTGTACTGTCAAAAATAAAACGCTGATCTTTCGCTTCCATCAGCGTAAATCAGCGTTCATCTGCGTTCCAATTAATTTATATAGCGCATCAAACTATCTTACCTTTCAAGTCTTCCGCTTTGAACGGCCCTGCTTGAGCCATCAAAGCAGTTGCATCTTTTATCTTCTCGCGTATGTTCCACAGCAGCACACCGCGCACGCGGCCATCTGACAGATAGTACACCACGCCTTTTTGAAGCGGTTCTTCCCAATCTTCCACCATCTCCGATTTGCTGCTCAACTGACCCACCGCCTCATAATTAAGTTCAAACAAGTCAGAGTAAAAATTTGGCGTGTGTGTGTAAGGTTCATCTGCACCTGCCATGTTGCGGCCAGCTTGCTTGCCCATCTTCAAAGAATTATCTTCATGCTCCACACGCACGTTCTTTCCCAGTGTAATGTGTGGAAATATAGCCACATCACCCGCAGCATAAATATCAGTTGCAGATGTTTGCAGGCGGTCATTCACAATAATGCCGTCATCCACTTGCAGGCCAGCAGACTTCGCCAATTCATCACGCGGTTGGATGCCAAGCCCGGCCACGACTCCATCCACTTCAAATATAAGCCCGCCTCTTGTCTTAACCTTGAAGCTGTTTCCTGTTTTCTCAAGCTCTGTCACTTCATCCCCGTGCACAAGTTCCACGCCTTTCAAACGATAATGATCGGTGACATACTTTGAAAGCTCTGGCGGATACATATTCTCGCCGATTGAATTTCCATGAAAGACCATGAACACCTGCTTGCCATTCATAGTGAGTGCTGCAGCAATTTCAGAACCGATGAACCCTGAACCGATCACTAAAAACCGTTCGCCTGTTTCAGTCAATGCGCGCAGGCGTTGATAATCTTTTAGCGTGCGATAGTAAATAATATCCTCGCCGCCAAACGGCAAACGTTTGGTGGTACCACCTGTGGCAAGCAATAATTTTTCGTAACCGTATTCTTCGCCTTCAAGGTCATGTACACGTTTTGCTGCAGTGTCTATCTTTGTCACCGTGCAGCCAAGGTGAAACTCCACGTTATGCTTATCGGTCCCGCGCCAGATCTTTTCCAGCGGTTTTCCCTTCCATAATCCCTTTGTCAACGGCGGACGGTTATACGGCATTTCGGTCTCACTGCTGATCATGCCAATTGAGCTTTGCTCGTCACGCTCACGGATTCCCTTTACAGCCGCATCCCCGGTCATACCGCCGCCAATGATAAGATATTTATAATTCTTCATCAGGTACTCCTTCATTTATAACTTACAAGGACGATACTATGTATTAACGGCCAAATTGTAGCACCGTTATGAAAGCTATTGACTCTCATGTAACCTGAGGGTGTATATTGTCAACATCCGTGCGCACGGAGGAGACGAATGATAAAAATTGGTGATTTTGCACGCCTCAGTCAGGTATCTGTTGTGACCTTGCGTTACTACGATGAAATGGACTTGCTCAAACCTGTGAAGGTTGATCACTTCACAGGCTACCGCTTCTATTCCGCTGACCAGCTTCCGCGCTTGAATCGCATCCTTGCCCTGAAAGACCTCGGCTTTTCATTGGAACAGATCAAGCTCATGCTAGCCGATGGTTTATCTCTCGAACAGCTGCGCGGCATGCTAAAGATGCAACGAGATGAGGTCGAAAAGCGCTTGTCCGGTGAACAGGAGCGTCTGGTACGCATCGAAGCCAGGCTGAGACAAATTGAACTGGAGGATAAAATGCCCAACTATGACGTTGTACTAAAAACAGTCCCTGCCATGCTGGTCGCCGCGCGCCGCGTGACAATCCCTACCAATGATCAGGTGCCGCAATATCTTGGCCCTGCATACAATGAAGTCTATGACTATGTACGTAAGGAAGGTGCGAAGGATACAAGCCCATGTTTTGCTTTGTGGCACAGCCCATCTGATGTATACGAAAACGAAGATGCAGAAGCCGTTGTGCCAATTGACCGTCCACTGAAAGGGAACGATAAAGTAAAAGTGTATGAGCTTCCATCCACACAAGTGGCATCCGTTGTGCATCAGGGGAATTTCGAAGACTTCACACAAGGTCATGCTGCACTGCTTGAATGGATCGATGCGAATGGATATAAGATCATTGGTCCATACCGTGAAATTTATATCAGGCATCAGAAAGAAAAGTTAACTAATTCCACAACCGAGATTCAATTTCCAGTGGAAAAAGCCTGATCTAAAATAGATAAAAAGAGAGTGCGTTCAACAGAACGCACTCTCTTTTTAATCCTATTTATTAAGTCCACATCACTCATGTTTATGCTTATGCGTGTGCGGGTGATTATGCTGATGACGATCGTGGGCCTCCGTACCGGAGGCGTGTTCATTAATTCAACAGCCCGGCTCACCGTCATGGCCACAGCAAGTCTTCCGCAGTACAACGCGGCGCCACAGGTTTCGCGTCAACTTAAAAAGTTTTTCGGGGAGCGGCAGGGGCTGGTCGAGATTCGTAAGGAAGTTACGAAGGGATTTTCTGGTCATTCCATTTCCTTGTTATAGGGTATCACAATTTCTATTTCATCTGGATTTACCAGCACTTGAACTTCATCTTCATATTTTATCTTGGGAACTGGGATTGCGATCACTTCCAGCAATGAAGGGTTTTGAAAGTGACGTAGTTTTGTCTGTGGGTGTGGATAGTAAACCCAGCCATCATATTCGATGTTTTCATAAATGACTTTACAACGCGAAAAGGAAAAATCTTCCGGGGGATGTAGATCGGTCCATTCGACATGCTGGAAAGTGAATTCTGGTTTTATTAACTTGAAAGTATAAGGGCTGATGTCAATATTCAATGTGCCGTTGAAGAAGCTATTAAGGTCAAGTCCGCGTGACTTGAAAAATGGTATTTGTTTCTCAAGTGTTCCGTAAGGATAATCCTTTGATGCACGTGAAGCAACTTGATGACCTTGGACAAGGATGCCATTCAGAAGAGTCATGGTGGTGATTTTACTTTTATTAAAAGATAAGCCATTAACCAGAAGTAAATGTCACGTAGGGGTAGTGGGTTCTGGTGATGGCGTGGATGTGGGCGTGAAAGCATCTTCATCTGGTGTTGATGTGGTCTCCGTTTCGGCGGGGATAATAGTTTCTGTCACAGAAGCATCTTCTTCCGGTGTTGGCGTAGACTCTGTTTCGGTGGGAATGATCGCTTCTGTTGCTGAAGGTTCTAAAGTTGGTGTATCTGTTTCGCTCTCAAAGCTCTCGGTCACATTCTCGGATGTTGAAAGTAATATGGCTGAAACAATAAATTCGCCCCGTGCGATCAAAACATCACCATCAGTAGTATAAACTTCAATGTCAATGGCTTCTCCGAGTGGTGTGCGGCTGCCTGTGCAATATACACTGGTGGATATATCTTCCACAACTTCGCATGAATATACGTTGACAATTCCTCTATTGGAGGCCTTGATATAAAAAACAGGATAATCTTCATCAGGCAGCTGAAAATTGATCACCATTCGGTCGAGATCGTTCGCTCCGAATGTAACAATGCACAGTCCGCTGTCATATGCATCACACAAGGTGATATCTGCAATAATGAGTTTGTCATCTGCTTTGTTAAATCTTGAAATAACGACAAACAAAATCAGCAGAAGAGTGATCAATGCTGCGCCTGCAATAATAAAAAATCGTTTTCTTTCTATTTTTACCTCAACACTTTAATGTGAATGTAAATCATTATTTATGATACATCAAAAATGTTTTTTAAGTCAGCAATAAATAATAAAAGGCGACCCGTATGTGGGGTCGCCTTTTATTATTTGATTTTCTAATTACGGGCACTTGATTTCATATTTTGCTTCGACCGACTTGCTGTTTGGCTCTACAACAACCAACCTGACCCAGAATGAACCATCGTCTGCATCAGGATTAAAGGATGAATACTCCACTTTCTTCGTGTCAGCGAAATTAAAATTAATCGTATCAGAAGACATGGACCCATCCTGCTGAGTTTCAAAATACCATTTGACCTTGGTTGGACCATTAACTGTGATCGTACCTTCAAACTTAATAGGTTCGGCAGGGCCAATACATCCGGGCAGGCTGATATCTTTGGGAGATAGTTTTATGGTCAAATCTGTTACAGATGCAACCGGTGGAGGAACTACCGGCACACTAGCCACATTGCCAGAGGTGACAGTTACACTGGCTGCCAGCCAGCAGGGTTTGCCAGGGTCATTGGGTGTGGACACATACCACCAGGAAGAATCTCCGTTTTTACCCTGGATCGTTGCAGACTGACCTACGAGCAACCCAGCAATGGTGACCCATTCTGTTCCCGGCCCTAAACGGCAATTAAC
This sequence comes from Anaerolineales bacterium, assembly GCA_014379595.1. GTDB lineage: Bacteria > Chloroflexota > Anaerolineae > Anaerolineales > Villigracilaceae > Villigracilis. Next base: position 50,405 of record JACMLM010000009.1, read on the forward strand.
ACCTTTATCAAGCGGCGATGCAAGCGGAATACTGGGAGTTGCAGTAAGTGTCGGAAGTGGTATATCTGTTGGTACAGATGTAAAAGTTGGGCTTGGTGTATCGAGCACCAGAGCAGGTGTTTCTGTAAATGTTACATCAGGCGGTGGTGCTGGAAAAGGCGTAGCACCTGGCAGGTTACATGCCAGCAGTGCCAATATCAAAACAAAACTGGCGATTAAAATGCGTTTATTCATAATTCTTCTCCTTGTATACACAATGATGATCAATCATACGCAGTAAATTTTAGGTCACAATGGCCCATTGGTTAGATTCTATTTGAGAAAACAGAATCAACTAAAGGGTCCAGAAAGATGCGGATGAGATTATTTCAATGCATTCATGAAATAAAAAAACAGCCCCGAGAAAATTTTCTCGGGGCTGTTGGTCAACCTATATTACGGGGTGTAGGCTTTTAAGAACTCATCCCAATTTGTTTGCAGGGAAAAATCCAAAGTGAGGTAATAAGCAAAATCAATTTTTTGATTCGTGGTGGATGGATGATAGATGGTAATGCCATGCGACCCGTCATATTGATTTACATGGCGTTCATGGAGAACCACACTGGCAAAGGCATCCATTACAGCCTGGCTTTTTGCCTTAATGTTTGTGTCGGTTACCCTGGCCTTGATCTCAAAAGCCATATCATACAAATCCTTATCCATGGGGGCCTGCCAATAGGATTTGGTTGCGGTAAAGGCGCTGGTATATTTTTTCTTGTTTGCAGCCAGCCCATTCTTTAAGGCAATTGACCATTGATCCACTGCAGTGATCAGGGTATTAAGACGGCTATCAACAGCAAGCGCTGACCAGGTCTTATCACTCACGGTGCTTTGGCTGGATGCAATTGCAAGTTGATCGGCGGTCATATTAGGATTTGCTTTTAACTGACCAAGAAAGACATCATACTCAAGACCATCCCAGCCTACATATTCCTGTGAGCCGGTTAGGGCTGTGGCATGTCCCTGCCAAAGCTTTAAGATTTCAATAGATGCCATGTTACAGCCATCGTATCCAACTACATCGATAAAGCCCAGGGATGGAATGGCAGCTTTGGTTTCATCATAATCAAGTGTATCTGCATTCGTATCATCTTCCATGACCCAACCCGGGTGCCAGCTCCAGCCATGCCCCCAGAAATAAAGAGCATAATGATCGGCAGGATAATTGGTTTTCGACCATGTGACAAAATCGATCAGTGTTTGTTTATCGCCCATGTTGCGCTCACCCCAATCTGCAACTGCACTGGCTGCATCTGCCTGCATGCCCTGCGTGACGTGATAAAGTTTTGTGGTTTGCCAGTCGCCGCGGCTGGTATCATAGCCAGGCGCGCGATCTGCCAACGCAACGATCTGCACATCTGCATTGGAGCCAGCGGGCGCCAATTCCAACTCAAGGTCTTTTACAACATACTCTTCCAGGTTATTGTCCCCTGAAATATAAACCATCACTGTCCATTTAGCACGAGGAGCAGGGGCGGCACTTACAGTTCCTGATATCAATATTGATAAAACGAGCAGTATTCCAATTATTGTTGACAGACGTTTTGACTTGCGCATGGTTTCTCCTATTATCAAAAGGGATTTGCGTTCAAGTGCGGGCTTGATGAAATTGTTTCAAAACCAGTGTAGCATTTTATGAACGTGAAATCAACACCAAAACCTTAATAAATCCCCATACGTAGTGGTTTTGAATTTGAAATATTTGGATTAGTAGAGAGAATGTGGAGTGGACTTTCGTGCGGGAGTACGATTAGGTGATTTTTTCAAAAAAACGGTTATTTTTTATTCTCATGGATAAATTAATTAAGAGAGTATTGATGTATCTTGCAAAGACCTGCGCGAGCTCCTTTTCGTTCATGGTGAAGGGAGATAAGGTAACTCTTGAAAGCACCAATAATCCAATGGCTCCAAATTGATCTGAAAGAGGAATACCCATCCATGAACGGGTATTGACTGGAGAGGCTGTGTCTTTCCATATGGGTACACTTCTTATATCTTCCAAACTTAAAGGTTGATTCATACCAAGTATGGATCGATAAATATCATTTGTTTTTAAAGGTTCTTCCATAAGATGAACCATCTCATTTGTGATGAGTAAAGTGCCAAGGTCCTCCTGTTTTTCTAAAACAATGCGCGCATGATGAAACGGAACAACCAGGTTCATGCTTTCCAATATCAAGTTGAGTGTACTGGCTCCTGCTGTTTCACTGGCAAGGATCGTTTCAATGTTATTGAGCGAGCTGATGATGCCGCTCAGGTTGGCCGACAGTTGAGATTGTGTGAGTAGAAGGACATACATATCCAACAGATATAAACTTCCATCTTCATGTTCAACAATGATCGGGTCATAAATACTATTTCCCGGCCTTCCCAGTGCAAGCCTCACCGCAGCATTGATTGACAGCTGACTCTTGAGAATAAATACTCCTGCTCCCAATTCCCTCTCTAATTCACCGATGGGTTTCCTGAGAAATAACTCAATGCCATATCTTTGACCGAGTCGTTCGAACATTTTGTGGCGGGGAATTACACCTATGAGTCGGTCATCGTTTATGATGATCACACCGGGGATGGATATGTGATTTTGCAGATGTGATGTTACTTCTTCGGCAAGCGTACTCTGAGAGACTGAATAATCTGACAGCGGCAGGTCACCTATGCAAACAGGCACAGGAATATGACCTGTAGGATATACACTAAAGTAGTGTGGAACTAGATTTTCTCTCATTTTATTAATGAGAGTTATTTTAACCCTACAAGTTTAAGAGAATTTGAAGAGTAGGTTAATGATTGATAAAGGGTGTATGTTGTTTATTTTTTAAAATGCAGATTCACAAGCATGCCCAAAAAGAAGACGAATAAAACGGCTACGATCACTTCTGCGATCCAGCCGATGACTGGGAAGAAGGTCAGTATTTCCAATGCGACATCTTTTAACACAGTGGAAACGCCCCAGATGGCTGCGGCAGAATAACCGATCTCTTTGAAGCCAAGTTTGAAATCATGCACCTTTGCAAGATGAACGATCATGAAAATTTCCAATGCGGTCAACAATACAGACGTAGCTGGAATAGGTGCAGTTAGGCCTGAGATCACGCCAGCGATCAATGTGTAGATCAGGATCAGTTTCATAAGCTATACATTACACCAAGAAAAAGAAAATTCCAATAGCAGCCACAGCAAAGCAGAGCATGAATGCTGCGCCGATCATAAGCCACCACATTATTGGATTGGGTTTATCTTCCTCAATCGTTGGATTATATTCACGCGAAACAAAAGGTGTGGATTTAAGATACGGTTCATTTTGGATCTGATGCTTGGCAGCATGAACCATTGCTGAATCTTTTGACACCAAACCCATATCTGACATTTTTACAAATGCATTTTGTACTTTTGACTGCACATCAGGCGGAAGTTCATCCAGATTGTTATAAACATTACCGTTGACGTTTATTGAACTTGCTGCGTTATAAAATGATGTGACATTCTTGATAATATCGCCCTCAAGAAAATCAGGAATGCCATTTCCGTTTTTATCCACAAGCATATTTGCAATTTGCTCATATGCCTGACGCTCCTCAGTGGACATTTCATCCAGCGCATTATAGGTTTTTCCATTAAAGATGATTGTGGCCATGTTATATTCCTCTTTACTATCTTATATGTTCCAGATTGTTTAATTCGTTTTGGATGACGACTCTTTTCTCATCATCCAATTTTAGTTCCATTTCGTGGCGATGCAATCCAGCAAAATAACCATCTTGAATAATTTCATAGACAATGAATCCAAGTTTTTCAAAGAAGCCTTTGCTGTATTGGCTTGTATCCAACAAAATACGCTCTGCAAGCGGGTCGTGAGAAATTGCATCCAGGCGTTTTAATAATAGATATTTACCAAGACCTTGTTTGTGATATTGACGTGCCACCATGCCATAACACAAAGCTGCTGTTCGTTTTTCTTCATTAATAAAAAAGCCGCCGCAGCCAACGATTTTATTTTCGATCTCGATCACAAAAAATTGACAAGGCAGCCGCTCAAGAAAATCAACGAAGTCTGGTTCTTCCTGCGTGCCGAAGAAATCAGGCGTGTTCGTTCGAAAGATCTCCAAACATTTTTCATAATCTGCTTTTGTATAAGGACGATAATTCATTTTGTCCTCGATATGCCTTATTTTACTTGCTCACAACGACCTGATTACGGCCGCCTGTTTTCGCAAGATAAGCTGCTATATCTGCAGATTTGATGAGCGTATCGCGAGTCTCTCCATGCTGCGGGTAGGACGCTACACCAATGGAGATGGTCACCTTGCCTATGTCCTGTCCGTTATGATCCAGCTTCATGAGAGAGACTTTATTACGCAAAGTCTCAGCCCGTTGTTCAGCGATCTCGATCGATGTGTCTGGCAGAATGATGATAAATTCTTCGCCGCCATAACGGCAGGCAACATCGCTCTCGCGAATAATGGATATGATCACTTCCGACATAGTCTTAAGAACGAGGTCTCCTGCATCATGTCCGTATGTATCATTAAACTTTTTAAAGTTATCAATATCGAAAAATAATATACCAACTTGACTCTTCTTGCGTTCAGCGCGATTGATCTCACGCGGCAAGGTCTCGTCAAGATAGCGGCGGTTGAAGAGCCCTGTCAGTGCATCACGAATGGACAAGCTGTGCAATCTTTCCCGCAGGCGCAGGTTTCCCAATGCCAGGGCAAAACTGTTTGCAATGTCTTCAATAAAATTTTGCTCCTCAGTGAGGATCAATTCGATATCCTGATTGTTTTTTGATGCAATATGTATATTTCCCAGGTTTTCATTCTGTGCAGAAAGTGGAATACACAAGGCATGTGACGGGATATTTTTTTCCACATGCGCACAGGCTGGGTTGGGCATGTGCGCGCCGAAGCGATAGGTTTTTCCGCGCCGCAAAGCCCAGCATTCATTTACTGTATAGGTAACATTAAGTGATTCTGACTCTCCCCAAACGGCACTCGGCTCAAGCAAACCTGAAGGGTTCAGCAAATAAACAGCGCCATCGCAGTCGGGAAATAATAACTTGAGATGAGTGGAGACGATCTCGCTCGCCTCATTGACGGTCAGGCTGGCCTGTAACAGACCGGTCATGGTAGCCATAATATCGCGCTGACGATTGTATTGCTCGAGATGGGCCTTTTCATTATTAAGATTTTCGTTGGCTTCCTGCAGCTGAATGGTACGGTTTGCCACCCGTCGTTCAAGTTCTGCATTCAGCTTGAGAATTTCCTGTTCCGCCAGCTTACGGTCAGAGAGTTCCTTTTGCTGCGCCTGATATAAACGCGCATTCTCAATCGCAATGGTGGCTTGAATTGCCACACCATCCAACAGTTTCAGATGTTCTTCTGTATACGTATTGTAGTCATAGCTCACAGCAGAAACGACACCGATCACTTTATCCTGCCTTACCAACGGTGAATAAATAAAGGAACGATAGTATGTGGAATAATCGCCTGTCAGGCTTCGATTTGGATTTTTGATGATCTCTTCAAATTCTTCCACCGTAAGATTCACCAGCAGAGATTTACCGGTTTTCAAGACATCATCTGATTTCATATCCATTGATATTTCCCTGTCTGGTTCGGACCAATTCCGCCCATTGTCATAGACTAAAGGAAATGAAACGATTTTTGTTTCAGGTTCGTAAAGCAGCACAATGAAAGCATCGACAGGCAATATCTGCTGAACCTGTTCTCGAATCAGATTCAAAACACTATCCACATCGCCTAAAGTTGTGATCGCGCGGCCAATATCGTTTAGCATTGCCAGCTGATCGGCACTATGCTGCATTTTCTTTTCGAGACTCTTTCGTTGTGTTATATCGAGGTGGATTCCTATATATCCTTTAAAAGAGGTTTCGTCATTGACAGGCGCTTTGATGGTCATAAAATAACGTTGTTCATTGTCTACCACCCTTGATTCTTCCTGGTAGACAGTTTCTCCGTCTAAAGCGCGTTGGTTATTGACTTTCCATTGTTCAACGATCTCCGCTGGTTGGCCGAGTTGATCGGGTGTTTTATCAATGATATTCCCTCCCAGCCGAATGGATTCGCCGCTTTGCAAAATATAACGATGCTCTTTGTCACTGATCCACATATCAAATGGGATACTTTCAATGATCGTACGCAATTTTGGCTCACTTTTATCAAGGTTTCCATTTTTCGTGCTCAGGTTGTTTTCGATCTCCCGCTGTTTGCGCTGCAAGTTGGAGAGTAGATAATTTGTAATTAGAAGTATGACAAAAGAAATGATGGCAAGCCATGTGATGAGCCCCCCATCGCCAGAATTAAAAAAGACCACAATGCTGACCAGCATTGTAATAAATGCACCTGCAGTACATACCCACGCTATCAATCGCAATCTATTGACCACCCTTTTCCCCCCATCCAATGGAGGAAATTTGAATATCTTTTGCATAACCATCTCCGCAAAACATCAGGTTGACGACAAAAGGTCTTGAAGGATTATAACTTCAAGACCTTTTATTGTTCCTAACAATATTAATGATTATATACAGCTTTCATCATGCACAGTATGGGATAACAGTACCGCCTCGATCAAGCTGACCGAGGCGCTGGTTGCAGTTACGAAGAGTCATCATCTGGCTGACGTTTATGTTCTTCGTTGATGATTTCCTTGTTAAGAATTCGCACTTCGCCGACCATCAACAGACGCATATCTCTCACAATATACTCGGCCAGTTCTTCATCTGAAATATCATCTCCATCAATATCCAAACGAAACTCCTGGCCTTGAACCCCGCCGCCGTTGGTAAAGTCAATTTCAAAATCGAACTTTACACGTTTATTCATACGATATTCACTATTTTCATGCAGATCTGTTTGACAACCATAACTTTAGTTTTTGTTTATTTTCTGCCATTGAATTTGTTTCATAAAGTCTACGAATATTTCTACTACATCAGGATCAAAGTGCTGGCCTGTCCCATCCTCGATATGAGCCAATGCCTTCTCAGGTGCCCACGCCGCACGGTAGGGACGGTCACTGGTTAATGCGTCCCAAACATCCACGACGGCAAAGATGCGCGCAATTAAAGGAATCTCTGCCCCCTTTAAGCCTCGTGGATAACCTGTGCCGTCCCATTTCTCGTGATGACAGTAGGGAATATCAAGTGCCGGCCGCAAGTAGTTGATCGGCACGAGCATCTCATGGGCGAAGACCGGATGCTGCCGCATAATATCCCATTCATCTGGATCAAGTGGTCCCTCTTTTAGAAGGATTTTGTCTGGTACGCCCATTTTGCCAATATCATGCAAAAGCGCTCCGCGGCGGGTGTGAATCAATTCGGCTTCGCTAAATCCAAAGACCCGCGCCAATTCCAAAGTCAGCTCAGTGACGCGCCGGGTATGTCCTTCTGTTTCCTTATCGCGTAAGTCCAGGGCGTGTGACCATCCTACGATTGTAGAGTCGTAGGCTTGTGAGAGTTCCTCGTTGGTGTGTTGGAGATCCTGGAAGAGGGTGGTGCTCTCAATGGCGATAGCTGCCTGCCCGGCCAAAGCTTCCATAAAATCGAGCCATTCTTTATCGGAATGATCCAGGAGGCTACGATGAAAAATCTCCAATACCCCCTTGACTTTTCCCTGACTGATCAGTGGAGCTGCATAGTAGCTGACAAACCCTTCTTTCGCAAGCGAAGGAGCATTGATCAGGCTCTGAGGGTCGATTCTTAGATCACGGACATGGACAGTTTGATGTTGTTGCGCAGCACGCCCTGCCATTCCTTCGCCAACACGCAGTCTTGTGTAGCGTAACGTTGATGTTTGGAAACCGCGGCTTGCGCCGAATTCAAGTTGTCCTTTGGTTTCATCCAGAAGCAGGATTGCTGCGGCATCCACTTGCAGTTGTTTCATGATCTGATCAAGAAATACATCCAATGTCTCTTGTAGATCGTGATTGCTGGCGATGGCTATATCAATGGCGCGCAGGGCCTGGAGATGTTCCAATCTGCGGCGGGCATCCTTGAATAATCTTGTGTTGATGATGGCAAGGGCGGCCTGATCTGCCAGGCCATGCAATAACAGGAGTTCATCCTCGGTGAAATTGCGGCCTTGTCCCAAGGTGATGGCACTCAAACTGCCGACCAGCTCGTTTTCATAATGCATCGTTGCGAATGCAATGGAGCGAAAATTGAGTCTCTTGAATTCGTTGAGGTAGGTGTTATCTGGAATTGCTTGCAGGTCGGCCAAAGTGAAAACAGGGCTCAGCAGTTCAACGGTCTGGTCATATGTGTCTTTTGAAAAAGGCGGAATGTCTCGGATCGAGTCTGGTGACAATCCCAATCCCGCAACTGCCAGCAAAGCTTTTTCCCGCTCATCATACAACATCACAAGCGAAACTTGTGTACCAAAAGCCTGTACAACCTCTTCACTGATGGCTTTCATTAAAGTGTCCAGGTCGAGCTGTGCATTTAGCCTCTCCGCCACTCGCAGCAAGACCTCCGCACGAGCAGCCGCATGGCGGCTGTATTCTTCCTTTTCTGCCAGTTCCGCCCGGCGATCCCGCTCTATCAGGTTTCGATGACGTGTGAGCAAAATAATGAGAATGGATGTAACCAATATGAAGCTAAAAGGTCCGATCAGGATGTCATTGAGTGGAATGCTTGGAACAAACAGTGGAACAAATAGCAGCCCAATCAGGTTGGCTATCATGAGCAGCGCGAGCTCGCCCGGTTTTAGGAATAGGCTGCCAATCCATATTGAGATGATCAGATAATCCAGCAAGCCACCGAGAATCCCGCTAGGCTCAGCCAGGGCGGTTATAAACCCGGCCAACGATAAGGAAATGACGCTCAGAACGCCTGTGAGTCGAACATAATGTGTTCTACTTAAAAGATAAATGACAGTTAGTATGACAACTTCTGCTATGGTATGCCGGTAGCCTGTGTAATTCTCAATTTCGGTCAGCGCTACAGTAGTTGATTCCACCAAGGAAGCTAAAATTATGATCCCCAGCAAAAGGGAGGAGAGTAATGTGGCCTGGCGACGCTGGTCTCGTTCCTCGATCCGAGGCGATGGCGCGATAAACCAGCGCCATAATTTATGGGTGAATCGTTCGTTTTTTTTTGTTTCCTCGGGGAAATTTTCTTTCATGAAACTACCCTACCAGCAGGGCAAATTGGTGGATAAACAGTAGTATTGTACTCCCCTCCTGATGATAACAAGACCTCCGAGTTCTTGCCCACAGGGCGCTTCGCGAAGAACTCGGGGGTCTTGTTAGTCAATTTCAAAATCAAATTTTAAGCGTTTGTTCATAAGATGTTGCTTGCTTAACTAGATGAGTTGAGCGCAAGTTGCAGTGCTGTGGTAACCGTATTGTATACAAAATATGTGATAGTTGTAGGCGTTAACGACTTGGAACGTGAGGCTAAATATCCAAGCCATAAACCGAGTATTGGCATTGTTATCCAAAAAGCTTTTGATGGGAAAAGATTTATGTGCGCAAGCGAAAATAAAACTGCCTGGATGAAAATGATTGCAACATTATTCATTCCCCATTTTTTCAAGGCCATCCACAATATTCCCCAAAAAAGCATCACCTCATAGATGGCATTCCAAAGTCTAACTGAAATTGCCCAGGTTGTTTCTGTGACACCCTGCGCAAACAAGTTAGGAAAATACGAGAGAGATTCAATAACAATTCCTAACAAAATTAATGGTATTAAACCTATGACAGTGAAAAGGAAAGTTGAATATTTTGGAAGCGAGACATCTCTTTCAAAAATCAAATTCTCATCGAACAAAAGCCTGAAGAAAAGCAAAAGGCTCGCAAGCAGAAAATATTCCACTATAGAGCCCCAAAAATAAAAACACAGTAAAAAACTTGATAATGCAAAAAGTAGTATAAAAGGCTTGTCAATTTGCAGGAGATGCAGAGATTTTTGATTTACCCAAATCACAAAGACAAGCAATGGCAGTATTATCAAGCCTTGATAAAATAATGTGTAATCTCCCCACAACTTTTCAACTAGATAACTGTTTCCAAGTCTAAGCGCAAACAATATTATTAAGACCCCTATGGTTATCTTTTCTTTGTTAATAAATAACCATCCATCGTAAGCTATCTTCATCCTTGCAAAGTTTCCCACTCCGCTAGAACTATATCCATCTCTTTTTGTACACTATCATAATCTTTCGCCAGTTTCACAACTGCCCCCGCATCTTTGGGCGGATGTGCCAACTGCTCGCCAATTTCACTTAGTTGAGCTTCGAGGGATGCGATCTTATTTTCCAGCTCCTGCTTCTTCGCGGTCTTTTTTTTATCTTCTTTTGTATTAGGTGACTTTGCCTTTGACGCTTCATTTTTTTTAGTGTCAACTACAGTCACTTCCCGCTCCGCTTGGACAGTTGCTCGGCGAGCCAGGTCTTTTTCGCGTTCTTCCCTCAACTGAGAATAAATACCCTTGAAGATGATCAAGTGCGATTCGTCTGTGTCAACTTCCCAGATTTGAGTTGCGATTGCGTCTACGAGATAACGGTCATGCGTGACGAGTAAAATCGTACCTTCGTAATCATCGAGTACGGCTTCCAGAATTTCCTGTGAAGGAATATCCAAATGGTTGGTAGGTTCATCTAATAATAGAAGATTGGTATCTTGCAAGGCAAGTTTTGCCAATGCCAAACGTCCGCGCTCACCACCGGAGAGCATGGATACCATTTTGAAAGCATCGTCGCCGGAGAATAGATATTTACCGAGATACTCGCGTGCTTTTTGTGGAACCCAGCCTGTGAAATGCATGATCTCATCGATCACGCTTTTTGTTGGGTCAAGGCTTTCGTGTGCCTGAGCAAAATACCCAATGTGCAGACTCTCTCCCAGAGTCACCTCACCCGCTAACGGCGGAATCTGACCGAGGATCGTTTTTAGAAAAGTCGATTTACCCGCGCCATTCGGTCCAATTAATGCGGCACAGTCGCCGCGCCGTAAATCAATATTGGGCGAACGGAATAAAAATTTATCTGAAAATCCCACTTCAAGATTTTCAGTGCGAATGACCATATCACCAGAGCGCTTGGCCTGAGCAAGGCGCAAATGCAAATTGGGCAACTGGCGCACAGGCGATTGCAATGCATTGATGCGGCGGCCAGCTTCGTCCACGCCCATGATGGACATGGTGACTGCAACTTCACCTGCGGTCTCGCTCCACTTTTGTTTGAGCGCGGCTTCCATGCCGATCTGTTCAATGGCTTGAACAATGCGCGAGAGGCGTTTGAGTTTGCCTTTAGCTTGCAATACATTTTGTCCCGCCACATTTTTGCGGATGTATTCCATTTCTTTCTGAAGCTTTTCTTTTTCGCTGTCAAAAACTTCCTGACGGCGCGCCATGCGTTCGGCACGCTGCTTAAGATATGCGCTGTAATTTCCGCGATACGTTTCTGTTGCACCGGGGAACATTTCCAAAATCGCATTGCTGGCTTTATCTAAAAAGAAGCGATCATGTGAAATAATAATCGCCGCGCCTTCCCATTGACTCAAATATCCTTCGAGCCATTCAACGGCAGCAATATCCAAATGATTGGTGGGTTCATCAAGCAGTAACAAATCAGGGTCTTCGAGCAGGAGGCGTGCGAGAAATCCACGTGTGCGCTGTCCGCCTGAAAGATGATCAAGGTCAAGTTGATAATCGGCTTCGCTGAATCCCAAACCCGTCAACACCTGGCGGATCTTCGTCATATAAGTGTAGCCGCCGCGCCGCTCAAATTCTTCCTGCAATTTGCCGTAGCGTTCCATTACTTCTTCAAGTTGCGCAGAGGGGTCAGACATCAGCCCTTCAAGGCGATGCAATTCTTCCTGCTCATCTTTAAAATGACTAAAGACAGCTTCGCACGCCGACCAGATCGTTCCCGTCATTTGGAAATCTGCTTCTTGCGACAAATACCCGATTCGGACTCCGCGTGAGCGGGCCACTGTTCCCGCAGTAGGTTCATCAGCGCCGACAAGGATTCGCAGAAGCGTGGTCTTGCCGATTCCGTTTGGCCCAACAATGGCCATGCGCGCGCCTTTGGACACAGTGAAAGACACCCCGCTGAAAATATCAGTAGGGCCGTATGATTTAGAGAGTGAACTTACAGTAATGAGTGACATGGTTTTCCAGATTTTAGTTTTGAACGCCCCGTATTATAAAGCACCCACTACAATCGGGCCTCCCCAAATCCTGTATAGGTTTAATAAGCAAGAAACCAAAATACAGCTTCAGATTTACTAGGATTTACCCAAAGCGTAGTGATAATTTCGTTGTCTCTTTCCAACCGAATATATCGCTCCCAATCTTCATTCCAATTTAGGTTTGGGAAAAAATCATTAGGGTTTATATCAAAAGTATCTGTATCTTTGTCGAATTGGAGTTTATGGGTTGTAATAATTTTTTCGGTGATCTGAGGAGTTGTTTTAAAAGTCACAATAATTTCAGTTTCAAATCCACCAGATATATCGCGCGCCGTAATATTTGACACTCCACTAGGTAATGGATCGAGCACAAAAACCTCGAAGATATTTTTGGGGTCGCGCTCGTGCATGGTCCAACCAAATGCTAATCCAAACAAAACAGGGAATATTATTGCAGGTACGAGATAACTTGTTTTCCAACTCGCCTTATTAGCGAATTTAAAGATAAAGAACAGAATATATGCTACTGGTAATCCAATTATTAGTGGAAGAATAATAGTACTAATTGCGTTAATATTTGGCCCGATAAAGGCAAATGAAATTAGTCCGGCCAAGATAACAGTAATGCCAAATAAAAGACTAAACAGGACAATGCTGAGGATTGCCCATAAAACTCTTTTTAGTTTTTCGTTTTTCATAGAACTCCCTTTTTTATTTTACATTATATGAGATTGATTACTTCACAATCGCATACATATAACTATCCCTCGGCACATCGCTAATATTTGGGTGAACAATATATTTTCGTAACAATCCCTCGCGCTGCATTCCTGCTTTTTCCAAAACTCGTTGTGATGCAAAATTCTCCACATCGGTTGTGGCGTACACGCGATAAATAGATTGCTGTCCAAATGCCCAGTCAATAATGGCGCGAGTCGCCTCGGTCATATATCCCTTGCCTTGATAGTCTTTATTCATTACATATCCAATTGCTATTTTATGTCCTTCAATTTGTGGATCGATCATTCCGATAACTGTGCCGCTTTCTTTTAATGTGATCATATATGGAAAGCGTGAGTCTCCATCCCATGCGGCGATTGCTCTTGTAAGCATGGATTCCGTTTGTCCGATATTTTTGTGAGGGAGCCATGTGAGGAAGTAAGTAACTTCAGAGTCTTGCACCCAGCCTGCGAAGACAGCAGGTGCATCGTCCATGCTTGGCTTGCGGAGGATAAGGCGTACCGTTGAAATAATTTCAGGTGGCTTCATAGTGGAATTATAAATCAATATGTAAATGGATTTTTAAACCGAAATATCATATATATGGTATATTTCAGTTCTATTTATAAAACCTTGTCTAGATGACAGGTGGGAATTTGGAGGCTGATATGACACGTAAAATTCTTCTGTTTGTTTTTACCCTATTAATGATATTAGTTCTGGTATGGCCGGCATCGTCTGTTTTTGCCAGCCAACAGGCTGCGGCTACCCCAACTGCTACACCGTCGCGCTGGCTTACTATTACTTCTCCAAATGGCGGAGAGGTTCTGTCTGCAGGCAGTACATACCGAATCACCTGGAATTCATCATCCAATATTAATAAGGTCACAATTGGATATAAGGCATGTACCAGCTGTCTTAATTGGATTGTAAATAATATTCCAAATACAGGCTATTATGACTGGAATGTGTCTGTCGGTAACACGCAGAATACTCAGTTCAAAATCCAGGTTATCGGTTATCAAACTGGTGTAGGCTCAGTGATCGATTATTCAGACGCGAACTTTACTGTTAATCCGTTACCTACTGCAACTCTCGCTCCCACCAAGACTCCTACTCCTACCAAAACCCTTACTCCTACCAAGACTCCCACAAAAACAAAGACTACAACTCCCACACGCACGCCTACAAAAACAAAAACTACAACTCCTACTCGAACTCCCACGAAGACGCTGACTCCATCTGTCACGCCTACAAGTGTATTCACCAATACAGCAGTCGCAACCTCAACTTATACTTCTTCACCTACAAATACTGAAACTGCCATCGTTGCAACTGTCCCTACTAATACTCCATCTCCATCCAACACGGTCACCTCCACTTCCACTGCTACTGAAACCCCTACATCAACCGCAACTGATGTTCCTACTTCAACTGCCACTGATACTTTCACTCCAATTCCGACCAATACCGTAACAGATATTCCTACAAATACATCAACCAGTACTCCCGCGCCTTCATGCAGCAATATTTCTATTAATCGCACTCGCTTCAATGGCGACAACTTCGAAGCGCGCGTTATTAATAATAATGTGGCTCTTGCTTTCCTGACTGACGCATCTCTCGTCTGGGATACATCCTCTGCGCCTCCCATGTTCTTCAACTTTGCCAATTTCAATGGCATCCAGTATTATGATACAGACAGTACTATCTCCCCTATAAATGCACCCGCTTCTCCATCCATTCAAATGGACGGTGGGGGAACCTTGGCAACCTGGCTGGCAGATTTTGACAACGAAACCTTCGTAGGTTCCTACACTGTTACATTAACTTTTAACTTCCCAAGCTGGGGAGACTGTGTACTTATCGGTAACATCGATAATTTCACCCCAACACCATCTATTACAAATACCCCAACCAGCACAAGTACAGCAACACCAACATTTACCGCGACGCTGCTTCCAACAGATACTGAGATTAGCACGCCTGTAATTCCCACAAACTCACCTACACTTACCCATATACCAGCCCAAACGGTTACGCCTACAGGTAGGTGGATAACAATCACATCTCCCAATGGCGGTGAGATTCTCAATGAATTTAATGTATACCGAATTACATGGGATTCTTCTCCCGACATTGATACTGTTTACATCGGATATAAAAGTTGCCCAAGTTGTTTAAGCTGGATTGTTACCAGTCTTCCAAACACCGGATATTATGATTGGTCAGTATTTGTAGGCAATACTAGCAATACACAGTTCACAATTTCTATTACAGGTTATGATACTGGCGTAGGCTCAGCATCGGATGTTTCAAATGCAGATTTCACAGTCATCCAAGCTACTCCTACACCTACATTTACCCGTACGCCCAGCAGAACCCCTACACCTACTTTCACTCGTACCCCCAGTTCCACGCCTACACAAACACCAACTCTTGATCCTTTAATTACGCCAACCATCACGCCTACTCAATACTATCCGATCCAATTGACTTCACCAAATGGCGGCGAACAAATTAATTATGGTGATAGCTACCAAATTACCTGGCAGGCTGACCCCATTATTATTATAGATAGAGTGGATATTTGGTTTGGATACAGGTGTATTGGTTGTACAGCATGGTCCAATAATCTCATCGCATCTGTTCAAAACACAGGCTATTATGATTGGGCTGTATTTGTGGACCATCCTGAATTGTATGAATTCAGAATCATACTTCTTGGCTTTGACGGTGCAGGTACCTTTATTGGCGCTGATGATTCTGATCAACCATTCCTAATATTATTATCGTCCATCCCTACACATACACCCACTTTTACGCACACTATAACACCAACACGCACAGCTACACCAACGCGCACTGCTTCACCCACCCGGACGCCTACACCATCTCGCACACCAACTATTATCGTCACACCATCAATTACGATAACTCCTATACCATCATTAACAGATTCGCCAACAAATACGCCCAGTTGGACCCCCACTCGTACTCCTACACCTACATCTTGCTTTGACTGTTAATTATCGCATCATGTAACAAAAAGCACCGGCTATTTAGCCGGTGCTTTTTGTTTACGTTGACTCAAATGATAAAGGTACTTGCTAAAACTTTCATTTTTCTTCTTCATCATTCATATCAGGAATATGCCCAGGTTTTTCTTTCCCCAACTCCAATGACCTTTGATATGCTGCCCACACCGCACGTGAAATGGCTGTGCGGAAGCCTGCCTTCTCTAAATAATATAGCGCCTCGGCAGGTTATTTCACGATTCCTCTGTCGTCTAAAAATTCAACGGGGTCTTTGTCCTTGCCATGTTCCCACATCAGCGAGAAGAACCAAGTCCCACTTTCACCGATCCAAAAATCAGCGGGGGTAAAGGTCATATTTGAGTCTTCGGGTTTCCTGTCGCTTTCGGGTGTGTATTCTGCCTGCCAGCCGAAAAGCTCTCCCTGCCAATATTTACCAAGTGAATGTAAATGCCTTGCAAATGATTTCACTTCTTTCAAATCAGGGACAGCCAGCGGGAGGATAGCAGACATAAAAACTATCTACCTTTGTTTTTGATTAACTCGAATCAACTTCCCGGTTAGGTCGCCGATCTGTTGCACAGTTTCGTTGATCTGCTCCGACTGTTCACGCAAATCAGGATTTTGCGTACAAACAATTATCCCCGCATGGTTGGGTATTTTCTCGTGCAATTCAATGAAATCACGGCGATTAAGTGTCAACAAAATACGACTTGCCTTTGCCGCAAATGCCAAAACGTCTTCATCTGGAGTTCGTTGATTGGCATTCCCCGCTTCGTATGATGTCAAAACATCATGTCCCATTTCGCGAAGATAATTTACTACTTTAATGGGAAAGTTTTCATTAGCATAAAATGACGCCATCAGGCTTCCCCATTGGTTTGAATGGCTTTATCCATTTCTTCCCCGTGCGCATCTGCGTATGCCCATGCGTTAACCAAATCAGCGGCTCGCAGGGAGGGGAAGTTTTCTAAAACGGCAACTTCTGTCCAACCGAGACGGCGATAATTTTCCAATGTCCATACTGGAATACGTGTCCGCACAATGCAGGCTTCGCCGCCTGAAACACCTGTTGTTTTCTCAATCCCTGCCCAGGCATTACCAACCTCCTGAGCGAGTCGTTGTAATAGCTCCGCTTTTTCAGCACGGCTTAAACGTGAAATTTGGGGTTCGATATTGTGGATATTCATAAGAGCCTCAACTTATGGATATTATAGCACTCGCTCGTAAATGGTTTCATTTCTCTTCTTCATCATTCATATCAGGAATATGACCTGGCTTTTCCTTGCCCAATTCCAATGAACGTTGATATGCTGCCCAGACCGCGCGCGAGATAGCAGTACGAAAACCTGCCTTCTCCAAATAATATAACGCCTCGGCAGATGTCCCGCCTGGGGATGTAACTTGATTCCTCAAAGTGGCAGGATGCCTGCTTGCACCTTGATAGAAAGATGCAGAACCTTTGATGGTTTGTAAGACTAACTGTTCTGCGATGCGGCGTGGGAATCCCATGTGTACGCCTGCGTCAATTAATGCTTCAGTAAAGAGGAATACATACGCGGGGCCAGAACCTGAGAGAGCTGTAGCCATATCCAAATAACTTTCATCTTCTACAAAAACTTCTTCTCCCATGGCACCAAGAATCGAACGAGCCATTTTTTGCTGTTCATCGTTCACTTCTTTTGAAGCCGCCCAAACTGTGATGCCTTCACCGATCTGACCCGGCGTATTCGGCATGGAACGCACAATGGATTTATGTTTTAAGCCAGTGCCGATCTTTTTGATAGTTGCACCTGCAATAATGGATAAAACAAGTGCATCACTGCGAATGCCTTTGAGTCCCTTCATCACTTCGCTGAGTCGTTGAGGTTTTACAGACAAAACAACCACATCCGCTTCATGCACAGCGGATACATTGTCTGTTGTGGTTTTGATTCCATATTTTTTATGCAATTCCTCGCCGCGTTCTATCCGTGGACCAGATGCAATTATATTTTTAGGGCTGGCAAGTTTCTGGCGCAAGAGCCCTGCGATCACGGCTTCTGCCATTACACCCGGGCCGATGAATGCGATCTTTTTATTAAGCATGTTTTTCTCCAAAATCAGGTGCGGGCCTTGCGATCCAATGATCTGCGAGTTCAATAGCTTCCTTTGCAGCTGAATACATTTTTTCTTGAAATTCTTTTGTATATTGATAGGTTATTGCGGCTTCTGCAAACTCATCTTCATCAATGAGTTTGGCAGGGCTTTGCATATCTCTGACAACATCCAGCTCGTGATCTTTAAAACTCAAGATATTATTTTCAAATTCTGGCAGGGAAGCAATATTGATATAGATCTCCACCAATGTGCCATCCACATCAAATACTTCAATAAGATTATAAAATTTGTCTAACCAATAATATGATCGCAGATGATGCTTTATCGGGTGATCACCAAGTTTCGTTTTATCGATCATCATTGAGCCAGCAGGTGATATGGTGACAATCGAGTCTGCATCAACAGACTCGATTGTGGTATGCCAGCTTCGGTATACGGTTCCGTCTGTTTTGCAAGCGCAGACTTGGATTACGTCACCTATTTTCATTTTGTTCTTTGCAAATTATTGCTGCGGCGCGTTTCGATGTTGAAATATAATATTACCAGGGAAATTAATTGCAGCAGGATAATTACAAATAACCAGTTGAACCATCCAGTTTTCAAGTCTTGTATGTAAATGAAGCCTCCGAGCAGGATCAATATTTCCCATATGCCGATTGTTTCAAAAACGATCCGCCAGGAACTCCAACGCTGTTGGGTTGCTGCATACAAAGAACCAAATCCAACCAGCGAAACCCATCCGCTTACCACTCGCGCCGTAAGCGGTGTTAATTCCCAGGGCCAAGTTTGAATAAGAAGGTTTGGAATTACAAAGCCCGCAATACTGGTCAGCGCCAGAGCCGCCCCAATGACCCTTATAACAATGCGAAGCATATTGGGCACGAGGATGTCTCCAACCTGCAAATCTCTTGGATCTGTTTGACGATTATAAAACCATAGTCCGCTGATAAGAAACGGGCTAAGTATATACAGGATAAGCCATGCCTGAAAAGGAAGATGGCGAATGTCAAAGCGCTCCCAGTGAATGATAGTGGCCAGTAACATGCTGATCGTAAAAGCAGTAATGGCGGGAAAAATAGCTGCCACCCGATGCCAGGTTCGGCCAATAATTATATTGATGAAGAAGTAAGCTCCAGCCATGTAACCTGCCCCCATAAATGCAGCCATTATGTCAGGCTTGATCTCCCACGCAAAACGTTCGCCAGAGGTTTCCGGGTGCAGATATAAGATATAAAATGCCAACAGGAGAAAGGGAGTGACTATTAACGCGATAATTCGTGTCAGAGGAAAAATGTTATCGTTCTTTTGAATTTTCAATGACTTCTCCAGATGTGACCTATTCGATTGAAATAAAAAGCGGACGTTGGGAAATGTCCGCTTGCTGGTTGACGCAATGATGCTTACTGGAAATATCCCAACGCCAGCCTTAGTCGTTCCCCTGTATCATCGGGCGCATCTTTTGGAATGGATTGGATCGCAGCCTGTGCTTCTACAACTGAATAACCTAATGCCGTCAATGCCGCGAGCACTTCGCTGTCGGTATCAGATATGGTGGCCAATTTGGATAATCCATCACCAGGCTTAAGTTTGTCTTTAAGATGAAGCGCCATTTTTTGTGCAGTCTTTTTTCCAACGCCGGGTACACGGCTCAATACATCAGGATCTTCGGCGAACACTGCACGTTGGATCGCATCTAATGTCATGGTGGATAGAACGGATATTGCCACTTTTGGACCAACACCGTCCACGCCTAATAAAATATTAAAGAGATCTCTATCTCCCTGGGATTCGAATCCATACAGAATTAACGCATCTTCCCTAACCACGAGATGAGTGAACATAAATACCATTTCACCCGTTTTGGCTTTTGTGCGCATCGGCGCAGGGACAAAGACTCTCATTCCCACGCCGCCAACTTCGACGATGAGGGCCGTATCTTCTATTTGTGAAATTTCTCCACGCAGAGTTGCTATCATGATTGTATTTTACCGTAAACATGTAGGGGCGGGGTAACCCCGCCCCTACATGTTATTCATATCTTTTCGTATTCAAATGTGTGATGGCAATTGCCAATGCGTCAGCAGCGTCGTCTGGTTTGGGAATAGTTTCAAGTTGAAGCAATGCACGAACCATATCTTGTACTTGTCGCTTATCGGCAGAGCCATATCCAGCTACAGCTTGTTTGACTTCATTGGGAGTGTATTCAAAAGGTTCGATTCCCGCTTTTTGTATGCAGAGCATGACTACACCACGCGCTTGCCCTACTGCGAGCGCGGTTTTTACATTGGTTTGAAAGAATAATTTTTCTACAGCGGCGGTATCAGGTTTATGTTTTTTGAGCAGGTCATTGAGTTGGTCAAATAACATTTCGAGGCGCGCGGCTGCGGTGGCATCTTTTGGAGTGGAGATAATGCCATAGGAAACAGGGACCAGATCCCCGTTAGGAGTGAGGCGGACGAGTCCGTATCCAGTTGTGGCGGTACCGGGGTCAATTCCTAAAGCAAGTGTCATTTAAATATTGTAGGGACACAGCGTCGCTGTGTCCCTACATATTAGGCGGCTTCAAGGGCAGCCAAAGCTTCGTCTGAAACTTTGACGTTATGAAACACATCTGCTACATCATCCAGTTCTTCGATGGCTTCAACCATTTTCATAAATTTCAAAGTTGATTCCACATCGAGTTCGATTTCCTGTTTGGCGATCATGCGTAAGCCAGCTTCATCAGGATGAACATTAACTTCATGAAGCGCATCTGCGATGGTCTTGAAGGATTCAACAGGGCCATAAATATCAATGATTTCACCGCCATCCACCACATCATCTGCGCCGACCGTGATGCCAAGCTCAAAGGCTTTATCAAAATTCAATTGGCTGGAAGGAAAAGCAAAATAAGATTTGCGATCAAACTGCCAGCCGACCGCGCCCTGCTCGGCCATGTTGCCGCCATATTTTGTGAAGGCGTGACGCATATCGGGCACAGTGCGGTTGCGATTATCGGTGACGCAGGTAACCATAAGCGCCGAGCCATGCGGACCATATCCTTCAAATGTAATTTCCTCAAATACTGTGCCGTCTTTATCTTCGCCTGCGCCACGTTTGATGGCGCGTTCGATATTATCTTTGGGCATGTTTTCAGCGCGGGCTTTATCTACTGCCAGGCGTAATCGAAAATTTGTATCTACATCGCTGCCGCCTTCACGGGATGAGATGACGATCTCACGCGCAAGCCGGGTAAAGATGGCGCCGCGTTTTGCATCGGCAACGCCTTTCTTGCGTTTGATGGTTGACCACTTTGAATGACCTGACATGGACGTTCTCCTTCAAGATAACCACATTCGTGGGAATTATGCTGTTTCAACCGGATTATATCATTTTGGTAGGGGCACAGCGCCGCTGTGTCCCTAAGTGGATTACATGGATTTCGCCCGTTCTGCCATTTGATTACGCAGGTCTTGAGAGTCTTTATCTATTGTAAAGATCGCACCGAGATAAAAGAAGAAGCACAAGCCCCATGCCACAGTGCAGATGAGCAAGATGGCGGTTCTTAGGTCGAACGCATCTGCAATGACGCCGGTAATGATGGGTGCAAAAGCTGCACCTGCGTTTTCGATAAAATATTCTGAGGCTTGTGCAGTTGAGCGGACTTCAGGGACTGTGATGTCATAAACTGTGGCAATGACATTAGCAGAAGCAAGCGGCATGAAGAGGGCTGTGAGGCACATTAAGATAAAGAATTGATTCTTTGCTTCAATCGGTGTGGTGATGGCCAGATACATAAAAACCGCGCCGAACAAAACGCCAACGCAGGAGACGATAATACGCCCCTTGTTACTGCGTTTGAAAGCATAATCACCGAGCGCGCCGCCGACGAAATATCCGCTGGCGAGGATGAGGATGACTGGTGCCATGGTAGCGATGATGCTTCCTGCATCATAGCCACGTTCTTTTTCAAGATAAGCAAAGAAGAAAAAGGTAATTACGTTCCACGGGAAGACGCCTGCAAATCCTTGTAAAAAGACAAACCACATCGTTTTCTTTTTAAATATCTCTTTGGCCTCAGCCCATGAGAATTTAAACGTTTGCATTTCAGGCATGTTCTCAAACTCAGGCTCGGCTTGTCCGCGCGGCATTTCTCTTACACCGAAATAAATCAGAATAGCGATTACTAATCCGAGTGAGCCAGTGATATAAAACACGGATCGCCAGCCACCGATCATAGGAGCGATCATTTGGGCAAGGATCAAACCAACCAGATACCCGATCGGCTGTGCGAGCTGGAGAATGCCATAAATTTTTCCTCGCAGGTTCGGGCCAAAATAGTCCGCGACGAGGGTGAAAATTCCAGGGTAGGATGAATCGTCAATTCCAGTGGATGCACGTGTGGTTAGAAATCCGCCGAATGTTTTCACGATGGCATTGAACCATGTGGTGACACCCCAAACTAACGATGCAAGTGAAAGTAATTTTGTGCGTGAGTAGCGGTCATATAAATATCCCCACAGCGGATAAAGTACAGTTGCAACGATCAGTGCCCCTGAATTTACCAATCCCCATTGCGTATTATTTATTCCAAAATCTTCACTGATCTGCACTTGCAAAGAGCCGATCATTAATTTGTCGGTTTGATGCAGAAGCATGAAGAAAAAGAAAACAGCAACAACAAACCAGCGATACCGTGAATTTTCCTTGGACATGATGACACCCTCGCGTATGAGATACTTTAGTGTATAACAAATGAAGGATGAAGTCAAACAAAATAAAAACAGCATCCCAAAATGGGATGCTGTTTTATTGCAAAGATAAAACTTAGCGATTTATGATGAAGAGAACACCTGCGATCAAAGCGCAGATGCCGGCGATAATGCTCAAGACGCCGCCCATGCCCACGCCCAGAAGACCCAGACCAGTGATGACTAAAAAGATACCAAGCAAAATCCATTTCAAGTTACCCATTTTATTCTCCTTTTTGGTTCAGATACGGATAGGGCAAGTGGTTTTCATCGCCCTTCAAAGATTAATAACGACAATCCAGAGTCCTTGTTACGTAATTTAATTGGGTTGCGTTATTAAAGGTTAATATAGGAAACACAGCGCCGTGTGGAAGGTTACGGTATGAGGTCGGTTTCGTCTGCTGAAATAATTTCCTGCGCGAGTTTTTGTAATTCGTCTGCATCTTTTGCTTTCGATGCATCGAAGTATTGAGCCAATAAATCCAGCGGACTCAAACTGCTGATGACTTGTCCCTCGGCGATACGCACACGAGATTCACTTTGAGGCCGCTTCACGAGATGAAATTCAAAGGAGCCTTCTGTATACTTTCGCAAAGCGGATTCATCGATCAACGTATCCCATTCTCTTGGATATTCCACCGACAAGCGGACAATCGCCTCAAACATTTCCTTTGGGTTGGGCAGTGCTTCTTTAAGAGCATCGGTTACGTTCTCATTTGACTTGAGAACTGTTCGGCGATCTATAAACTTTCTTGTCCCTGTGAGTTGAATCCAATTAACTTTGGTATCTTTTCCTTTTTCAATATCTGCAATAACAAAGAAACGATCTTCCTTAACTTCGCCAAAATCCACGCGTTCAATGGAGCCCGGATACACTACAGGAGGCTGATATCCTTCATTTACATCCTGCGGTTTGTGGATATGACCCATTGCTACATAGCTAAATCTTTGATTCTTCACCAAGCTGCCAGATAACACTAAATCATTTCCTAACATAACAAGACGTTCCCCGCCAAACTTCGCACCTTCAATGGATGCATGTGCTGTGAGAATGATCGGTAGAGAGGGGTCAGCTTCTTCAAGCCATCCATCAATCAATTCGCCCATATTCCCTTCGATGCGTGCAAATGCTTCTTTTGAATTCGTTTCGCCTGTAGCGGCCATTAATCCCGAACGTGCGATCCATGGCATTGCAATGACTTGTAACGGTAATCCCCATAGATCCTCTGACGTAAGAAGACATGGCTCGCCTAATACGCGTACAAAAGGGACTTCTAATGTCTTGAATTCCTGCAACGCATGGGCACGTCCAATAGCGGGCGATATATCATGATTGCCGATCAACAATAAAGTGGGAATCTTCGCCTGAGATAAGCGCATCATGCGTTTTCCCCATTCACGCTGAAATGTTGGCGCAGGAGAACGGTCTTTGTAGGCATCGCCTGCAAAGATGACCATGTCTACTTTTTCAGTAATGGCTGCATCCACAATCGCATCCAGTGACTTGAGGAAATCAAGCACGCGCATGGGCAATCCCGTCTCAGGATCGTGGCGACCATAGTTGGCCATGTCAATATGCGCATCTGCGAAGTGTAATAGTTTCATAAAATAATATACCCGGTGGTTGAGTGATGGCGGCGCGCGAAGCAGTCCGCCATCGTATCGAAACCACCAATTTCAAGTTTACTTGCTATATGGTGGTTTCGATACGGGCTTCGCAAAAAACGCTCAGCCCTACTCAACCACCGGCGATTATCTTACGGTTGTAATCCTAATTCTTGCAAGGCCTGCACGGCAGGAGGCCAATTCACATGGACTGCCAGTGCTGCGCGGTAATCATCTACTGCGGCTTGTGTATTGCCGATCATGTAATAAGCACGTCCGCGCCACAGTAATGACTCTTCCAATGTGGGAGTGGAGATCGTATCGTTCAATGTTGTATCTGCAAGATTAATTACATCCTGATAGCGCGCCGAATAAAAATAGGAAAAGTATGGACCTGTTTGATACCACATCATGCGGAACGGGCGATTTGCTTTATTAATATCCCAATTTGCATAGGTGGCAAAAGCCTGGTCATATGCTGTAGCGGCATCTACATATTGCTGCATAGCCATATGACTTGTGCCTTTGTTGAACCATGCGAAGAATAAATTATTATCCGTCAAAGTTAAGATGTCTTTTTCAGCCAACTCAAGCGCATGGCCGATTGCCCATTTTTCATCTGCCCAGGGGCCGAGCACATTCATTAACTCCGCTTCGCGATCTGGCGGGTAAACGACCATAAAGACATAATTAAATGAACGCCAGCCTTCCTGATAGATGGGATACTCGCTTAATAGATCCTTGCCCGGCACAAGATATGCATCCTGCACAATAAATCCGCCGCGAGCATCGTCATAGCCGGTGGTGAAAAGATAATGTCCAAGCCAGTCAATTTTTCCTGTGTAATCGGCTTCGTAGTACCCTTTTTCCACAACTACAGGAAAGCCTGCCGCGATTAAACGCTTAACGAGATTTTGATCGCCGCCATAGCGCATGAGAGCGCGATATTCTGTATTCTCGTTGACATAATCCACAAGCTCATAGGGCATTACATTTTTATCTGGCAGGCCCCGTTCAATGAAATTTTTGCCAAGTTCACCCGAGCCTGGCTTGACACCTTTGGCAACTTCATCACGATCCCCTTTCCAACCCCAAAAGTTAAGTGCCATGGTGAGGTTTGCGGGGCCGCAATAATTCCAGCGGTTGTGCTGGTCAACGTAGATCACACCCGGTAGACTCACAGCAGCAGGCACGGGCGTAGTGGTGATCGTAGGTGTGGGTGTTGGCCCGGCTTTGAGAGTCGGAGTCGCCGGCGGTGTTAACGTCAACATATATTCGGCGCGTGTCGTCGCAATGACCGTGTCAATGTTGAGTTCGGTTTCGCCGCCGGGCTGGAAGACGGCTTCACTGGGCGGCTTGAAGAAGTAGACGATCCTCGTGCGCAGCAAATCCAGGCGAGGTGCGAGGCGGCTGTGGATGGGCGGGAGGAGGTACAAGCCGATGCCCACTAGTAAAACGATGGGGATCAGCCAGAGTTTGTTTATATTTTTCAATCTGTCCATGGAAAGGATTATATAACAAAACAACACTGAGTTTTCGGAGATTGGGAAGTCTTACTTTAGCTTAAGGTGCAAGTGTTAAAAGACCTCCGAGTTCTTAAAGAACTCGGAGGTCTAGTTTTTCCCCTTTCATAACTGTATATCATCCTAACAAACTGGAGATTGAAAGAGCCTTTAACAAGACAAACGCCGTTTTCGTTATGGCGTTTGTCTTGTTACTTTTGCGAGCAGTATTATTCTCTAAAAAACATTTCAAAAAATTGCCACATCAAAACCCATCCGCCGAACACCAAGCCAAAAGCAATATAGCCAAGCAAATAGATTGCACCACACAAAGTAGTTTGAACCACCAAGTTTTTGAAATTTTCCATTTCTAAATTTATTATTCCTGGCCTAGGACTTGAGCCTAGAACCTAGCGGTGTTAGGCTTTAGTCCTATTGACGTACATTTTCTAAGTGAAAGAGAATAGATTTTATTCTGACTGAATATATTATTTAAGGAATGGCTTTTCTTTGAACAGACTTATTCTATCAGTTAATATTTTTTCCGCTCCTGGCTTTAGAGAAAAATGCCCTATTTTCCTATCTTCACTAAGATCCATTGAAACAAATTTATGTCCTAAATAGTGCATGAATGCATTATACCTACCATAATTATATAAATATTGTTCTCTTTCATTCTGGGCAGCTATTGACTTACTGATACTTGAATCTTTGAGTTTTTCTCTAAATATTTCAATTGACTGATTGACAGTTAATATTTTCCCATCAAGGCTAAGTAGAAAATCTGAGGAACTAGAGCCTAACATTTTAGCTATTTCTTTTAGCAATATCGTATCGCTAGAGATTATTTCATTATTGATGTCAGAAGGAGAGGTCGTATTCTCTATCGCTGAAGTCGACCACCCCTCCAAGGATTTGTCTTGAGGATATTGCGCGTTTTCAAATACAGCAGAAAGCGTTCCCGCTTTTAATTCTCTTAGATTTGGAATAAGTGCTACTATTTCAGATTGATATTTCCATAATAAAAATATTATCAGTATGCCGATAAAAATAGTAGGCGCCGTAATCAATGTCCAAATGGATGAAATGACTGTGATTAAAGTTTCATCAAATGCCACTAATAAAGGAGTTCGATCAACCGTTGATCTGAGAAATGAGAAGCTAAGAAGAACTAAGATAATAGCAAGAATAAAAACCGAATAGTTGATCCGCTTTTTTTTCATAATTATTTCTCCGTAGAGTCAA
This sequence comes from Anaerolineales bacterium, assembly GCA_014379595.1. GTDB lineage: Bacteria > Chloroflexota > Anaerolineae > Anaerolineales > Villigracilaceae > Villigracilis. The sequence goes on from JACMLM010000009.1 coordinate 77,540, forward strand.
ATTTTTTTGACAAAAGACATAAAAATATCCTTTGTTTGAGATAATTGCTCTTATCTAAACCCTATTGGAATAGAACCTACGACCAAGCGATTTTAGGTTTTATTCCAGTATGGCTACAATTTTGTCTTTATCTGTGTATACTTTTTCTGCATCAGTTTTGCTTTGGTCTGTAATTCCGTTAATCCTTCGTTACTTCTTAGTACTTCGTCGTGTTCAGGGCATTCGTAGATATAAACAACTTGCATAGTGGCGTATGTTATGCCTCCGAATTGTGTAGGCTCTAGAGATGGGGAGGACTTTGATTTTACGAGAACTTTGTTTCCACAGCCTTGATGATGGCATATAGGAGTTGGGTATCCAAAACTAAATATTGTGGGTTTCCAGAATAATCCTCCATATTCAAATGGCGGCTTTGACTTTTGAGTAATTATCCATTCTATAAGTTTGAGTGGAGGATATACAGCCAAGCTTCCTACAAATATTATTGCTAATAAAGGTAGTTTGAGTGGGATAATAATTGATTGAATTTGGGTAGTCGCATTAAGAATAATTCCTACAATGATGCCGAGAGCAGGAACTATTATAGGCTGTGCTTTTGCTAATGAGAGTAGCAAATTTAGTATGGATGTTATGAAGTTTATTATTGTTGTTATTTTTTTCATAATAATTTTTTAGGGTTTAGACTAATAATGCTTTCGATAACTATTCATTATATAAATCAATAATTATCTTTTCCCTAAACATCTTCAATTATACGCACTTTTAGTTTAGTTTTACGAATATTCTATTTACAAGTTTCATCGGCTTTATTGCTTTGTCATTGCAATAGATTTTACGCTTTGCCCCCACCTTGACTTAGAATACTTGTTCTATTATACTTTGGATGCTCCCCGTTTATCTGGCGACGTATTGGCTCAGCGGATAACTCATTGATAGAACACATACAATGACCTCCTGGGTAAACTCATACACTGTTCGCTAGTCCACTTACACGGCCACCCATGAGAACCGTAATAATAAATTCGGATTCTCCTGCTGGCCATGAAATCATTAATTCCAAAACACATACGCGAGTTTTTCAAGAAAGTACGAATCGATGAAGAAAGCGAACAACGCGAGTTCTCATCTGATTTGGCATTTAACCTTGATATTCAATCACAAACACAACAGAGAAAACACGATAACGAGCAGGAAAACTTACGCCGTTGGAAGTATCTTACCCAACGTGAACAGGAAGTAGTGGCCTTGGTTTGCATGGGGAAAAGAAATTATGAAATAGGTGAAATTTTGGGAATCACGCCAGGTACAGCTAAATCTCATGTTGAAAATATCCTTCAAAAGATTAACTTTCGCGATAGGCATGAAATCAGGTTAGCCTATGTAGATTGGGACTTTGAAACTTGGTGGCAAGACCACCACCAGTAGTTCCCCCAGTATCACCCCACCCCATATTTAAGTATGCCGCTCGGCATATGCCGAAAAATCTGCTGAAATATCTGCCGCATGGCAGATGTTTTTTTATTTTGCTATCTGCTATTCTAGCAGAATGAATAACATAATAAAAATAACTCCCGATATTGTAAAGAAACGATGCCTTACTTTGATATCACTAAGGAATAGAGCGTATGAAAGCAAAACTAACTTGATTGCCACTATCATCTTAAATAGCCCGCTTCTTGTTGTTGCAGGTAATGATTGGCTACCTGCTTATGAATTAACACGCAATATACGCAAGAAGACTCTTGAAGTGCGACAAGCCTTGAACCGCTTACATACAATTCGCACTTCCACATGTTATCGGCTGTTGGATTCACTGGCAAACATTCCCTCAAGTGGTGAGCCTATTCTTGTTTTGGAATTTCTGCATACTTTTTATGATTCCGATATTCCATTAAATGTTCGTTTTCATAAGTTACAAGAAGGTTGCCGATATCTTGAACGACTTGCTTTATATCGCCCTGTCCTTGTTCTAACTCAGGAAATGATAAGTAGAGATATTGAAGTTGAGGATTACAAGAAGTTTTTTCCGATTCTTCAATCTACTGCTGGTAAAACATTTTATCTTGAAGGTGATGAACCTCGAAGAATTGTTCAACCTGCATTTTTTTAGCTATGGGTCATACTCTCCCATCCACTACTCAGCTTATCTTTGAGCAAATAGCTGAATTAAAGCCACTATATACTGCTCTGCGCCGTGCCGATCAATTGGTGCTTGATAATTTCTTTGAAGATATTTTGCAACACCGCGCAGCTATTGGAAATGCTGCCAATCTTCTGCCTATGGAGATTTTGCCTTTTGTTATTCTGTTGGAAGAACGTAAAAGAAATAATCGTATTCATAATGAACTTTTTCAATTGCTTGAAGAACTTGAAAAGAAACTCCTACAATTACCTTCATTAGAAGTGAGTGAAGATGCCGAACTATGAAAGAATACTCAGGCTGGCTATTCGATCTGTATGCCCATCCAAAACACGGTATTGATTTATGGTTGGTAGGAGAAGATAAAAAACCACATTCATTTCATCAATCATTTCAAGTTACCTTCTATGCGGGCGGTCCTGTCCATCGCCGCCGCCAATTATGGAAGTTCTTAAAAGATAAACCTGTTAGGCAAACTCCAACTCAAAGAAAAGACCTTTATACAGGAATACAGGATGTATTGGAAATTAAGACTGAGCCTTGTGTATATGAAGAATTGTTTAGAGAAGTATATAAGTGTTTTCCTGACTTACTTTATTATGATGTAGATATTCCACTTCTCCTACGCTATGCCGCTGAGTTTAATGTTTTTCCTCTTGCACATTTTAAAGTTGAAGTAGAGCAAGGTTGGAATATTTCAAATGTTATTTCACTTGATACACAGTGGGAACTAGACCCTCAACTCCCTGATTTCAGAATATTGCATTTAAGACCTGACTCTAATCCTTCACGCAACATACCTAAATCTTTGTTAGCTCATTTTGGTCAATTTAAATACTGTCTATCTCTTGATGAGCCTCGCAGACTTCTTTCTCGCCTCAATAGCATTTTTCAACAATACAACCCCGATGTTATTCTCACGAGTTACGGAGATACATGGCTATTTGCTTACCTTGAAGAATTATCGAAAGAAACAAAAATTCCTTTCAACCCTAATCGGGATATTTCTCGATCTGTCCATAAAAAGAAAGAAATAAGCTTTCATAATTATGGTCAAGCACATTATCGTGGGGAGCAAGTACATTTATTTGGGCGCTGGCATATTGATGACCAAAATTGTATGACCTATGCTGATTATGGTCTTATGGGGGCTATTGAACAAGCGCGAGTTACAGGAATGCCAGTGCAGGAAATGGCAAGGCGGTCACCTGGCGCAGGCGTAGCATCCATGCAAAACCTTGAAGCTATGCGTCGAGGTGTACTTGTGCCATATCAACAACAAAAAGGTGAAGCCCCTAAGACCTATGAGCAATTAGTAATTGCTGACCGAGGGGGAGTAATCTTTGAGCCACTGCTTGGTATTTTCCAAAATGTTGCCATTATTGATTTTGTTTCTATGTATCCATCCGTGATGGTTGAATATAATATTTCCCCTGAAACAGTTTGTGTAGATGAAGAAGATGCTTGGACTATTCCTGAATTGAATATAAAAGTTAGTTCACGTGAAGGGCTTATTCCTGCCACACTTCGGCCTATGGTGAATAAACGTGTGAAGCTTAGGCGTCGTTTGAAAAAGATGAAGAAGAGCGATAAGGCTTATCAATCATATAAGGCTTCTTCCGATGGACTAAAGTGGTTAGGTGTAGTTTCTAATGGCCGTTTAGGATTTGCCAATGCTATCTTTGGGCGCATCAATGCTCATGAAGCACTATCATTTATTGTAAGAAAGATGATTCTACGTGCTAAAGAAGTTGCAGAAGATCATGGCTTTACTGTATTGCATGTTTATGTAGATAGCCTTTTTATCTGCCGTACCGATGCCACTAAAGAGGAAGATTTCCAATCCCTTTTAGATGAGATAGAAAGAGAAACAAAACTGCCTATTGAATTAGAAGCAATATATTCATGGATGGCTTTTCTATCTGCAAAGCAAAATTCTAATCTCTCTGTTCCTAATCGTTTCTTTGGTGTGATGCCTGATGGAGAATATAAAATACGCGGACTCGCATTGCGCCGTGAAGACACTCCATTATTTATATCGAATACACAATTACAGATTTTAGAAATACTAAAGCAGGAAAAAGACCCAAGCAAGCTTACTCATTTATTGCCCTATGTAGTAAGCATAGTGCAAGAAAGTTTTTCAGCTTTGAGTGATGGAATTATTCCAATAAATGAATTGTTGGTTACACAAACTCTGAGCCGTGAACTAAATGAATACAAGACGCCATCGCCTGCGGCGCGTGCAGCAAATCAATTACAAGCTATTGGGAGAAATATTCGGATGGGACAGAGGATTCAATATATTTATGTAAAAACAAAGCAAGGAGTCTATGCCTGGGATTTGCCTGACCCCGTTAATCCCACTTGGATTGATATTACAAAATATAAAGTGCTTCTCTTTAGTGCAGTTTACGAAGTGTTACAGCCTTTGGGAGTAAGCAGGAATGTTCTGAAAAATTGGATATTCGGCAAGGCGAGTTATCTTGTTCCACCTGGCCAGCTTGTTAACAGGCAAGATTTGCCCTTATTTGCGAATTTGAAGTATTTGCATGTGGATATATAATAATATTTCTGAACAACTTTGGATAAAGTTTGTTGATTTTATTTGCCTAGTATTTAGACCCATAAGGTCTTCTTCCTAGAGATATTGTCTCTGATTACTAAGTTTCATTGCTTGCAAAGATGTTCTTGAAGTAAAGGAGACCTTTAGGGTCTAATAGACAGTTGTCTGTTTTTATAAAAGGAAACAAAATGAGCGAAATAAAAAAAGTAAGTAATATTCGTAACTGACACCACAGGAGAAGAAATAGTTCATAAAAGAAATAAAATCTTTTGGATAAAATTTGTTAAATCGTATTAACAATAAATATTAAGGAGAATATCATGATCGCAACCTCTAATTTAGATAAGGCAAAAAGTGAAATAAAGAAATCCATCCCACAAATAATTTTCGCTGCTATTGTTGTCCTTGCTTTAACATTGTATGAAATTTATGGAGCCTTTTCTGATGGGCAACTTTTTAGCCAACAAGGATTTGGTATGGCTTTTAGTTTTAATTGGCAGCATATTATGGTTTGTAGTACCCGTGCTGCTAAAAAGAGAAAGCAAACATGCTTTGACCATTACTTTATTGGCATTTTGTTTGGTATATGCCCGCGCAATTTTCATTGATAAAACTTTTACTTTGAATATTTTATCTATATTTGTTTTGTGTTTTGTCGGATTTTATATTATTCGTTTCGTAATGTGGATTCGAGCGGGTGCATTAAAATAGTCCTACACAAAATTAAAGAACAACTCTTTTTATATTGCCACAATGAGTGTATTAAATAAACAGAACTCCGAGCTATAGCTCGGAGTTCTGTTTATTTTTACTCTTTCACTTCACCATCGATCACATCCCCATCCTGTGGCGGAGCGGACTTTGGGTCAAGAACTCGGAGTTTTTGTTTAACCAAATCTTTCCTCACGCCATACATCTGCGCGGTTGTGATAACCAGCCTGTTCCCAAAATCCACGCTTGTCAGCTGACATGAATTCCAAAGACCTCACCCACTTGGCACCCTTCCACAAATACGGAGTTTCCAAATCTTCGCGGCCTGGGATAAAACCTACCATTCCGCGTAATGGATAACCGTGATCGGGGGTAATCGGTTCGTCATTCAAGTGTGTAGCGAGTAGAAAATTTTCCTGTAAGACAACTTCAATCGGCAAATTGACAGTAAAACCGTATTCAGCATGTTGCATCACATGTGTGGCGGTCGGTTTGATCTTGATCAGACCACTATCCACCATGGTTTTTACGGACACACCTTCCCAAACTGTATCAGCTTTGCTCCAGCGCGTGACACAGTGGATGTCCATTTTGATTTGACTGCGCGGTAATTGATTAAACTCAGTCCACGACCAGCGTTTTTCCTCTTCCACCTCGCCCCATATACGAAGATCCCATGTAGAAGCATTGAACATCGGCACCGGACCATAATGCAAGACAGGGAATTTTAAAGTCAACGATTGGCCAGGAGGCAGCCTGCCTTCAGAGCGGATACGCTCCTCTTCCTTGCGGCGATCTGCACCTTCAAATGAAAACATAATTCACCTCACTAAATTGGATAATTGCGGCACTGAATAGACTCTGTATATCGTGTTGATGTTACTTATAAAAGATTATAGTTTTCTTAACTTGTAGGAATGTCATTGCGAGGGCAGTGCTCTTCTGTCCGAAGCAATCTCTCCCACAGTTGGGGATTGCTTCGCCGCAAAGAACGCGGCTCGCAATGACGGAATAATTCAAGTATAGTGCAAGAAGCAACAGGTCAAATTCGAGTAAACCCTCTTATAATAGACTATATTTAAGGCGCTCGAGGAGAAGCAATGAAATCACCTACTTTTAAACAACGTTTTCAATATTGGTTCGATAATTATATGTCACGCGGGCCGGCAGCGTTGATTTTTGCGTTGTTCATACTTTCTGCTGTGATCATCCTTATGGTGGCTATTATAGTGAAAATAACGGGGAGCTCGCCCCATAATGAAAGCCTACTACAATTGGTGTGGATGGGTTTTATTCGCGTAATTGATTCAGGTGCGTTTGGTAGTGATACGGGAAGTGTTTTCTTCGTATCTATGATGCTTGTTGTCACCTTTGGGGGCATATTCGTCGTCAGCGCGTTGATCGGTATTATCAATAATGGACTCGAAGACAAACTGGATGAGTTACGCAAGGGCCGCTCGGCGGTACTGGAAAATGATCATACCCTCATTCTTGGCTGGAACACACAAATATTTACCATCATTTCTGAACTTATCCTTGCTAATGAAAGCCGTAAAAGCGGCGCTGTCATCGTTGTATTAGCTGATCAGGATAAAGTTCAGATGGAAGATGCGATCCATGAGCGCGTCCCAGACACGAAGAATACGCGAGTCATTTGCCGCTCAGGGAGTCCAATTGATCTGACTGACCTTGAAATTGCTAGCCCTCATTCTGCGCGCTCCATTATTGTTCTAGCTGAAGGTTCAGACCCCGATACGCATGTTATCAAGTCTGTATTGGCACTTACTAACAATCCCAATCGCCACGCAGAACCATATCACATCGTGACACAAATTCGCGACCCCAAGAATATGGATGTGGTCAAGATGTTGGGTGCGAAAGATATTGTGCAACCCATTCTTACCAACGATCTCATTGCGCGTCTTATCGCGCAGACTTCACGCCAGAGTGGCCTTTCCCTTGTATATACCGAGTTGATGAATTTTAGCGGCGATGAAATATATTTCAAACAGGAGCCTGCGCTTTCAGGCAAAACTTACGGTGAAGCCTTGCTGGCTTATGAAACATCTACGTTAATGGGTATTCGCAAATCAGATGGAACCATCACGATGGGTCCTTCTTTGGACACGCGTATTCAATCGGGGGACCAAGTTCTAATCATTGGAGAAGACGATGACAAAATTAAACTTTCAGCACTTTCTCACATTCCTTTTGACGAAAGTCTAATCCAAGTTTCTGGTACACCTTCCCACCTCAAGCCTGAAAAAGTACTCATCCTTGGCTGGAACAGATCCGGCGACACTATCATCCGCGAGTTGGATAATTATGTTGCCAAAGGCTCACAGGTCCTGATCGTTTCAGATATACATGATCTTGAGAAACAATTTGGTAGTGAAAGTGGCAAACTTAAAAATCAAAAGATCACTACACAAGAAGGCGATATCCGCAACCGTGAGTTGCTTGAAAAGCTTGAAGCCACAGAATACGATCATGTCATCGTTCTCGCATATGACCACCTCGAACAGCAGGAAGCGGATGCAATTACGCTTATTACATTGCTACATCTGCGCGATATCGCGGAACGCGATGAAACGCCATTCTCCATTATTAGCGAAATGCTCGATCTGCGCAATCGGGAGCTTGCCGAGGCCACAAACGTGGATGATTTCATCGTCAGCGAACACCTGATTAGTTTGATGACCGCGCAACTTTCAGAGAATGCTGAATTAATGGGCGCATTTGCCGATATGTTTGTCTCCGAGGGCGCAGAAATCTATCTCAAGCCGATCAGCGATTATGTCACTATAGATCAGCCTGTTAACTTTTACACAGTTACTGAAGCCGCTCGCCGACGCAATGAAACTGCCATTGGTTACCGCCTGATGAGCGAAAATCATGACACCTCTAAATCCTATGGTATCCACACCAACCCGGACAAATCTGCCATGGTAACGTTCACATCGGAAGATAGAATTATTGTTATATCAGAATATTAATTCTATCTTTATAAGGAAAATTTTCTACTGGGATATAACAAAAAACATGTCCCATATAAAAAAAGTGATAATATATACTATGCGTGAGTTTGAGTAAAAAGTTTGTTTACGGAGGCAATAGCATATGATCACCGTTTTTGGCTTTGAAATCACTTTGCCACAAATATTATCCTTTCTCTCTGGATCATTTGGATCATTCCTAGGGACATTTATTGTATCTATCGTAATCGCTTTTATAGCATACTTCTTAATTTTTGTTCTGCTGAAATTGGGCTTTTCTTGGACCGATACCGAAGCTGATGATGTAATTTTGGCTGTAACACGTTGGCCCTTTATCATTTTTTCCATATTGTTCAGCCTAGAGCGTTCTATAGAAGTATGGGGGCATGAAGGCTTGGTTGGTGGGTTAGAAAGAGTATTATGGGCATTGATGGCAATAGTAATCACTTATTGGATTGCCGCGTTAATCAAAAATGTAGCTTTATATGAATTAAAGAGATATTCAAAATGGAGTGAAGCGGCTTGGGATGATGTGCTTGCACCGGTATTGGAGAGGATTGTTCCTCCACTAATTTGGATCGTGGGTCTGGTGGTTTTTCTTCAGAGCTTGGGGTTGGACTTGACGGGTCTGTACGTTGCCTTAGGTGGTACCGCATTTATTCTTGGCTTCGCTTTACAGGATGTTCTTTCCAATCTATTCAGTGGGTTGGTGTTATTGTTGGACACTCCTTTCCAATTTGGCGATGTCGTTCAATTAGAAGATGGAACCATAGCTGTTGTAAAGGATATAGGATTACGGGTTACTCACTTTTACAACACAAAAGACCATTCAGATATTTATGTACCAAACTCCGTTTTAGGAGGAATGATCATCGTTAATATTACCCGCCCAACAACCGACCTTGCAGCATCAATAGGTATTGGGGTCGCCTACACTGCAGACTCTAAATATAACGGTTCTGATAATGTACAAAAGAATGTAACGGATATCCTGAAGAAAGTAATTATGGGTCATCCAGATGTGTTCGGTGACATTGATAAAAAACTTGATGCCCTTGCAGATTTCAGCCAGTTCCTTAGCGGTCAGGAGAAAATAGATGAAGCGAGGAAACGTCTTGAAGTTGAGAAAAGGTTAAACGAAAAATTGGAAAACCTAGAGGGACAGTTAGATGGATTCGCTGGGATAGCCAGTCTTTTGGAAAAGGATGGGCTGGATGGTGCTGAAAAGAAACAATTGGAGCAAGTTTATTCTGATATTCTTGCCACGGCGGGCTTGAAGGTTATATTGCAACCTAAGCGTTGGTTATCTAGTACAAAGCCACATATAGAAGAAGATGATAAAAACGAGGGCCTTTTCCAACTTGTAAGAGACTGGTGTCAAGCATGGTTACTTGATCCGGATCTCGTGAAAGAGGACAATGACGGCCTGCGTGATGAATGGGAGCGAAAACTTTCATTCCTGAGAATGAAGTTGGAAAGATTGTGCCAATACGTTATTAACCCTACTGGTCATGAGAGACGCCTTGATAATGAGGCAAAAAAAATCGTTGGGTGGATTCATGGCAATTTCAAAGAATCGCGGGTCTTATGGAAAGATCCAGATATACGACTGGTAAATTTTGGTGCTTCCAGCCTTGATTTTGAAGTTAGTTATTATGTTGATGATATAAAGCTTGAACACTACGAACGATCGGATCGTATTCAAGATGAATTGAGAAGAGAAATCAAATTCAGGTTTGATGAGGCTGGTATCGAAATTCCTTTCCCGCAAACCGATATTTGGTTTCGGAGTACGTTGGAAGCACGCAACGCCAAGTGAGATTTGGTAATCAGCGGACTGGGATCTTTTGGGTCTGCTGATTTTTAGAGGAATTAATCTCATTGTTGATAGAAAATCTATGAAGACATTGGATACATTTAAATCATCGTAACTAGAAAGTTCTAAAATAACATATACTGTTGCAATGAAAGTCTATGAAAGTTAGCTATACACTCAGTTAGGAAAAGCAAGTCCAGTATGCCGATAGCACGTTGGTAAGAGGAGGTAATCATGAAAAAAAATTTTCTGTCCAGGTGGTGGGAGACGCATTGGCATCAGCAAGTGTGGATGGTTGTCTTCGCCTTGTTCGTGTTTCTAATCATTGCCTGGATAGGTTGGGCTTCTACTTACGGAACGACAAGTGCAGGTCGCGATGCCGAAATTAAGGCGCTCATTGATACTACGCACGCCTGGGAAGATGCGAATGAGAAACTAAGTCGTCTCAAACAACTTATCCTAGCAAACCCTGCTGGCTTTCCCAATGCTGAGGCTGTACTAATTCAAGCTGAAGAAGAAGTGGAAACTACTCAGGAGCAATTTGACGACGCTGGCTCTAAAGCATTATATGGGGAATTGATCATTATTTTTGGTATCCTGCTGCAAGTGATTGTGGCTCTGGTGCTTACAAAAGCCATTGCGGCTAGATTCGACAAAACCCTCAGAAAGAGAAAGGTAGATTACGTAGATAAACTCCGAAACGAG
>JACMLM010000010.1 GCA_014379595.1 Anaerolineales bacterium
CGCTTGATTTCGATATGCTTCAAAAGGAATTGCTTGAAAAGATCCGCGCAGAACAAACATTGAAGCACAAAGATGACATCCTGAAACTCACTAATAAATTTATTGATACCATCACGCTTGATGCGGAGAGACTCCGACAGGGATGGATAGAAAAGATCCGCGCAGGACAAGCGTTGAAAGAAGAAGACGATATCCTGAAGCTCATTGATGACAGTGTCGTAATTTCAAAACTTTCCCCACTAGAGATTTCACGTAGTCAAGATGTAACAGCGGCATATAAAAGGGTGATGGCCAAAAGCCGGAAAGCCAAAGCTGAAGAAGTTCCCTGGTTGCAAATCTCCAGTTTATTCTATAAGCTGGCACTGATATGCAAACAACGCACAAACAACGAAGAAAAGAGATGGGGTGAATGGGAGTTGTCGGTTAGAGAACAATATCAAAAATTGAGACGCATTATCCGACAGGATACCAACGACGCCGCATATCGTTCAATTGTCATTCCCCTTTTGTTTCTCATCATTTTTACTATCCTCAATTTACTTTGGAATTTTTGGAGTGGTGATACATTGGGGAAACAGTTGGCCTTTTGGCGCACTCCTGTTCTTTTGATTGGAGCAGCCTTTTTTGCCAATGGAATTGTGCATGTGTTTCTGGCTTCACTCGCTCACTGGGTGACCGAAAAAACCTGGACAGAACTCGATGATGTCATTGTCAGCGCGATCATAGGTCCCTTATCGGCCCTGGCTACAGCAATATTTTTGGTAAATGCGCTTGATATTCTGACGGGGCCAGCCAGCGCTCCTCTCGAATTTGGTCCCTTCTTAACGTGGGTAACTTTTAAAGCAACAGCGACTATTTCCAGAACTTTGGTGGTGGTTCTCGTATCAACATGGTTTTCTGTTTTCATTCTAAACCGTGTCCTTGTTTGGTCTATGGAACAATGGGCAAAACGCACCACACAAATATATGATGACATGTTTGTCCAAATGGTCAAAATCTTTGGCACTTTCATCCTGCTTGCCATCGGAATTGGGGCCGCGCTCGCTGTTTTCAATGGTCCTCTTAGCGAGGCAACCGGGGTTGATAATATTATTCTTCCATACACGATCATTGTAAGTGTGTTTACAGCGATAGCGGGCTTTGCCGCCAGCGCGGGGTTTGAAAACTTCTTTGGTGGCTTGCTGCTTCAAATTGAAAAACCCTTTGACCGCGGTGAGCGCATTATTTTAACGGATGGACAGATCTGCGATGTGCGCGATATTGGGATGCGCAGCACAGTTTTATATAACGTGACAGAGCACACTGAGGTCTCCGTCCCTAATTCCGAGATGGCGAAAATGACCATCAAGAATTCATCACGCCCCGATTTGGAACTGCGCATTGCAGTTCCAGCCTGGATTGCTCCCGGAGTACGTAATCTTAAGATCGCTGGTGCCATTTTGCTGGATATTGCCTATCTGGAGAGAGAGATCGATCAGATGCGCGTGTTTGAGGCTGAATTGAAATTAAATGAGCGCGACAAAATGAAGGAAAACCAAATCATTAGCAGTTATCGGACTACGATTGAGGAAAGCATGGAACGACTGGTCAAGAGGCATGTCAAGATCCGCAAGACCATTGTTTCACGCATCATCGGAGGCGGCGTGTCAGAGCCCGAACCCGTTTTTGATGCGGATGGGAATACAGAGAAAGATCCGTGGAGGAAGGTACTAAAGAGTATTGAAGATTTGAGGCGGAACTATGGTAATGCACTTAAGGATGAAGAGGAACGCCTGTTGCGGTGTGTGAGAGATTTGGAAGGTGATCAAGCCGATGAAATGTTAAGAAATTATCGCCGAGCGATCAACGATGTTGTTATTTCTGAGCACAATTCATCTCCAGAAGAAATAAACAATATGCTTCGCGAGGTTGCCCTACGTGAATACGTTGATGAAAAAAAGCTGTGTGGCGTTTTACTGTTACTATCCGAAGCTGAATCAACGAAAACCAATGTTGACCAATATATTCTTGACAAAATACAAAAAAAGCTAAGGGAGTTTGAATCTAGAAGATTGGGCATCGTGCTCCGTATTAGTGATGAAGTCGCTAGTCTCCAAAATTACATCTACGCCATTGGCGAGCAATATGCTGACGTACGTCCGGAGTTGGATGGCATTATTGGAGAGCTAGCCAAAGAGCCATCTGTCTCTTCAGAGTATTCGGATGATGGGCATATCCGCATTACCTTAAGCTGCTATGTTCTTTACCTGGAGCGCAGGCTGGAAATCCAGCATAAAATCAACCGCGATATTGAGTGGCGATTTAACAGTGCAGAGATCAAGTTTGAACGGTCAGCGCAAAAAGAAAAAGTGTAATGGACTAAAAAAACCTGTAGACTTTGCAGCTTAAATCAGGTGGAAGATAATCATGAAAAAAAATTTTCACTCGAAGTGGTGGGAGACGCATTGGCATCAGCAAGGCTGGATAGTTATCTTCGCCTTGTTCGTGTTGCTAATCATCACCTGGGGGCTCTGGGCTTCTACTTACGGAACGACAAGTGCGGGTCGCGATGCCGAAATCCGAGATCTCATTGATACTACCCATGTTTGGGAAGAAGCCAATGAGAAACTAAGCCGCCTCAAACAGATCATCCTCGCAAACCCGAATAGCTACCCTGACCCCGAGACAGTGCTAATACAAGCAGAAAACGAGGTGGAAACTGCTAAAGCAAATTTTGAGTACGCTGGCTCTAAAGCGTTATATGGGGAATTGATCATTATTTTTGGTATCCTGCTGCAAGTGATTGTGGCTCTGGTGCTTACAAAAGCCATTGCGGCTAGATTCGACAAAACCCTCAGAAAGAGAAAGGTAGATTACGTAGATAAACTCCGAAACGAG
>JACMLM010000055.1 GCA_014379595.1 Anaerolineales bacterium
CATACAAGCGCGTTTTCCTGTATGCTTATCCCAACAGATTATTTCATATATTCACAGGAGAAAAAAATGGCAACTTTATATGGAAGCATTGGCGGGCCCGCAGCTATAACCAGGCGCAGCACATCAAGTTGGGATCAGATCAAGGATTTTTTAGGAAAGGTGGCGGCGCATGTCCCCTCTGAGGTGATCGCCATTTACACTATCGGCAAAACGATGAGCTCCGGTCAGGGCGGGCTCGAACCGATCTGGACCTTGATCTGCTGGGTGCTTTCAATATTTTTACGCTGGATGGGAACGGACGGGGAAGGGAAGCGCATGAATGTGGTCTTGAGCGCCATTGCTTTCCCGATCTGGGCAGCGGCCATGGGTGGCACTATTCTAGGCTGGGCACCACCCGAACCAATTCCTGGTTGGGCCATCCTCATCTTTTCTGTGATCGCAGGCGCTTTGTATAACGATAAGTAATCTCTATAAACAACACTTGCATCATTCAAAAAATTATGTATAATATGAATGTCTGTTGGTAGGATGCCCCCCTCATCCTACCAACAGACATTTTGTTTAAGGAGAACATATGAAACTTAACCTTGCAGGGAAATCATTGTTATTATTCGGTTTATCTATAGTGTTCTTGATTGCGCTCACGTTATTCGAGTCGGCTTTGACGGGTACATCACTTGGCATGGAAAGACTGATTACTTTTCTGTTGTTGATTCTGCCATCGGGAGCAGGAGCTATGCTGGGTGTGATGAGTCTGTTCCGCAAAGAAGGTCGGGCTTTGATAGCTTTTCTTGCCATTATGTTAAATACTTTATTCGCATTATTTCATTTGACCATCTTGCTCTTTGCCGGGTAACAGCGCGTCCGCAACGGAATAGTAATGGTCAACCCCATATCTCAGAGTCAGATGTGGGGTTTTGTTTTTCATAGCAATATTATTCCTTTGTTTGAAAAAAGAGAGGCTCACTATGTTCGTCAAGAAAATTACTCAAACCCTGATCGTATTCGCAATTTTATTTTCAGCTTTTGCTTTCACAGGCAGTGCACGGGCATGGAGTTGCAGCAGTACGGTCACTGTGCAGTGGGGAGATACGCTAAGTAGTATTGCACGGATATGCGGTACAACAGTTGCAGCTATACAAGCCGCGAACCCTGGCCTGGGCACATGGATTTATGCAGGACAGACCTTATATATCCCAACTGGCTACCCATCCGATCCTGTTTATTATCCGCCTGTATACGGTGGTACTTACGTGGTGCAAAAGGGAGATACGCTCTTCAGCATCGCTCGAAGTGCTGGGTCAAGCGTCAGTGATTTGCTTGCTGCCAACCCAACGATCTGGAATGCAAGCTATATCTATGCTGGCCAAGTCATTAGTATCCCTGCCGCGCCCGTTTACTACACCATCCAAAGTGGAGATACCCTCCGCATTATTGCAGGGCGATATGGAACCACCGTTTCCAGGCTGCAGTCCCTCAACCCACAAATCTACAATGTAAACTGGATCTACACAGGGCAAATCATTCGTGTGAGTTAACCGATTTCACCTCTCCCAAATACTCTGTCATGTTTGGGAGAGGCGTCTGTGAATACAGGCGGTTAGGGTAGGGCGGGTTATAATTCGTAACAATCACCATGCAAACTGAAACAGGCATTGAAACTCAACTCAAAGAAGCCACTCAACTTTCTGAAGCGGTTTGGTCTGTACTTGCAGAGCGCGTGGGCGGCGCATGGACGCTGCGTTCGGTTTATCGCCTTAACAAGTCCGCGCAAAATGATTTGATGACTCTGCTTGCAAAGCAGGTCATTGACACATGGTTGTGCGGTGCACTTAGTGGGGGATATGCACGCTCCAGCGCCATTCCTGATGGAAACAATCTCGGCGTAAAACGTTTTTTTGCGTTTCCTATTGCTGGAACTTCCCAAGCTATTTTAGTAGGGTCAGATGAACAATCTACAAACGCACAACGTATCTGGAAATTAACAGCCTCACTCTTATCAGGAAATTCCCTTTCTCCCAATCAGCCGTTTCTTCCGGACCTGCAATCTGGTCTGGCTTCCGATCTGCCGCTTGCTATCGAAAAGATATTAAGTACCTTCGTCCAGTCAGTGACTTGTCAAGGGGCATGGCTGGCAATCCGTCGCGGAGAGTCGCTTGATATTCAGGCGGAGTGGAACGACACAAAAGCTAAAGGGCTATCCCTGCTGATTGATACGAACCCTATTCTCCGTCGTGTGAATCGTTCATTATCCGATGTCATCATTACACGCGGCCAACCTAACTGGGATAATCTTCCATATGGCTCGCTCAAATCTGGGACAAAAGTTTGGATATGCCTGCCACTGATTATTGGCCAGCGCTTGATCGGCGTTGTAACACTTTGGCGACAAAAAGAATTTTCACGCGCCGAGTTGGGACAGTTGCGTGAATTGGCTTCACGCGTTTCACCTTCTGTAGAAGTGTTGGTCACATTTTCTGAAATGGCCGCGCACCTGCGCAGGCTTGGTTTGTTAAACGATTTTGTTCTCACGGTTTCATCTGCGCAAAATCTGGATCAGATCGCAAGGCGCATGTTTGGTTTGCTTTCGCGTGCCTTCAATACTGAATTGATCACGCTTTTTCTGCGTTCCAGTGATGGGCGCGTATTGCGTGATTATCGTCTGTTTGATGGCAAGATGAATGTGATCATTGTTTCTGTTGATGGGCATTCGATACAACCTGCGCTTAAAGAAGGGCGTGTGCGCCGCGTAGCAGATACGATTAAAGAAGGTCTTGTGCCGATAAACAAAGGCGCGCGCTCCGAGTTGATCGTCCCACTCAAATATCGCGGACAAGTCATTGGTGTGCTTATTATTGAAAGCTTGCGCGCCGAAGCTTTTGGTCAATATGATGAACATCTGATGGTGGTGATTGCCAGTCATTTGGCGGGATTGATCGAATATACACGTCTGCGTGAAGAAGCCGAAGGCAGAGCGCGTAGTTTGGGCTTGATTCATGAAGTGGTGCAGCAAGTTATTGGTTTGAACGATAAAGGAGAAGTTGCAACCATCACTGCTGAACTTGTAGCACAATATTTTAAATATGAACTGGCTGCTATTTTACTTTTTGATGATGATCGCAAATTTTCGATTCAAGGCATTGGTGGCAGTCATGCGGAAACAGTCAGGCGGGCATTAGCAGGTGAGGACTTTGTAGTAACAGATGGTGTCACTGGGCGTGTCTCCCAAACTGGTGAAAGCCTTTTGATCAACGATACCAGAACAGATAAAATCTATCGGCCCCTCAAAGGTTGGGAAGCACGCTCTGAAATTTGTGTGGCAATAAAAGATGGCGAAAATATTCTCGGTATTATTGATGTGGAAAGCAGGGAACAAAACGCTTTCTCGCATAACGACCTCATCGCCATGGAGTCCCTGGCTGGTATTCTTGCCGCTGTGGTTTCAAGTGCGAATCAATACCAAAAATTACAAGAGACGATTCGTCAATTGCGTACAACAGAGATCGAATTGAATGATCGTATGGAAGCTCAGCGCTCTGCAGAAAACCGTTTACTACAAGCTGCCAAGCTGGCTGCAGTTGGTGAAATGGCCGCAGGTATTGCGCACGAGTTAAACAATCCGCTTACATCAGTGACAGGTTTCTCAGAACTTGTTTTGGATGAACTACCTGCGGACTCTCCGCATCGAAACGAATTAGAAATGGTCTTGCGTGAAGCACGCCGTGCCAGTGATGTTGTACGCCGGCTGCTTAATTTTTCACGCCAGGGTGAACGTGTCCGTGCCAGTGCTGACTTGAACGAAGTGGTGAATGACGTGATCGCACTTACAAGGCATCTTATCCACACCAACAGTGTTAACTTGTTCATCGAACTCGATACTACGCTGCCTTGGATTTTGATTGATCACAATCAAATGAAACAAGTTCTTCTAAATCTTATTCACAATGCTTTGCAGGCCATGCCTCATGGCGGCGAGTTGACGGTCAGTACTAGTATTGCAGAGCGCGATGAACGTAAGTGGGTAGTCATGGCAGTAAAAGACAGCGGTATTGGTATTAAGCCAGATGAACAAAATAGAATCTTCGAACCATTCTTTACTACAAAAGGAGATAGCGGCGGCACAGGTCTTGGTCTCTCAGTGACCTATGGAATTGTTACTGATCATGCAGGGATCATAGAAGTTACAAGCGAACCGAATCTAGGTTCCACTTTTGCAGTCTGGCTCCCGATCTAATATGGAAACACCTTTTGTATTTATCGTTGATGATGAACCCGGCATTGCGCTGTTGTGCAAACGTCTGCTTACGCGCGCGGGTTATAAGACTGAATCAAAAACTGAACCGCGTAAAGCGATTGAGTTTCTTAAGGAAAATAAGATCGATCTTTTGCTGGTTGATATTCGTATGCCAGAAGTGGATGGATTTGAAGTTATTCAACATGCCCAGCGCCTTCAACCTGATGCCGCCATTTTGATCATGACGGGCCACGGTACAGTTGAAACAGCCATTCGCGCCCTCAGGCAGGGTGTTGATGGTCTGTTACTTAAACCTTTTGATCAAGGGAGCGAGTTAATTGATGCAGTCAAACTTGCACTTGCAGATAGTCAGCAAAAGCGTGACGCCGCGCGTACACAGGCATTACGTCCACTTTTTTCTGTAACAGAATCTTTGCTTTCTGAAACACGCCGCGAGCCTTTGCTTGATCTAATCGTCAAGGCCATTTGCGAGCATATGCATTGTTCACATGCAGCTTGTTATCAACGAAATCCTGAAACATTGGATTTTATTTTATTAAGTTCACATGGTCTAAATCTTTCACATGAACATCAGGATTTGATCTCTCATGTGGATGCATCTGCTACGCCCCTACTGATCAATGCCAATGGGCCAGGCGACTCTAAACTAAAATCGCTTCTTACCGACCTGAAACTGGGTGCAGCGATTCTTGTGCCGATCCTTCACCCTAACTTGCGTATGGTGTTATATGCAGCTCGCGCTGTGAACGAACCTCCATTTCGCGAATCAGACCTTGAAATGTTCCAGATTCTTGCGCGTCAGTCAGCGGCAGCATTGGAGAACGCTCGTTTGTATGCTGAGCAATTGGATTATGTTCGTAAGGTGGAAGAATCTCAGAAAGCCTTGCTTCAAGCTGAAAAGATGGCAGCGGCTGGGCGGTTAAGCGCATCCATTGCGCATGAAGTTAATAACCCATTACAGGCTGTGCAAAATTGTCTTCATCTCGCAGGCCGCGAAGATCTACCAGCAGAAAAGCGAAAGGAATATTTTGATCTCGCACGTACAGAACTTGAAAGATTAACTCTTACGGTCCGCCGCATGTTGGATTTTTACAGACCGGGCACATCGGCACTTGAAGAGGTGGATCTGGCCGAGATGCTACAATATATTCTGAACTTAATGTCGAAGCAGCTTTCAGAAGCAAATGTAAATATCGCAGTTGATTTTCTTGATACCATTCCAACCATTATGGCCGTCGGCAGCCAGATACAACAAGTTTTCATTAACATGATTCTAAATGCAGCTGATGCAATGCCTGATGGCGGCAGATTGAACGTTACAGCAGGAACTTATAAAGATGGCGTTGAGATTCTGTTTCAAGATCATGGCACTGGAATACCGAAAGAAAAACAGTCTAATATTTTTGAGCCATTCTTCAGTACAAAAGAAGGTGGTACTGGACTAGGACTGACAGTGAGTTACAATATAGTTACCGCGCACGGAGGTACACTGGAATTACTTCCGGAACGCGGCCCCGGCGCTTGTTTTCGTATATTCTTGCCTCTAGGAGTGGAACAATGAAGTCAAATGTTCTTGTGGTGGATGATGAACCCGTTGCGCGTCAATCGCTGACGGATATTCTGAAACTTGAAGGATACATCGTAACCTCTGCTCCGAATGGGCAGGCGGCTGTTGAATATGTCCGTACTCATCCAATTGATTTGATGATCGTAGATCTAAGAATGCCTGGCATGGATGGACTTGAAGTGGTGCAGGTTGTGAATCAGGTTTCTCCTGAAACCGAGGTGATATTGCTGACTGCATTTGGTTCCACTGAAACAGCCATTCAAGCATTGCGCTTACGCA
Source organism: Anaerolineales bacterium (assembly GCA_014379595.1). Taxonomy (GTDB): domain Bacteria; phylum Chloroflexota; class Anaerolineae; order Anaerolineales; family Villigracilaceae; genus Villigracilis. The sequence continues at coordinate 6,102 of JACMLM010000055.1, forward strand.
TTCATGATTATTTGCTAAAGCCAGCTTCTCCTGCGCAGATCCTTGCGAGCGTAAAGAAGGGCTTGTCACGCCGTTCATCGAAAACGCGTGTTAGTGTTACCTCTGCTGACATGGATGATGCGATAGAATTGGTTACCTTGAAAGATGGTACAACGGTTGATCTTTCGCGCCGTCAGATAAAGCATAAGAGCAAGGTTGAACATCTCACTCCTGCGGAGGGCAGGTTGTTAAGAATTTTGATGGAGAATGAGGGCAAGGTTTTCTCACATCGTGAGTTGGTCTTGCTTGTGCAAGGGTATGATACATCTCAACGGGAAGCGCCGGAGATATTACGTCCACTCGTGAGTCGCTTGCGACATAAATTGGAACAATTCCCATCTCTATCTGAAAAAGTGGTCAGTGTGCGTGGCACTGGTTATTTGTACGAAGGGAATAAATAACAATTATAAAAAAGACCGTCATCATGACGGTCTTTTTTATTCATAAGGCCCAAACATATCCTTCGGCAAACCCGGCGCACGGATCCAGGAGAGCCACCCGGTTTTCCCACTATGCATCGGCGCTGACGGACTCTCGTACATAACAAGAATCAAGCTGAGGCCGAGTCCGAACGCGCCAAGCCACTGAAGGGGAGAAAAACTCTCGCCCAGTAAAATGTTGCTAAAGATGATAGCGATCAATAATTCAGCAAGTCCAAGTAAGGCGGTTTGCATTCCGCCGATCTTTTTTACACCAAGAAAAAGTGCAATGCGTGAAAAAACTGTTACAAAGGTTAAACCTATCACTGGCAGCCAGGGTATTTCGCCCGAGGGCCAAACCCTGTCAAATAGTAAATAGGCCGGTACAACAACTGCACTCATGGCAAGAAGTGTATAGAGTGCAACCGTGGGTGCCGGCACTTCATAAAGTACGCGTTGATTAATAGGCAGGTGCATTGCATATAATACAGCGGCACCGATCATCATAAGAATTCCGATTGGGTCTGTGGAACGGTCAGGAACGCTGGTAAGCAATACCACAGCTATTGTGGCGAGCCCGATACGAAAGAATGTAAGGCGGCTTGGAGGTTGATGATCGAGAACCAGCCAAAGTGCAACGAAGAATGGATAAAGTGAATATAGTAATTGACCAACGCTGGCATCTAACCTGGATAATGCGAGGTAATAAAGAAGGGAACCCAATCCATTGATTGAGCCTGCGAGGATACATCCAACTAGTCCCACTGGGAAAATATAAAGGTATTGGCGATAGAAAAGCACAATGACAATTAATAATATGGTGGCTGCGAAACTGGTACGCAATGCTACAACTGCAAATGGTGTGAAGCCTTGTGTGATGGCGAGCTTGCCAAACACAGGAGCCATCCCAAGAAATATTGCTGAACTAAAAGCAGCCCATATTCCAGCTGTTTGTTTTTTTTGCAAAGATACCAGCCTTTATGGTTACTCTTGCGAGAAGCGGTTACTTTATTAATGCCTTAACTTCTTCAAGGAATTCGTCGTTAAGAAAATCACCTTTTTGCATAAGAGCTTGGATTTGCCCGCCAAGTCTGCTCTTTTCATCTTGTGTAAGTTCTTTGGCAGTTGCAACGATGACAGGGATGGTTGCCGTTTCCGGGTTTGCACGCAAAGCCTCAATGACAGTGAAGCCATCCATTTCTGGCATCATCAGGTCTAGAATAACCAGGTCTGGTAGTTCGCGTTGGATCAATTCAAGACCCTCGCGGCCATTTACTGCTTCAAGGATGGTGAAATTACCTTGCGATTGTAAAATACGCCGGATAAGGCGGCGGGCTTCGGTAGTATCTTCTACAATTGCGATCTTGGGGAAACGTTCTGGTGCAACTTGTGAAAGCGCGGAAAGCAAACCTTCCTGCGGAGTTGCATCCACACTTGGGAATTTCACATCACGTGACCAGTTATCTCCAAGGATACTTGGATCAGCCGGCATGGTGTGCCCGGTGCAATTCACAACGACAGTATCGCTGGGTTTGATAATTCCAGCGCGGATTAATTTGAACAACCCGGCAAATGCCACGCCAGCGGCAGGTTCGGCAGAGATGCCTTCCATTTTGGCAAGCACATGCATGGCTCGAAAAGCATCTTCATCTGGTACGCTTTCAAAGACTCCATTTGTGCTATTTACATACTCACGCAGAAATTCATAAGCACGTCCAGGGTCACCGGTTGCCAATGTTTCAATACGTGTCATAGGGGAGGTGACAGGTTCTGCTTTTTCCAAACCCTTTTTCCAACTGTTCACCATCGGCGCGCAGCCTTCTGCTTGAATGGGAGCAAAGGCAGGGATGCGGTCTGTCCACCCCATTTGTTTCATTTCGCGAAACCCCTTGTAAACCCCAATCGGTCCCATGCCACCGCTAATGGCTTGCACATACCAATCCGGTGTGCGCCAGGGAGCATCAACCTCAGCATCAGGGTCTTGAATTGCTGTCATTTGTTCTGAGATTTCAAAAGCAATTGTTTTCATCGCTTCAATGGATGTGATCGTACGTGCGCCCATATCCTGATATAAGTTGCGCTGTCGTGCAAATTCAGAAGCGACTTGTTTGCACTGATCATAGGAACCGGTGATCTTGATCACCTGGCTTCCATACAATGCGATCTCACGCATTTTTACAGCAGGCACAAGGCTGGTAACAAATGCCCAAAGTTTCATCCCAGCTCGTGAAGCATAAGCTGAATAGGATATCGCAACATTTCCTGTGGATGCTGCCACCATTTCTGTGATGCCAGCTTCTTTCAACGCAGCAATCGTAACTGATGCCTGTCTATCCTTGAATGAAGAGGTCGGCCCCTGACGCTCATCCTTAATATATATGTTTGGGCATCCCAGCATCATGCCTAAATTTACTGCACGAATCAGTGGAGTTCCACCCTCGCCGAGAGATAAGCTTACGTTTGGATTACGAACAGGTAACAGCTCCCGATACCGCCAAAGGCCGGAGCGTCTTTTTGCCAATTTGGAGCGTAACGTCTTTCCGATTATTTCATAATCGTACTCTGCTTCACGCCATTGACTGTTGCACTTCGGGCATGTAGTAGATGTTGGATAGTATGGTGCATTGTGGCCGCAATCAAGGCATTTGATGATAAAAGACACTTAAAAGCTCCTATTATTTTTTCATTTGTATTCGTTCCAATGCGCGCTGGATCGATGTTAATAACTCTGTTTCGCTGAATGATCCCTTGGACAAAAGACGCTGACCAAACTCGTTTAGTTGGACCTTTTGTTCCGCTGTTACTTCGAGTCCGCTGATCACGATTACGGGAATATCTCGTAATTTTTTATCTGACTGCATATTTTCCAGAATTTGGAAACCGTTCATTTCAGGCATGAACAGATCAATAATTATAGCGTGAGGGGGGTTTCCGGAGGATATGATATTCCAACCACTTTTACCGCCTTCAGCAAGAATGGCTTTATATCTTCCATCCTGGTTTAATATTTTTCCGATCAGGCGCAGGTCATCTGGGTTATCGTCAATGACAAGCACTTCGCGAATCGAGCCGTCTGCATTTAAGCGGTCAAGAGCATTGACGATATCATCCTCTAAAATAGGTTTAACCAGATAATCGGATGCGCCAAGGTTGAAACCTTTCTCCAAGTCTTCGATGATACTACAAACTATGACTGGTGTATCGCGTGTTTCCGGGTCAGCTTTTAAATTATCCAAAACTTGCCAACCGTCAATACCGGGCATCATAATATCCAAAGTGACAGCAAAAGGTTTAAGCTGTTTTACACGTTCCACTGCACGTGATGGGTCAGTTAATGGAGTGACTTGATACCCTTGCGGATGCAAATAGCGTTCATACAATCCGATCACTTGCGGGTCGTCATCAATTGCAAGGATGATCTTGTTGCCATTGGCTGCAATACCTTCGTTTTCCTTATGGAAAAGCGGAAGAGTAAAGTGGAATTTACTTCCCTTACCGACTTCACTTTCAACCCAAATTCGCCCACCATGCATGTTGATAAGTTCCTGACAGATCGAGAGTCCAAGTCCTGTGCCGCCTGTTTTGCGTGTGGGGGAGTCGTCCACTTGTGAGAAGGCTTGAAATAGTTTTGTTTGATCTTCTCTTGATATACCAGGGCCGGTATCTGTAACAGTTACCATTACTTCGGTGCGCCCTGTGGTTCCAAGCGCCGTGCGGACTTCAACAAGGATATCACCCTCATCTGTGAATTTAGATGCATTGGAGAGCAGGTTGATCATTACCTGGCGAATACGAATCGCATCTGCTCTAACCGTTGGCAGGTTCGGCTCAATGATGCGTTTCAACTCAACCGGTCTGTCTTTAACCAATCCGCTCATGGTAGACATAACACTGCTGGTCACATCTGCCATATTAACTTCGTCGAATGCCAATTCCATCTTTCCAGCTTCGATCTTGGCAAGGTCAAGAACATCATTGATAAGACCCAACAAGTGCTGGCCTGAATTGTAAATGGCTGTAAGATCTTGCTGTTGTAATTCGGTTACCGGCCCGTCTATTCCTTTTAAGATCACCCGCGAAAAACCAATGATGGAATTAAGGGGAGTGCGTAGTTCATGACTCATATTTGCCAGAAATTGACTCTTCAACCTATCGATCTCGCGCATTTCCATCACTGCCTGTTGAGACAGCTCAAAGGAACGAGCATTATCAATGGCTACAGCTACCTGGTCCGCAAGGGTTTGCAATACAGCAATATTATCTTCTGTAAAGGCACCCTCATTTACGGCATGGATATCGAGCGCACCGATAACTCGGTTCCCAATTCGTAGAGGGATGGCAGCTTCCGCTTTTGTATCAGGAAGTAGATCACTCGGTATAAAAAGAGGATCGGCCGCCACATTGTTTACAACTACAGGTTGACCTTCAGATGCAACCTTGCCTACAACCGATTTTGCATTCACTTGTTGAGTATGCTTTTGTTTCTTCAGTTCAGCGCCAGCGGCGCCCGTGCCTTCTCGTAAAATGGCATTGAAGCCTGTTTCTTCTACAATATAAATACTGGCGTAATAGAAATTAAATCTGTCATTGATAAGGTTTACCGTTCGCGCAAAGATTGCATTCAAATCCAATGTGGATGTGACCAGTTTGCCGATCTCTGCGGATACTGCCAAATACTCATTCCTACGGCGAATTGCATCCTCTGCGATTTTGCGGTCTGTAATATCCCGTGCAACCCAAAAGACGTTTTCATTATCCAACTTTGTCAAGTTGGCGAGAAACCAATAGATTTCATCTCCAATAGGAAGTTTATATTCGATTTGAACCGATTCATTGGTGGTTAATGTCTTGGTGACGGCTTCTTCAAATTGATCTGCAGTTTCTGCATCTACTACTACATCTCTCATGAGTTGGCCTACCAATTCATCAGGCGGGCGAAGCAGCAGTGATGGATTTGTGGGAGCAATGCGAACGTAGCGGGCGTCTTTATCCACAACAAGCACAACGTCTTCCATGGAAGAAAACAGGACACGCAAGTCGGCTTCTGATTTTGAGAGAGCTTCTTGATTTTTAGCACGATCCAGTGCGCTGAAAGCAATTTGCCCAAACAAGCGCAGTGTGACAATATCTTCTTCTGTCCAGTTTTTTCGGTGATTCACCGAATCAAGACCAACAAAACCAACGGAGCGATTCTGTAAAGCAATTGGAGCGCATAAAATAGATTGTATGCCTTCTCTCAGATATTCGTCTCTTTCTGCTGAAGCAGTATCGGGTATATCAAGGATATTTGATACTGCAAAAGGTTCCATGCGGGTTAGAGATTGCATCATATAAGGCAATGCACTTAAGGGGACGTTATGGAAATCATTGATGTAAGAAGCAATACCTGGCTTTCTCCATTCATGAGTATTGTCCATGCTATCGTGCGTACCGGCCGTAGCTTGGTTATTATCATTAAAAAGAAATATATAGGCACGGTCGATGGATAAAAATGTTCCCAGTTTTCCAAGGCTGCGATTGACCACTTCATCAATAAATTGCGGATCGTTGACATTCAAGAAGTCTGTCGCAATGTCATTGATTAGATTTTCAGCTTCGGCGCGGTAGCGGGTACTTTCAAGGGCCTGCTGTGTTTCCTGGAACAGGCGCGCATTCTCAAGTGCTAATGATAGTTGGTCAATGACCTGCCTGATCAGCAGCTGTTCATCCTGTGTCCAATCCCGTTGTTGAGTTTCATCCAACACGCGTAAAGTGGACCAATCCCGGCTGCCAGTTTGGAAATTTACAGCATAACTTGATTCTGTCTGATTTCCATCTTGTGGATTTACAGATATTACTTCACTTGGAAGAATTGAGGCAGGTTTCTCTTTAAGCAGCCGAGGAGTGATAGCTGCTTCGGATTTTTTTAGAGCAGGCTTCGGGTCAGTCTGAGGCGCCGCTTCTTTCTCAACCTTTGAACTGCGCTTCGTCTTCGAGGCGTTTTCTTCAGGCTGAATATCCTTGAAGAGCTTGTCAAGCCGCTTGTCTATTTTCGGTTTCTTTGGCATATTCAATTAGCTCCTGGGCAAGGACGCGATATTGTGTGGAACCGCGTGCGCCAGATTTGTAACGTGTGATGGGCATGCCCGCAATTGGGCTTTCGCGCAATTTTGTGTCTATTTCAATAACCGTGTTGAAAACACCTTCGCCAAATGTGGCGCGAAGCTGCTCATGAATATTACGGTGCGTACGATTTCTTCGATCCAGCATGGTTACAAGAATTCGATATGCAAGATTAGGGTTATCTGCCTCTCGAATATTACGAATAAGAGTCATCATGTTGCGCAGGGCGTATGCGGAAAAATATTCCGCTTGTGTTGGGATGAGCAGAAGATCTGCTGCAGCGAGTGCATTTTTTGTAATTGCGCCAAGTGCCGGGGGACAATCAAGGATGATGTAATCATACGATGTATTGGTTGAGTTAGCAATTGCACGCTGGAGTATGGTGGTGTAATTCGTGCGCACAGGCAGAAATTGCTCGGATGATTCTATACGCGAACTGGATGGAACAAGATCAAGATTTTCAACATCGGTTTTGCGACATGCACTTATTAAAGGCGCGCCATCAAGCATGATGTCACTGGATGTGCGTTCTGCTTCGCCCGGTTCAAAACCAAGGGAAAGTGTTAAGTTAGCTTGAGCGTCCAAATCGATCAATAAGACCCGATATCCATGATCTACAAGGGCAGCTCCAAGAGAGATCGTGGTGGTTGTTTTTGCCACGCCGCCTTTTTCGTTTGATATAGCAATTGTTTTTAACATAGTGTTCTCAATTCGTATTTATCTATCTGGTGAAGGTGAATTTTTTTGCGGAACGATCTCAACACGTGTAGCTCCTAAAGCGCGTTGTAACTCTTCTACTGCAGTTTTAATCATTTCCTGTGGATCGTTAGTACCGCGGATCCTGGTTGTAATATCTGCAACAAGCCTTTCGCGTGAAGCACGCGTTGATGTTTCTTCAAATAAACGGGCATTATCCAAGGCCAGGCCAAGGCGTTCTGTAATGGCCTGGGCAATACTAACATCATCTGTATTCCATGTTTTATCGCCATTGCTAGGGCGAATATTAATTGTGCCGATCACTTGTTCGCGTACAAGAATCGGTATGGCCAGTGTGCCATCTTCGTTTTTGGACGGCGTATTGGTTTGGTTAGTGTGGTTGTTGGCAGTGATCACTGTTCCGCCGGCGTTTGTTTGATAATAGCCAATGACCCCAGATTCGGATTTCTTATGCCATGCCTCAGAAAGATATTGGCTGAAAACAGATTCTGATTCGGCTAAGGCTTTTTGGGCATCTTCAAGCAAGCGCACATTGTCAATGGCGATGGCCACCTGGTCTGCCAAAAGGCTGATGATCGATACATCCGCTTCTGTAAATGCATTTGGAATTGTGCTTTGCACATCCAATGCGCCGATGATCGTTCCGCGCGCAATAAGAGGAAGCGCCATTTCAGAGCGTGTTCCTGGCAGGTCGGGATTGTTGAAGTAGGTGGCATCTGCACCTGTATCCAATGCGATACGGGGAGATCCAGTAGATGTTACATTTCCCACAATGCCCGTGAAACCAACTTCAAGTTTGTGCTGTCTGCGAAGCATTGCCTGACCGCCAGTACTATTGGCTGCACGAAGGATAGCAAAACTCTTGTTTTCATTGAGCAGGAAGATACCTACATGATAAAAACCAAATCTTTCACTCACTGTGCGAGTTACCAGCGGAAGCAGGCTCTCAATATCTTTCTCAGTTGAAATATAGCGCGCAATTTCAGCAATTGTCTGCAAGTCTTGTGCGCGCTTTTGGTTTTGATTGCTGGTCTCTTCTAACTGTGCAGTACGCTGCTCTACACGTTGCTCAAGATTTCCGACCAATTCTTGAATTTGATCTGTCATGTTATTAAAGGTCCGACCAAGAACTCCGATCTCGTCATTGCCGCCGATGTTTGCTTTTTGTGTGAGATCACCAGCGGATATGTTTTCAGCGACACGAGTAAGTTGAATAATAGGGTTTGTGAAAAAGTTGGATGCAAAAAGAGCGATCAAAGCTGCGATCACGGTGATAATGACGCCCACGATCACATTTGCACGCGTCTGAGTTTGTATGATATCGGAAATTGTACTCACTGGTTGAGATGCAACCACGATCCAATTTGCATTTGCCAGACGTACCGCAACGGACTCTGTTAATTCACCACTATGAGATGGAGCCTGAAAACCATTTGTAGCTTCCATATTACTTAATGCTGCAACAATTTCAGGCTGAGGAATAACGAGCGCGCTCAATCTATCTTGACCTATTCCATCTCGTTCTTGAACCTTCACTAATCGTGGATCATTAATGTCCAGATACGTTTTGTACAGTAGATCAACCCGGTTCGTATGTGCAAGTATAAAGTAACTGTTTCCATCGATTAAATATGTATATTCAGTAGTTGCTGCGGCAGCCGCATTGGCTCTCAGCATTGCGTCAATTATGGTTTGAATGACATTTGAGTTATAGGTAACGACATAGACACCGGAAAGCTCGCCTGAGCTCGAAGTAACTGGACTAGCAAAATATACGTTGTGACCGCCACTTGGCAGTGTTATCAAACCAGAGACATAGCTGGTCTTTTTGGAAATTACAACTGTAAAGAATTCATGTTCCGCAAAGCTGGTTCCAATTCTAGAACTGTCTGTATCGAGTATATCAACACCGTTATTATCCAAAAGTGTGTAAGATCTAATATAACTTGGTTTGGTTTTGGCAAAGGTTTCCAGTTTGTCGTACACCAGGGCTTCTTTTGCAGAACCTTCTCGTTGAGATTCAGGCATACTCATATACTCGATTATTTCTGAAGCACGCGCCTGGTTACGGACAATACTGATATGGGAATCCAGAAAATCCTGGACTTCGGTACTGGTAGCCAGCGAACTTCTAAGAATATCATCTTTGATCTGCTCTTCTACGATGTCAGTTGTTATCGAGTAGGTTTGCCAGCCTAAAATTAGCAGAGGCACAATGGTAAGAAGCAGAAAGCCAATAATGAGTTTGGTGCGAAGTGGAAAATTTGGAAATTGTATGGCGATTACAAACATATAGAGTACACCAACAGTGGCTGAGATGCCCGTTACATATTGCGAAGATGGTGATTGTGGAATGCCAGTGGTGTATAGGTCTGCAATGATCGTAAATACTGCTGTGATAAATGCAAATATCACACTTCGTCCCACCCAATTAGATGGAAGCGTATAAACAGCTATGCTGGATATCAAAACAATGTAGACAATGCCTATTTGAATTGATAACCCCTTTTGAATAAACACACGGGAGACGACGATCAATGTTAAAGTGACAATATTTAAGATCGTACCAAGAGTGTTTCTGTTGTGCTTGCTCAACCAGGCACTCACTCCAAAAACAATAGCCCCGGCTGCCAGGGTAATGAGCGCAACGGGATCTGTCGTGAATGACCCATTCACGACAATGGTTATCACGAGCAGCAAGCCGAGCAATATTGCCGTGCCAATACTAATGTTAAAGGCGTTTATAGCCCGTTGCTCGTCGCTCAGGCTGCTGTCAATATTGGTAACAGGAGTGGAGTACTTTTGCATCTTAATATTCCTGGAAATACAATGTTTTACACGTCATCTTAAATATTTACCTGGTTTCATCACCATTATCTTTATTTTGCGCATCCAGCTTTATTAGAATATCTGCGCCGTTAAGGATCTGACTTAATTCCTGGGCTGTTGTTTGCAGGATGCTTTCTGTGCGGACGGATGTTCCGATCTTGCCTGCAATATCAGAGATAATTCTTTCGCGTTCTGCGCGGCGGGTTGTCTCTTCAAACAGGCGCGCATTTTCGGCAGACAAGGCAACGCGTTCTGCAACGGCTTTGATCAAGTCTACCTGGTCTGTGCCCACATGTTCACTTTTTGGAACTTGCACAGAGAGTGTACCGATCTTTTCGCCGCGTAAGATGATGGGCACGCTGATCTCTTGTCTATTTTTATTTTCATCGCTTTCAATAAGTTCCGTGTTTTCATCCAATGGAATCGCGCCTGCAATTGAATAACGGTATCCAGTTAGCTTTTCCTCTTTTGGAAGGCGGCTCCACGTTTCACGAATGTATTGACGTTGAATTGCCTCGGCCTCAACAAGTGTTTTCTGAGTTTGATCGAACAGGCGGGCATTTTCAATTGCCAGGCTGATCTGGTCAGACAATGTAGATAAAACTTCCACATCTTCTTTTGAGAAAGCATTTGGTTCCGTACTCTGAACATCCAGTGCGCCAATGATCTTTCCAGTTATTTTCAGCGGTAACGCCATTTCAGAATGTGTTTCCGGCAGGTCTGGATTATTGAAAAAGACAACGTCTTCACCTACATCAAGAGCAATGCGCGGATTACCAGTACCTGTGACATAACCTACGATTCCTTGTTCTCCAATTTTTAACTGGTGACCGCGCTTGAGCATTCGCTTTCCGCCCGGGCTGTTTGCTGCACCAAGAACCGCATATTGATTGCTGGCGTCATTGATGAAAATTCCAACATGATAAAACCCAAAATATTCGCTTACTACATTGGAAATTTGAGGAAGAAGATCCTGTAAATTTTGTGTGGCACTAATCGCTTGAGAAACCTTTGCTATCGCCTCGAACTGTTTCCCGCGGACTTCGCCTCTTACTAATTCGTCTTTTAGTTCGGATGTTCGTTCTGTTACACGTTCTTCCAGTGATCTGACCAGACTCTTGAAATTGGATGTCATGATATTCAGGGTTTCGGCAAGCGTCCCGAGTTCATCACGATTTTCAATTTCTGCTTTTGCATCAAAGTTGCCGTGAATAATTTCATTCGCCACACCCGTCAGAGATTTCAAAGGCGTTGTTAGTCTGTTCGCAATTCCAAGTGTGGCAAAGGAAGCGACAGCCAAAATCAGAGCAACTAATAAAATACTTACTGTTATGGTGTTTCTGGTTTCCTCAGCAATTTGTGCTCTTACTGCTGCTGATTCAGTGAGCAATTCTTCAGTGGGAACAATGATGGCAAGACTGTAATCTACTTCCGGTATTTGTTGAGAAATAATAAACCGATCCACACCACCAAGATTTACAGTTAATATGCTGTTATTGGATTCTGGTAGGTTGTTTAGAATATCAATTAATGTAGGCGACATACTCGTCAAGGTAGCTGGATCCAAAATTTCGCCGAGTGGGACCGCTTCTCCCGTGAATCCAAAATCGTTGTACCCAGCCCTGGGCAATGCGATCAGCCTGTTATCTTTATCAATAAGAAACGCGTAACCAGTTTCTCCAACTTTGATATTCGATATGATATTTGTAATTCTATTCAGTTGAATATCCATGGCAGCGACGCCTTGAAATTCTCCTTCCACATTCAAGACAGGTGTGCTGGTGGTGATCACAAGCCCATTAAGGGCCGCATCTTGATAGGGGGTTGACCAAACTATATTCTTATCTGGGTTATTTCCTGGGGCTGCATCTACAAACCATGGGCGGCCTGTGACGTCAAAATCAGGAGGTACGATGGCTGCTAAGTCAATATTTGGGTAGTAGATGGTTTCTCGGAATGTACCGCCAAAATAAATGGCGATGATATCCGGGTTACTGTCAAGAATGGAAGGCACCGTTAATTCTGTTTGCTTTAATACGTTGAGCTTGGATGAAAGTGCGTCTGTAAGTTCAACATCTGCGGGTATGAAAATTGATGCTACTTCTGTATTTGAGTTGTCCCAGCTTCCAGAAGCCAGGCGCGAGAGGGAGGTGGCTGCATCCCAAAATAGGCCGCTATTTAGAAGCGACTCTTGTGAAAGCATTCTTCCTTGTATCGTTCCTATTGTGGAAACATTCTCCCGCATGGAAGCAAAAAAATTGTCAAGAAGTGCTGCTTGTTCTTTTGTGGTGGTGAATAAGTCATTTTCAGCTTTACTGCGAACATTGTTCTCTAACTGATTTGCCAGCAGGGCATTTGACTCTTGCGCACGGAAGTATACGTAATATCCCATTCCTGTAATAGCCAGGAATGTAATGATCATATTGCCCAGTATTAACCGGGAGCGCAAACTGGTTAACCGTTCAGGTAATAGATCCTTAAAAAACGATAGTGCAGAAGTAGTTGATTTTTTCATGAGTAAATTCTCTTACTTCCCATTACCATTTGAGTCTTCGTTTTGAAATTTGATTAACACTTCCGAACCGGGCATGGCTCGTCCTAACTCTTCCACCGCCGTCTGTAATACATTCTTCAAGTTAATTGATGCACCAATCTTGCCGGTAACTTCACTGATCGTTTGCTCTTTGATTACCTGGCGTTGAGATTCCTGGATCAGGCGTGCATTTTCAAGCGCAAGCGAGAGACGCTCAGAGATAACCTCAGCAAGGTTGACCTCGTCATTTGTCCATCGGCGACCTTGAGTTGGAGCCTTTATATTCAATGCGCCAATAATTTGGCCGCGCAATTTGATCGGAACAACAATGGATGCATCCCGTGTGGTTTCATTTGCATTGAATACCAGAACATCTCCGCGGTTCATAGCTTGCCGAATCTCGTCTGTCTCAATCGGCGTCGTTAATTTCTTGCCGCCCCTAAGGCTTTGTTGATATCCAATGGAAGCTTCTTCGCGGCTGAAACTGAGCCAGCCTTCTTGCAAATTTTGTCGGTATAGTGCTTGAGCTTCATTCAATGCTTGTTGGGTTTGAGTAAACAAACGCGCATTTTCAAGTGCGATGGCAACCTGATCAGCCAGAATGTTAAGAGTCTTTGCATCATCATCTGTAAAAGCACCAGGCCTTTCGCTTTGCACATCTAATACACCTACGATCCGATCACGAACCATAAGGGGCAGTGCCATTTCGGAACGTGTGTTTGGAAGGTCAGGATTGTCAAAGTAAACAGCATCAAGCCCTACGTCTAGTGCGATGCGGGATGAACCAAATTTGGCGACATGTCCTACAATCCCGCTTCCACCGACCTGAAGCTTGTGACCGCGTTCGAGCATATTTTTTCCACCTTCGCTGTTGGCGGCTTGTAATACTGCAAATTGATTTGTTTCATCGATCAGGAAAATCCCTGTATGATAAAAGCCGAAACGTTCGCTCACAAGGCGTGAGATAAGGGGCAGCAGGTTTTCAAGTTTTTGTTCGCCTGTGATGACTTTCGCGATCTCGCCAATGGATTGCAATTCATTCGCGCGCTTTTCGCTTTGTTGTCGTGCCATTTCAAGATCTGTTGTACGTTCAGCCACACGTATTTCAAGATTATTAAAGGTTTGATTTAGTTCATCGGTCATTCGATTAAACGATGAAGAAAGCGCTCCAATTTCATCTTCTGTAGTTGCCTGGGCCCGTGCGTTGAAATCTCCTGCTGCGATTTTTTCGGCCACTTTTGCGAGGGTAATAAGGGGTAATGTTAGAATCTGAGAAGCAAAAAGTCCGCCCGCTACACTTAAGATGATCAATCCTAAAGACACCAAAATGGTTACTCTATTTTGGTCACGCACAGGCTCAAGATAAACAGCAGTTGACTGGCGAATCAATGCAACCCATGGCTGTGTTTTAAGAAATACACCCGTGTTGATCGATTCTGAATTCAGAGAGTCGCTATTTGAATTAAAGAAAGGCTGTTGTTGTAGATTATCCAATCCTGCTACAGTTTCATCATCCGGTTCATCTATGGCATTCTCTTTTGGACCAGGCGGCAGACGGTTTTCCGCTTGCAGTGCTGCAACTTCGAGATCGGCAAAGTTTTTATATGATTTAAAGAGTTCATCACGATCATTGCCTGTATACCCCACACGCACATATGTATTTGCATCGACAAGAGAAATAAGTGTGCCTGTGTCATCAGGAATGATCGGGCGAATAATGGATTGTATAACAGTCGCACGATACTCCACTCTTAGAAGGCCGATTGTTTCACCATTCTGTGTTTTAACCGGTGAGCTAAAATATATACTTTCTTCGCTATCATTAAAAATTACATTGGATGCATAGGGCAGACCTGTTTGAATTGGCCGTGTAAAATAAGCAAAGTTGCCTTCATTTTGACCCTGGTGCTCATCGAAGGTGTCGAGAATATTTTCTCCTTCTATATTCAGGATAGCGATTGAATGAATAAAGACGGGATCTTTACGTGTTAGGGAAAGAAGGACGAGGCGCGCATTTGTTTCTTTTTCATCACTCGCGGGTGATTGTATATATTCAATCAAGGATAATTGCTTTGCATCTGTGCGTATAGAATCAAGTTGAACGGCTATAAAATCGTCAACGGTATCGGCAACCACATTAGCAAGCGTGGTTAATTGTGTTTTGCTTTGAGCCTGCAGAGCACGCGCAGATAACTGGCTGTTGAAAAATCCCAATACAACTAATGGAATGATCGTGACCAGAATAAAGGCAATAACAATTTTTGTTTGCAGGGTGTATAAATTAAAGTTTCTTAGAAGAAAAAAAGCGTAAATAAGCGATGTAATGATTGCAATAATATTAGAGTAAGCTGGATTGGTAGATAGCCCAAAATTGGGCAGATATAGATCGGTAAGTGTAATGAAAACTGCAATTACAAACGCACTGACAATGGCTCGTATAGCCCATGTGGATGTTAAAGTGGCTGAAGAAATTCCCGCGACTGTCACGAGAATCATAATGCCCAAAGCCAGTCCCTGTCCTCTTGCTACAATGGGAAGAGCAAAGGATAGTACTAAAATAGTTCCTATTAATATTCCTATCCCGAGCGTTACATTCCCGCGATGGATTATGAAGGATCCAATAAATGCAGCAATTGCCACCAGTGCTGTTATTGCGATGCCCCATAAGCCACTGACCCCGTTTTCGTTGTATGCAACAGGCCCTACAATCGCAACAACGATTGTAAACAGAATGCCGGTGACCAGACTGATTGCTAAAGCGTTTCGTCTGCGGCGTTCTTCCTGTTGTATAAGTTGCGGAACTGGGTTATTCATACAAAGCTCTCTTAAGTTTCTCTTTTAAGGCAAATAGGATGGGTCGAGCAATTCAAGCGGATCGATCTGCTGGGCAACGGCGCCAATTGAAATTAAATATTCGGATGTAATTTTTGCAATTGCGTAGACCGAATTTTCATTCTCTATGTTAAAGAACGCTTTATTATCATCCAAAGTTAGGATTTTTAGATTGTCATCAGGTTGCACTTTTTCGATGTCTATGCCAAGATAATTGGCTACAATTGATCTGGTTTCCTGCGGATTTTGCAGGCGATAATCAACTGCTTCAAACCAGGCTTGCAGGAAGGCTTTAATATCATCGGGTCTTTCTTCAACAAGCGATTCGCGAAATACGATCATGTCCGGGAAAAGCCTTAATGAGCGATCTGTTGGGTAAATCACTTTGTTGCCATCTAAAATTGCATCAGATAAAAACGGCTCCCATGTAAAAACTGCTTGAACCCGGTTGTTCCTTAGCGCAACTGATGCATCTTCAGGATTCATTGCTACAACATTAACATCGTCAGCCTCCATGTTTGCGCTTCGTAACATTTCAGAAACCATTAATTCATATTGTGTGCCAATTAGAACGCCTATTGTTTTGCCCTTTAAGTCTTCTACCGTATTAATCTCTGGCCTTGCCATAATTGACATAAAACTACCGTCATCAGATATCGCCAATATTTTCATATTAGCACTGCGATTGATATTGATGATGTCTCCTACTGCAATTAGTGCCCCGTCAATTTGTCCGGAAGCCAGGTCTGGATATGTATCGGAGAATACTTCGTAATAGACAGGTTCTACTACCACTCCATACTTTTCAAAAAAACCTTTTTCCTGGGCAATGATCAGTGTGTAATCTCCCCACCATTGTGTGAATTCCACGCGGATAGGTTCCGCTGCGACTTCCTCAGGTTGAAATGCAGTACAAGCCACCAGAATATTCATGATGACAAAAAGCATAATAGTCTTTAAAAAAAGGTTTTTCTTCATTAATTGATACCGTTTTAACCTGACATGCCTAATTCAACAGAAGCTGGTTCGATTTGTACAATTACATCTGATCCGCCCAGCGCACGACTGAGTTCTTGTGCGGCCGTTTGCAGGATCGTTTCAAAGCGGGTGGATGAACTGATCTTTGAAGAAATATCCGTCGTGACACGTTCAATATCAGCGCGGTGCTGAGTGGACTGGAGAAGAGTGGCAGTTTCAATGGCAAGTGAGAGACGGTCAGATACTGCTTCGGCGATATCAGCATCGTCACTTGTAATTTGACGGTTATTTTGTGTTCGCAGGTTCATTACACCAATCACCTGGCCGCGTAAGCGGATGGGAATGGCAAGGCTTGATGGCTCATTATGTTCATTGGATATGATCGACCTGCCTTTTGTGAGGGCCTCTTCAATATGATTGCCTTTAAGCGGCTGTGCCAATGGTGTAATTATAGAATCTGTCAGTTGAAAGCCCAACCCCAATGATTTAGGGCGCAACACCATCCAGGACTCAAGAGTGGATTTGCCGATTGCAGATTTAGATTCGGCAAGCGTTTTTTGTGCTTCTTCTAGATTAAGTGTATTGTTGATCGCTATGGCAACCTGATCTGCAAGTGTGATCAAAATTTCAACGTCCTCCTGACTGAAAGCATTTGATTCAGTGCTTTGTACATCCAGTGCGCCGATGACCTGCCCGCCATAACGAAGCGGCAAAGCGATTTCAGAGTGGGTGTTTGGGAGGTCTGGATTGTCAAAGAAAGCCGCATCAACTCCCACATCTAGAGCGATGCGCGGCTGACCCGTAGCTGTAACAAAGCCAACGATACCAGTCTGCCCGACCTGTAATTTGTGTCCGCGACTCAGCATTTTTTGGCCACCTTCACTGTTCGAGGCGCGCAGGACTGCAAATACGCGTTCGTTGTCCAATAAAAAGATGCCCGTATGATATGTATTAAATTGCTCGCTGATCACTTCTGTGATACGAGGCAGAAGCGTATCAAGATCTTGAATGGAAGAGACAGCGCGGATTACTTGCGAGATAGCTTCAAACTGGCGCGCACGGCGCAAATTGAAACGATTTGCCATATCCAATTCTGTTGTGCGTTGACTGACTCTTTCTTCCAGAGTTTGGTTAAGTTCCTGCAAATTTCGGTTTGACGAGAGCAAACTTTGTTCACTTTTATTTGCGCGCGTAATTGCATCTCTTAAACTTGTTGTGCTGAAATAGATTAATACCGCGATAGCGATGAATATGAATGAGATATCGCGTGAAAAAGCAAATGGTTCCTGCACGCGCGGCGAAAGAAAACCATTCGATTCAAGAATTGCGAGGGTCCAGATCGCTCCGATGCTGAAAATAATAACGATACTTCCTATACGCCAGTTGATAACAATACTGGCTAACAGGCTGACTGCAATGTAAGCGACGATGATCACGTCTTTTACGCCATCTGCTGTATAAGCCTGGATGCCTAGTGCCAACCAACCCAGCACTACTATGATCAATCCACTTATGTTTAAATTACGTCTGCGTAAAAAATAGAGCGAGGCAAACATAACTAGGATCAAGCCTGAAAGGACAAGAATGGTAGTGAATGCATTCGCGTCTGCGTTGGCTCCGAAGTTTGGGAGAATAGCGAATGCAGTAAGTATGATGACACTCCACGCAAAACCATTGATGAATTTCGCGCGGAAATTATCTTCGTCTCTTTCGAAATTTGGCGGGCTAAACAATCTTCTGATCATTCAGGTTCCTGATCTTTCTTGAACTGGATTGCGATGTTTGTATTGGGCATCGTAACACCTAATTCTTGAATTGCTGTTTGCACTATGTTTTCAATATTTACCAAACCGCCGATCTTGGCCGAAATCTCTCCGATAGCGCGTTCCTTGGATGCACGTTTTTGGGCTTCCTGGAGTAAACGAGCATTTTCGAGGGCAAGGGCGGTACGTTCAGCGGCAGCTTGTGCCAGTGCAATTTCGTCATCTGTCCAGGCGCGATTATTATCCGGTGCACTGAGCTTGAGAATACCCACACGTGTGCCGCGTACAGTTAATGGAATAGCGAGGCTGTGAGCACGCTGTTTATCTGATGACTTTAATGTATTGGTATTCACGCCATCAAAATAGTAGCCTTCCACAGTTTGTTTTGTAAAGTATTGCTGCCATTGTTGTCCGCTCAATTGAACGGATGCAGCATCTGCCTGGGCAAGCGCTTCACTTGTTTGTTGATAAGAGCGTGCGTTTTGAATAGCGATACTAACTTGATCTGCCAAAGTGGAAAGAATGTTTACATCTTCCAGGGAGAATGCATTAATTTCTGTGCTTTGTACATCCAATGCGCCAAATATCTCAGTACCAATGCGGAGGGGCAGGGCGATCTCGGAGTGCGTGTTTGGAAGGTCAGGATTGTTGAAGTAAGCCGCATCCAGTCCCACGTCTAGTGCGATGCGTGGTTGGCCGGTATTGGTCACATATGCTACGATGCCAGCTCCGCCAACGAGCAGGCGGTGATTGCGTTCAAGCATCTTCTTTCCGCCTTCACTATTTGCAGCTACAAGTACAGCATACTCTCGGCGAGTATCCAAAAGAAAAATACCAACATGATAAAAATTGAATTGAGCCGAAATGGTTTCTGCAATTTGAGGCAACAGCGCATCTAGGGTTTTTGTGGAGCTGATGGTACGCGAGATCTGCGCGATGGATTCGAACTGGGTAGCGCGGCGTACATTTTTTTCGTTGGCGCCTTTAAGTGCTTCTGTTCTTTCGTGGACGCGCACCTCAAGGCTTTGAAGCGTGTCACTTAATTTCTCTGTCATAATATTGAAGGATGTGGCAAGAACGCCAGTTTCATCCAATGCTTCCACATTGGCACGTGCATTGAGATCGCCATCGGTGATCGTTTTAACTGTTTGTGTAAGCCGTACGAGCGGCCCTGTGATAAGCTGGCCAACCCATAAGCTTATGGCAATTGCTCCAACAAGCAACACAATAAGGATAATGATAATTCCCTGCAGTGTGGATTGTATTCCCTGCTCAGTCTCATTTTTTGAAGTGATGAAATCACCTGCAAATTCAGTCTCAGGTGCGATAACTGCCAGTCGATAATTTGGTGTTAGTAGAGGAGCAAAGGCAATATAGTTGTTTGAATTATTTGCTGGGAAAGTCGCAATACCAGTTTCGCCGTTGATCATTCTGGCAGTAGCAATTTGCAGTTCATTTGATCCTTTTGCCAAAACAGATTGTGTAGGCGATGAGTTTGCAGGTATCTCTTCAGGCTGCAGTTCATAAAGAGCATACGCCTGTGATGGCATTGCAAGAATACTCCCCGCTTGATCCACAAGAAATGAATAGCCAGTTTCGCCTACCTTGATATTTGCAATATTCTGGGCGATTTTCGCAAGCAATACATCAGCGCTCATTACGCCGCGGAAAGTGTTATTAATATATACAGGAATGGACAGCGTGGTAATTAATCCGCTTCCATCTGGGCTTTGACGTGCTTCCGTCCAGCGTGGTTCACGCTGCGGATTATTTTGAGGATCTGCCATCGTATAGAAAAGCTCTTGAGTGGCATCAAAACCTAATGGTGAATTACGGGCCAGGTTGATGTTTGGATAATAAGTTACTGCGCCTGTTCTGCTGACATAATAAACAGAAGCTATTTCGGGATGAGACTTGATGAAGTTGGGTGCGTAAAAATCAAGATAGGCCGTAGTATTCAGATCATTCAGAAGGTCTTCGTCCAGAATAGTTTCGGCTGGAACAAATACGGATGCGATGTCTGTTGATGGATTGCCATACTGTCCATTCGCTAGTTGAAGCAGGCTGGTTTCAGCATCCCAATACAAACCTTCACCAAATGTTCTATCCTGGCTTTCAAGGCTCGCACGATAGTCTGCAACTGCTGTAAGGTCATTTACGATCTGAGCAAATAGTGCATCAATATTTTCCGCATCAGTTTTGGCAATTCCAATGAGCTCTGATTCGATCTTATTGTTAGAAACTTCTTCATATCTTTGATTAAGATCCGTGACGATATGTTCTGTACGATTTAAACCATACGAAACAAGCATAGTTACAATCATGCCGCCCGTGATCAAAATTGCAAGAGCGATCTTAATTCTGAGGCTGAATCTGTTGAATTGGCGGTAAGTAAAAATAATGAAGAAGAGCATGAAGCCAATGACAATAAAGGGAGTTGTTCTCTCCAGTTCAGGAACACTCAACCGTTCAGAGCTCAGAATAATATAGTCTAGTAAAAGAGCCAACAGACCAACAGCCACGCCAAAAATTAGGCCAAATGAAATATATTTGTTTGGCATGGCCAAACCTGTAATTGCAATGATAAGTATAAATACGGATAGGGCAATTACAATTCCGAGGCCTTGCACAAAGAATAGTGTTGCAACAAAAGTAATGGCGAGATTTGCAATGACGATCATCATTGCCTGGGTGGAGCGACCTTGCCGAATTAGATATAAGGTGTAGATAGTACTGAGGCTGGCGGCTACCAAAATGCCAGCAATAGCTAAAATTTGCCAGGCATCGATGAGCAAGCCGTAATAGAGAAATAAACCAATGCTTGGAACTGTCGCAATGAGAAGCATAATAACGATGCTGTATGCATTGCGCGCCATTGCAGGATCGGTCACTTCTGTTTCCGATATTTCGGAATTGGATTTAATGATCGGTTCCATGCGATTATTCATTCTCGCTTCCCATCTCAACCGATATCTGGGCTCCGCTGATTTGAGCACCCAGCTCGCGGACAGTGGTTCTCAAGATGTCTTCGATCTCTGTCCCTGCGCCAATCCTGATGGACATTTCACCAATGGTTTGTTCAAGCGAGGCGCGTCTTTGAGACTCGTCCAGCAGACGCGCGTTATCAATGGAGAGGGCAGCACGTTCAATGATGGCGGTGATGATATCAATTTCGTCCACAGTCCATTCGCGGTTGTTATCTGTTTTCACATTTAGAATACCGACAACCTCTCCGCGTAATTTCATAGGTACTGTCATTTGAGAAAACTTGTTATTAATATCCGCCTGCTTTTTATATATATTTCCTGAACGAGTCACTTCTAGTGCTCCGGGCAAATCCATGGGTTCGAGCAGCAAGTTTGATCTCGTTTCATGCCTGCGAATGCCTGAGAGCTTTTGTGCGCGTGTGAATTTCATCCATCCTGATTGAACGTCACGACGGTAGAGTGTTTCAGATTCAAGAAGAGCCTTTTGTGTCTCTTCATAAAGACGTGCATTAGAAATAGCAATCGAAACCTGGTCAGCTAGCGTGGTAAGGATTTGAATGTCATCCTGTCCGAATGCATTTGGCTGTATACTTTGCACGTCAATTACACCAATTAGTTGCTGACCGGTACGAAAGAGGGGGAGTGCCATTTCGGAACGGGTCTCTGGAAGGTCAGGATTGTTAAAGTAAATAGCATCTGCGCCAGTATCCAGTGCGATGCGGGGAACACTTGTCCCTGCTACATTCCCTACTATGCCTACCTGCCCAACCTTCAATTTATGATTGCGAGCCAACATCTTCTTTCCGCCTTCACTGTTTGAAGCGACAAGAACTGCATACTCGTTATTTGTATCCAATAGAAAGATGCCCACATGATAAAAATTAAATTGCTGATTGATCACTTCAGTAATCTTTGGTAGCAGACTCTGTAAATTCTGTGTTTGGTTGATTGCGCGTGATACCTGGCCGATTGCTTCAAATTGTCTCGCACGATGTTCATTGCGTTGATTGGCACGGTCAAGTTCGGATGTGCGTGCTTCCACTAGTGCTTCAAGCTTGGTACTAAGCGTCTGCAGTTCCTCGTTGCGTTCAAACACTTCTCTTTCGCTGGTACGCGCACGCTGCGCGCTATCATTTAATAAATTGATAAGCGCTCTTTGTATAAATGTTATCGCTAGAACAACAATGGATATTGCTATTGGTGAGATAGGTATTGTCAATGAACTCGTGGGCGATACAATAATGCCGCGCATTTCTGCAATACCAATACCAAATACAGCCAGGATGATCAGGAAGGCAAATGCGAATGCACCTCTTTGACCCAGAGTAAGGCCAGCCAGGCTTATCACCACTGCATAAGCTAGAAGGTTAATATCGTGAAGTCCGTATCCAGGAGGAAAAGCAATGATATAAGTCAACCCAACAAATAATGATGATGGCAGAAGGACTTGAGCAGGGAAGGGGTTTCCGCGTAATAGAAAAAATAAACTAATGACAGCAAGGACCAAAAGAGCTCCGATTGGAATGGTATACTGCGGCCCAAATTCACCAATCCAGGATGCTATCAATGCGGCCACATCCGTAATTATTAGGATAATAGTTAGACTTCGCAATAATGCATTTGTTGAATGCGTCTGGCTTTGATTGGAATATTGTTTTGATCTCATAAACTCACCGTTATTTCTCAGCCTTTGGGTCATTATCTGTTTGAAATTGAAGAATGACTTCCGCGCCACTTAATACGCGTTCCAATTCTTCCGCCGTTGCTTGAAGGATATTTTCGATATTTACAGCTGAACCTATACGTGCTGTTGCTTCAAAAATGGTACGTTCTTTCACAGCACGCCGCTGACTTTCTTCGAGGAGACGGGCATTTTCGAGTGTAAGGGCCGCACGGTTCGCAGCAGCTTGAGCAACGGCGATTTCTTCATCGGTCCAGGTACGATTCGCATCTTCCTGTTCCAATCCGATCACACCAATGACCTGATTGAACACCATTAAAGGAATTATCAGCGTATTTTTCTTGGCATCCGTATTTACGATGACAGGCTTGCCATTTTCGAGTTGTTTTAACAGGTCGCTTGGCAGATTCTGCGGTACGGCCTTCACTTGCAAGCCATCATATTCATAGGCGGGGTGGGCACGCTCACTAATAGCAGAATGCCATGTCTCCTGTGACTGCAAACGATTTGCATTTGTTAGCTCGCGTAAAGTTCCTTCCACTTGGTGTACCAGCTGTGCGTTTTCAATGGCAGCGGCCAGCTGATCTGCAAGTATTTGAAGCGTTTGAGTGTCTCGTTCATTAAATGCTGCGGGAATGTTTGCCTGGATGTCTAATGCGCCAATTGTGATACTGTGACTGCGCAAAGGCAATGTGATCTCCGAACGTGTTTCTGGCAGGAGCGGGTTTTCGAAATGAAAAGCATCTGTGCCAACATCCAACGCAATATATGCCTTTCCTGTTCTGGTTACATTACCGACCAGCCCCGTTTGCCCGACTCGTAATTTATAGTTGCTTTCCATTAATTGATCTGCTGCTACACTGCTGGCAGCGCGCAGAATGGCGTATTCACCGCGTTCGTCTATCAGGAAGATGCCAACATGATAATAGCTTAATCGTTCACGAATGAGACTTGCAGATACATTAAGAAGCGTATCCAGATCGCGGATGGTTGCAATCTCACGGGCAACATCTGCTATGGTTTCGAGTTCCAGTTTGCTTTTTTGCAGATCAGCTGTACGTTCAGAAATACGTTCTTCCAGCCCAACCAGCGTGGACTGAAGCTGATCCGTCATTGAGTTAAAGGCTGATGCGAGCGTTCCAATTTCATCTGAGTTATTAATTTGAGCGCGTGCGCTTAAGTCGCCTTGTGAAATTGAATTTGCAGTTTTTGTAAGGGAGATAATGGGATTGGTAAAACTTCTGGCAACCAATGTAGCAACAATCGCTATAATAATTGAGGTGAAAGTAACCAAAATAATATTTGTACGAGTTTGGCTTTCAACATCTGCAAGGAAAATGGCTGTTGGACGGCTGTATGTAACAACCCAGGGCTGAGTTTTCATAAACGCTACAGCGATGGTGTCATCCCCGGGAGTCTTTGGGGTAATCTCAGCTCTAAAAAATGGCTGGGTTACTGCATTATCAAGAGCTAATTCAAAATCGAGATAATCGGTGGCTTGTTCTTCGCGGGGAAGATCCAAAAAGCGCTTTGTATCCACTGCAAGTAAATAATCAATCAATTCAAGTGGAACGATTGATTGTAAAACAAGGTCGGGATTTTGGTTGTCTGCCATGCGAATATTGAGTTGATCCAAGAGCAGGATAGATGTATCAGGTACTGCTCCTGCGCTGCTTGTAATCACATCCTGTAAAATGCGTGAATTATATGTAGCGCGCAGAATGCCTACATAATCGCCATTAATGTTAATGATCTTGCTTGCGAATGATATACTGGTTGTTTTATCGTCTGAATAAGTGACAGCCGTTACTATAGGTTTGTCGTTAAACCGTACTTGTGGAAAATATGATTCTCCTGACTCGTTATTTCCTATGTTAATTCCCACAGTATCGAGCAGAACAGTTCCATTTGCGTCTACAATTGCATAGGAAATAATATTGGGGTTTGATTTATCTCTTAATGCATTAAGAAGATCGAAAGCGCGTGCCTGTACAATTGGCGGTGCTGACGGTGATAATGTTAAATAGGTTGTGAAATCAATGAATTTTGCTTCAGCACCAACTGTATCCAGTGTTGTCTGGATAAAAGTATCAATGCTGTTAGCTGTTTGTGCTGCACTGGATTTTAATGAGATTTCTGCGCTATTCGTTAGCGCCTCTTGGGTTTGGAGAATGTCACGTGTTGCAATAATGATAAGAGGAACCAAAGATATGAACAATACAAATAGAACCAGTCGCGCTTGAAGCGATAGGTTTCTTCCGCCTGAAATATTTTTTGTTTGTTCTGATCTACTTTGACTCATATCAACCTTTGAAATTTCGAGAATTACTGATAAAAAGCCGTTTTGTTATTTTTTATTTCCATTTTCAGATGGTGTTCCCAGCTGAATAAATGAACGTGATGCACCCAATGCCTGCCCAAGTTCCTGAATGGTGGTTTGCAGAATACGGTTGAAGTCAGTGGATGCACCGATCTGCGAAGTAACATGCGCAATGGTCTCTTCCTGTTCTGCGCGGCGCGCCGTCTCTTCAAACAAGCGGGCATTTTCCAAGGCAAAACCAGCACGGTCTGAAATGGCCTGTACCATTGCTATTTCATCTTCTGTCCATCTTCTATTTCCTTCGGTAGCTTCGATGTGAATAATACCGATCACCTGATCTCGGAATTTGACGGGAACAGCCAAAACGGCTGGATTGCTTTTCGAAGGCTGAACCAGCATCACAGTTTCGCCAGATTCGATGGCTTGATCGACAATGGCGCTGTTTGCAGGAAGTGCAGTCGAAATTGTGCCATCCGGATGATAGGAATATCCGCCTTGCTTTTGCTTGTGAGTGATTTGTTTGCTGGCTTTATTTCCTCTTTGTGAAGCAAGTGGAAATTCGGAGCGTTCGTTAATAAGTACGGTTTTAATCACGATGGCGATCTGGTTGGCAAGTGTGCTTAATAGATTTGCATCTTCATCTTTGAATGCGGCAGAAAGGGTGCTTTGCACATCCAACACGCCAATTACCTGAGTGCCATACTTAAGTGGCAATGCGATTTCAGACTTTGTCTGCGGCAGGTCAGGATTATTAAAGAAAACTGCATCCGAACCCGTATCAAGTGCAATGCGGGGACGCCCGCCTTGAGATACATATCCTACAATTCCCGTACCGCCGACTTTCAATTGATGATGTCGTTCAAGCATCCGCTGACCACCCTGACTATTCGCGGCGCGCAATACTGCGTATTCGCTGTTCTCATCTAACAGGAATATGCCTACATGATAAAAACCAAGTTTTTCACTGATCGATTGCGTAATACGATTAAGTAGTTCTTTGGGTTGTTGATCTACGTCTGAAGAGATCTCCTGTGAAATTTCGGAGATGATCTGAAAACGTGTGGCTCGTTCCTGAACTTGTTGATTGGCTTCATTTAATTCAAAAGTTCGCGTTTTAATGCGTTCCTCAAGATTTGCTGTGATATCTTCCAGCTCACGATTTGATTGAGTCAATTCTTGAAGCTGCTCTTTATCCAAATTTGCGCGGAAAATCTGAATGCCATAAAGTATGGCACCAATGGAGAATACGATTCCAGTTGTGCTCCCTAAATTTTCTGATGACATATTGGAATAGTAAGGAGCAGTAATGGTTGCCAAAGTAGACAGGATGACCAGAGTTAAGAAGCCTCTTTGTGAAAGCAGCACGCTTGAAAAGACGAGAGCGATATGTACTGTTGTGGTAATGGATAATTCAATCGAATCAGTGGTGCTTTGATAAATCCTGATATATCCGATCGCGGTAAATGCATAGGCAAAAATGTAGGTTCCCAATCGATAGTATCGAGTCTTACTCAGTGCATAAGAAAGTAACGTGATGCCTGCGAATGCAAAGAATACCCCAACACTGCTTGGGCGAAAAAGTAGTGCAAAGATAAATAATACGCTTAATATTAATGTGAGAATAGAAAGCAGTTGTGCACGACGAAATTCACCGATCTCTTTTATAGATGGGTGAGGCGCAGTCAGCTTTTGCCATACTTGCTTGAAACGTTCGGTGAAAGATTGCTTTGGATTATTCAAAGGTGTTTGGGAAATATTCATATTTATTCCCTCGCCTTTCTGGGGATAGTCGGTGTTTCACTTGACGCTAACTTATCCTTTGACGGGTTTAGGACTCCAGTATCAGCCTGTCTCCGTCCATCGAATTCATCCAGCAGTTGGAAAGTGACCGAGGCATTGCCAAGCGCCTGGCCAAGTTCCTGTACTGTTTCACGGACAATATTATCCACGCGAGAGATGGAGGTAATTCGAGCAGAAATATCTGAAACTAACGATTCTCGCGCAACACGCTGCTGCGACTCTTGATAGAGGCGTGCACTTTCCAACGCACCGCTTAGTTGATCTGATAATGCGATGGCAAGGTTGGTTTCTTCCTGTGTCCATGCTTCGGCGATTTCAGTCTTCTTCAAGCGGATAGCTCCAATCGCTTGTCCGCGGACTTTAATTGGCAGGCTGATCGTTAAGTTATCACTGGCTAAAATCAAATCACCAGTTTCAAATGCTTTTGCCAGAGTGGGTTCAAGAGTTTGAGAATATGTTTGTAGTGTTGCTGGGGGAGTAGCAATAAAACCCACGCGAGGTTGGTTACGTAGTATCTTGCTCCATGCCTCGCGACTAACTTCACCATATCCAATGCGCGAAGCCTCAAGAGTTTTTTCAATTTCAGTGAACAAGTTTGCATTTTGAATAGCTATTGCTAATTGTTCGGCTAAAATTTGAAGAATGGCACTATCTTCATCTGAAAACGCTTGAGATTCTGTACTTTGCACATCTAAAGCACCTAGAATTTGTCCGCCTGCAACGAGCGGAAGAGCCATCTCTGAGCGTGTTTCAGGAAGGTCGGGATTATCAAAGTAAACAGCATCCTTTCCAACGTCCAGCGCGATGCGGGCTTTTGCATATTCAATCACATACCCAACAATTCCGGTTTCACCTACTTTGAGTTGATGTTTTCTTTCCAACATACGTCGTCCACCCTCGCTATTGGCGGCAGTAAGAATAGCATATTGTTTGCGGTCATCTAGCAAGAAAATACCTATATGATAATAACCAAATCTTTCGTGAATTAAATAGGTGGTCTGTTGTAATAAATCTAGCAAGTTACGATAAGAAGTAATAGATCTACCAACATCTGCTACAGCTTGTAATTGAGCATTGCGTTTGTCCAGTGATTGAGTTCTATCCAAAACCCTTGACTCAAAATCGGCAATAAGGTTCCTTAACCTTGAAGTCATATCATTGAATGAACTTGCAAGTTTGCCAATTTCATCTTTGCTTTCAACAACTGCTTGCGTTTGTAAATTGCCACCTATAATTTGTTCAGCACTGTTGGTTAGCTGTAGGATTGGTCTAGAGATAGATCGAGATATCGTAATCGCTGACACAAGCGATAACAAAACTGTCATTACAGCAATGCCAAACAAAAAAACTCTTTGTTGATTTACCAACTTCTGTGTTGCAGTTTGGTCTTCTGCTAACTCGGCTCTCTGTTTGCTAACAATTTGATCGATAAGTAAACGATGATGTTCATATAGGGGTTCAAGTTCAGTATGCAAAATATGGTGAGCTGTTTCAAAATCATTGTTTTGAATAGCGGGTATAAACTCATTGTTGAAAATCGAAAAATACTCGCTTGCTGGTTTGTATGAGTCTGTTACAAGAATTTGAATAATTTCTAAATCATCTTCACTCGCATTAATTTGCAACCAATATTCATGACGGGTTTGATAATCGCTTTGAAGTTGTTGAGCTTTTTTAATTAATCCATCTATTTGGCTGACATCCCCTTCTTCTGCTTCCTGAAAAATCTGTATAGACACTAAATGTGATTCGACAATGTATAAAGGAGGAGGCAGAATATCTGCAATTAATTCATTATCTCTTTGAATATCTTGGTAAGCTGGGCTATTTGCATCAATTGTGTTAATTACAATAAATGTGTAGCTTGCAACAGATATTAACCCTAATGTAAAGATTAGGATTAATACGATTAACTTTGTGCCAATGCGAAGATTCTTAAGAATAGACATAATTAAATACTTTTCATTGATTCATTTGATATGCTCTGGCCTTTTTACTTTAACCTTAAAGCGCCTGTGCTCTTTCTGATAGGTGCGGCCTCTGCTTGAGGAGAACCGATGCTGATCTCTGCTTCTTTTAAGTCAAACACTCTGCGTAATTCTGTGGCAGCAGTACGGACTACAGATTCCACGTCTAATGTTTCACGAACGCGGTTCGAAATATTTGCGATCATTTGATCACGCAAAGCGCCTTTCTGTGCTTCGTCTACTAGACGGCTGTTTTCGAGAGCTAAAGCTACCTGATCGGCAATCTTTTCTACAAGAGTGCGCTCCCGTTCAGACCATTCTTTAGCATCACCTTTTCTTTTCAGCTTAATAGTACCGATATTTTGGCCATATAGAATTAAAGGTATACGCAATCCATCTTCGCCATCTTGTTTGTCAGTTGAAAAAACAGGACGCACGCCTGCAGGAGTATATTGATAAGCTGATTTGCGGCGGCTGGTTAGTTTTGACCATATCTCACGAGTCTGAAATGATGTATTGATTTCCAATTGATTAACCAGATTTTTTGTTTCATTTAGCAGACGGACGTTATCAAAGGAGATCGCCACCAAATCAGAAAGTGTTTGCAGGATTTCAGCATCTTGCATGTTGAAGGCCTGAGTCTGATCCGAATGTATATCCAGTATGCCGATGACATTTCCACGAACTGCAAGAGGCAATGTCATACGTGAGCGAGTGATCGGGAAGTTTACATCTCGAACAAAATTTGCATTGCCATCTGAAGAAATATAAGGACGGTTTTGTTCTACGACAGTATTGATTGCATTTCGCCTATCTGGTTCTATGCGAAATCCCTGGCCAACAAGCTGCTTTCCAATTGCAGAAGATGCGGCTTGTAGGAATGCAGTTTTTTTGTACTCATCCAAAATATATAATCCGACATGATAATACTCAAACTTTTCTGATATTAGCTTGGTCACGGTTTCCATTAATTCGGAAATATTTTGAATTTCAGCAACGATCCGAGCTACGCTGGTTGAAGTGCGTAGCTGTTTTGTTTGCATTTCTAATTCTTCAGTGCGTTGATGTACTCTGTCTTCCAGTTGCGTGCGCTCAGATGTGAGCGTGTTAAAGGTGCTTTGCATTTCCTGGATCACGCGCGTGAATTCTTCTTTGAACTGGCCAATTGCCACAACGATCAAGATACCCGCAATCGAAAAATCAATGAGAAAGAAGGCCCAATCTTTGAATTCGATAGTGGGTGCTCTGGCGTTTATTAAGGAAAAAATTTCCAGCTGCTGCAGGGTTGCTATTGTCAGAATGGCAATAATATTGATGCCGAATACAATAATATCTATTCGCCGAGAGAATAATAAAGATGATAAAACAACAGTTACCAAAAGGAATAGGCTCCCATCACTCCAAACACCCCAGTTCAAGATCGTGTACATTCCAATGGCAAAATTTGCTGCCAGCAAAATCACGGCGCGTATTCGATAGGGGGCAGGCAATATAGTGACTGCAACTAGGACAGCATACAAACTAATGAATGAAATACGTTCGCCAGATGTGGCCGCCGTATAAGAGGCAACAATTAAAGCAATGCCCAAAACACAAGCAATACGGAGAACGGTTAGAATGAATTGTTCACGCCAACCCTCATAATTGAAGGCAGCTGAATAGGTGTTCCCTTGATCAAATGATTTAGGAACTCGAGGCTTGCTATTCATTTTTGTCATCCATTGAAAGTTCAATAATTACTTCTGCAGCTTCCAGCGTACGGCCTAATTCCCTGGCAGTGGTTTGAAGGATATTATCCATATTGGTGGAGGCCCAGATCTTTGAGATCAGTTCATTTGCCAGTCTTTCCCGTGTAGCAATAGACTGACTCTCTTCTACAAGGCGGGCATTTTCCAATGCAAGGGTGGCTTGTGTTGCAATCGCCTCAATCAAATTTTTCTGTTCATGTGTCCATGCAGATGAACTTTCGAGGCTAATCTGTCCAATAACCTGATCTCGTAGCGCGAGTGCAACATTAATCTCTTTGTTGTTTGCCAGATCATTGTCTCCAAGCGAGTACTCGAGGTTTTGATCCGATGTAAGGGATGACCATGCACCTTGCAGATATTGTCGCTGCGTGGCTCGCATTTCAGATAAGCTTTGTTGTGCCTCTCGAAACAGGTGTGAATTTTCGAGAGCAATCGCAATTTCGTTTGCCATATTCTGGTATGTATCCACGTCTTGCTGGGAGAACGCATTTTCCTTGGTGGAGTGCATTTCTAAAGCACCAAGCACACGCTCACCAACAGTGAGTGGAATTGCAATTTGGGAACGGGTATAAGGCAGTAGGGGATTATCAAATCGGACGGGTTCAGCTCCAGTGTCCAGAGCGATGCGTGCCTGCTTTGTGCGTATCGCAGCCGCTACGGCACTCTTTCCGCCCAGATCGAGACGATACTTATTGTCTCGTAACACCCGGCCGGCATCGCCGGTTGCATCTTTAAGTTCAGCCCACTGTCCTGTTGCATCGAGTAAAAAGAAAGCTGTGTAATAACATTCAAACTCACTTTCAATTAAATGCGCGGCGCGTGAGATCAACTCATCTGGATCAAGAATCGACGTGATCGTTCTGCCGATTTGATTTACGCGGCGTAATTGAAGAGTACGCTCAGATACTTTGCTTTCAAGGTTGTTACGCTCATCTTTAAGAGCATTTAGAGATGAGTCAATTTGTATTTGTGCTTCAAGAAATTGGTTTTCCAAACGTTGAAAACCAATAATGATCACTACTCCGAACATGATGATCGCAGCGCCGGCACTAATCCAATCCTCAATTTTTGCTGGAGGCGCATTAGGATTAAGCAAAAGGATATGCTCGTTCAATATTAGAAAGCCAAACAAAATAAATGTAGTAATGTCCATAACGATCATAGCAATACCTGCTCTTGGAGAAAGCAGGATCGTGGAAAAAATTATGAGTGCGAGAAAAAAGAACAGACTATCGCCCAGGATGCCATGTGTGATTAGCTCTCCCATGCCAAGTACATAAACGCTGAGCAGAAATACGCTCATGCGTACTGTATACGAAAAACGTATAACTGTAACGATGGCTGTTAGTACATAAGATGCAATAAAGATTGTATCTAGGATTATGCTTTGAGAACTGATCACCGCGGGGACAAGTGCAACCGCCCCAAATATGAGAATGCCAAGAAGAAGAGGTATTGCAAGCCCCTCGCGCCAGTTCTTATACAGTTGGCGGGTGGCTTCTTGCGGATTTGCCGATGCATCCCTGGAAAAATTACTATTCATCATTGCGATTCTTCCCGGTCAGGATCACTTAGCGGCTTGACATGAATTTTTGCATAACGTGCCCCGGTGATCCGCGTTAATTCGCTTGCGGTCGTCATCAAAATGGATTGAATGTCTGTTGATCTGCGGATTTTGCTGGTAACTTCATAGATCAAGCGCTCACGCTCAGCCTGAATGCGAATCTGTTCAAGCAGACGTGCATTTGCAATGATGGCTGCCAGGCTTCCGCCAAGTGTCCCCAGCATTTCCTCATCATTTTCATTATAGGCATCCACTTGTTCGCTTTCAACATTTAAGACACCCAGTAATTCATTACGATAAATAAGCGGGATGGCTAATTCGGACCGGGTATTTGAACTCATTTGTATGTAACGTGGGTCTTCATACACATCTCTCACACTTAACAGACGCTTGTGTGCTGCCACCCAACCAGTGACTCCGCTGCCAATTGCGAATTGCAAAGATGTAACATCCTCTGCATAGCCTGTGGATGCTTTAACTTCAAGAATTTTTTTCTCTCGATCTGCAAGAAGGATCATAACGCGGTCGCCGCCAAGTGTTACTTGCAGGCCATTTACTGCGCTTTCAAGAGCTTCTTCAAGTGTTTTACCGGAAGCTGCAGTTGTGGTGATGTGATGCAAGAGACGATGCTGAGATAGGTGTTCCTGAGTCTCAGCAAATAATTCTGTATTTACCACTGCAATCGCTAATTGATCGGCAAGAATTTGCAGGCTGCGCAAGTTGTCTGTAGAGAATGCATAAGGTTTAGTACTTTGTACATCCATTGCACCAAGAATCCGTTCACCCACCTTGAGCGGTATGGCAGCTTCTGAACGTGTATCAGGCAATAAGGGATTAGCATAGTAGGTGGCATCTTTGGCAGTATCATTCACTACCAGTTGTTCGCCGCGGCTGCTTACAAATCCCACAATTGACTTAGAACCAATACCGATCTTATGCCCTGCACGTTTCATTTGTGCGCCGGCTTCACCAGTTGCCTCACGGATAATGGCGAATTCGCCGGGCAAATCATGAAGGAATATGGATGCGTGATAAAAGTCAAAGCGTTCGCGAATAAAGTTGACAGCTTTTATCAACAGCTCGTCAAGATTGAGCGATGCACTGATATCTCGTGCGATTTCTGCAGTGGTTTCAAGTTGAATTGCTCTATGCTGGCTTTCATGTAATAGATTGATATTATTAATCGCCCCTGCCACCTGGCCAGCAAGAGTAGTAAAGAAATGCAGATCATCAATGTCAAAGGCATGTTCATTTTCAAGATCCTGGATAATCAATGCTCCAATGGGATTATTTTTTACGAGCATCGGCGCACCCATCCATGACCGTGCGGGTTTGCCAGCTAATTTGGCTCCCATTTCAAGAGCTTTGCGTTCTGTATCTTCAACCAACATTAATGGATGACGTGTACGAATTAAAATGGATGTTAATCCCTCGCCCAAGGGAAAGGATTCTATTGTTGTTATTTTTTCGTTTTCGTAGTTGAAAGGAATACTGATCGTATTGCTCTTTTCATCATACAATGCGACGATCATACTGTAATGCCCAATGATCTGATGAACTCTGCCAAGCAATTCCTTGAAAAAGCTTTGAATATCTGATGTTGTTGAGATCAATTCATTGATGGATGCAAGTGCTTCCATCTCGCGTAGATGCTTTTGTGCTTGTTTGATGGCACTTACTTTTTCCAATGTGATCGACATCAGATCAACCAGGTTCGTGTAAGGCTGGATCGCCGCGTTTGAGAGCTCTTGTTTTTGAGAGCCAAGCATGATAATGGCAACAAGTAATTCATGCTTTCTTACCGGTAGAAATGCAGCATTTTCCAATTTTAAGCTTTGTACGATATCCATGAAAGCGCCAGGGATACTATTTCTGCTAGCTTGCGCAATAACTGGTCCTCGAAGCAGGTAATGATTGATCTCTTCAGCATTCGCTTCGATATATTTCGGCAAGCCCGTAATGGATGCAGGCTTTTTTGTCGAATCAGTTGAGGTGAGTACCTCCAGCCGATTTCCTTCTAAATGAAGCATGGCAACAGAGTAGGGAGCTGCTTCAAGGATCTGGCCACTAATTTTTAGCACATCATCTTCACTATCTGCTTCCGCGATCAATCGGCTTGACCGATAGAGCCGCTCAATTTCTTGGAAGTTAACATGGCTTGATTCGCTCAGGCCCATGGTCTGGATTGCGGCAGCGATCTGGCTTGCGAGAGTTTGCAGCAATACAATAGTTTCCGGGCTGAATGCATTTGTTTGTGTGCTTTGTACATCTAAAACGCCCAGGACCAAATTCCCAATGGAAATTGGCACGCTGGCTTCTGAATGAGCATCTGAAAGGAGTTCATTTTTTAAATTTAGATCATCATCCAGAATATCTGAAGCAATACGCGACTGGTTGTTTTTACTTACCCAGCCAATAATGGAGGATGAGCCGACTTCAAGCCTATCTTTCTTTTCGGCCAGATTTTTCGTTGCTGATCCAAATCCTGTTTTAAACTCAATGTACCTGCCGCTGCGCTCAAGCATATAAACGCTTGCTTGATGAAAGCCAAACTGCTGTACGATCAATTCAGCAGTTTTATTTAACATTTCATCAATATTTGAAATTGTCGTAATATTTTGAGCAACTTCTGCGGCGGTATATATCTGTCGCGTACGCTCATCAACTTTTTGTTCAAGGGAGTGATAACTTTTGCTTAGTTCATCTGCCATATCGTTGAATGAACTTGCTAACAAGCCAACCTCATCATTACTCAACACTTCTGCCCGCCGATTCCAATCTCCATCAGCGAATCCTCGTGTAATTTCAGACAAGGAACGTAGTGGCTTGATGATGCGATTAATGCCGAATACTAATACAAGTCCTGTGGCAAAGAGAGTTCCAAGAACGAGAAAAACAGTAAATGGAGCAAGGCTTGAAATTTGACCATATATGTCAGATGAATTCACTTCAAGCACAATGCCTGAATGCATTTGAGGAAACCATTGGAGTTGAGCCAAAACTGATTCGCCGTTTGGGTCAGTGATGTCTAGTGCTTCTGGTCTTGGTTGTTCCTCTTGCATAAGACCAGAAAGTTTGGCGATAAGCTCATTTTGCGACGGGGAAGAGCTATCGACAAGTGTAAATTCCCCTGTATTGGGATTGCTATAAATAAACTTATTATCTGAAAGCAGAAAATAAGTACTTGCTAAAGGAGAAAGCCCATTAAGTGGCTGAATAAGTTCTTGTAAATTTTCTTTTTCTGTGATTCCCACGATTGAGCCAAGCGTAGAACCACTCTCAGTTTGATAATTCACTATAGTGGCAAGAATGAACTGATTGTTATAGATAGGGGAAAGCCCATAAAGGGCGAGAGTACGAAATTCAGTTGATGTTTGGTCAAGAATAGATGAATCAAGAATTTCCCCGCGCCATTCATCATTGCTTGAAATTTTAATATTTCCATCAGGATCAATTAGTAAAAATTGATTGAAAACAGGTTTATTTTCCTGTGTGTTTATAGTTTGGAGTTCTTTAATAAAGTCATTACGAATCGTAAGGAATTGACTACTTTGAGGATTGGCATGTAAAGCAAGCTCGATCAAAGCTGTAAAGTCTTCATTTGCAACCTGACGTTCAAGCAGGTCTTCTTTGTTATTTATTTCGCGGTTAATAATCTTGAGTTGATTGGTCAGTAGGTTTTCTGATTGTTCAACTGCCTGCTCTCGTAAAAGAGTACGCGCCCTAAAATAAGCAGCCCCTGCCATTAAGGCAAGGGGAATGAAGGTAAAGATTAAGAGTGTTCTTACAAGTGTCCCTGTCAGACTGCCCTTAAATCTTTTTTGTGTAGTACCAAGTGCGGGCGTCGTTTGATTCGTTGCCATTGAAAAGAATTAACTAAACTCCCAGACAGGCTCTCCACTTAAGATGCGGCGAATTTGGTCAGGGAAGCGGTCTGGGTCAAGAGGCTTGCCTAGAAATCCGTCAAAGCCTGAATCTCGAGCCTTCTTCATTTGTTCTGTGCTGGCCTCTGCAGTGACAGCAATGATCGGCACGGTTTTAAATCTTTCAGAGGCACGGATCTTCTTTAATGCACCATATCCGTCTTCATACGGAAGTCGTATATCCATAAGAATAAGGTCAAGCCGTGGAAGTGTATCTGCATACTCCACAACCTCATAGCCTGAAGTTTTCCATTCACAATGAATTCCCAAATACCCCAACATGCGCGCAATTAAAACAAAGTTGGAGACATTGTCTTCTACAACCAGTACCGCAGCATCTTTTGGTATATTTGGCTTCTTAATAGGTTGTGTGTCAGAAACAGTAGGTGTCGGGTCAGACATTAGTTAGTGCTCCTTATAATGAATCGCTCGATCTGCTGGGCGAGTGTATCAATGTCGATTGGTTTTTGTATGTAGCCATCGCATCCCGCTTCCAGTGATTTTTCGCGATCGCCGCGCATTACATTTGCAGTAACCGCAACAATAGGAATTTTTGTAAATTTTTGAATCGCTTTGATCTTTGCTGTAAGGGTATAACCATCCATGTCCGGCATGTTAATATCCATCAGGACCAGATCAATATGATTTCCCTCAAGTTTTTCGATCGCCTGTTCAGCATTAACAGCGTCTACAACAGAATAACCATCCGCGCCTAATACCCTGCGAATGAGATTTCTATTATCTGGATTATCTTCCACGTACAGTATAGTACCTTTTACTTCTTGCGTCATACCGGTTTTTATCTCCGGACTGAATTTTACTCGGAAGGCAAAATTACCGACATAACAGCAACCTTACAAATAGTATAACAAATAATCGAGGCTTCACAGCCTCGATTTGCTTGGAGCGGGTAGCGGGAATCGAACCCGCGTATCGTGCTTGGGAAGCACGTGTTCTACCACTGAACTACACCCGCTTGATGAACAAAATGGATTATACGCTACGCGGAAAAGGCGTGTCAAGCTTGATGAAAAGAGTGGATCTTTCTTAATCTGTTTATTGTTTCCGTTTAAGAAGCATATTCGCCAATTTGAGTATGGACTCGCCTGCCTCGCCTTGTGGATTCGCATCTTCCAGATATGAAAGAGCTTTTTGAGTCTCTTTCTCAGAGACATCTTCAGCATATTTTCTAGCTCCTTCACTTTCAAGTTGTGACGCTGCTCTTCCTACTTCACTTGCTGTGATCGGTCCTTGCTGCCATCTTTCAGCAAATTTCCCATTTTTACCAAGTGCATAAAGTACAGGCAGAGAATTTTTTCCTTCCACCAGGTCGCTTGCTGCAGATTTTCCTGTAATGGATTCATCGCCCCAAATGCCGAGGATGTCATCCTGTACTTGAAATGCAAGCCCAAGGTGATAACCAAACTGACGGTAAGCTTCCTGCGCAGCCTCTCCTGCATTCCCAAGTAAAGCACCGATGTGAGTACATGCGGAGAGTAGGGCGGATGTTTTTCCTCCGATCATTGGCCAGTAATCTTCAATGCTTAGATCTTTACGTTCTTCATATGACATATCTAAAAATTGACCGCATGTTAAATCTAAACAGCAATTGTTTAATATGCTTGCTGCTTTAACAACGACATCGGCAGGATAGTGTTTGGCTAAATCCAGAACGGACTGATTAGCAATTACAAATAATGCATCACCAACATTGATCGCCATTGGCTGACCCCATTTGACCCAAACAGTCTTTCTTCCACGGCGCTTATCAGAATTATCTTGAATATCATCATGAACAAGAGAAAAGTTATGAATAAGTTCTATAGCTGCAGCTGCTGATTTTGCGTGTAGCCAATTATTCCTATTAGTATTATTACTTTTTGTTTCTTCATATAAAGAGGAAGTAGTTAATAAAACAAGTAGTGGGCGTATGCGTTTACCTGCTGCTTCTGGACCTGAGCCTTCTCCTGCCCAACCCATGTGATAGGTGAGCATCTCATGGAATTGTTTTGTACGCGGTTGATCGAGCCGTGACACCTGATGTTGTAGTTCTTCTTCGATGGCTTGCAGCATAGTTTCCTGGAGAGACATATTGAGTTCCTCTATTTTATGGAGTTGTGGTGAGATATGTTTTTAAATCCTCTTCCAATTGTTCAGGAGATTGGAAATGGATTGTATTGAAACCTAATTGATTGGCAGTCTCTATATTAGGAATGGAGTCATCAATGAATAAACATTCGTGCGCTTCACGTTTGATCTTTTTCAGCGTGAGTTGAAAAATAGCTGGATCTGGTTTAATCAGTTTATGCTCACCTGAAATAATCATGTCGTCAAAGATATCCAAAAAGGGATAACGCTTTAGCATAAGCGGGAATTTTTCTGCTGAAAAATTGCTGAGTAAATAGAGAGGCCAGCCTGCTTCTTTTAATTTTTGTGCGATCTCTATTGTTCCTTCAATGGTTTCTGTAATGCTTTCGCCCCAGTAAGTGTCATAAGCTTGGATCAGTTCAGTGTATTGTGGAAACTGACTTGAGAGTTCAACAATACCATCGCTGAATGAACGACCAGCATCTTGATGGGCGTTCCATTCAGCGAAGTGTATTTCTTCCAGAAAAGAGTCAACAGCTTCGGGCGTAGGGAGGAAACGTTTGTATAAGGCGTGAGCATCCCATTTAACAAAAACATTTCCAAAGTCAAAAATTATGGTTGTGATAGGCGATGTCATATTGATCGATATATTTTATCTTATAGAATGAAACTTGTGACGAATTGAAATTGGGCGGTATAATCCCGCACTTATAATTACTTTGAACTGGAGAATTTGCCTTGAGCCGCGTGATAAACCCTGATTCTGTTGGAAAAGAAAGAACCCGTTTAACAAAAGGTATTGTATTGTGTATTCGTGAATTGGCAAAACAAGCTAGTATCACATCAGATGCAAAAGATCTGGCTGCATATATCGCATTAGCTTTGCAAGCCATCTCGGAAGGAATTGATGTTTCTGTCGCTGCCTGGGAGAAACGCGATTACTGGGTGAAAGCCGACAAGTTCCGCATGGAATGGATGTGGGCGGGTCAGTTGGCGGCAAAAATGAAAACGGCTGTACTGGAAGATGATTGGGCGACGATTGCAAGTCTTATGCCGCAGATCGCATCACGTTTTAGCAAGATCGAAGTTTCAGATAACCATCGCCTAGGAAAACCATGGACAGGTGCATATACACTTTTGGCTCTGCATCGGAAATTATGATAATAAAAAATGCTCCGCAATCTTGCGGAGCATTTTTTATTTAAGCGCTGTGCAGTTTCTTCAAATGCGTTTTTGTGTTATTGAGTAATTCGATCATCATCTCGCGAATATGCTTATTGAGAAAATGATTCTCAAGCGTGGAGAGCGGAAGGAAGCGTGCACCCGCAACAACGTGAATGCAGTTCGCTGAGCCGCACAAACAAATGAATGGCGCTTGCATCTCCCATTCTGTAGCGGGATAGAAGAAGGATAGTTCTTCGCCTTTCTCAATATCACGGCGTGCGATC
Organism: Anaerolineales bacterium; assembly: GCA_014379595.1. Lineage (GTDB taxonomy): Bacteria > Chloroflexota > Anaerolineae > Anaerolineales > Villigracilaceae > Villigracilis. The sequence continues at coordinate 45,840 of JACMLM010000055.1, forward strand.
ATTGTCATGTTTTCGGTGTCCAATACTACATTGGGATCACATGAGTGATTGAGTGCGGCAAGTTTGCCGACATGCGTATGCCTATCTTTTGAGATCTGCACCGTGAAGCGATTGGGTTTATCCATAATATTTTCGCTTGGCATGGCGCATATCACTTCACCCATTTTGTATGCCTGTTTTGTAATGAGTGTTCTAAATTTATTTTCAGTTTTAATTGAAAGTGTTTCCATTGTTGAAACCATTTTTTATGTTACTCCTTTTATTACGATATACGAATCGTAAATATAATGTTTAGTATAGCGGTAATGAATTTAATTACAAGGGTTGAACGGGGAATATAATAATATTTTAAGGTTTCGTATATATGGATAATAAAACATATAATTCATGCATAACCAAAAAAATGTCGAAACCAAACAAGGCAGGCGGGGTTATGTACATTTGAATGATATAGTGATAAAAGGAGTAAATCAATATGACTGAAAACCATTCGTTTTTTCAAAAACCAAATACTAAAAAAGAAATCCTCCAAATAGGAAATGGGACTCCTTTTGGGTTTGAACGTGTTACCAATTCGGCGTTGGGCATCGGCGGCGCGTACGGTACGTGGGGTGAAGAATATGACAATAATCGAGTGCGAGAATTTGCATCCTTCCGCCTGGGTCACTCACTAAAAGATGAAGATGCCATGAATCTTTCTGAATTGGGATTTCTCAGCCGCCATCATATTTTAGACTTAAGTGAGGCTGATGACCTTGAATTGGAAATCCAAGTTGGATCGCGTATTTTAAAAGAAGCTGCCCTTGCGAATGGTTGGGAACCTGAAGATGTAGATGCCGTATTAATCGGTATGAGCGGACCTGTTTCAGATGATTATGTGCCGTTGATATGTGAGCGTGCAGGTATTCCTGAAAGCGCAATAAAAGTCAGTGTACATAAGGCATGTGATGGATCTACTGCTGGTTTGAATCTTATCTTGAATCCTGGTCTGGCGCGCGAAGGGAAGCTTAACCTTGCCGAAGAATTAAAGGGAAAGAAGGTTTTGGTTGGCGGCATTGAGGGTTTGAGCCGCTTCACAGGTCGCGCGCGTGATAAATATGCTTTGCAATTGTTTGGTAATGCGGCTGGTGTGATTGGCGTAATCCCTGGTGAAACCTTTAAGTTTTTGGTGGGCAAGGAGCACGAGGCGTTTGATGGGGAAGGGGTATTGGCAGTGCGTATGTATTACCCTCACTCTCGCCAAGCCGAAAATGGATCACTCGTTGAATTTTCACAGGAAACTACATCTCATTTCCGTGTAGCTGGATTGATGCATGAACCTGCAGATGGTTCTGCCATTTCCATGGCGGGGCCAATGGGGATGGTTAAGCTGTTTGTTCGTACGGGGGTGCAAGTGGTTACTGAAGTGTTTAATGAATATGCAGCTTTGATGAATAAACTGGGTACACCTGAAAAACAAATTTCAGTGGGTATTGTGCATCATGCAAATTACAAGATCAACCAACTCAAAGCGAGACATTTACAAAACGCAGGTATTCAATTCCCCATGCCGTGGCTGTTAAGTGACTTTGGCAATGTGAGCGCAGCAAGTAATATGATCGCCTTCCTTCGTCAGTTGCCTTTTATTAAGCCAGGTGACAATGTTCTATTCGATGGTTTCGGTGCTGGCACTTATTATGATGTGCTGGCTGTACAGATGGGTAAGTAGTAAAAAGCCAAATTAAAATAATGCCAGTTGTAAGGCGGCTTTGCGGCCATCCAATAATAAATATGGTGCTGCTCGCTCGGCGAGGATGCCAAGTTTCTTTAATGAAGAAAGGTCCTGCAATTTACTAATTCTGCGGGCAGACAAGATAGCATCTGCACCTTTTAGACCAATGCCGGGAATGCGAATCAGATCGCGTTTCCCGGCATTATTTATTTCAAGCGGCTTATGAAGCAAATTGATCTCGGCCCAAGCTTGCTTTGGGTCGGCGTGCAGAGGAAGATTGCTTAAATCTGTGAATGGTAGATCTTCAAGATCAAAACCATAATCGCGTAATAAAAACGAGGCTTGATATAAACGATGTTCACGCATGGGGTCTACTGCGGTTTTGTTTTCAAGTGGCGTATCCCGAATTGGATGGAATGCAGAAAAATAGGCGCGCCTCAAACTTACATTTTTATTCAACCAATTGGTAATGGAAAGCAATTCGAGATCGCTCTCATCTGAGCCGCCGGCCACAAATTGTGTAACCGTTGAAGGATATCGTCCATTCCAGAATTTAAAGGCTGGGACTGTTCTTCGTATTTCCTCCACCCATTTCAAAGGCTGTAGTAACTCTTCGATGAATATTTTATGCGGCGCAAGCTTTGCGAGCCGCTCTGTGCTTGGCGCTTCCAAGTTAACAGATACTCTGTCGGCCAGCTGCATGGCGCGATAGACCTGACCTTTTTCTGCGCCTGGCATGATTTTTAAATGAAGATAGCCACGGTATTGATGTTTCTTGCGCAAGATCTCTGCAGTGTCGAGAAGTTTATCCTGTGTCCGAACACCGCCTCCTGCTATGCCTGAGCTGAGGAATACACCTTCAGCTAGTCCGCCCTGACTCATTTTACTGAACAAGCCTGCAAATTCATCAGGCTTAAAAGTGGCACGGCGGAAATCTCTGCCAGCTCTGAACGGACAATAGAAACAATCCCGTTCACATGCTGAGGATAGCAGAGTTTTGAGGAGCACAATCTTCTGTCCGTTGGGGAGTTGGGCAGGATGTGTTATTGCGTGATTTTTTTCTTTCGGACTGAAACAGGTTGGGGGTGGGGAGGAGACGCGTGGTTCTCCATCCGCTTCAAAAGACATTTGATCGCTTAAGTCATTAAGTTTGCTTAAAGCATCCATCTCTTGATTATAGAACATATTTTCTATTTTATCAAGAGATGAATGCTTCTGCGATATATAATTCGACTATGTCTGCATCACGGGTTCAACAGGAGAGGGAGGAGCAGCTACGGGTGGATTGACAGTAACGAAGCGATTCTTCTTTTTCTCACGGATCGCCTGCTCATACACATCGAGAAGTTTTTCCGTTAGAGATTCAATATTAAAGGATTGTGCTCTTTTATATGCTGCTTCTGCAAAGCGCTGCATTCTCTCTGGATTTGCCAGAAGCTTGATAACCCCAGCGGCTAATGCTTCAGCATCATTTTCGACAAGATATCCCTGCTGACCATGTTTGAGGATATCGCGCGTGCCACTTGCATCGACAGCAACGACGGGGAGGCCGGCTGCCATGGCTTCCAGTGTTGCCAGTCCCTGCGTTTCTGTTACAGATGCAAAACCGAATAAATTGGCGGCTTTCATATAAGATGGAGTTTCTGAAAAGGGAAGCGAGCCAGTAAAGGTAACTTTTTTTCGAATACCCAGCTCTTTTGCAAGAGCTTCAAGGTTTTTTCTTTCAGGACCATCTCCGATCAAAACAAAACGGAAATGAGGATGCTCTTTCAAAATAGTGGCTGTGGCATGTAATAGGAGCGGCCAGTTTTTTTCTGGGGCGAGCCTGCCTACCGAAATCATCACTGTTTCTTTTTCCCAACGACGTTTGCGGCGGATCTTTTCTCCGCTGGCAGTCGTGTATGCCTCAAGGTCAATGCCCGTTGGAATTACTGTATAGTTATTTTTCAAGCCATATTGATTAACCAACGTATCACGCATGCTCTCTGATGGAATAATGATATGCTGACAGCGGCGCATAAAATCCTGCAGCCAGCGGTCAACAGTATTCTTTAGGAAATTCTGCACTGTATCCGTTGGAAAGGGAATGTAGTGGGTGTATTCACGATATTGGGTATGGAATGTAAATATCAATGGCAGGTTAAGCTCCTGGGCTTTTGAGGCAGCTGTTTGACCAAGTAGAAATGGATGATGCGTATGAATCACATCCAGCTTGACAGCAGGGAGCAGGCGATCCATAAAGGGGGAGAGGGGAATCGCGGCTGGAATATCCACGCCAATTGGCAATGGCAGGCTTGGATAGCGAAAGATGAACGGATCTTCGTCTACATAATCTGCTTCCTGAGCAAAGATGAATACATTGTGACCTTGACGAGTCAATTCATCTCGAAAAGAACGTATCGAGCGGACAACCCCGCTGATGACTGGAAGATAGGTGTTCGTGAAGTTGGCAATATGCATGACCAGTCCTTTTACTCTTTGCTGACAGAGGAGACGATATCGGTTTTTGGTTTCATAAAATATTCAAGAACATAGTAGGAATATACAACCATGCCGGCATTCCATGTGAGCGGCGCTTCAGACTTATACCAAAAACTGGATAATGGTTTCCCGTTGGGTCCATAGACTTCATGCACCTGCTGATCGCGCACAATAACTTCTGCAATACGCGAAAGGATACCATGTGCTTCCTCGACGCGCCCACTACGTGCGAGCGCAACCACATGCCAGGCACCGATCCAAAGCCAGGCGGCATCAATATGATAATTTGCTACACCACCCAAGCGGTTTTCAATTGCAATCAAGTGAAGGGGGTAGGCTGGATAAGCAACTTTGGTTGGAACGGGGCTGGCCATGCCGGTAACAATGATCGTATCCATGATGGAATTAGCTTGATCTTTAGATGCCAAGCCCCAGGCAATTGCCAACAGATTCCCGCTGCTGGTTAGTTGATCGAGCGTGTCGCTAGCGGCGTAGTACCCTAGGGTTGGGCGCCAAAAATGTGCTTGAATTGCCAGTGCGACCTGCTCCGCCTTTTTTGAATAAAAAGAGATTTGATCTTTCAACCCAAAATGGGTGGCGGCTTCAGCCATCTCTTGGAGCGCTTTCCAGTATGTTACATTTGTATAAAGTACACATCCAATGTGGGCAATGCTGTCTGCCCAATCCGCAAAGGCTCCCTGAGTGAGCAGACCGTCTGTACTATCCTTGACCGATCTCTCTGTCCAGGAAATGGCTTTGACAAGAGCATCCCAATGTGTTTTTAGAAATTCATGATCTTCTGTTTGAAAGCTGTAGTGAATGGCTGCGATCACCATCAGGCATTGACCATCCAATGAGATCGTGCCATGTCCGCTCAGGTACTTGGGGCGCATAGGGGTTTCAGTTGGCTGTTCTCTTCCGAAAAGGGAGTGCATAAAGCGGGTGACCATTCCAAAGGAATGTAATTTGATCGGGAACTGACCTTCAGGAGTTTGGTGATCGAGAAATGCTTCCAGTGTGTCTTTTACTACCTTGACTTCCTTTACAGCGAGCAGCCCAAACGACGCAAAACTAAAGTCACGCGCCCAGCTCTCGCGGAAGTTGCGATAGCCAGCTTGCAGGATCTCTCTTGTTTTGTGATTTCCAAAGCGACGAACTTCAATTGCCGAGCGAAGATTATCTGCCGCGATAAACAGGGCACGCGCCTCGATCGTATCAAAATCCTCGGCTTTGGATAACACAGCACGCGACATGAGCCGCGGCTGTTTGATGATGGCGTGTATATATTGATACGCAATCAAGGATGCAATGCCTGTAGCTGCACCAACGGCAATGCCTTTTATGAAGCTGGGAAGGTCTAGATTCTTTTGGGGATTCATAGGGATATTATAACTTTTTTATCTAAAGCACTTGCATAAAGATGACTTCGCCTCTACAATATTAGTAATTGGCTATTTGGTAGTTAACGAAATATGTGTACGGTTTGTTATTATGAACAGGGAAAATTATGAACAATAAACCGATTGCCTCTCGATCAAAATTCGAAAATGAAAAAGTGACTTGCCAAAAGCTTTGCCATAATTAGGAGGAATATTTACATGGCAATTTTATTGAAGTTACGCGAGGAAGCTGGAGAACTGGTTGTCACATTTGACGACCAGACTGTAAAGACTGCGCTAGATAAAATTCCAGCGATTGACCGATTGCAAGCCGACCCGTACACGAACGGACAGGTTCTGACTGCCGCGCTGGGGGGCAATGAGCTGTTGAAGCGGCTCGCTGATGACCCAGATAATTTAATTTTGTTGGATTGCGACGATACAGCCGATGCCTTTGCATGGGAATTTGCCACGCTTCTTCGTGACCGTCAGTTTTTGTGCGTGAAAGCGGGAATGCTGCGGTTGGTTAATAAGACTTCCGAAGTTTTAAAAACTTCGGAAGTCTCGTCTTTGAATTTCATCGCATTGGCGGCTGACCCGTTGGTGGATGAAAGCGGCAATCCACGCGAGAGATATCGACTCGATCTGGATAATGAGATGCGTTCCATCCGCGAGACTTTGCAGAACAGCGGAAAGAATCTCACGGGGCGCAGAATTCCGCCAACGCGCGAACATCTCAACCGCGCTTTGCGGCAGGGACCCGCTGTGCTGCATCTGACCTGTCATGGGAATGTGGTGGATACGCCGACGGGCAAGCTGGCGGTGTTGGCGCTTGAAAATAAAGATGGAAGCATTGACCCGCTAACAGGCGCGGATTTGTTGAACATGTCGCCACGCGGGGTGCTGCGGATGGTGTTGTTGAGTTCGTGCATGACCGCCACTGGCTCACAAGCGAATCTGGCGCGGGCGTTGGCGTTGAACGGTGTGCCGTTTGCAGTCGGGATGCAGGAATCTTTCCCTGACCCATTGAGCGATGATCTGGCGGTGGCGTTATATGACAGTCTGTTCTCAGGTTTGAGCATTGGCGAGGCGCTGCGTCAGGCACGGATGAGTTTGGCGCGTCACCCTCAAAGCGTGGGACTGCCCGTCGGGTATGTATCAGCTAACGGGTGGAGCGAAGCGTTTCCCATCCAGCAGGGGACGCCCTCGGTGAGCGGACTCGGCAAGCCTGGCGAATCCGCTCTCGGCGGAGAAATCCAGCCGCCGCGCCCGTTGTTGGGACGCAACCTGGAACTGCATCAAATTGCAAAACATTTTGCCGACGGAGGCAAGGTGATCACAGTGGCGGGGACGGGCGGCATGGGCAAGACCGCACTGGCGGCTGCGTTTGCCGAACGCTTCGCGTGGATGTGGGCGCGCGGCGTTAGCGGCTATTCGTTTGCCAACGAGGTCAACGCAGCGAATTTCAGGTACGCGCTGATACGTGTGTTATTGGGCGATGAGGGAGCGCAGCAGGGCGCGAGCCTGAGCGAGAGCCAGCAGCGCGAAGACATTTTAAAAGCGGCGCGCGAGTGGAACGGCTTGTGGCTGTTCGATAATTACGAGAGTATTATTCAGGGCATACAGGAAAAACAGCCCGAAGCCGAAAACATCCACAGGCTGATCGCCGACCTTGCCAACGGCGACTCGAACATGCTGTTGACTAGCCGCGAACAACCCGCAGGCTTGAGAAATGAACGCCTCTTTCCCGACGGCAATCATTCCCTGCACGGTTTGCGCGACCAGGCCGGCGTGGAATTATTTTTTCAACATAGCGTAAAGGCAAACGAAAACCCCGAGACTCATATTCAGTTTGCGTTTGATATTCAACATGCGGCAGAGGGGCACCCTCTGGCTATCGCGCTCTTAGCGGGGGAGTACGACGTGAGCGCGGTGCCGATGCAGGCTTTCCTAGGTAACTGGCAGGATGAACTCGCCAGCGCACGCCGAGGCGGACTGGCGGGACATCACGCCACCTTCACCATCGCCTTCGAGCGCAGTTATTCACATCTCTCCAAAGACTTGCAGGAAAAATTGGCACTGTTGAGCATTTTCCCATTTCCGTTTTTTGCGCATGGCGCAGTAATGAGTTGGGATGGTTCCCAACTCCCTGATGGAGAAGAAGAGATAGATGCTAAGGTGAATGCAACACAGCAGAATTTAAGCGAATTTACACGTCGTAGTTTATTGGAAGTGGATGCTAGATACGGTGACGATACCCCCGCGACGTACCGCTTCCAACCCGCCCTGAGGCAGGAAGCCGCGCGCAGGTTGGATTCTTCACTGACGGCGAGTCAGCAAGTTGGCTACGCCGCATATGGCGCATGGGTGGCAAAGCGTGGGTATCTTGACATTCACAGCAACATTGCGCTCAACCGCGTTGTGCGCCTTTCAATGGACGCGATGGAAAAGGCCACCGATTCTTTACAGGGCACGGAACGTCTTTGGCATATCCGCAGGCTGGCGTGGTTGAAGAACGCTTGGGGCGAGACGCGCCTTGCCTTTGACTTAGTGAACTCCGCGATTTCTGAAATCCTGCCCAATGTTGAAACCGACCCCGAAAGCGCCAAAGTGGACAGTTCCCTGCGCTATGAGTTGGCTGGTATTTATGTGACGCGCGGCGACCTCGACCGCGCCCTTAGTTTGTATCAAGAAAGCCTTGCGTCTCTTGAGCAACTCGGCGATAAACAGGGCAAAGCCGCTTCACTCTCTGCTATAGCTAACATTTATGTCACACGTGGTGAACTTGAGAATGCCCTTGAACTCTACAAGAAAAGTGTAAAAATCCAAAAGCAACTTGACGATAAAGGGGAATTGGCTAGAACACTACACCAAATGGCATATATTTATGTTACTCGGGGAAATCTGAATCTTGCTCTCGAACTCTATGAAGAAAGTCTGCAACTAAAAGAGCAAATCGGTGATAAACGTGGCAAAGCCAACTCACTGACAATGATGGCGAAGATTTTCCTTATCCGCGGCGATCTCGATCGCGCATTACAGATCTTTCAAGAAAGCCTGAAACTTTTTGAGCAACTGGGCGATACACAAGGCAAGACCAGTCTACTCGCTTTGATGGCGCAGGTCTTCCTGAAACGTGGCGACCTCGACCAGGCTCTCACACTCTACCAAGAAAGTCTTGAATTTTGCGAGCAACTCGGCGACAAACAGAATAAAGCTCACACGCTTGGAAATATGGCGCAAGTCTTCCAAATGCGCGGCGACCTCGACCGCGCATTACAGATCCTTCAAGAGAGCCTGCAAATTCTTAATCAGCTTGGCGATAAAAAGGATAAAGCCGCAATATTGGGGAACATGGCAAATATTTACATGACCCGAAAAGACTGGGAACAAGCCGAGAAATTATTACTTGAGGCGCTTGAACTAGTCAAAGCAATCGGTGAGCCGCCCGCTTTTGAAATTATTAAACTTGGTCAGCTTGCTCAGGTACGCGGTGACAAGGATACTGCCTTATCTCGTTATCGCGAAGGGCTGGTTATTTTTGAAAGCATGGGCATGCCAGAAGCTCAGGAAGTGCGTGAAATGATTACTAGTCTTGAAGGAGGCGCGGTATCCAGTGACGATTCGTTGGCTCAAGTCCTCGCACTGGCGCGGGCCGCAAGTCAACGTGGGGATGTGCAGTCTGCGATTCAATATCAAGAGCAGGCGGCGTCCCTGGCAAGAGGGGCAGGGGAGAGGCGCGAAGCATTGGTTGCGTTGAGTGTAATTTTATACAACCTTGCTGGTTTTTATCAAAAAGCAGAACGCCATGGTGAAGCGGTCAAAGCAATGGAAGAAGTGGTTGCAATTGACAAGCAAACGGGACATCAGGATTTAGAGTCGGATCGTAAAGCACTTGAAACCTTGCGCCGTATTGCGTCACTCAGGCCAGAAGAACGCGAACAATTGAGACAACAAACTGAGAAAGAACAAGAGCTGCCTAGTGGGGAAGATGGTTTTGAAGCGCAATTACAGGCGCAACTGGCTCAACTCCCGCCAGAAAAACGTGCGCAGGCAGAGACGCAAATCCGTAAAGCGTATGAAGAATTCCAGCGTATGACTCCCGAAGAACAGGCTAGAACGCTTCAAGTTGCCAATGACCAAAGCAATCGTGCTCAAATTGACAAAGCCGCCAATCAGGCGCGCGATGCAGGCTTGGCGTATATTCGCAAACAAGCACCGAAGAAAGACATCCTTGGGTACCTCGATGACATGGCGCAGAAATCCGCAGATGGTGAAGAACCTGGTTCTCCGTGGCTGGAGGTCGCCGCATTGTGTAATGCATTGATTGCGTTGATCAAAGAAGAAGCTGTCCCACCCGTGCCAGCCGCATATGCGTCCCATTTTTCGGCGGTACAGAGTGAGATGAAGGAGGAGTAATAATGAGCGATAAGATCAAGATTAAATGTCCGCGTTGTGGACATAAATGGGAAAAATCTCTGTCCGAATTGGAAATCGATCAAACTATTTATCGTGAGATAAATAAAAAACCAGATGTGAAGGTTGTTAAGTATCGAGCATATTGCCCTAATGATGGTACTGTCATCATCATCGAAGTTCAGGAGGATTAGTCCATGCCAAAAATCCTGTCCATCCGTGAAGAGAATACTGAAGAAAAGAAACTACGTGAGTGGTTTGAAACTCAATCACTCGAATCTCCAAAGAATCTTGAAGATGCTGCGCGGCTGTTGATCGGTTTGGTCACTGGTTTGCTTGGCGCGTTATTCGGCGTGTTGACAGTATCTGCTGAAACTTTACCCGCGTATCTGTCATTGCCAGCTGTTAAATGGTGTGGCATTCTAGCAGTTGTTTTGTGGCTATCGTCACTACTGTGCGGGCTAGTCGTGGTCACGCCGCGCAAATGGCTATCCAATGCGGGCAAACCTGAAACACAAAGCCAGGTTTTCAAAGCGATGCTGAGTCACAAGTCACGGTGGCTGAAGGATGCGGTCACATTGTTTGCTGGTGGAGTCATTGCTCTGGGAGTTGTCTTAGTGATTGCGTTAGTTAGTATATAGGTTTCTGTGTGTGGGGTGGGGGAAGCCGCGCTATACGTGTGGATTTGGACATAATCCTAGCAACGAGTTTATAGTTATTAGGTGAAGGGCGCCTGCTTTCTTTGCACGGCGGTCGTAATTTATAGACTACGTTTTGCACAATAGGGGATTGCTTCGGCGAGGTGCATCGCCTCGCAATGACATAATAATATAATGCTTTCGATAAGTATTATTATCGAAAGCATTGACAAAAGTGAAAAACTTCGTATAATGATCACTATGGCAAAGCGAACTGATGCTCCAGTGATGATCACAGACGTGATGGCAAAGTATATTGACGTTGTAAAGCTCTCACGCAGCGAGCATACAGCGCGTGCGTACAAGAATGCGCTCAAGGTTTTCAACAATGTATTGGTTGAAAAGTGGCTTGACCCTCAAATCACCCCCATTGAAAAGCTTACAGAAGATGTGCTCTCGCCATTTGCCATGTATCTCAAGACCTTTGCGCCAGCCACCGAGTTTTTGTATCTACAGGCTGTAAAAGGCTTTTATGAATATGTAGACTCGGAGCGATATATTGAGGTCAATATATCACGTGTGCGTACGCTCATTCGTCAGCGTGCTCGCCGGCCTGGTATTCGTCTCCCCCAGTTTCCTGCGGATGATATTGAGCGTGTACTTGCTCATATCACTAAGCCATTGAACTTGGCACAGTACGAACAAAATGAGGTCCTATTAAGTGAACGGTTACGCGCAGTCCGCGACCGGGCTTTTTTGCTTATGCTAGCAGATACAGGCCTGCGCGTGCATGAGGCTTGTAAGTTAAGACGCGGTGATATAGATTGGAATGAAGGACGTGCTGTCATTATTGGTAAGGGCGATAAACAAGCTGTCATCCGATTTACAAAGCGTTCCATGAAAGCGATCAAGGATTATTTATCGCTTCGCTCTCAACTCGACGGCGGGTCGGGAAAACAATTGGCTGCCCTGCCCCTCTTCGCTCGCCACGACAAAGGTGCTGGCAAAAAGATAAAGCCGATCACACCCACAACTGGACGCAATATCGTTACTGAACGTGTAAGAGAAATTTTAGGCGAAGATGCAGTTGGCAAGATCACGCCCCACTCCTTCCGCCATTATTTTGTCACAACCATTTTACGTGCGTCAGGGAATTTAAAATTAGCACAGGAACTTGCACGTCATAGCAACATCCAAGTCACTCAGCGCTATGCTCATTTGAGCGATGATGAGTTGGATAAAGGCTATTACGATATTTTTGAAGAAAGAGAAAAACGAAAAGATCAACTTAAATAATTAGCCACAGAGCATTTGGTGAACTCTGTGGCTAATTATTGTATTTATCTACTTCACTGCTTGGGGTTCACCAAAAATAAAGTTGTCCATCACGGCTACATCTGTATCCTCTGTGCCATCGTCGGGTCCTAGTGCTCCTGTGCCATATTTAACTTCCACACGGTAAACAATTGCTTCGTCAAATGCCACGCCTAAAAACGATAATCCGTTGTCTGCGATGGGAGTTTCAAAACTTCCAAGTGAATTGCCATCCACATCAAAATATTCAAACGCAGTATGTGCTGTGTCTACATCCGTATAGACTGCGCCAAATCCGCGAATGGTTGCAGGTGTATTTGTGCCAGGCACGAAAAAGGTCATCACAACCAGATTGCTTCCAAGCGGTGAAAACAAGCGTTCTTCGCTAAATGTCTTGAAGATGTCAACATACTGCGGATTAATATTCCCAAAGCGAGGTAATGTGCCATTCGGGTTATCACTGTCAGCACTAACCATCAGACCTTCGCCAGGTGTATTCAAAACAATTCCACGTGCACGAGGAGCTTCTGGACCATTGAAGAAATCAGATACATAAAAATAAGGCGCAGAGAATTCATCAGGCAGGCCATCCCAATTGATCTCACGATAACCATCAGGTCCTTTTGTACCCGGGCTGTCCCCATTATTAGCACCCAATAATGCCCGATACTGCTCTATTGAACTTGTAATATCACCGGCGCCTGTAATCACCTGTGGCTTAGGTGCGCCTCCACATGAAGACATAAAAATGGCTGCAAACAAAAGAAGCATAATTTTTCTGGACATGGTGTTTGATCTCCTCATCAACATAGTGCTTTGGCATAAAGTGTTTCAATAAATTATACATAGCCAGCTAAATCCCACCACCTGACTTTGGTATGTTAAAGTGACGACTTTGGTATGAAGCAGGTCGATTATTTGATGATTTTCTCGCTTCTTTCCCCAACGTATACCTGATACGCTTGCGAAAGAGTCTTTACCCACACTCCAACCTTCCCATCCCCCACTAGCATATTGTCAATGGAAATGATCGGCACCACGCCTCGTGAACTGGATGTAATAAATGCTTCGTCAAATTTTTCATCCAGGCGCGGCCATCGATATTCGATAGACATCCCCTGCCCTCTTGCAAGCCTTAAGATAGCCCGTCTGGTCACGCCGGGCAAAATTCCGTGTTTAGCAGTGACTAAAGTTTTTCCTTTAATAATATAGAAATTGGATGTCATTCCCTCCAAAGCTTGTCCATTTTTGGTGAGCAAAATTTCAAAAACATCGCCTTCTACTTGTCCACGCTGGGCAATACTGGAAGAAATAAACCCTGTATCCTTCACGCGCGGAACCTGACGCACCAACTCTGTTGTGATTACCTTTACGCCATTTTCATAAATTTTCTTCGAAAGCGGCTCAAATGGTTGAGCACCTATATAAACTTCACCCTTGTTTTTCGTCAGGATCAATCGTATCCGTGATTCTTTTGGTAAATTCGACTTGGCAATTTGGGCGATCCTGTTACGCAAGGTGGGCTCGTCAACAGCAGGTGTAAGGTCATATTCCTGTGCAGGCTTATACAATCTCTGTAAATGTAATTTCAGTCCAAGTACTGTTGTCCCATGAGATAATGTACCAAAGGTCGTATAAAATCCTTGTGGTAATTCCCGAGTCATTTCATCCAATGTAGTTGCCTGCGTTTCAAAAGGAATATTTCCTGTTTTGGCAAGGTGATAAGCAATAATTTTCATAGAGTTATTCTACTATTACTCTCCAACTCCCATTAGACCGAAGTACAATATAATCCATCGCCAATGACCACTCAAAACAGCAATTACCAGAAAGCATCGCAGCTCACAGCAAATGATTTACGAACGGTTGCCAACACAATCTCTGTTCAGCAGTTGACCCGTCTCTCGTTACCAGAGGTGGATGCCGTTGTGGAATTAGTCTCGAAGGTTATCCCAGCTGGTAATGTACCAGGCATGATCTTAAGCGGGCTAGCCCGCCTGCCCGGACGTAGAATTCCAATCCAAAAAATGCAACAGGATGTGAATGCTCTGTTTAGTGGCGTAGAGCAAGTACTTGATCAGGCTATGTATGGAGCCTTCTTTGCCGGCCCAGCAGCCATCCTTTGGGGATATCAAAACTTATTAAAACTTGCAGGGAAAGACCCAGAGTCTGCATTCCCGGAAGGCGCATGGCAATTTTATGCGGGTTATGCCTTGCGTGAAGATACAGCGCGCCATACAAACGAAACCCATGGATTTGATACTCTTCTTAACCAACATAGTATCCATCTGGATGCTGTTGACCGACTCACCTCATGGTTTATGTCGGCTGTAATGTGTTTGCATCAATACAATGCCTTGTTGGAAAACGAATGGCGTGAACGCGTTTGTATATCAACGTTGGAAGAAGCAGATTTTAAACGAGCTAAGCGTTTGTTTCGTGAATGGGAAGTAAAACGACCTTTTCGCCGCGAAGAAGAAGGCGCAGATTATGATTATCCAGCTTATCGCCGCTTGAAATTTGATCAATTCCTGAAAGCTAATCTGCAGTCACTGCCAACCTCTGCCTATCAAAAGTGGAATGCGAAATTTACAGCCCTCACACAGCAGGACCTGGCTGCTTATCACAGGCAGATGTCAATTCTGGCATATCTGGAACCTGGCCTTTATGGTGAAACTCGTGTTCCGTTTAACCTAGCCGAAGCACAAATTGGGATCATCCATGGGGATGGCTATTATCTGCTGCCAGTATGTGCACAAGGTTCTAATAGGCCGATTGATGTGCTCACTGCACGTGCACAGATTACTTCATTGTTATCATCATATCCTTCGCCTTCACAACTCAGTAAGCTGGCAAATGTGCAACGCTCAGCATTGCCAGACCTGCGCAGCAAGTTAAGCCCTATGTTGGTAAATGACCTTGATAACCTTCGTTTCGCACCAATTCTTATTTCGACAGATATTCGTTCGCGCTCACTTCCGCTTTCAGAACTGCGCCAAGCCGAGCGCGGAAGCGGTTCGCATGCTCTGACAATTTTTGACACTGGTGAGACATTTGTTTTTGATCAATCACATATCTTTTTTGACGGTGCATGGGGCACGGCCTTAGCTGAGATCATGACAAATGAGGCACTGTCCTGGGCGAGATATCTGAGTCTGCTGTCTTCCCCTACCCCGACACCAGCGCGGATCTATACATCTCTTACACTTCAATTACAGCCTGAAGATGTTGAGCTTCTGCATCAAGCCCCACAGATTTCACCGGAAGCTGGTGCAGAGACGGACAAGGTAAACCTTATTGCCTGCCTCATGCTCCGCAAACAATTCAAACAAAGAAGTGACTTGCTGAAATTAACGGTCAATGATTTTCTCGTGCTTTATAGGGCCATTCATGCCGCTACTTATAAGGCATCAACCAAACTATATGCAGAAATAGATAAACTTGCATCAACCAAAGCCGACGTTTCTGAGAATCTGCTCAAGATGCTGGATGAGTCTAACAATGCCAACCCTGCGATTCTGATTCCGATGGATGCCAGCCTCAAGGTCCCGCGTGAACGGGTGTACCCGCTGAATATTGAAGTTCCACTTGCAGAGCTTAATCTACTCGACCTACATGCAAGAACCGTAAAAATGTTGGATGCTTACGAAGCAGATAATTCCGTAGTGTATGAAGACTTTGATGATTTGCGCAAGTTGTACCTTGCTACTTTGGCTGGCTTTGGAGAATTTCTCAACAAAGCAAAAGAAATCGCTATTCAGGGAGAAAGCCCAAGTGTTGGTGCGATAAAATTGCTTGCTCATTTACCCATTCCTCTCCAACGCCTTTTAGATAAAATTCCTGAACAGTTTGATCTATTAAATAATATTCTGAAGGGGCGTGAGATTATCTCAAACGTAGGTGCAGTTGTAGGCACAAGTACGCTGACACGCTTCAACACGGCGAAAGATGACAGTACTCAGAAGCAGCTTGCCTGGGGTGTTTTAACGGATGCCAATTCGATCATGCATATCCATTTGCGAGATTTTCGCCCTCATGTAGCAACATTATTGTCAATTGGCCGCAAAGACCTTGCCAATCTGATCGCTCAAGATTATCTTGATGCATATGCTACTGGATTGAACGTATTCATCCATGACCTTTCTCGCATTACTCTTGCCAATAGCAAAGCATTGAACACATCCACGACCGGAAAGCGAAACCTCAAAATTAAATGAAAGACCCACTCATCGGACAACAACTCGCAAATTTTCATGTGGAAGGCCTGCTCGGTCAGGGCGGAATGGCAACTGTTTATTATGGCCAGGATGTTAAACTTCAACGCCCTGTAGCGATAAAAGTAATTGATAAACGCTATGGGAATGATACAGCCTCTACCAAACGCTTTGTGAATGAAGCGCGTATGATGGCTCAATGGCGTCATGAGAATATTATCCAGATCTATTATGCCGACGATGAACAGGGGTTTTCATATTATGTAATGGAATATGTGGACGGACAGGACTTGTCCACTTTGATGGGCATGCATGCAGAAGAAAATGAACTCATGCCTGTTGCAGATGTGCTACACATTGGTACTGCGGTAGCCAATGCGTTGGATTATGCACACAACCAGGGTGTAGTACATCGCGATATCAAACCTTCCAACATTTTACTTGCAAAAGATGGTCGTGTATTACTGGGCGACTTCGGTATGGCACTTGAAGTAGGCGATGGATCAATGGGTAGCATTTTCGGAACACCTCACTACATATCGCCCGAACAGGCCCGTTGGTCAGCAGAT
This sequence comes from Anaerolineales bacterium, assembly GCA_014379595.1. GTDB lineage: Bacteria > Chloroflexota > Anaerolineae > Anaerolineales > Villigracilaceae > Villigracilis. Next base: position 62,562 of record JACMLM010000055.1, read on the forward strand.
GCGGTTCCACAATCCGATCTCTATTCGCTAGGGGTGATCCTATATGAGATGATCACAGGCGTCACACCTTTCAATGACCCCTCACCTGCAAGCATTGCACTTCAGCATATTTCAGAAGCACCTCCCCTTCCACGTAGTATTAATCCAGAAATCAGTATTGAAGTTGAAGCTGTTCTGTTAAAAGCGCTGAAAAAGAATCCACAAGATCGCTATCAATCTGGCTCGAAACTGATGGCTGCACTGGATGAAGCTTTCAATTCCACGGGTTCCTCGACAATACTATCATTGCCGCCTTTGCCTGTTGGTGTACCTACCATAAGAAGAAGCATTTCCACAGAACAAATTGTAAAACGCAGACGTATTGATGATTTTCCTCTTACCTCTGCTCAGAAGAAAAAGAAAAATAGATGGGCATATATTTTATTCATTCTTCTTTTTCTGTTGGGAATCGGAGCATGGTACTGGACTAATAACTACCCTGCATCTATTGCAGAAATCTCCACTGCAACATTTACTCCTCCGCCTCCAGCCCAGATAGATGTACCTGTTCTGGCAACTCAAACATTATCCACGCCTTTGGAGACAGCAACGCAGGAGTCTGCTACACCTGAACCATCCCAGACAACGGAAACGGCGTTTCCCATTCCTACGATTAAATATCCAGATGGTAACAACTTCACCTTGTTTTGGAATGAGACCAGTCTTATTCTATTAAATCGTTCGCGGACTCGCCGTAGTTATTCGGGCTTTACTTTTGAACGGTTGGATGAAGATGGATTGCCAACAGATCGGTTTCATGGGTATGACTGGTTTGATGCCAACCTTAAACATCTCCCATCAAAAACCTGTTTGAGCATTTATGCGGTTGAAGAAAATAAAGATTTTGATTATCTACGATCTTCAGATTGTATTTACGGTATTTTGGCTATTGCCAGACCCAATTTTGTTAAAGAGCAGGAAAAGATCTTTTGGAGCACCAAGGATGGTTCAACCCAATTCCGTGTGCTGTGGTTGAACGAAGAAATTGTCCGCTGTGAAATAGCTGCGGGCATATGTGAAGTATATATTCCCTGATCATTCATAACATTTTAGGGGACACCTGCAGGAACAGAGCCGTCATCTTACTGCTATAATCTCGCATCACTTTGGAGGCTTTGTGCTGACTAAAGTCATTAATTATTATCGCGACCGGGAATACTTTATCAATATGTTTAAGATCGCCCTGCCGATTATTATCCAGCAGCTGGCTTTCGCAGGGTTGAACATGCTTGGCATTGTATTTGTGGGGCAAAAGGGCGAAACATCGGTCGCGGCTGTTGGTCTGGCAGGACAACTCGCATTTTTATTGAACCTTGTACATTTTGGCATCATCAGTGGTGCAGCCATGTTTACAGCGCAATTCTGGGGAAAACAGGATATTCCAAATTTACGGCGTGTATTGGGTTTATGTTTATTGCTTGCTTTGTCAGCAAGCTTTATCTTTTTTATGCTCTCCCAATTTTTTCCTGAAACAATATTGCGGGTATATTCCACAGACGAAGCTGTCATTAAGCTGGGCACAAACTACATTCGCACATTTTCATGGACATTCATATTTTTTGCCATTACCTTCAGTTACGCGTTAGTTATGCGTTCCACTGGTAACGTAATAATACCAACTTTAGTCAGCGTAGGCGCATTGTTGATCAGCACTTTTTTATCCTACTCTTTGTTGTTCGGAAAATTTGGGTTACCCGAGTTGGGAATTCAGGGAGTAGCCATTGCAGCAGTGATCGCTCGTGCAATTGAATGCATCATTTTATTGTTCGTAACCTATGTTGGCAGGTCACCAGTGGCAGGCTCCCTGCGCCAATTGTTTGATTTTGACCTGGCATTTGTTGGCAAGGTGATCAGGCCCATGCTTCCGGTAATTATTAATGAGTTCTTCTGGTCACTTGGTACTACAACCTACTTCATTATTTATGGGCGTATGGGCACTGAATCGATTGCGACGATGAACATTGTCGGTTCGATCGAACAGGTTGCTTTTGTATTATTTATTGGCATTGCAAACGCCACCTCGGTTTTGGTTGGCAATCGTATCGGCTCAGGGAACGACGATGAGGCCTTTATATACGCAGGTCGTTCAATAGGCCTCGGAATTGGGGGCGGCATTCTGATTGGGTTTCTTCTTCAAATGCTCAAGGCGCCGATCCTATCGATATACAATGTCTCACCTGAAGTGATTCAGAATGCCGGGTATGTCATCAATGTAGTTTGTCTATTTTTATGGGTACGAGTCAACAATATGACCATCGTAGTTGGAATCTTACGGGCTGGCGGCGATACAAAATTTTCAATGTTTCTTGATGGATTTATTATTTGGATCGTAGGCGTTCCATTGGCGGCACTGGCTGCATTCTTCTTCCACCTCCCTGTTTACTTTGTTTATCTGTTTGCCATGAGCGAGGAATTCACCAAATGGATACTCGGTCTGTATCGCTATCGTTCACGCAAGTGGATCAATAATCTTGCAAATCAAGTGGAAGGAATATAATAGGATAAATATTTTTGTCAGCTACAAGGATGGACTCACATGAAGCAACTTTTTATTTCCTATTCACGCAAAGACACTGAGTTTGCCCGACAGTTAACTAAGAGTTTTTCTACTCAAAATTTAGAAGCCTGGGTAGACTGGCAGGACATTCCTCCCAGCGTGGATTGGATGAAGGAAATCCAAATGGGGATTGAGCAGGCTGATATTTTCGTACTGATCGTCAGCCCTGATTCGATCCGCTCGGATGTGTGCGCTCAGGAAGTGACACATGCTGTTTTAAATGGCAAGCGCATCATCCCGGTTATCGCGGGTGAGATCGATGCAAAAGATGCGCCCGCTACGATCACTCATTTGAATTGGATCTTCTTTCTAAATTCGCATGGCACTTATGAAAATGCATTTGAAAAATTGATCACTGCCGTTCGCACAGATTACGACTGGGTCCAAACACATCGCCGCCTGCAAGTAAATGCGTTGGATTGGGTAAACGGCAAACATGAAACAAGTTATCTTTTGCGTGGGCGTGAGTTGGAAGATGCAGAAGCCCAGTTGTTGGTGAATAGCGAGAAGTCCCCCTCCCCCACTGATTTGCAGCGCGAATACATTGCAACGAGCCGGACCGCAGAAAATGCTCAGATCGAACAGCAGCGTAAAAAAGAACAGGAACTTCAACTTGAAAAAAATATGGGAGTACGCCTTAAGCGCCTGACTTATATTTTAATGGGCGTTTTTACGATTACATTTCTAGCTTTATTTGCATGGCTCTATCAAGTGACAAGCGAACTGGCGATTGACTCTTTAAAAGATCAGATGACTGCGATAGTGGAAACAAGCGCTGCCCTTATCAATGGAGATGATTTTGAAGAATTCGTCAACTCTTATGAGGAGGCTAGCAAAGCAGTCTATAGCACTCCATATTATTCAGCGCTCAGCCGCCTGTTGGAAATAGTAAAAGCAAATAATTCCAATATCGCTACGCAAATGGCGCTTTATACGATCATAAAAAATGATCAAGGCGATGGAGTCCGTGTGATTGCATCTACAGTGAAAGAGATTGGATTCAAAGCAGTCTCCTATGCAGGCAGCCCAAGTACGGCGCATATTAAAGGTTTGGAAAAGACCACTGCCGATACAAATATTGTGCCGGGCGGGAATGGAGAAGGGGCATGGATCTCTGCTTGCACGCCTATCTTAAATTCAGGTAATGCCTCAGCAGGTGCGGTCTGTACCGACTTTAACGCAGAATATCTGGGTGAGATTCGCGCCAAGGTAGCGAATACATTGTTAATTACATTTCTTGTCGCCTATCCGATCATGATAGGGTTAATCTTGTTTACAACGCGGCCATTCTCTAAATCGCGTCGGGTATAGATTTAGCTGTCCACCATACAATTTCCTTACATTCACCATAGGCAGCTCAAGCTGTGAAGCCTGTCCAGTATAATGCGAGAAACATTAGCCTATACAGGAGTTTTAGCAATGAACTTTCTTCGCACCATCCGTTTCAATTTGGTATTTATATTTTCCATCTTTCTAGCAGCATGTGGCCAGCAAGCTGCACCTATTACATATGAAACTGTTTCTCCAGGAACTTTGAAGCCAGGCGATCCCATCCCTGTGCCCACTGGCGATGTAGTACTCACAGTCGATGGAATGATCGAACAGAAAAACTCTGGGGAAACCTTACAGTTTGATATCGCGGCTCTTGAGAGCATCGGCTTGGTTCAATATGATGTAGATGACCCGTTTATCAAGAAAAATATTCTTTACACTGGCGTGCTTCTTTCACAACTTTTGGATGCAGCCGGCATGTCACCAGATGCAACAATAATCACTCTACACGCGCTGGATGACTACTCTACTGACATGAAAATTTCTGATGCTGATAAGTGGCCTGTATTGGTAGCTACTCAAGCAGATGGAGCCTACATGGCAGTTGACAATAACGGTCCACTGATCAGCATATTTCCTTTCAATGATTACCCTGAAATTGACCATCTCACCTATGATGCACTATGGGTGTGGTCGTTATCAGCCATTACAGTCAAATAAGACTCCGCATGGCTATTTCTAGAATCGTAAAGCTCGCCTAATGACCAATAAGAAACCTCTTCTGGCTAATCGCTGGATGCTGACTCCTATTGAGATAGTTTTCATTGTGGCGTTTGTGGTTTTGACGATTGGCGGGATTTTCGTCTCTGCGCAGGATGCACTGCAACTTGGACGAGCCCTCAACTTAAATCTAACGCAAACGATCATTCTAAATCAAGGCATCGTAAACCTGCAGCGCGAAGTTCAGTTGACACATAACGAAGTTACGCGCTTGCTTGGTGCACTAGATAATCCACCTATTCCAATATCGCGTTTTGGTTTTATGAAGATCCAGGTCAATAATCTTTTCACGGCAGTCACATCGCCCACAAGAACTTATGCATTTGCGAATGAAGACCTGGCGATCGTACAAGAAATTGTTGACCAATTTGCCATGCTTGATCAATTGATAATCACATGGGAGCAAGCAGGGTCTACTGCAACACAACAAACCGCCCTACTAAAAGAGATGGATAACCAATTAGGTCTGATGGAAACCACTATCAAAAAATTGGTTGATCGACAAGCAATCCTGCAAAGAGAAGAGATCATTCAAACCCGTGACAGTTTAGCTGCTTCTCAGCGTACAACTTTGATGGCTGGAAGTGTTTTGTTATTGGTCAGTATTGCTCTAGCTCTTGTTTTTAGGCATACACTAACCTTACGGCTGCAGCAAGCTGTTGAAGCCGACCAATTAAAGAGTCAGCTTTTGGCAAACGTTAGCCATGAGCTTCGTACACCGATCAGCGCCATTCAGGGATATTCTCAACTATTGAATGAAGAAGTTTATGGCAGTCTGACAGATAAACAACAAACTACAATTGGACGCATTCTTATCAATACAACCCAATTAAAAGGTATGGTAAATAATCTGTTGGATAGCGCCCAGATTGAGCAAGGCAAGTTAACGCTCCGAAACGACTCGTTTGCACCAATCGATTTGCTTGAAACCACATACTCAGCGTTGAATATTTTAGCTATAACAAAAAACCTGGACTTAACAAGTGAAGTTGCTTCGAACGTGCCGGCTACATTGAATGGTGATGTACTACGATTACAGCAGATCCTTTTTAATCTGGTAAGCAATTCGATTAAATTCACTGAAAGTGGAAACGTACATATGCGTATTTTTATTCCTGATCAGAATCATTGGGCACTGGAAGTAATCGATACGGGCATTGGCATTTCACCTGAGGCGCAGGAGCAAGTCTTTACCGCTTTCTGGCAGATCGATAGTTCAGCTACTCGTCCATATCGTGGTTCTGGATTGGGGTTATCCATTGTCAAACAACTTGTTGATTTAATGAGCGGTAAGATTACTTTAGTCAGCCAACCTGAAAAAGGCAGCACGTTTACAGTTATTTTTCCAATGAGAGTTCAATCATGAACAAACCCTTAGCTTTGATCATCGAAGATGATTTTGACCTTTCTGAAATTTTTTCAGACGCTTTAGGGGCAGATGGTTTTGAGACCGAACTGATACGTGACGGGAAGGCAGCAATTGACCGCCTCGCAGGTATTGCCCCAGCCATTATTTTATTGGACTTACACCTACCCTATGTTGATGGTGCAGCAATCCTGCAAAAAATACACGCAACCAAACATTTTGAAAAAACCGCTGTTATTATTGCAACTGCAGATGCACATCAGGCAGACGAGTTGAGAGGGAATGCAGACCTGGTGTTACTTAAACCAGTTAGCGTTAATCAACTACGGGAGTTAGCCAAGCGGTTGCTTTTACGATGGCAGGCAAACGACACAACAAATCCTTGACATATCTTATTTTATTGGTGTAAACTCGAACCATAGCAGGAAAAATTCTAAAGAAAGGAGCGCGCTTGAAATGTTATTAAATGTAATCTTTATTCCAGATGCCGTTGGTAACTTACCTTTTCGTAGTGCGCCTATAGACCATACCTAGGTCTTTCCAGTTCCTCGTTTTTATGGGCTGTGACGCACTCGTCACAGCCTTTTTTGTTTAATTTTATATATGTCCGGAGAACGACATGACCACATTACAACCCGTTCACGAACCTGCACTTACATTTGACTTCCGCCCCACCCTGCAAGA
>JACMLM010000056.1 GCA_014379595.1 Anaerolineales bacterium
AAACCTTTAGCTTTGATCATCGAAGACGACTTTGACTTGTCAGAAATTTTTTCTGACGCCTTACAAGGGGATGGTTTCGAAACAGAAATTGTGCGCGATGGAAAAACGGCAATTGAGAGACTGGCAGGCATTGCGCCCTCCATTATTGTATTGGATTTGCACCTGCCCTATGTTGGCGGGGCCACTATCTTGCAAAGCATACATGCCACCGAACACTTTTCCAAAACTGGTGTTATTGTCGCTACCGCAGATGCGCAGCAGGCAGATGGCTTGAGAGGCAAAGCAGACTTGGTTTTACTTAAACCGGTCAGTGTTGGTCAATTGCGAGAGCTGGCCAAACGTTTACTTTTACGCTGGCAGGCAAACGATACTGCAAATCCTTGACATATCTTATTTTATTGGTGTAAACTCGAACCATAGCAAGACAAATCTAAAGAAAGGAGCGTGCTCGAAATGTTATTAAATGTAATCTTTATTCCAGATGCTGCTGGTAACTTACCTTTTCGTAGTGCGCCTATAGACCATACCTAGGTCTTTCCAGTTCCTCGTTTTTTATGGGCTGTGACGCACTCGTCACAGCCTTTTTTGTTTAATTTTATATATGTCCGGAGAATGACATGACCACATTACAACCCGTTCACGAACCTGCACTTACATTTGACTTCCGCCCCACCCTGCAAGACAACCGCCTCAAAGGATTATGGCAGATGATGTCAGATTATCGTCTGTCTTATATTGCAGCGACCATTGCGCTGGCGATCTCTGCCCTCTCCAAAACCTTTACCTACCTCCTCTTGCGCTTCTTTGCCGACGATGTACTTGCCCAGCAAAAATTTATTGGGGGATCATTGACATCATCCCTGGTGTGGATCGGACTGGGATTCATTGGCCTCGCTGTCGTTGAAGGCGGCTTCGCGTTTCTTTCTGGACGTTTAGCTGCCTATACCGCCGAGGGCATTACCCGCCGTTTGAGAGATTTTCTTTTTGACCATATTCAGAGGCTTAGCTTCTCGTATCATGCAACAACTCCTACAGGTGACTTGATCGAGCGCGTCACTTCTGATGTAGATACGTTACGCCGCTTCTTTAGCGAACAAGCCATCGGCGTGGGACGCATCGTACTATTGTTTGTCATCAACTTTGTAGCGATCTATAACTTAAATTCAGAATTGGCACTGGTATCTGTTGTAGTGATACCGATCATCCTGCTTGTGTCTATTTGGTTCTTCAAGAAAGTGACCAAAGCCTACGAAGAATATCAAGCACAAGAGGCATTGCTCTCTACAACTCTGCAAGAGAATCTAACAGGTGTGCGCGTGGTAAAGGCCTTCGCACGGCAGGATTACGAAAAGAGCAAATTCGAGAAGGACAACTGGGGCAAGTATTTGAAAGGCAAGATATTGCTTCTCATGCATTCCTTGTTCTGGCCGCTCTCAGATATTGTGCTTGGCTTTCAAATGTTGTTCGGCTTTGTGTATGGCGCAAACATGACGATCAACGGCGAGATTTCAATCGGTACATATATTGCTTATATTGGGCTGGTCGTTTGGTTGATTTGGCCTATCCGTAACCTTGGGCGCATTATCGTTTCAACGTCAACAGGTATGGTTTCGTATGCGCGCCTGATGGAAGTGGTTAAGCAGCAGCGTGAACCACTGTTTGATGGACGGCACCAGCCTACAGGTCCAGCAAGAGGCGATCTACTTTTTGAGGATGTTTCCTTCATGTACTCCGATGGCAAGTCGGATGTGCTGAAGAATGTCTCATTCCATGCGAAACCAGGTCAGGCTATTGCATTGCTTGGTTCAACTGGTTCGGGCAAAACATCGCTTATGAATCTTTTGCCGCGTTTTCATGAATACACGGGTGGACGAGTCCTGCTCGACGGCGTGGAGCTGAAAGATTATTCGCGCGCGTACCTGCGCCAACAGATTGGCATTGTAGAGCAGGAACCGTTTTTGTTCAGCCGCACGATCCGTGAAAATATAATGTATGGAGTTGGGCGTGACGTGCCACAGGAAGAAGTGGAACGCGCTGCAAAAGCTGCCGCTGTACATGATGTGATCCTGACTTTTCCCGATGGCTATAGCACACTGGTCGGCGAGAAGGGCGTCACACTTTCTGGCGGACAAAAGCAGCGTGTTGCCATTGCACGTACATTGTTGAAGAATCCGCGCATATTGATCCTCGATGACTCAACTTCATCAGTGGATACAGAAACCGAAGCAGAGATCCGTGAAGCGCTGAATGGACTGATGAAAAATAGAACCACGTTCATCATCGCACATCGTATTCAATCCGTGATGGTCGCTGATTTGATCTTGGTCTTGGATAAAGGTGAAGTTGTTCAAATGGGTACACATGATGAATTACTAAAAGATAAAAGCGGTATGTATCGCAGAATTTATGACATTCAGACGAAGATTGATGAAGAGTTGGAAGAAGAAATTGCGAGAGTAAATTAATGTCTTATCTATCCCCTGGTGGTCGAGTAGCCCCGCCGCTCTTCGCGGGGCATATCGAGACTACCAAGTAACATGTAAACAGAAGATTGCAAGATAGTTCAAGATGTGGTCTCGATACGCTTCTCGCTACCACTCGAAGCTACTCGACCACCATTTGTAACGGAGAATAACCATGAGTGACGAACTTATCGAACTCGAAGAAGAAGAATTTACTTCACAACTGACTGGCCCTGTCTTGAAACGTATCCTTGGCCTGCTAAAGCCGCATTGGAAATGGGTTGCTGGCTTTCTATTCACCATCGCCATCACCTCGGCATTGGATGCGTACTTCACGTTCCTGACCAAGCAATTCATTGATCAGGGTATTGCATTGAAAGACAGCGCGCGGATCATGTCCCTTGCCACGATCTACGGCGGATTAATCCTCGTCCAATCAGGTACAGTGTTCACGTTCATTTATCTCGCAGGTGTGCTAGGCGAGCGCATTCAATATGACCTGCGGAAGCTGCTATTCAATCACCTGCAAGATCTTTCGCTCTCCTACTATGCTCAAAACGCGGTTGGGCGTTTGATCGCGCGTGTCACATCTGATACAGGACGCGTATCTGAACTGCTGACATGGGGTCTCGTGGATAGCACATGGTCGGCGATGAACATTATCTCATCAGCGATCTTCATGATGATCATTAACTGGCGGTTAGGCTTGGTCGTGTTGATCATCATCCCGATCATGATCTTGATTGCAATTGAATTCCGCAAGAGAATTCTGGCGCAGTTCCGCATTTCACGCCGCGCCAACAGCAAGATCACAGGCGCATTCAACGAAAACTTTCAAGGAACACGCGTGATAAAAGCGCTAGGTCGCGAAGATGATAATACACGCGAGTTTCAAGAACTTACCTCGCGCATGTATCATGCGTCTTATCGTGCCGCATGGCTTTCTGCACTCTTCCTCCCCACTGTACAGATCATTGCTGCACTCGCACTGGGTTTCATTGTTGGGTATGGCGGCTTGCAAATTCAACTTGGCAATATGACCATCGGCGGTATTCAAGCTTTCGTGTTCTACCTCACATTTATGTTGTGGCCGATTCAGGAGCTGGCGCGTGTGTATGCGGAAACCCAGCACAGCATTGCATCAGCGGAGCGAATTTTCAAATTGGCCGACACCCCGTCCGACGTCCATGATAGAAGCGATGCAGTCGAAGCGAAAACTTTACTCGGCGAGATCGAATTCGATCATGTGGATTTTTTCTACGAGGACAGAAAATCCGTATTGACAGATTTCACGCTGAAAGTGAATCCAGGCGAGATGATCGCTCTGGTCGGGCCGACAGGTGGCGGCAAAAGCACGATCGTGAATCTACTCTGCCGCTTTTACGAACCCAGGAACGGAGTGATACGGATAAACGGAATGGATTATATGGACTACAAGTTGGAGTCCATTCACAATAAGATCGGTATCGTGCTGCAAACGCCGCACCTGTTCTCTGGGACAGTGCGCGAGAACATTCGTTATGGACGTTTGGAAGCGAATGATGAGCAAGTAGAAGAAGCCGCGAAGATCGCGGGCGCACATGATTTCATTGTGACTCTTGAAAAGGGTTATGAGCAGAACGTGGGTGAAAGCGGAAATTTACTTTCGGTTGGTCAGAAGCAGTTGATCAGCCTCGCGCGCGCCGTGCTTGCCAAGCCTGAGTTGTTTATCATGGACGAAGCCACTTCATCGGTGGATACATTGACTGAGGCCCTCATCCAGCGGGGTATGGAAGCCTTGATGAAAGGCCGCACATCATTCGTCATTGCACATCGCTTATCTACTATTCGGCGCGCCAACAGAATTCTCGTAATCGAAAACGGAAAGATCGCGGAGCAAGGTACACATGCTGAGTTGTTGAAACTGCATGGTCATTACTATCGCCTGTATACACAACAGTTCCGCCATCAATTAGAAGTGCATTATGGTGTGGCAGAAGAAATAGAGAATAATGAGCGCGAGAATGTTTCGGCTGATTCGATCATGATGAAACGTGAGAAGCCAAAGGAAGAACCAACTGCGGCTGATTAATTGAATTAAAACAGACCTCCGAGTTCTTTAAGAACTCGGAGGTCTTAACTTGAGGCCTTAGTAGTAATTATGAAAACAGAATATTTACCTTTTACAGAACAAATGATTCCCGAAGCGGGGAATTTATTAGCGCAACGACATAAGCGCAACCGCGCGAGTTTATCTTTATTACCCCCACGCTTTGAAGATACAGGGATAGCCACTAAGGCTATCGAAGCCTTGTGGAAAAAGAAATTTACGAACGGCTATGCTGCTTTTCGTAATGGCAATATGACCGCTTATTTGTTAGGTCATTTTGTGCTTCAGCCGTGGGCGCGCTGCGGATATGTTTATTTACCAGGCTATGCACTTGCGGATGGTGAAAGCACAATGACCATTCAAGATCTATATGTTTTGCTTGGTGATGACTGGGTGAAGAAAGGCATCTTCAGCCATGGGCTTTATATCTCAGCAGCAGATGTGCATGTGATCGATGCTTTATTTTCACTTGGCTTTGGCAAAGAACGTGTAGATGGTCTTATGGATTTAAGTACGATGGTCATTCCAGAAATTGAAGAACCTGCTGGCATAATTATTCGTCAGGCTGGAAAAGGTGACAATGATCATCTCGGCAGCCTCTCGCATATTATTATGTCTTCACTAGCCAATGCACCTTATTGGCATCCTACTGTTCCTGAAGATTGGGAAGACTTGCGTGAAGGTTGGGCCGAACTGGCTGATGAAAAAGATTGGACAGTTTGGATGGCACTCGAAGATAAGCAGGTGCTTGGCAGCCTCGCATTCCATCTTGAGGAAGAAGATGATATAGAAATGCTCATCTCACCACGAACTACAACATTTACTATAGCAGCCACAAAACCAGAAGCTCGCGGACGTGGAATCGGAACTGCTCTTACCTGGCATGGATTGGAACAAGCACGCAAAGAAGGATTTGGAATTTGTTATACCGATTGGATCAGCCCGAACCTGCCAGCATCACGCTTCTGGCCGCGCTTCGGTTTGAAAGATGTTGCATATCGTCTTTCAAAAAGAGTTGACCCGATGATTGCTTGGACAAAGAGGTAGTGCTTTATTCGCACAGATAATGGGACGTTTTGCGTCTGAAATATAAGCGTATAATCTATTGATGGACACAAACATCAAGAGAACATACTTTGGATTTGCTGCCTTACTAACCGGGATCATTTCTGACGTATTTATAGGTGCCAACATTGGTGTTTCGTATCTAGAAATTACACCCGCCTTGTTTAGCCAGTTGAATGTTTGGACCGCCCAGATTTATTGCATTTCCACCCCGCTTGCTTTTATTTTGGGAATTTTGGGGTTTGTGCGCCAGGATGATTCGAAGATACTTTCTAGCATTGCGATCGTACTGGTTGCAATCCCCTTCACAATTCTATTGATACAACTTGCTTCTTCATTTTTGAGATAATAAGATAACTTAGGGCTCTACAAGAACTTTGAGCATGCCTGGTTGAGCGGCGTGCTCAAATGCTTTAAGCACATCTTCAAGTTTATATTGCGCGGTGATAAGCACAGTAGGATCAACTTCTTTACTTTCAAGTAAGCGCAGAGCGGGTTCAAAAGGTCCGCAGCGAGAGCCAAGAATTGTAATCTCATCCACAACAATGGATGAGAAATTTACATTCATCTCGCCTTTATAAGTGGACTTCAACAGAATCGTTCCACGCGGACGAACTGCTTGACGTGCGAGATTGAATCCATCGGGTGAGCCTGTCGCTTCGACGACGATATCCCATTTGCGCGGCTGAATTTCGTCTTGTGTTATCAAATGAATGCCGCATGCGCTTAGTAAATTTTGCTGATGCGGATGTCGAGCGACGACACATAAGTTACAGCCAGTAAGTACCAGAGTCTGTGCGATCAATTGTCCCAGCCTGCCTGCGCCAACTAGTAATACTCTGTCTGTCGGTTTGATCTGTATTTGCTGTTGAATCTCCAAGGCGGCTGCCAATGGTTCTGTAAAGACTGCGGCTTCGTCTGAAACAGAATCAGGAACGCGATGTAAGTTCTTCAGGGGCAGAGTTGTATATTCAGAAAATATCCCATCTCGATTGACGATGCCAAGCACAGTACGATTTTCACAATGTGTTGGCCGTCCATTCAAACAAGCTTCACAAGAGCCGCAGACTGCATTGATCTCTCCCACTACGCGTTGACCAATCCATGACGGGTCAGATGCAATCAGCACTTCACCAACAAATTCATGCCCGAGAATGCCCGTGTACGGATAATAGCCTTTTACCAATTCAAGGTCAGTGCTGCAAATGCCCGCTTTGCGAATACGGATCAATGCCTCGTTTTGTTTATCTGGCTGCTGAACAGCGCGCAATGAAATTTGATTCTCTTCAAGCCATAATGCTTGCATAGTTTATGCTCGTCTCGTTCGAATATATCCAATATATCCAACTATGCCAAGTACCAGCATGATGAATAAATATGCCAAATATCCTATGTTGACAATACTCAACCAGTTCACTTCGTTTGCATAGCGCACCATGGCAATCATGGGTAACACGCCAAAAATAATATGCCCAATAGACATGATCTTCACACGCTGCCAGTCGTTCTCCCAAATTGTTTGAAAATCAACAATACTGAAAGATATCAACCAGGCGGACAAGGCTTTTGTAGTGAGCGGAGTCAAAACCCACGGCCAAATGGGTATGATGACTTGTGGAGTGAAAAATAGCAATAAACCAAATATACATCCAACAATTCCATGTGCAAAAAGAAGAGTACGAGTCCATGCAGGTATATTTGAAGTTCGTTCAGGCTCATTTCCCAGAGTGCGCATTTGCATGATCAACATAATAACCAACATGGGTTGCATAAGAAAATAAATTGATATCCACAGCCATGCGGCTGCTCTGGAAAACCAGTTCGGACTAGTAAGATGGAATTTATCAAGATGTAAAACTGTAGCCAGCAGTGTAAGTGTTAGAAATGCGAATAACCCCAAAGCAGGGCCGCGTACATTCGCCCAAAGGCGCTCACGTCCACTTAAAAAACCGAATATCATGGTGCCAAAATAAAATGCACCCAATGTTGCAGCGGTTAGTGGAGATTGAATGGTCCACGCAAAATATGTTTCAGTTTGTTCAGAAAGTAAAAAGAGTTGAATGCCCGCCATCAGACTAAGAAAAAAACCTGCATAAAAAATGTTACGAAGTCCGGGGTGTATTTGTCTCATAAAATTTTACTAACTTCTCTCTGCCGTATAGCTTCATATGTGATCAATGCGGTTGCAATCGAAACATTTAATGAATTCACTTTGCCCATCATCTCGATTTTCACCTGGACATCTGCACTTCTCATCCAGAAATCTGACAGGCCTGCATCTTCAGTACCGACTGCGATTGCGGTGGGCACTTTCATGTCAATGTGTGTGTATGTGGTCTCAGCAGAGGGTGTGGCTGCAAGCACGCGCATCTCTTTGGACTTTAGCCATACAAGAGCAGTCGAGCTTTCTACTTCAACAATGGGCACTGTGAAAACTGTCCCGCGGCTGGCGCGGATCACATTGGGATTCCATACATCCACACGCGGGTCACAGACAATCACTGCATCTACGTTTGCCGCATCAGCAGTACGTAGGATGGCGCCGAGGTTACCGGGCTTCTCAACAGACTCAGCTACGATCACGAGCGGACAATCTGATAATGTTAAAGTTTCAAGTGTTGTTTTGGGAATAGGAAATATACCAAGCCAGCCGTCCGGGTTATCGCGATAGGACATTTTCTCGAAAACTACGCGATTGGCGTTAATAATTTCAGCGTCGCCGCTGTCGATCGTTTGTGTGGCAAGCTCGGGCGCGGTAATAAGCGTGTGCGGCTTGAGTCCAGCGCTGAGGGCGAGAGTCAACTCATCGTAGCCTTCCACAAGCATTAATCCATCTTGTTGACGCTGACGTTTGTCCTCACGAAGTTTGACGATGTATTTTACTTTTGGGTTTTGAACACTGATGATATCCATAATGGGGGGCCTTCATGATCACTGGGATGTATTGGTTTTCGCTGTTCGGGTCGCCCCTACTTAATCAGAAGCAGACACGCAGCTTGATGAGTTTTACTCAGTGGAACAAATGGAGGATCGCTTGCTTTGCAAGCTTCAATGGCCACTGGGCAGCGAGGATGAAAGCGGCAACCGGTTGGCACATCAATAGGGTTGGGAGTTTCACCTTGTAGAATGGTGCGTTCGCGTCGTAAGCGGGGATTGGGCACAGGGATCACGGAGAGCAATGCCTTTGTATAAGGGTGACCTGGCTTCTCTAACACTTCAAGCATGGTGCCGATCTCAACAATGCGGCCCAGATACATTACAGCCACGCGGTCAGCAAAGAAGCCTACAGAACCGAGATCATGTGTGATAAAGATGACCGCGATCTGACGCGTGATGCGAAGTTCGGCAAGCAGGTTGATGATCTCCGCACGGATGGATACATCCAACATGGATACGGGTTCATCTGCAAGAATGATCTCAGGCTCAAGTACCAGTGCTGCGGCAATAACCACACGCTGGCGCTGTCCGCCGGAGAGTTCATGCGGATAACGCCCCAGATAAACTTCAGCAGGTTTCAAGCCCGAATCTTCCAATGCTTTCCTTACTCGCTGATCCCGTTCGCCTTTTTCTTTTGCAATGCCATGCACATGCAGAGGCTCAGAGATAATCTCTTCAATTGTTTGTGTGGGGTTTAAAGATTCATATGGGTCTTGAAATACCATTTGGATCTTGCGCCGCACGTCTTTGCGTTGACGATCATTTAGATGAGTGATATCGCGCCCGTCAAATGTGACTGTGCCGGCAGTTGGGTCTTCAAGCCCCATTAATAAGAGCGCCAATGTGGATTTACCACAACCGCTCTCTCCCACCAACGCGATCACTTCGCTATGATGGAGGTCAAAATCAACTCCATCCACTGCATGAACATGGCGGATATCGCGCGACCTGGTAAACAAACCCGGGCGGCCCGCATCAAAATACTTTTTTAAACCACGAACTTCCAGAAAATGATCTTTGTTCATTTCGAACCTTCAACGAGATGGCAGCTCGCGAAATGCATATCACCTAATTTATGAAGCGGTGGTTGTTCTATATGGCAGCGGTCAAATACAGCTGGGCATCTTGGCGCAAAACGACAGCCCGCGGGGAGGGCATCCAGCCGAGGAGGATAGCCGGGGATGGATGTCAATTTTTTTTTCGGCTTGGTCAGGTCAGGGAAAGCTTTGATCAGTTCCTGCGTATATGGATGGCGAGGCTCATTGTATACGGTATCCACGTCAGCATATTCGGCGGTCACACCGCCATACATTACCAATACCTTATCGCAAATTTCTGCAACAACACCCAAATCATGGGTCACGAAAATTATGGCAAGTCCGAGTTTCTTGCGAAGGTCGTCCAATAGCTCCAATATCTGCGCCTGGATCATTACATCCAATGCAGTGGTCGGTTCATCTGCAATAACCACTTGAGGGTTGCAAGCCAGTGCCATGGCGATCATTGCGCGCTGACGCATTCCGCCGGAATATTGATGAGGAAAATTTTCTTTTTGATCAGAGGCAATTCCAACGAGGTCAAGTAACTCGATCACACGCTCATCCAGCCGTTTATCTCGCGGGAAGTCCGGCAAATGTCTGATGATCGCTTCGCTGATCTGGTCGCCAACGGTGCGGACCGGGTTAAGTGCATTCATGGCTCCCTGAAAAATGATGGAGATCCCGCTCCATCGTACAATGTTCAATTCCTCCTCATTGAGCGCAGTCAGGTCTTTTTCTTTGAAGAAGACTTTTCCATTTACGATCTGCCCGGCAGATGGAAGCAATCGTAATAATGAAAGCATTAGGGTAGTTTTTCCACAACCGCTTTCACCAACCAAACCCATCAATTCACCTTCTTTAAGTGTGAAACTAACATTTTCAACTGCCCGAGCAGGGGGCCTTCCATCGGCTACATAATTGACCGAAAGGTTTTGCACATCCAGCAAAATATTCCCACTCTTTTCATCTGCTGATTTGCCTGAACCAAATTCATCGCGCTCATTCTGGACGACAGGCCTGCCCGGTGTTAAATGATGTGTCTCCAGCCTTGGGTTTAATACCTGTTCAAGCCCCTGTCCAAGCAATGTCAGCCCAAGGACTACCCACACGATACCAATGCCTGGTACAGCTAACGCCCACCAGGCACCGATGGACATGGCGCCGCGGCCAAACGCGTAATTCAGCATTTGACCCCATGAGAGTGCGGAAGGGTCTCCTAGTCCCAGAAAAGCCAGCGTACTTTCAGTAAGAACCGCATTCGAAACAACAAGCACTGCCTGCACAACAAGAATAGGCATAACAAGAGGCAGGATATGATGGGAAATGATGTGACGGTTTCCCGCTCCGATGCCTCTGGCACGCAGAACGAATTTTCGCGATTTCACTGCCAATGTTTGCGACCGGACAACACGCGCAGTGGTTGTCCAGCCAAGCAGGCCAACTACGATAATGATATTCAGAAGGGAAGGTTTTGTCAGCGCCACCAGCACCACGATCAAAGGCAAGTCTGGGATCACAAGCATGATATCTGTGAAGCGCATAATGAGATTATCGGTACGGCCGCCATTAAACCCGGCAATTAACCCAAGAGTACCACCAATGATTATGGATATAAAGGCTGCAAAGGTGCCCACGATAAGCGAAACTCGGGTACCAAAAATAAAATTGGACAAAATATCCTGGCCAGCGTCATCGGTTCCAAGCAGATGCGCTGCGCTAGGTGGGTTGTAGATATCGCCAATTTGGGCGGATTCTGTTGAGGAGGAATCATATGGAGCGATCAGGGGCGCAAAAATTGCTATGATCACAAGCGTGCCAATCATGCCAAGCCCAATAACACCCATACGGTTTTTATTAAATACGCGCCAGAATTCAAGAAGGCGGGCAGTCCATTGGTTTTTTGGTTCAGTGATCTTTGTTGAAGATTGCATTAACTACTACTCCGTTTGCACGCGAGGATCAAGATAAGTATAAGTAAGGTCAGCAAGGAGGTTGGCAAAAATCACTGATATTGCAAGGAGCAGGAATGCACCTTGCAGTATAGGGAAATCACGCCGGGCAACTGCTTCAAAGATCGCCAAACCCAAACCAGGCCATGAAAAAACAGATTCAATCTGAACTGCGCCACCGACAGTGAAACCAAGATTAATGGCGATGACCGTCACCAGGGGCAGCATGGCATTTTTGAGTGCATGATCCTTTAGAATTTGAAAGGTACTTAATCCTTTGGCTTTGGCTGTCAATATATAATCTTCCGAGAGCACATCCATCAGGGATGAGCGCATGATCAAAGTATATTCAGCCATAAAAATGATCGTGTAAGTAAGGGTGGGCAGGAACATGTGGCGGGCAATATCTCCCCATTGCTGTAAAAGGGGATATGTGCTTGCCCCAGGTGTTGCCTTGCCGGCTAAAGGCAGGCCGAATTTGCTTCCCCAAAAAAGCAGAATAATTCCGAGCCAGAAGGTGGGCAGGCTCCAGGCGACCAAACTTGAGATAACAGCTGCACGGTCAATGGAAGTGCGGGCTTTCCATGCAGCAAAAACACCAAAAACAACTCCAATAAATATGGAAAGTATCTGGCCTGCGCCAATTAGCAAAATCGTATTCCACAATCTTTCACCCAGAACTTCTGCTACGGGCCTGTTCGTGTGATAACTAATTCCCAATTCGCCTTGCAACAAATTACGGACATAAATAAAGAACTGAGTGTCCAATGGGTTTACATTGCAGCTTCCCAGTTTAACTGGATTCAAGGATTCAAAGCAGTTTATGACTGGTTTATCCAACCCAAATCGGACTCTCAACATTTCAATCGCTTCCGCTTTCAATCTGGGGTCGCGAATACCGGCGCGGGCTGGGTCACCAGGCAGAACACGAAATATGAAAAAATTGAGAACAATCACAAATAGTATGGTGAATAACGCCCAGGCTATTTTTCTTAGAAGAATGCGAGTTCTATTCAAGGCACTCCTTGAAGTTGTAAATGATTTTAAGTTATGTGGGCGTGGAAATAATTCCACGCCCACATAAAATTCCTATTTAACCGGCTCGATCACAACTAGTGAGGTTACGTCTTCGAGTGCCAGTTTTGGCTGATCGGTAAGCCAGCCAGTGAAACGGTCCGTACGATACGCTTGTACCTGCACGTCGTAGGATGGAATAATATAAACAACATCATCATGCACGATCTGTTGCATTTCCCAAACAATAGCTTTGCGGGCCTCAAAATTCAATTCCGTCTGTTGCTGCGCGTAAAGTTCATCGTATTTCGGATTTGAATATCCTGTTTCATTTGATCCAAATGGGATGCCTTCCGTTGTATAAACGTATAGCAATGCACTTGGGTCAGGATCAGACACCCACCCCCATATGATGAGGTCAAAATCAAAGGCTGGGCAGCATTGGGAAGTCAGCGCATCCGGATCGATTGCTTGCAGTTCCACTGAAATACCGATCTTGTCCCACATTTCGCTTAACAATTCAGCGGTTCGCGGTGAGGTGATGCTGTCGCTTGGCCAGTTCAGGCGGAAGGTCAGCGGTCGTGAACCGTCAGGCATATCTCTTGTTCCATCTCCATCCGCATCTGCATAGCCAGCATCATCCAGGATCTGATTTGCTTTTGCAACATCAAATTCAAAATCCTTGATCGTATTGTTGTACCAGACACCAGTTCCTTCGGGAATTAGGGTCAACCCTGGTGTGCCAAGCCCAACCAATACCAAATCTATCAATTTCTGTTTATCTGTAGCATGTGACATTGCTAGGCGGACATTTCGGTCACGCAGCGCCGGATGACCGGTACAGAGACCGCCCTCATCAGTGGGACAATTTTCGGGTTCGGTTTGGTTGAAGATAATATCGGTCACGCCGGGAGAAAGCGGCGCGCCAATAACCAACTCAACATTCTCTGCGCTTTTCAATGAATCAGCGGCTGTGTTGGGCATTTCGGTGATCATATCCACCTGGCCGGTTTTTATTGCCTGCACAAGGGCATCCTGATTTTCAAATGTTTGGAAAGTTACACCGTCCACTTTGGCTGGTGTGTCAAAGTAATCCTTGTTGACAACGAGGCGAACAAACTCATTTTGAACATATTCGGCCATTTTGAATGGGCCAGAGCCGATCATTTCAAAATTTTCATACTCAAGTTTATCCACGCTTTCCCAAATATGCCTGGGGAGAATATAAAGAAAAACCAACTGACTTTCAATGTTGGGAATTGCTTCAGTCAGGGTAATGACAACCTCGTTATTTTCGGTGGCGGTGATCGTATCGAAGTATGTAGTGTAATAGCCGTTCAGGTACGGGTATTCGGGAGTGTCTTTGTAGAGGTTATACGTAAATGAAATATCCTCAGCCGTAAGCGGCTTGCCATCATGCCACTTGATCCCATCTTTGATCTTATAGGTATAGGTTAAGCCATCCTCAGAGACGGCCATGCTTTCGGCAAGGCTAAGCTTAAAAGAGCCATCCAGATTAAGATCATACATGGAGTCGTAGACCAACTCAAAGATAGTATATGCTGCGGCCAGGATCGCCATGCCTGGGTTGAGGTTGTCCGGGCTATTAGGTTTTCCGATGCGTACGACAGAAGCTTGTCCGCCACCTCCGCATGCAGCAAGGATCAACGACATGATTACAAGAACAAATAACAGTTTGTGTTTCATACACTCTCCTCTCCGGGGTCAATGAAAATTGTTCTTTCCATTAAACGATATGTGCCATAACAGAACTCATCTGCCATGGCACAGTGGGTTATCGTTATCAGTCGTAACGAAACGGCGTTTCAAGCGCATTAAGGGAATATCCACTAGTCAGGAATTTTACTGTAAATTTGGAATTAGGGAAAGTTAATTCACCAAATGACATGCAACCCAATGCTGTGGTGACACTTCACGCCATTCCGGAACGATATCCTTGCATTTTTCAATGGCCACGGGACAGCGCGGATGAAAGCGGCAGCCGGATGGTGGGTTGATCGGGCTGGGAACATCTCCAACAAGAATGGTGCGCTTGCGAGCACGTTCCTTGCGCGGATCAGGCACTGGCACTGCTGACAGTAAGGCTTGAGTATAAGGATGAAGAGGATTTTCATACAATTCATTTTGTTCGGCAATTTCGACGATCACACCAAGATACATCACAGCTACGCGATCACAAATATGACGCACCATGCTAAGATCGTGAGCAACAAAAAGATAGGTGAGGCTTAATTGATCCTGCAATTTTTCAAGAAGATTAACCACCTGCGCTTGAATGGATACATCCAGCGCAGAGATCGGTTCGTCACAAACAATGAACAGCGGATCGGACGCAAGCGCGCGGGCAATGCCAATCCTTTGGCGCTGTCCGCCGGAAAACTCATGGGGGAAGCGATTTAATAAATGTGGACTGAGCCCCACCATGCCCAATAGATCCTTAGCGCGTTCGGAGCGTTCCTTTTCTGTTGCAAATAATTTATGCACGCGCATGGGTTCGCTAACAATAGAATTCACCGTCCAGCGCGGATTAAGGGACGCATACGGGTCCTGAAAAATTATCTGTGCTTTTCGGCGGATCTTCAACTGATCTTTTCCACGCGCATGCAGTATGTCATCTCCATCAATTATCACCGACCCGTCTGTTGCGGGGTACAAACCAAGCATGGTGCGGCCGGCAGTTGTCTTGCCGCATCCACTCTCCCCCACCATGCCCAATGTTTCGCCGCGCTGGATCGAAAATGAAATCCCATCCACTGCTCGAACAACCCCGACTTTGCGTTGTAAAATAATTCCACGAGTTACGGGAAAATGTTTTTTGAGATTTTTCACTTCCACAAGTGTATTGGAATCGCTCATCGAGGCGCTCCTGTTTTTACATCCACCCAACAAGCAGATGAATGATTTTTTTCAATTTGTATTAATGGGGGATTCTCCTGCCTGCATTTTTCAATCACAAACTCACAGCGTGGCGCAAATGGGCATCCATGAGGTGCTACCAAAAGATTTGGAGGTGACCCCGCAATAGACTTTAAATGATGATCGCGGCGGCGGTCAATACGAGGTAATGCGGCCAGCAGAGCCAAAGTATAAGGATGGCCGGGTGAATCGTATAAATCATTAACATCTGCCTCTTCTACAATGAAACCAGCGTACATTACGATCACACGGTCAGCCATACCTGCGACAACACCCAAATCATGCGTGATCCAAATAATAGCCATGTGCAGTGATTCACGTATACGTGCCACCAGCTCTACGATTTGGGCCTGAATGGTAACGTCCAATGCAGTGGTTGGCTCGTCGGCAATTAGAAGGCTGGGTGCACACGATAATGCCATGGCGATCATCACACGCTGGCGCATTCCGCCTGAAAATTGATGCGGATACTCATTGATGCGGCGTCTTGCATCTGGTATGCCAACCTGTTCAAGCATTTGAACTGCGCGTTCTTCTGCTTGTTCTTTGGTAAAGCCCAAATGCTCCCGCATGGATTCTGTGAGCTGTCTGCCAAGTGTCAGTACAGGATTCAAGGAAGTCATTGGGTCCTGAAAGATCATGGCAATGTCCTTGCCACGAATATCCTCCATTTCCCGTTCAGACTTTTGGAGCAGGTCAGTCCCTCGATAGATCGCTGTCCCGGAAGATATTTCACCTGGCGGAGTTGGGATCAACTTAAGCAGCGACATCATGCTCACAGATTTTCCGCATCCACTCTCGCCGACAATTGCCACCGTTTCCCCTTCATTGATGTGAAACGAGATACCGTTCACCGCATGGACAATCCCCTCGGGGGTATGGAATCGAGTTTGCAGGTCGGTTACTTGTAATAAGGCGCTGGTCACAAGATTCTCCTAAATTGTCCGACTGCGCGGGTCTAATGCATCGCGCATTCCATCACCAATAAAGTTAATGCTCAACACAGTCAACAAAATCAGCATACCCGGGAAGAACCAAAGCCACGGGGCAGAGTCTAAATATTTTGCTGAACTTTCCAGCATATTACCCCACGTGGCAGTGGGAGGCATAACACCCAAACCAAGAAAACTGATATACGCCTCTGCAAGAATTGCGTTCGCCACACTAAGCGTTGATGACACGATAATCGGCGCAACTGTATTGGGCAGGATATGGTAAAAGATAATTTGAGAATTGGAAGTGCCAGTGGCGCGCGCCGCAAGAATAAATTCATTTTCTTTAAGTGATAAAAACTCTGCTCGGACGATACGGGCAAGATACATCCAACTTGTTGCGCCGATAATAACAATAATAACGATCACACTGCCGCTGAATACTCGTCCCGCAATTTCGATCTCGGGCACATTGCCACCAAAAAACTTTGCCATGACGATCAAAAGAAAAATGGTGGGAATATTCAACATGGCTTCCGTGATTCGCATGAGTATCGCGTCAATGACGCCGCCATAATATCCCGCCAATGCACCGATGATAATTCCCAAAATGGTTTCAATGATTACTGAAACCAGGCCAATGAACAGTGAAATCTGACCGCCATAGATCGTTCGGGCAAGAATATCCCTGCCAATTGAATCAGTGCCAAAAGGATGCTCCGCTGAAGGAGCCAGCAGGCGCTGGGAAGTATCATTAAAGTTGGCGTATTTTTCCGTATACAGGAATGCGCCGCCAAACGCAAAAATGAATAACAGAATCAAAATAACACCGCCAAAGAGCGCCATC
Organism: Anaerolineales bacterium; assembly: GCA_014379595.1. GTDB lineage: Bacteria > Chloroflexota > Anaerolineae > Anaerolineales > Villigracilaceae > Villigracilis. The sequence continues at coordinate 17,273 of JACMLM010000056.1, forward strand.
TTATGACGACGAAACCTTAACCAGCCAAGCTGCCAGAGGGTTAAGGGTGGAGTTATTAGGTCATCTGCAAGTTCAGAAAGGGTTGGAGTTTGATTATTCATAAATACCTGTTAATCAAAACGAATCCGTGGATCAAGCCACGCATAGATAATATCAGTGATGATTTGAAATACTACAACTGCTGTTGCAACGAGCATCAATATTCCCATTACGACCGGCAAATCAGATCGCGAAACATGGTCGAGGAACAACCGACCCATTCCGGGCCAGGCAAAGATGCGTTCCGTAACGACCGCGCCTCCCAGGAGGAAGGGCAAGTCGAGTCCGATCACAGTCACGATTGGCAAGGCGGCATTTTTTAGAGCGTGGATGTAAACCACCTGCCGCCTGGGCAATCCTTTTGATCGTGCGGTGCGAACGTAATCCTGACTCAAGACTTCAAGCATGGTACTGCGAATGTAACGGCTGTACGCGGCAAAATATGTAACAGACAGGCTGAACACAGGCAGTATCATATGAATGAAAATCTGCCAGGGAGTCTTCCCAACTTGTGGATCGAACATGCCAACGGTGGGCAGATAAGGTAATCCCCATTTTTTGAATAACACTGCGAAAATATACATGGACATGAGGGAAACAAAAAAGATCGGCATGGAATAGGCAATGAACAATAATGCCGTCATAATATTATCCATTACAGAGTATTGACGTAATGCAGAATAAATACCAAACAACAGCGCGAAAAAAACTGTCACGACCTCCGAAGCTACCATCAGCAACAGCGTATTTGGAATACGTTCACCGATGAGTTCTGTAACTGGTTTTCGAGTGACAAGGGAAGTTCCAAAATCTCCGCGCAGAATCCCATGCCGCGTTCCGTAGTTATCAGGAATTCCATCCCCGTCAGAATCCACCTTTGTCCAGTCATTCCCAATTAGCCAATATAGATATTGAACCGAAATGGGTTTATCCAACCCAAGCTGGCGCGTGAGCCTTTCCCGATCTGACTGACGGGTAATCGTTCGCCCACCCATTGTGGCAATCGGGTCACCTATGTTCATCATCAACAGGAACAAGGTAATGCTGATAACGAGTAACAGAGGAAGGCCCTGAAACAGGCGTTTAACTATATATCGAACCATGGCAAGTATTTGCAATAATATATTTTGTGGCAGATTGAATTTGGCTCAATCTGCCACAAAACTATTTAGCAAACTCTATTTAATATCCCATTCTGTAATGTTGAAGAACGGGGTGACGCCGGAGAACTTCACACCTGTAAGGCGTGAGCTTACCGCCCACACATCTGGATCCTGCCAGGCACCAATCCAATAAACCTTGTCGTGGAAGATTTGATTGATCTTTGAGACAGTTTCCTGGCGCTCGGCTGGATCAAGCTGGGAAGCCTGCTCCTGGATCAGTGCATCCAATTCCTCGTCGCATATATAAAAACTGTTTGTGCCGCTTGGATTATCATCGCTTGGAACTTCACTGCACAACCAGTAGTAAATATCAGGATCAGGAAAACCGGAAGGAGTATCTGACCATTCCTGAAGATCCAATTCACCGCTATATGTAGGGCCTGCATCAGCATAGGTGGCAAAGAAGAGATCAGCATCGAAATTGAGGATTTCCAATTCTATACCTACATCTGCCAATTGCTGTTGGGCAACCGCCTGCAACTCCTGGCGAACTTCACGCGTAGTGGCGCCATGTTGAATTATGAATTCAACGCCATCCTTATCGCGTGTTCCATCTTCGTTTGAATCAACCCAGCCAGCTGCATCCAATAAAGCTTTGGCTCCTTCTGGGTCGTAAGGATATGGTTCAACAGGCGGATCGTTGTAGTATGGGAGCGCATCCCAGAAACTGCCTGGAGTCTTTACAAGTCCCAGGTTGACATCTTGATTGAATGAATCAAAATCAATCGACATCGCAACGGCTTTACGCACATTCACATCCAGCATAGCTGGATGTGAGAAATCTTCGCTAACTTGAAGGAAAATGCCTTCGTTAAAGCCGGAAGGCTGGGTCATGATCTCCACCCCAGCTTCCTTCAACCTGGGCACCTCGCTGTAAGGGATAAACGCACCGAGATCCGCATCGCCAGCGACCAAAGCCGTAGTCTGAGCTGTATCATCAGGCACGAAGCGGATGAAAATCTCATCGATCTTCGCAGGTGCATCAAAGTAATTATCGTTGCGGACGAAGCGGGCATAACTGCCAGATTCCCATTCTGCAAAGTTATAGGGTCCGCATCCCACAGAAGGATTGTTATTCCACTCGGCATTGTCAAGCGTGCCTTCTGCATCATAAACAGGTTGAAGAATATGGGCGGGCACGATACCCGTGAAAAGACTCTGCCATGCAACAGATGGAGTATCAAAGTGCAAAACGACAGTCTGAGCATCTGGCGTATCAATGGATGTGACTAGATCTTCTGGGTAGGTTGAACTCACAATGTTCTTCGGGTCAATATTCATAGCCCATGAGAATCTAAAATCCTCTGATGTGATCGGTTCGTTATCTGACCATTTAATGTCATCGCGCAGATGCAGTGTAATGGTCAACCCATCTTCGCTGATACCTCCGTTTTCGAAGCTTGGCATTTCAGTGACGAGATATGGATAGGGCTCATTATTTTCGTCATAGTTCCACGCCCAACAATTCCAAAATTGTTGGGTAACCGCAGTAAACCAACCCGTTGAATAAAGTGGGCTTAAAGAAGTAAACTCCTGTGTCCAGCTGAATGTGACAACCTTCTTTTCGGAGGCTGGGGCGTCAGTTGCTGGTACCTCGGTAGCATCACCGGGTTGTTCGGGCACACTTGTTGCAGCGCTTCCGCCGCCGCACGCTGAAAGCAACAGCATGGCAACAACCATCAAGAACAATACAGACTTCATGTGATTCATTTTTTCTTCTCCTTTTTTGATTTGATCAACGCATGGACGCCACGCGCTATTCACTGATTAATTCAGGCAGCGGGATCTTTGCCTTACGGGTATTAATGTTAAACGAACAGCCATGCGTTAAAACATGAATACGGACACCGCTAACCGCAACCGCTCCTCCACTTTCAATTTCCGCCACATTTGTAGCTTCTATCATGCTCCCATCCACAATCATGACCGCGCCCGAGCCTGCCACTGTTATCCAAGATTCATCTTCCACGATGGCGGCTGTATTCTCATCAATACCAACACCAAGCAATCCAGGATGTGCCGAAATCACATACAGCAATCTTCCAAGCCTATCACGTTGGCGAAAGTGCTGGTCAAACACAATATTTTCCGTAAGCCCTAATCCGGCCGAATATTGAGCAATGCCTTCACGTGGAGTAGGCCCGCTTTTGCCATAAGCGATCATCACCTTAGACATGACGGCTGCCCCTGCACTCGTCCCAGCAATGATCGCGCCGCGTTGATAAGCGGAAAGGATTTCTGCTTCCAGTGGAGTGCCGCCAATCATTGCTGGTAAGCGCATTTGAGTCCCACCTGAAATAAAAATACCGCTCGCTAATTGCACTGCTTTAAGAAAACTTTCATCAAAAGATTCGGAACGGATACGAAATTCCAGGCTTCGGGCAGAGTGAGCGCCCAACTCTAAAAATAGATGAGCATAGTCATCGCCTGTTTTTCTCAAAATAGATGGTTGTGGAAAAATAATAATATTCGCGCTTTCACCCCCTGCACGGTGTACAAATTCCTGCAAGACAATAGGCTTCCTATGATTCTCGTTGCCGCCAATGGGCATTAGAGTCCTCATGATTTTGCCTTTAGATATCATCCATGCGTAGAATAACACAACGTGCTTATCGAGGTCAATAGTCATGGAGAGTTAATTTCTTTGTGCAGGATTGGATTTATATATGAGTGGTGGAAAATGCATCGGAAAGCAAAATTATTGGTAGAATTTCAGTAAAGGCAGGTACTTATGGAAAACCCCATCAAGCTTACAGAAAAATATGAACGTAATGGCTGGCCATCGTTAAAGAGACCTGATCTAAAACCACCAGCTGGATTAAATTTATCGCTTCTTACTTCCCTCGAGCGGATTCGGTCTCATGCGCTTTCTTCTCAGGGTGATATTGTCTACATCAAAGACGGCGAAACACTTTCAGATGTTTTTACCATATCTGCAAACGGTAGTTGGCCATCGCGCATCACAACAGAACGTCCGCTGGCAGCCTATTGGGATGACGAAACTCCAGAATGGTCACCTGATGGAAACTGGCTGACATTTGGAATCAACGGACATGTTCACATTGTTCCTCGCACAGGTGGGTTACCCAAGAAAATAACCGACTTCGCTGCATCTGCAAGCGGCGCACGCTGGATGCCTGATTCAAAAGGATTAATCGTTACGGTTGAAAGAAACGATACCGATCAATTGTTGCTTACTGATTATGAAGGTTCCTGGCCTCGTGCTTTAACCACAGATACGGTCGGCGATCACTGGGATGCACGCCCATCACCTGACGGAAAATTTATCATCTTCAACTTACGTCGCTTTGATGACCTGAACAGACTCGATGTTGTTTTACTTGAAATTGCTACAGGTAAACAAGTGACTTTATATGGGAAACCTTCCACACGTGCGCTTTCGCCGAATTGGTCACCTGATGGCAAATGGATCTCATTCATCTCACAGGAGACGGGTCGTGAAGAGTTGTATCTCATTAAACCAGATGGCGAAGGCTTACATCAACTGACCCAGGCAGGCTTGGATATTTTTCAATATGTTTGGTCGCCTGATGGGAATCAAATGCTCGTTATTCAGAATCGAAATGGCGCGTTTGAGTTAATGCTCCTTGAAACAGAATCAGGTTCAACGGTTGAATTAAGAAACGACGTTGGTCTTCATTCAAATCCAAACTGGTCCAAAGATGGGTCATATATAACATTCGAATTCGAGAGTCCGCTTTTACCACCCGATCTGTATCGCATGGAAATTTCCAATAAAAAAGTTACACAACTCACATTTTCAAATCCGCCTGCATTGCAAAATAATAAATTCATCGTGCCCGAAAGTGTTTCCTATAAAAGTTATGATGGGCTTGAAATTCCTGCATTTCTCTATCGCCCTGAAAAATCAAATGGTGCCGCGATCTTATATCCACATGGCGGGCCAAAAGATCAATATGGTTTAGGGTGGGATGAACTTGCACAATATTTTGTTGCGAAGGGATATACATATCTTGCACCCAACTATCGCGGCTCTACAGGATACGGCCAGGAATTTGAACGTGCTAATTATGATGATTGGGGTGTCGGCGATACAAAAGATTGTTTATATGGCGCCAAGTATTTACAAACGCTAAAAGATATAAGCCCTGACCGAATTGGAATTTCAGGCGGCAGCTATGGCGGATACATGACCATCAATGCACTTTCACGCGACCCTGAGTATCTTTTTGCATGCGGTGTTTCCAAGTACGGTGATTCAAATCTTGTCAGCTCGTGGGCGTTGTGTGAAAAACGCCTGCGGCTTTATACTGAAATATTTCTTGGGCATCCTTCACAAAATTTGCAAATTTATTTAAAGGGCTCCCCCATCACCGAAGCGAAGAATATTCAAAAGCCTGTCTTGATCTTACATGGCTTACTCGATACAGTTGTTCCTCCCGCAGCAAGCGAAGAATGGGTCGAAGCTCTGCGCCGCGAAGGGAAGACCTTTGAATATAAAACTTATGATGATGAACCGCATGGCTTCCTGCGCCGAGAAAATCTTTATGATGTATATGAACGCATTGAGAGGTTTCTTGATTGGTATCTTCTTCCTAATTGAAAAAAGAAAGAATAAAAAATGAATAGTGATTTACTGGCTACACGAAGTATTGAATTCTTCAAATATGACGAGATGACTTGGGATGCTGTTGCTGAGCTGCCTCGTGATACTCCTCTTATTCTCCCACTCGGTTCGGGCTATGACCTAGACCTGCTCGCTGACCAATTAAGTAATCCTCCCCGAGTCGGACTCCTGCCAGCTTTCCCATTTGGCTGGCGTGGCAGCGGACTGGAATTGCCCGATCACATCTTTGCTCAATATATTTTCAACCTGCTGGATAGTTTACGTGATGACGGCTTTACAAGAGTTTATTGTCTCGCTCCGCAAGGATTTGATCCGCAATCATTTTTTCTCGGAGGATATTCTTCCTCCATCTTGCGGCTGCCACATTCATCACATAATACTTCCATGAATTTTCTTCCACCCGACAGCGAACGTGGAAAAGTTATCCTGATTCCAATTGGTCATACAGAGCAGCATGGGTTTCATCTCCCCCTCTCAGTCGATACTATTATTATTGATTCAATAGCAAAAGGCACAGCTACCAAAATGCCTACGCGCAGTTGGGCTATGCCTGTCATGCCCTATGGAGTTAGTACACATCGTTCATCTTTTGCGGCAACTATGAATGCAGGCGGACGTGCCTTTGAAGATTTTTGGGTAGCAGTAATTGATGTACTCGTCGCACGAGGATTTGACCGCTTCTATCTAATGAGCGGACACGGCGGCAATAGTTCATTTCTTGTAAACATTGTCAAATATGCAGGCGAGCGTCATCGTAGAATATTTTGTGCCACAGCCTTTTTACATACATCAGGAAGAATCGGTGCAGAGGCATTAGCAAAATATCGCACGTCACCAATCGGAGGTATGGGCCATGCCTGTGAATTGGAAACAGCCTATCTCCTTCATTTACGCCCAGACTTATGTCACATGGAACGCGTTGTAGACGAAATAGATTTTGTTTCCACCCCTGACTATTATATGGATTGGATCGAAGGCGGCTCATTAGTGGCTAATCCACCCTGGGACGATGATACGAAAACAGGTGCATATGGAGCGGGAAGTCATGCAACAGCAGAAAAAGGCCGCTTATGGCTTGAAGCTGCTATTGAAGAGAAAGCAGATCACGTAGAGCAAATCCACGAACAGCATGAGCGGCGTGAGAAGCGGCGAAATGAAGGGTATGGATTATGGGGAAAGTTTACTCAGCCACATCAAAAGTGATTTTCATCGGGCAAAAACTTCTTCTCCCTACTTTCAATGTCCAGATGGTGCTATAGGTGCCTGATCTATTTGGAGTAGTCAATTGTATTTTAAGAGTAATTTCATTGCCCGGAGCAAGAGTGAATGGTAAATCTTGAATTCTTCTACCATCCATACGAAAACCACCCCGATAAATAAAATCAACGCCATTATTGGTCCAAGTCTTCGTACCTGTATTTAATAGTGTCCAATACGCAGTAATCGTTTGTTCCTGCTTAATCACTGCACCTTTCCCCGGATATTTTGCAGTAACTAGACAAGTCCATTCTTTGTCAGTAAATACACTATCTTCATCATCTTTGTTCTCATTTCCATTGCCGCTGCCACCCGCTGAAATAGGTACGATGGCGGTTTCAGTAGGTATTGGTGTGGCTGTAGATAATAATGAAAAGATAAAAGTTGGGGTGGATGTAGGAGTTATTGTTGGAGTAAAAGTAATGGTGGGCGTAAGGGTTGATGTAGGTAATACCAGAGCTGTTTTTGTTTGAGCCGCTTCGGCTGTTTGAACAATACTAGTTCCTAACTGATCAGACGATTGAGAGATCGGTGTTTGTATAGTCGCAGGGGCAGCTACAGACGGGAAGACACAACCAAGAATTACCAAACCAGTTATCAGCCAGAGACGTACTCGGGAGGCATGTTTATTATCCATTTCACCAAAATTATAGCATGTATCAACTTATGTGATTCTTGATAAACTCCTCACCTTTCCCAATAAACTCATCATGATCATCGGGTGCGGCGGCAGAAGCCAATAGATCTTGTGTCTTCTCGCGCAATACTTGATGTGCAGGCAGCTCGCCAGCCTTTTGCCAATTCTCCATACTGTAATGCGGATACACATTGCTGACATAATATCCGTTTTTATAATTTCGCATGGTAGATGGTTGATTCAAAAAGTTCTTACCAGGCCCAACTTTATGTATCTCATCCAAGGCGGAATTCATATCGTCCAGCTGAAAACCGTTTTGGAAGCGAAGGGCCTGGTCAATGATCTCGTGGACATGAACAATCGTCGTTGGCGAGATGGACTTTGAGCCATGAGAATCTCCGATAAACGGAGCCAGGTGTCCGCTTGAGAGAAGAAGCGCGAGGGTGTTCATCCAATAGCTGTCTGCGGCGATCAAATCCATGCCCCAACCTGAACCGCTGCCTGATGTGGATGCGTGCGGAATTCCATAGTGCTTCATCATTTCAGAACAAGCAACACTGATGAGGATGGTTTGCGGGTCATAAAAATTCAGCATGGTTCTCATATCAAAATAAACAGGTAACATACCCAATAAAATCTGTGCACCTTTTTTAATAGTTTGGCTAATCACAAGGCCTGCCAATAATTCTGCCATTAACAAAGTAAGTGTGCCTGCTGGCGTAAGCGGCGTTGACGCCCCTGCCATGCTGTAATTAGAAAAAATAATTGGCAAGCTGCGTTCGATGGATATTTTCATTTTATCCACGGTACCAGCATTCATCACCAGCGGACTAACAGGGTTAAAATATGGAATGATAAACGGCTTATTTCCGAGGTCGCCGTGAAGCAGCTCGAACATTTGGATTACTTCAGGATATTTATTTTCGTCTGAAACCAGCAGGACCATAGGCTTGGTTGTGTTTGCAATATGTTCAAGCGAACCGTATAAATCTGTCATTTCCTCAGGCACATCACGAATGATGCCAACCGTGGAAACGACATCATAATGTTTTAGACTTGAACCGAGGCGAACAAGGTCTTGAAAATTTTTACGTTTGAAGATATCCAGTTTTTCATCAAAAGGATTCTGATAGAACAACGCGGTAACCCCCACCCCAAAACGCAGGCGATCTTCACCAAGTTTAAATTTATATTCGCCGCGACGATCATAAATGTCAATTGTCTTCGGTGTCGATTTGATTGCATCTTCCACAACTTCAGGTGGAAATTTAATAATGCGATCCTGTGATTTCAGGCCAAGCTTCTGTTCAAGCATTTGCAAAATCGCAGGCGAATCAACACGCACGCCAGTTTCGATTAATACTTTCAAAACATTATTATGAGCTTCCTGAATCTGCTCTTCAGTCATCATCGTCAATCGCGGGCGGACGTTGTTCATAGGATCGATCTCCTCGAATGCAATTTTACAGGATTAACACATCCAGCAGATTCAGACTTCGGAAGTCTTTAACAAGACGCGCCAGTCGAGGTGCATGATGGCAGACTTCCGAAGTCTCACTCTTACATTTTTTTTTGCTTTTCCCAAATTTTGCGATCTTCAGGTTTTTCAGAGTCCAAGTATTTAGGGTCAACTTCTTTGATGATCTTGTGCCCATGTGATGCCCATAGATCAGATGCAATTTTGTATGCATCACACTCCACGCCTTGTGTCGAAAAATACTGACAAATGCGGGTTACATCGCGCAGGAAGATACTCCATGATGCAGGATTCGATTCAGGGATCACCACCTGTGGAAAATCGATCAGGGTGATATCGCCTTCCCAATACAAAATATTATAGGCAGAAAGGTCGCCGTGAATGCGTCCATGAGCAAGCATGATGTCGATGTTGAGCATCACATGTTTGAAGAGCGGTTCAGCTTCGTCAATGTCCAAAGTTATGGAACTAAGCGCGGGAGCAGCAGTTGCATAGTCACCGACAAAGCCCATTAGGATCGCATTCTTTTCCATTGCATAAGGCTTGGGCACATCTGCGCCCGCCTCATACAACAATTCAAGCGTACTGAATTCATATGCGATCCAGGATTGATGGCGCAGACCTTCTCCATACTTCGAGCGCTTCTGCATGGCATAAATATCATCTGCTTTCACGATGGCATTCCCCTCTTCGTTCAAGTCTGTACGACCTTCACGATATTGACCATCATTCTTGAGATTACGAAGTGACCGCGGGCGATACACTTTGGCAGCGACAAAAGGCGCATCCACCGCAACCCCGGGCTTGCATTGGTAAACTGATGCTTCTTTTCCACCTTTGACTCGTTTCAAAACATCCACGATCCATTTGTGTTCGTAGAAATCGCCAAGCGAGTCAAGCAGCCACCATTCTTCGAAGCGGGCGGCTTTATAAGTGAATTTGAAATTACTGCGCGAGTCATCCTGCTTGGAGAGGAACTGAAGATCTGCCTCGGGCACCTTCTTGGGGTTACGCGGAGGAAAACGCTCGCGGCGCTTGTCAGATTGTATAAAGTTATTTGTTTGTTCGTTATCGTCTAATTCATTAAAGAAATCGATGTAGTTGTTAGCATCCATTGTTGTTGCCTTATTAAATAAAAAACCACAGGAAACGACCTCCCGCGGCAAGGATTAAATCAAAAACCGCAGGGCGAGACGCGCCTGCGGTTGAATGTAAATTTTACAATTGGGCGACCATAAAGGTCATCCCTACATATCAATTGCAAGAGGCGCGCTTAAAACAAATTGGTTGGATAACAAGATGGCTTTCATTAAGTCGTACCTCCTTTTGTAGTTGAATAACAATAACGTGATTTTATGTGACTCACCTGTGAATGTCAAGGATTTGGCCTGACGTGTTTATCAAAGAATTGTGCAGAACGCGCCATGAATACGAACCATGGGTCGCCTATGAAGGAATGGCCTTCATCTTTTTGAGGAAATATCTCAGCATCTTTGCCTGCCTCGATGAAAGCATCGTACATTTTTATTGACCACTGCGGAGGCGTGCCCGCATAGGTCAGCCCGTCTTTGGTGCCGTATGCAATTTGGACAGGAGCCGTCACAAGGTCTACATGATACAGCGGAGAAACTGCTTTGAGCATTTCAGAATCAGTTGAGGCTTTAAAGTAGGATTCGATCAAATCATTTGGCAAATCTACAGGGATGACATCCGAAGAATTACATCCAAATGCATTTTCACCATCAAATACATCACCAAGACAACCTGTACCCCAACGACCGATGATGTCACCAAAATCAGCACTGACCGATGAATATAAAACAGCAGCTTTGATGCGAGAGTCGAGAGTCAACACTTTTACTGTTACTCCCCCACCCATGCTATGACCCCACATGCCGATGTGATCTGTATCGGCTTCTGGAACAGATGGAAGGGCATTCATCAAATTGATGACATCAATTGCGAGACCGGAGTAAAACAAACTTTCGCCTGTTTCAGCATCGCCCCAGGTACGATAATCTGATGAGACCGTTAGATAGCCGCGGCGATTTAGAAATTCGGCAGCGCGATCAGTGCCATCTCCTGAACTGAAAATTGTTCGCGAAAAGAAACCATGATTCATCACAATGACGGGGTAAGGCGGCTCACCAACCGTTGGCACCTGCAAAATACCGGTAATGGTCAGGCCGTCACTTGGGTACTCGATAAGATAACGCGTGAAATTATTTGTTTCAAGCAGTGTTTCGCGAATCTTAATAATGCCGCTTTCAAATTCGTGTTCACGCAAACCATCAATCGTATATGGATAAATCGCTTCTTTCATCGTTTGCGTTGCAGTAGGAAGCGGCGTATTCGTAGGTGTACGCGTAGCGGGAATAATCGTCACACTTGGAGTTGGCAGACTCTGCGTTGAATTTCGGACGCAAGCCGAAAATATAAAGACCAGTAAGAATAAAGTGTATCGAAAGTTATTTTTCATCATACTTATTTTAATGTTTCATCAAAGAAATTCACTGCGCGATCCATAAATATAAACCAGGCATCGCTTGTAAATGAATGTCGTTGACCATCATAAACGAACAGCTCCACATCTTTCTCTGCATCCAACAAGCCTTGATTTAATTTATATGACCATTCAGGCGGCGTAGACCCAATGTAATCACCGTCAGCAGAACCAATATGAATTTGAATAGGAACAGAGACATTTTCCAGATGATAGAAGGGAGCAATCTCACGCATCCTCTCCACGCTGGAAGCTGAAGCTACATAATCAGCAATGACCTCAGCCGACAATGTGTCCGGGATCACATCGGCAGAGTTACAGGTTTGCAACAACTCGCCAGCGGATATATCGCCGATACAGCCATATCCCCAACGCTTGATCAAATCTGCGTCGTCTGCTGAATTCGGTGCATACAACACAGCCGCACGGACAGGCGACTCAAGTGTGAGAATCTTCGTTGTGATTCCACCCCCCATACTATGCCCCCACATGCCAATACGAGAAACATCTGCTTGTGGAATTGACGAAAGAGAAGCAATCAAGTTCATTACATCTGCTACGAGTCCAGTATGGAAGAATGAATAGCCAATATCAGAGCCTCCCCAGCTTCTAAAATCAGAAGCAATCGTGATATATCCGCGTTCTACAAGATATTGTGCTGCACGGTCTGTGCCATCACCAGAGACATATTCACTGCGATTGGAAAAGCCATGATTCATGACAATAACTGGAAACGGACCATCTCCCGCAGGGATTTGTAAAACACCTGTAATCGTGAGTCCATCAGATGGGTAGTCGATCAAATACTGTGTATAGGTTTCAGCCTGTATCTGAATTTGAAGAATCCGAATCTCTCCACCTATAAATTGACGTTCGCGCAGTCCAGCAATTGTATAGGGATACATCAAATACGGAAGCTGAGTTGGTGATGGAATGATGGTTGGTGTTTGAGTAAATGGAATCAATGTGGGAGTATCAGTTGGACGAATAATTGTGACAATTGGAGAAGGTAACCCTGGAGTTGGATTCACTTGCGCAGGTGTACAAGCAGTCCCAAACGCGCCGAGCGCTAGGAAAATAAAAATGAACAGGCAAAGGCTCTGTTTCATAAATTGATTGTATCAAAAATTTAATTGAGAGTTAAGCACTACTCGCTCGGTAGGGTATCCACCCCCCACCGAGCGAGTTCTAAAAACTCACAAGGAAAAATAAATCCGATATGATCGAGTATATAAAGGCTAGAGAGAAGCCAAGTAAAGCACCCTGGAAAATCAATTGATTTATTCGCAAATTGTTGAATTCGAGACTATCTATATGGATATACTTCCAAACTCTATATTTTATAGTTATAAAAGTATATATTACGATTTTAATGATGAGCAGGACGAGTATTAACGAATGTAACTTGGATGATGATACTCTTAGCAAAAGCCATCCTCTAATTACATTGAGAATTGATTCAGTGGCTAGCCAAGTGGTAGCGAGGCTTATTACAAGAATTATTAAGATCAATATAGGACTGATTTTCAATTTTATTTCTTGTTTCATATTCCTCTCCGCTATCCTCGCTCGGTGAGGGACTCTGTCCCGCCGAAATATGACCAACAGTCTTGATTCAATCCCAATCTATTTCTAATAACTCTAACTTATTCGGATGCCGTGTGGGTCACCAAAACCCAGAAAAAACATAAATGAACAGACAAAGAACCTGTTCATCGTTTAATAATTGTATCAATTTTATTTATTGACCATATTCAATTATATCTTCAATAACCCCTTGTGAGGATACATTTTCTGCATCATTTAATAAACGGAGTGCAACATCTTCGCCTACATATGACTCGCCACAGCTGGGACAAACTCGGGCAGGCACGTTATTAATCACCAATCGAAATTCGCCGCGTTCAAAGGTTATGGAGGTGAGTCCATCCACTGTTTCAGATAGTGTGCAAATAACGCATTTCATAAAAAAAACCTGTTCACCACAGCCCACAGGGTAATAAGATCACAGAGTCCACTGAGATTTTAAAAAGGGTTTCTCTGTGCTCTTTGTGGTCTCCGTGGTGGAATCTCATTTTCGCCTCTTGAAATCTTTCGTCCATTGACCTGGATCGGGCGAATAGGTAGTGATTACTACGATCTCATTCGTATCAGCATTTTCACTGACCACCATATGAATAGGACGTTTCCCTTCCCAGCCTAATATCAAGCGACTGGGACTGGTCAACTCATCTGAATGATCTTCGATGGTTTCGCCAGTTTCAAATGTTTGACGCGCTTTCTTGAGCGAAATTTTTCGTTCAAATAAACGCTGCACAGCATGGGCACGATAGATAAGAGTAGGATTTGTCACAAGAAAATTATAAGCGCAAAATGACTTAACCCTACCCCCTCCGCTGCTACCGCGGCACCTCCCCCAAATCCGACAGTTAGACGCTTGATAATTATAAAAAGTTTTTATTGTCGTATTTGGGGGAGGCTGGGTGGGGGTTTCGACACTTAAATGACTCTCTGGTGTTTTAGTAACTGCAATGGGGACTGTAAGCCAATCCCCATATCTTATTTTAAACAAGGAGATTGACCATGCAAGAGAGTGTAATTTCAACCGTAATCCTCCCATTGTCTATTGCCATCATTATGGTAACGCTCGGAATGACGCTGACCATCGCAGATTTTCGGCGAATTTTTGTGCAGCCAAAGCTGATACTCATTGGCTTATTCTGCCAAATGGTCCTGCTCCCATTACTTGGCTTTGCCGTGGCTGGAATCTTTGCTCTCCCGGCAGTGTATGCCATCAGCTTGATTTTGCTGGCAGTTTCACCCGATGGTGCGACTTCGAATCTCATCATCCATGCGGGAGATGGTGACCGCGCACTTGGCATCACATTAACTGCCATCACCAATATGCTGGCATTTTTAACCATTCCATTTGGATTGGGTATTGCCTATTCAATGTATGGAAGCGGCGCATTGGACATTGATTTTCCTATCGCTTCAACGATGATACAGGTTGCGGTGATCACACTTATTCCCACCCTGCTTGGTATGGGAATCCGCAGTTGGAAACCAGACTTTGCCGAGAATAGCAAACGCTGGTCGAAAACTTTTGCAACTGTTTTCCTTTTCCTTGTCATTCTTGCGCTCGTGATCCAAAACTGGGCTGTGATCGTCAGAGACGGCCCAACTTTTGCTCCTGCGTTTATCGTATTGAATATCGCAGCGTTGATCGTGGGATATTATGTTCCTAAATTGTTAGGGGTCAATTACACCCAAGCCATGACGATTGCAATTGAGACTGGCCTGCAAAATTCGACTGTTTCCATTACTGTTGCCATTACTTTATTGAACAACAACGACATGGCGGTCATTCCTGGTTTATATGCGATCTGGATGTATGTGACCGGGTTTGCCCTGGCCTTTTGGATGGCGCGGCGAAGCCCAAGTGTAGAACCTGCAATGGCTTAATAAGAAAGCGGACGAAGGAAACCTTCGTCCGCTTTCTTATTTTTGATAACTAAAAAATTCTGTATCGCATATTGAAACGTTTCACCTTCAGAGTTGTCAAGTTATTAATTTAGAAGCTATTTTCCTTATTCGCGCGAAAATGCTATCTGGGGACTTGTCACTAGAATGTTTTTCAACAGGATAAAGTATATGATTGATTATCAAATCTCCCGTCCGCACCTGCGAAATGTATTCCGTCAGGGTTATCAGAAACATTAGAGGTATGTTTATCAGTATGGGATAAACGAGAAAAAGGATTAAGCCTGTAAATATATCTGTCAAGTCTCTAGGCTTATTGAATAAAACCATAAACCCCAGATTGTTTCCATCAACGAATAATGCGGACAGAAAAATGAAGTTAAGCACAACCGAACTAAGAATTGCAAAAGTAGTTCCTACCAATATTGAATATTTCCAACGACGCCTCACATCCACACGTCTTGTTCGAGTTATCACATAAGCAAATCCAGCATATAAAGTTAAACCAATGAACGCAACAATACTTAAAATTATCGCATTCGATATAGATAATTGAGAATCAGATAGCATAAGCAAATTCTACTCGTGAAACTCTATTCTACACAACTCTTAATACAAAAGTAACAGCCGCCTTTGGTCTTATACAGGAATCGTAAAAAAAAGAATTCCCTATCCCTGCTTCGCTCTCGAACCATGTCTTACCATCGTGCAAGTTTATGAAGTGCTCTACAATCTTCAAGCCTCTGTCTGGGAATTGAATTCCGCAAATTCTGTGCTAAGATGAAATGGACAAGTTTTTTCTTAATTATACAGGAGGCTCATAATGAAATTCGATTCAGCCAAATTTATGGCGAAACCTCGCACACAGCTTGGATGGTGGGCAGGCGGGTTGGCAATTGCCTTCATCGTGGTGTTTCTGTTGACCACCTCATCGGTGATAATCTTCTCTGGTGTCTTAATCTTGATCATTGGAGTGGCTGCGGGAGTCCTCGGCTTGTACGCGATGGCCAAGCAGGGCGAAGGCTCCTGGCTTGTATGGCTTGCCATACTCTGCGGCGTGTTCGCTATTCTCATCTCTCTCGCTGCCATCACCCAATAAGGCGAAGGCTGGAGGGAAATAAACATGGATCAGGCTAAACGGGGATGGTAAAAAAGAACGAACTCCCTGCCCCTGCTTTACTCTCGAACCAAGTCTCGCCGTCGTGCAATTGAACGATATGCTCTACTATCTTTAATCCAAGGCCAAAGCCGAGTCGAGGGTCTTTCTTATCTTCGAGAATAGTTTCAAACGGCTCAAAGACCAGTTCCTGGTCTGCTTCTGCTATCCCAAGCCCTGTATCGCGAACTTCAAATAAAATATTATTCGCTTCACGCGCAACGCGAACGGTGATATAGCCCTTGTCTGTAAATTTGACTGCGTTATGAATCAAATTCAATAAGACCTGTGATAGACGCATGGCGTCTCCTTCAATCGTTGGCAGGTTTTTTGCAATATCATCTTCCAATGTAACCCCGCCTTTTTGATCAACCAATTGATCTGCAATAGTCATTACACCGTCTAACAGGGCATAAATATCCACATCTTCCAGACTCAACTCCATTGTATCTGTAACGGTATGAGCATAATCTAGGAAGTCATTGACCTGCCCGATCAACGGAGCCACAGCTGCCTGCAAATGCTCAATTGGAGAATCTTTGATGTTGACATAATCTTCCAATTCTTCAATTTGATACAGCTTATTTATTTTCGCCTGCACATCAGCAAGTCCATCTCGCATGAAGACCGCAGATTTGTATAAGTATTCATTATTTTTTTCATCAGTAGTAGTCATTTTATTTCCCATTCCTTTCATATATTTTTTATTGCAAAGTCAATCGTTTTGATCTCGCCCGTAAAGTTAAGGCCAGTCCGACCACGCCTGAAAAAGCAAACATGAATATGAAAGCCCAGACGCCCGGTGCAAGTAAATCAACCTGTCGTTCGGCAGGAGCAGCTACACTAGTAAGTAGAATACCAGTGATGGTCAAAAACCCGGCAGAGAGTAAATTCAGCCCAATCACCAAATCTTCCGCTGGCGTTTCGCCATAGTACGCCAGCCACCAACATCCCACGGCCGGCGTAAGGAAGGCTGAAGCGTACATTTGACCATGAAACGCATCCACCGGCCACGGCCAAAATCTGGTCAACGACTCTGGTGCAATGAGCAACCCCAAGCCATAGGCAGTCAAAAGCAAAGCCATTCCAAACAGCAACGAACGCCAAGAGGCTGGCATCTGAGTCGCTGGTGGAGCTTCTACATTCCTATACCAATACAAGTGCAAAGCCGAGTTGATTGGCAAAAAAATGTACAACGGCCAAAAAACCAGATACGTTGCCATGCGTGACCAGGCAAAACTTTCCCAATGGATAAACATGACCAGCATCACAGATGCTGTAAATACAAAGATCATCCACAAGATCAATCGCCCCGGCGACCAGCGTTTGGTAACCCAAAGAATGATCAAGGGAATATAGGCTGAAAAGTAAATCGTGCCTACAAAACGAGAGTTATAAGGCGGAATTTCCCAAGCCCACAAATTCTGCGCAACACCTGGAAGAAAAAAAAGCAGAACAGCGGCCATAAAAACAACTGAACATTCTACCCATGTGATCCAATACAAATACGATGGAATAGTTGGATTCTTTTCTGAGGTATCAAACATGTATGTACTGCTCCAATATGAAAAGGTTTTCGATCAATTCACAAGCTGCTGCTGGCTGCCAGCAAAAAATCCCAAGTATGCACCAATGACAGCCTCTAAACCGTGCAGCCAAATATCGTGCCCATAGAGTGGAAACCAACCAAACATCGTATTGTACATAGGGAATAAGCCCATGACTGTCAAAATGCCTAAAGTGACAGCCAAGCCTTGCGCAAAAAGCCGTGACGTTGAATATTGCTTGTAAGCCAACAAGCCCAACACACCCACCGTGAAGTGGAATATGTTATGAAGTATATTTATCGGGAATAAACCGAGCAGATAACCATGACTGGTCGACATATTATGAAGAGGCATGGCATCAGCAGGAGGTGGTTGAGTAATTACCGGCAAAAATCCCCCGATGCCCGCCAGGACAAATAAAATCCCCACGATCAGGGAGAAATAACGCGTAAGAGTCACTGTTTGATTAAGGGGTTGTATCACGGCTACACCTCCATCATATATTCATTGAGAATTTTACAAGAGTTTTATGAAGCCAAATTATACACTCGTTCCACTAGCTATCTAAAAGAAAAACTCTTCACTGTAGCCAATGAAGAGTTTTTTATACACATTATCTATTGTATTAACGCTGAGTCTGCCACAACTGCAATGTCCCCTCATAACTGAGAATTGCCAGAGTCATGCCATTTGGATTCCAAGCCATGTCAACGGATTGGTCTACAGATTTAAATCCGCCCACAATTTCACCAGAAACGGCATCAACAATAAGTACAACGCCACGCGGATCTGAAATCGCAATTCGGCTTGCATCAGGTGAAACCGCAAAGACTTCCGCTTGTGCGACAGGAAATTTTCCAAGTTCTTCCACAGTTCCATCTGTTACTTTCATGACAAAAATTGCTGTTTGTCCAGTTAATTCGCCTGCCCCATAAAGAGAGGAACTGTCAGCATTCCAACTTAATGCCCGGCGTGGTTTGGTATAAGGCAACTCAAATTCCTGAGTCATCACCCATGTATTTGTATCCCAAAGCTGAATTACACTTTGTGCATCTCCCGCCAGCGTTGCTAATATTGCTCCATTTGGACTCCATGCCACGCCATATTGATCAGTATCCGCTTGAACATCCTGAATGTGCGCTATTTGATTATCCCCGTCAAAGTCCCAGATCGTGATCGTAGGATTCTTAAAACCGTTCACTGTGGCAAATTGAGTCTCATCAGAATTCCAAGTAACGCCAAGGGCGCCGTTATCTGGTTCCAGTACCGCTTGTATTTCGTTCAAATCATCACGCAAAAGTGTTATCTCGCCGCCAGATGCTACTGCAAGTGTTTCTCCATCGAAACTCCAGGCAAGTGTATAGGCAGTCCCTGTTTGGGTTTCGAGTTCAACTTGCCTAAGCAACATGGGGTTGGCGTCTGAAGTAGCTGATGGCATGACCGTTGGGGTCGAAGCTGGCGTCACCGCTCCGCCACATGCGGCAAGTAGTACTCCAAGTATGATTAGCAAAAATATTTTACGCATAGTACCTCCTGCGAACTATACACCGCATAAAGCACTGTGGTTCCCCTGCAATAATCCATTACTCCTGAAATCCCGTCTTATATAGCTCGTAATACATTCCTTGTTTTCCCAACAACTCGCTATGCTTTCCTTCTTCTACGATCTTGCCATCGTGAATAACCACGATCCGATCTGCATTTGTGATGGTGGATAACCTATGTGCGATCACAAAGGATGTGCGCCCTTTCAACAATCTGGTCAGTGCAGATTGAATGATCTGCTCCGTTTGAATATCCACTGAAGATGTGGCCTCATCCAAAATTAAAATGCGCGGGTCTGCTAACAAGGCACGCGCGAACGAGATTAACTGTCTCTGCCCCACACTTAGCAAAACACCGCCCTCTTCTACTGAAGTTTCGTATCCGTTTTTTAGCCTCAAAATAAAATCATCTGCACCAACAGCTTTCGCCGCCGCGATCACATCTTCATCACTGGCATTCAATCGTCCAAATAAAATATTTTCTTTTACCGAGCCATTAAACAAAAATGGATCCTGTAACACCATACCCATTTGTTTGCGCAGCGATTGCTGAGTCACCGTCCGCAGATCAAATCCATCCACGCGCACACAGCCGTCCGTTGGGTCATGGAAGCGCGTCAACAGCTTCACAATTGTCGTCTTGCCCGCGCCCGTCTCCCCCACAAACGCGACAGTCTCACCCGCGTGGATATCCAGATCAATTTGATCGAGGACTAAAGTCGGATCATCGGAATAATGAAAGGAGATATTTTCGAATCGGACTCCGCCGCTAATTGCCGGCAAAGCTTGAGCATTCTCTGCATCTTGAACTTCCACCTCAGTCTTAAGCAACTCGAGGATGCGCTCCCCACCCGCCATTGTGGATTGCAACGTATCAAAGCGGCGACTCAGATCACGAATCGGTTCAAAGAAACGGTCAACATACAATACGAATGCGATCAACACACCCGGCGTAATAGACTCGCCCAACACAGCAGTGCCGCCCACATAAATGACCAACGCCGTTGCTGCCGCACCAAGCACATCCACAACGGGAGTGAACACAGAAGCAACCTTCGCCGCATCTAGGCTGGTCTCATAAAAATAACGATTAATATAATTTCGAAAATTTAAATAATTATGTTCCTGGCGCGAAAAGGCCTGCACCACACGCACGCCGTTAATATTTTCTGCCAGAGTTGAGTTTGCCCATGAGACCGCCGCGCGCACTTTGCGATAATTCTTACGCGCTACATTTCTGAATGCAATCGTCGCAAAAATCATAATTGGCAGTACTGCAAACGTCAGCAAGGATAATTTTAGATTTAAAGTAAGCATGGCAATCAGCGTACCTACGATGCCAAGCAAATTACGCACAATTGCCAGTACTGCCCAGGTGATAAACTCACGCAATGTGCCCACGTCATTGATCACACGCGTGATCACGCGACCAACACTGTAACGATTATAGAAGCCTAAAGAAAGTTTTTGCAAATGATTGAACATTGCTGTGCGCACGTCATACAATACGTACTGTCCCACGCGTGACATGATCCGCACGCGTAAATAATTCACAAACAACTGTACAATGGATACCGCTAGAAAGATCAAGACAATATTCTTCAAAGCTACAGGGTCTTTGGCCGTGATGCCATTGTCAATTGCCAGCTTCACAAAGTATGGGCCTGAAACCGCCGCCACCGTAACCAATATCATCAGGAATAATGCGATCAGCATTTGCCCTGCATATGGCTTCACGAATTGCAAAAGTCCGCGCGCCACTTTGGGATCGTAGCCCTTATCCAGCGATTCTTCTGATTGTGTAATAAATGTTGGAGGAATGATTTTTATTGCCATAATATTACGTATTTGACCTTCTCTGCATCAACGTATTCTCATGTTCTTCACGATTTGAGCTTGACTCGGCAATCTCTTCCAAAGCTTCCATCTCTTCTGTGAATGTTGCATGACCTACCAATTGCAGATCATGTATCTCTTTATATAAGCCGCCTTCACGCAGTAACTCATCATGTGTGCCGCGTTGGACAATACGTCCCTTATCCATCACCAGGATCATATCCGCGCGGCGCACAGTAGACAAACGATGAGCGATCACAAACGTGGTTCTGCCTTCCATCAATGTATCCAATGCCGACTGGATCAATTGCTCAGTTTGTGTATCCACACTTGAAAGTGAATCATCCAATATCAAAATACGTGGATTCATCAGCAAGGCGCGCGCAATTGCCACTCGCTGACGCTGTCCGCCCGACAAAGTTACGCCCCTTTCACCAACGACAGTTTCATATCCATTTGGAAAGCCTTCAATGAATTCATCCGCTTGAGCTGCTTTTGCAGCTGCAACCACTTCATCAAATGTTGCCTCAGGTCTGCCATAAGCAATATTATTTTTTATCGAATCAGAAAACAATAACGATGTTTGCAAAACAATACCAATTTGCTTTCGTAAAGAAACCAAATCCAGTTCACGAACATCCTCCCCATCCACCATCAAAACGCCTTCACTGACATCATAAAATCGCGGGATCAAATTTACCAAAGACGTTTTTCCCGAACCCGTTGGTCCGATCAGCGCAACGAGACGATTCGGCTCAACCTTCAAATTGATTCCGTCCAATGAGGCTATTCTTTCGTTTAGATATTTCAGACCTACATCACGAAATTCCACCTCTCCACGCAATGTCTCTAACTTGATGGCATTCGTTGATGATTGAATCTCTGGCTCAACATCCAAAACTTCCAACACGCGTTGAGCGCCCGCTGCCGCTTCTCCGCCTGCGTTCACCAAGCCTGTTAGCGCCTGTGCAGGCTCAGCCATCATCAAAATGTAAGCATTGAATGCCACGATTGTGCCGATAGTAAGAGTCCCATCCATGACCATTTGGCCGCCGAACCATAAGATCAACATCGTGCTAACTAATGTCAGCCAGTTGGTAGTTGGCATGATCTTCGCCCATTCATCGATCACCCTGATCCATGTCTTGAAAACATTTTTGTTTGCTTTTTCAAAACGTTCGATCTCATAATTCTCACGCGCAAAGGCTCGTACCACCTGCACACCTGTTACATTTTCCTGCAAACGATTTGAAACGTCACCAACAGCCGTATCCACAGCAAAGAATAATGCACTAACCTTTGTCCCAAAACTGGTTGTCATAATAATGAGGGGAATGATCGGCAGCAGGGAAATAATTGCCAGTGTTGGATTCACTGAAAACATCACCAACAAGATGCCAAGCGATAAAAACACAAAGCGCACAAGTTCAGCAATAGACGAGCCTGCAAATTTTTCAATCGAACGCACATCTTCGATACAACGCGAGATCAACTGTCCACTTTGGATATGGTCATGGTATGTAAATGGCAAATGCTGAATATGGTCATACATGCGATTTCGCAAGTCATAGCCCACTGCAACAGCGATCCATTCGGAAATGTAGCGGTGAAACAAATTTAGTATTGCTGAACCAAGCCCCAGTATAAATAAAAGAAGCGCCGAGCGGACAAGATTATTGGTCTGTCCGCCAACAAGTCCATCGTCGATTACAGATTGAATAATGCGCGGCACCAGCAGGTTGAGGCCAGTGAGCGTCAACAACATCACAAGCGTAGCCGCCACCTGCCAGCGATAAGGTTTGAGGAAAATAGAGATGCGAAGTAAATTTTTCATAAGCGGGGTGTTGAGGATACCATAAGAGTTGTGGAGGGTTCAAGATATTTTGTTTAGAAACTATTCCCTGACGCGATAAAAACTATTTATTACCACCGCCCGTTAATTGTCCGCCGCCATTTATGCTTATGCTTAAAGTTGGTTCGCCAAAATAAGTTACATTCCCACTTCCATCAATCGTGACATCCATTTTTTCAACTGTCCATACCTGGACAGAGCCCGAACCAATTAAATCAATATTTGCATTTGTGCTTTTGAAATCTGCCCCAAGGAATGTGCCTGAGCCAAGCTCAACCATTAAGTCCGCTGTTTGGCCGCTTTCAATAATAACTGCGCCAGCATTTTTTGAAATAATAGATACAGAATTAGAATTTACAGAGTCTGCAGCAATGCTACCTGAATCATTGATAATAAATTTCAAATTGCTCACTTTGATATCACCGAGGTCCATTCTACTGGAACCATTAATCGTCAATTCAAGGTTATCTGATGTATAAGCGGGAATTTTTATAACGCCGGAGCCATTCAAAACTACACTTGATAAATCCTTTACGAAAAGCTTATAGGTTATGGATGAATTGGTTGGCAAATCTATTTCAGAGGAAATCGTCAATATTCGATCAATTACTTTGGCTGCTATGGAAGAAGTTATAGCAGGATCACCACTTATTTCTAACGACTCGTTTGTTCCTTGATAAATCTCCATAACACCGGGTGTGTTCATTGTCACAGATTCAAAATCTTTGATATCAGAATTATCTTGTACAGGGGGTTGTTCATTTACCGAGGGAGAACAACCCGAAAGAATGAAGCAAAAAATGACTAAAGAGTACACAAATATTTTTCTGCTCATTTTTTCAACTCCTTTAAAAACACTATGTCGGGGCAGAAGTCTGTTTGTAAATTCCAAAAAACTTAAATAGCAGGCGGACAGCAAGAGAAAGCCCGAGCACTAGTACCCAATCTATGATAAAGATACTGCGCGGAAAGTTTTCAAATTGACCCAGGGAATATGCTGTAAAGATAATACCAGCCAGAACTACAGAACCAATCGTCACAGAGAGTAGAACGGGGCGAGCAAGTTGTTGAAACGAACCATATAGATTGTTTGGGTTAAAGGTATTAAAAGTCGCAGAAAGAACTGTACGCAAAAGAAAAGCTGACCAAAACATCAATAAAGCAGTTGAACGATAGGAAAGGATTTCTTTTCGACCTTCAAAGCGGAAGTTAAAGGAAATGTAAACCGAAGCAGCAATAATCACAAGGTCCAGAATAAGAAGCGGCATACTGATATTTTTCAAAATATTCTTTAACCAGTTACGCAGCGGACGGTCAATATAAAAATGAGCAAACACCCCAATAGCGATCATCAGCGGAATAAAGGTATAGTCAAAAACAAGCCGGGGATTGGCCAAAGATGAATTTTCCAGAGCACGTTCGTAAATCCAGACAACGGGTACATGTAAGATATACAATGCGTACGCTGTTTCGCCTAGAGCAACCAGTGCTGGACGATTTAGAAAAATTGAAAGACGGGTTTTATCCATGGCAAGGCTAACGATAATGAGAGTTAGTATGGGAGCCAGAAGTCCCGCCATCGGTTGAAGGTTGTACGGAAGTTGGGGGAAAATACTGCTCGCAATTGTATAAGCTGCTGCAAGAAAAATGGATCCCGCAAGGATAAACAAATTGGTGGAGGGTTTAATAACTTGATCCTGCCCAACACGTAAAAACCAAATACCACCCACAGCACCCATAATAAATGAATTCAAATGGAAAAGAGGAAAATAGACAATAAAATTCCGATATTGCGGATATATACCGCTCCAAAGACTCTCATAAATAAGTTGGCTGAGCATCCACAGAATTAGTGAAGTCCAGATCAGTTTTTTCGTAGACTGCTTATATGCCCATAAAATAAAAAATGGAAACACAGCATAAAAGAAAAACTCAACGGTCATTGACCATGATGCATAATTGAAAGACTGCGCATAAGTTGGTATCCAAGCCTGCAAGACAAAAATATTCGCAAGAATTTTCTGCGGCTTGACCCTTGCAACAAAATCAATATAGTAATAACAAACCATTAAAAACGAGATGATGTACAAAGGGTAAATACGAACGAAACGCGCGGTCCAATAACTGGCGATATCAAATTTCTCCTTGGGACGGAAATATACGAGCGACATGACAAATCCCGAAAGCACATATAAATAACTAACACCGGTTGGCGCCGCGTGTAAAAGAGCAGAGATCGGAAAAATGTTTAATAACGAAAAATACACCCCTCCCCCACCGTGATAGAACAGAACCAACAGAATTGCAATAAAACGCGTAGAAGTTAATTGATCGAGTCTTTTCATCCAGTCCTCATAAATTGGCTGCCCTATTCTACTTGAAAAAATCGGGCTGACAGTAGGTCGGCCCGATGACTAGTAAATTAAAAAAAAACGAGGTTGATCAGCTTTATACTTTATGGAGTCTTTTTCTTGCCTACCCACGAGCCAATCCCAGCCCCTAACAGCGCGATAAAAACAATAATACCCACCACCATGCCGCCGCTCTGACGTGATGTAGGTGGAGCTGGCAGCGGCGTTGGAGTAGATGTAATAGTTGCTGTAACTGGCACTGTAGCGGTAGAAGTTGGAATTCCAAAAGTAGCCGTAATCACTGCTGTGGGTGTTTCTGTATTAATGACGGGTTTTCGTACCAAAAGTTTTTGCCCCTCGAAGATTTCATCGGATGCAAGAGCATTCAAGAGCTTGAGTTGTTCGATAGTAGTTTCATAAGCAATTGCAATGCTCCACAAGGCTTGATCGGCTTCAACAATATGATACACCTCGCCACTTTCAATAGGCGTATTTACCAATACAACCGCAGATTGTGTACCTAATGTGGGTGTAAAAACTATCGAAGAAGTTGAAACAATAACGGGGTCGCCAGTGGATGCGCCAGCGTCTAAGACATAATATGTGACACCGTTGGCGACAGCAACACCAACACCAATATCCTTCAGATATAACGAGGTCATGGTATCCAAATGATCAGGGTCACCTTGCCAATCACTTACCACACCATCAGCTGTTAAACCCGTTCCTGAATCTACATTCTCAGAAAAGAAGCCGCCTTGTGAAAGGTCACCTGCTACAGAGTAACCCGCAGTAATAGCACGTTGATATGGATATGTACCATCTGCGCTAAAGTGCGTGACAACCCCTGTGCTGGCAATATAATCCGCGTGAGATTGGGCAATATTCATTAAGATCGCGCTTACTTCATAAGGTGGCAAATTCTTCGAGGTGCGAAGCGCGTTCACTTCAGCGACGACATCCAGCGCGGTGAGGCTAGGAGGAGAGAGATGCAGGCGTAATGCCCCTGCCCGTTCGGACGGAAGCAGGCTAAAGATCAAAAGAAGAAGCGGAATTAATAGCGCGAAGCGTTTCATTAAAAGTATTATAGGGTATGTGATGTCAAGGGGAAATCCCCGTATTGGGGGACTAATCAAAAAGGAGAACATGGCGCCTATTATGGAACAAGTGGAAATATAGAATAAACCTTATTAGCATCTTGCCAGGCTTGATTCCTAAATGGTTTTCCTGTATGCTTACTTCCAATGAAACATTTTGAAGCTCATTCTGCTGCTGAAAAACTGGCATACTTGCAATCAATTTATCATGTAGACGTTCTTCCAGATTGGGGAGATGGCGAGAGCCAATGGAAAGATGGAACATGGTCGATTGGCGAATTAGATAAACTTGATCATGCCGTTACATTGTTGGCAAATGCCATGGGTGGAGAAGATCGGTTCATTCAACATCTGGGCGGCGTGATTGTAAAGAAAAGAGAGATGGGTTCACATGGCGGAGAGGCAATGCAACATCGAGTGAGCTTTTCCAACAAGGGAACGTTTTCATCATGGACAGTGATCCATGAAATGACACATGCCTGGGATGCAAATTACGGTTGGAAATTATCCGTTGAGCTTGAAAAATATACGGGAGGCTTTACTAACCCCCTGCTCTCAAAAGTTAGAAGGTTCAGCGGTGAATGGGATGCAGGACGAAACGGCTTAGAGAGCGCTACTGGCCGCCGTGGAAGGTTACGCGGATGTAATAAAGCGGGATATTTCTATGGAGATAAGCCGAGCGGTTCAAACTGGAATTTCAATCGCAAAGAGGACTTTGCTGAATCAGTTAGCATGTATATTGGCTGGCAAAAAGATAACGATCTTTCTGAATGGGCAGAAAAAAGAATAAAGCGTTATCTTCTGGGGAATGGGATAAAAGACAATAACTTTGGTGTGGATAATTGGGCTGATTACGCAAAATATTTTTACCCAGAAGACGGAGATTACACAAAAACGAAACGCTGGAAATTTGTAGACGAGCTGATGCGCGGTAAAATTGCTGCTGTTTAAACGACACTATATATCATTAGGAGAAAGAAAGTATGCTCAAACGTTTAATAGAATCGCCGCGGCTGGATATATTCATTGCGATCGTGATCGCGTTGGTTTCAGTCACAACTGCGCTCGCAGCGTGGCGGGCTAGCGCGGTCAGTTCTGCGGCTGGAGATGCGGCCCGATTGGGTTTGATCGATGCAGTGAAAAAACAGGCAGCAGAAAATGAAGACTGGCGCAAGACCTATGAACAAGCCAGTCATGCTCAAACTTATGCAGTGACATTGGCAGAGTTGGAATCTTTTGAAGCAAGCAATAACAGCATCGCAGAAGCACAGGCCAAAAATTTACGTCAGTACCTTTTGCCGAATTTGCAATTGCTTGCAGAGCCGTTTTCAACGGATGAAAAATATCTCAAGCCAGATGGGACATATGATCTTGATCAACGTTTTGCCGACCTTAAAGCAGAGGCACCCGATCTGGCCGCGCTTGATCCGCTGGCTTCATTCGAACTGGCCGATCAATATGGAAATGAACAGCGTTGGCTTACTGTGGGAGTCGTGTTGCTGGCGATCAGCTTGTTCTGGCTGGCCATCTCCGAGTTAAGCGCAAAGCGTTCGCGTTTAATCATGTTAATGATCGGGCTGGGAATCTATCTCTTTGGTGTGGCCTGGTTCATCGTGGTGGAAATCATCTTCGTTTCAATGCGCGGAGGCGTGCTATGAGTGAACAAACAATTCAAGACGCACCTGAACGATATAAGACATCGATCATGGTGCTGACCTTGATCACAACAATCGTCACCTCTATTGTGGCTGGCTTGCAGGCAGATGCAAATATACGTGCGAATAATGCCAACCGCGATTCACAATATTATGCAATTCTGGCTTCGAGCGAAGTGCATCGTACGGGACTGCAAACCACGTATGACTTAAATACGCTAACAAGCCAGTCACGCGAGGCGCAGGAATCGCTTGTGATGCAGATCACTTCGTTGGAACTTCAGGAAGATGGAAATGAGCAAGGCGTGGCTATCAGTGATGTGATCGCGTCAGCATTGCAGGCACGCGCGGATAAACTGCAAGCTTTTTCAATTTTTTATACAGACGCACGTTATGCCCCTGCAACCGAAGATGGGCTTCCGAACCTCGAAGCGTATCTTGTTGATGTTTACGATAAGGCAAATGAGTTGACTGAAAAGCAAAACGCTGCTACAGATGCTTATCAGGAATGGAGCAGCAAAGCTGACTCTTATGTAGGCGTGTTGACCGTGATGGCCGTGGCTTTCTTTCTCTTTGGTCTCGCACAAGCTGCAGCAGGACGTATGCGGTTGACGTTTGCTGTTTTCGGAGTGGTGATTTTATTAGGTGCAAGTTTATGGACGATTTTGATTTTGGTGATATAAAAGTTTCCTGCTGAATATAACGAGGGTTATTCCAGCAGTTCGCGAAGCGTGCCGAACCGTCAGCAGTACAACTACTGACGAAACAAAAGGCCAGTCTTAAGACTGGCCTTTTTTATATAGAATATATTATTGCTTATCCGGTATGTGTCAATAATTCATTCAACAACGGACGCAGGCTTTCAGGTAGAGATGTATCGCTTGCGCGAACTGTCTGTTGGATGGTCTTGGTAGTGATTGTAATAGTATAGATAAATTCGTCGGGACGGGATGTTTTTATTGGTTCTTCATCCAGCGTAAAGAGATCTGATTCGTCCACGAGCCGTCTCAAAGTTGTGGATTGATCCGATGGCATTTCATCCAAATCAAGGCTCACGCTGACTTTACGTCCCATGATGCCACCTGTGCGCTCGAAGATGATCTGCATCATTTGCGTAAACCAAATGCACGCATAAGTACGGTCATACATCCCTGACCTTGCTCAGGCACGGAAACGGGTGGTACAGGAATAGGGTCTGGTATAGGAGTGGGTGTTGGTTCTTCGCTGCCAATGCCTGTAATGCTAATACCAACTTGAGACCAGCCATTCTTGACGGCTTTTTGTTCCAAACTGTTTGCGCCGAATATCTGAGCAGCTGCTTCGTAGGTAAGGTTGGCCGCGTTTTGGAAGTTGGATCCGCTCGTCAATTTTTCGGTGAGGGCGGTGTACCAGATCATACCTGCCTTCTGCCATGCAAAGCCGCCAAGCTCAGCAGCCATAATATAAAAAGCATGATTGACAATGCCAGAGTTGATATGGACGCCGCCATTATCTTCAATTGTAGTGACGTAATCTCGCATGTGTGCTGGCTGCGGATCACTGCCCAGTACAAAATCGTTATAAGCTGTGCCAGGGGCTTTTAATGAGCGAATGCCTACACCTTTAACATTCGCTGTGAATAGACCATCGCCAATGATCCAATTTGCTTCAGCTGCGGTTTGACCAAGCTTATACTGCTTGACCAATGATCCAAAAATATCGGAGATGGCTTCGTTCAGTGCGCCTGACTGATTGTTATAGTCCAGGTTGGCTTCGTATTGTGTAACGCCATGCGTTAATTCGTGGCCGATAATATCAAGGGAAACAGTAAAACGATTGAATAATCTTTCAGTGGAGGGCCGGTCTTCATCTCCATCTCCATAGATCATTTGCTCGCCATCCCAAAAGGCATTGTCGTAACCTTTATCATAATGAACAGTGGAGATAAGTTTTAGTCCGTTGTTATCGATGGAGTTTCTGCCAAAGGCAGTGCTGAACACATCATACGTATCGCCGCAGCCATTATAGGCTTCGTTGACAGCGGGGTCTGAAACGGGGTCATCGCCTTCACCACGCAATAATGTGCCGGGCAGTTGTGTGCTGAAATTTGCGCTATAAACGGCACGCTGTTTTAAAGTGGTTGCTGCCATTCTTGCGTGAAGCGCGCCTCTGAACGTAGCCAGGGAAAGACCGCGCCGTTTGTTGCGAATCTGTTGGGAGGCTGCTATCGAACGCGCAGCAGTCTGACGCTGTCCGCTTGTGCCGCGCTGCGCGATCTGTTCAAGCATATAGGGTGGAAGGATGCAAAGTATGGAATGACGATGAGACATGAAAACTCCTGTTTCTTCACGTACAGGGCTGTGCTTTACTCGAGTATACGACCATGGATTTGACTTTACAATCCCCAGTTATGGTGAGTTATTACATATGTCATTGCGAGGAGGGCTTTTGCTCTTCCCGACGAGGCAACCCCCAATATAACGAGGGGATTGCTCACCTGCACTGCAACAAAAGCAGTGTGGCGCAAGTGTCGGGGAAAGTACAAGTGCGCCCTCACAACGACATATGACAACGACATAATAGTTATCGAAACTTCGACATTACTTCATCAACAAATAGTTGATAAGACTCTGGGTCATTCCCTGAAAAATCCATGCAGAGATGATCTGCACCGACTTGCTGATACTCCCCTACAATATCGATCAGTCTGGATGGTGTGCCGACTAAAGCCATCCACGGTTCAATGCCTTTCGGCAGGAGTTGGCTGATCTTCGCTTGTAATTGCGATTCGGTCGGCGCACAAATGACCATATCATAGGTAGTCTTTTCTATTGTGCTCTCGTCGCGTCCCACATCATCACAATGACGTTTAAGGGTCTCGCGCTGTTTGGTAAATTCATCAGGCGGCCCCCATAGATTGCAGGCATCTCCCAGTTCAGCAATGATGCGCATGGTGACCTTTGGTCCCACACCGCCGATCAAGATAGGAGGATGTGGTTTTTGGAGCGGTTTCGGTTCAAGAATGGCATTCTCAACATGGAAGTATTCGCCATGAAATGTAAAGGGAGTTTCTGCCCATATGCCAAGGATGAGTTGCAGTGCTTCCTTCATTTGTGCGAGGCGGGTGGAACCTTTATCAATAAACTCATAGCCATAGGATTTATATTCAGGCTTGTAGCCTCCCCCGCCAAAACCAAAGTTCATACGCCCATTGCTGATGTGATCGAGGCTGGATGCCATACGAGCGAGCAACGCAGGGTTACGATATGCAACGGGGCTAACCATCGCGCCGATTCTTATCTGACTGGTAACTGCCGCCAGCGCAGGCAGAACTGTCCAAGCGTCGAGGAAGGGTTCGTGCTCGGAACCATGTGAGGGCAGCTGATAGAAATGATCCATCACCCAAAACGAGTCGAAGCCATCACGTTCAGCACGCTGGATGTGGGCTTTGGTATCTGCCCAGATATCACCCGTTCCATTAGGGTATACATAAGAGACATTGCGCAGGCCAAATTTCATAAGTCTATTGTACTCAAGTTTTATATATAGTACTGAAATGGGGAGTCCACTAGGCAATGATTAATATTACAACCATCATTCATCTGCGACATCGCGTATGACCCGCTGAACATAGTAGATTATGATATTCTGAAGCTACACATCACCCCGGCTTGCCCAGTTTTACCAAGCAAATTAAAATCAGCATATTGCCATGAAGTAGATACTGACAATATAATATTAAATAAGGAGAAATATCATGAACCAATCCAATGATCCACAACAAATAGAATACGGCGTGCCCCCTACGCAACTGCCAACCAGCACTCTAGCCATGGTCAGCATGATCGCAGGCCTCCTGGGATTCGGTGTCTTTCCAGTGATCGGTACGATCATTGCTATCATCACCGGGTACATGGCAAGGAAGGAGACACGCGCTGTTCCGCCCAAGTTTGCAGGCGATGGCATGGCAACCGCAGGAATCATTATGGGTTACATTCAAGTCGGCTTGATTGTCATTAGCATCTGCTGTTTTATTGCATACTTCGTATTCATTTTTGTAGCAGTAGGCACTGGTAATTAAGATATTGATGAATACAAGTCCACCCAGCTCAAACAATCCAATACTACCGGCCCTGCTAAGGGTCTTCAATTGGACTGAAGCCATGCTGCTTTTAATTGCAGGCAGTGTATTCTTTTTACCTGACCTGGTACGCCCACACTGGCCCTGGGTCATTGCGCCATTCAATGCAGGTTTCGTAGGAGCGGTTTATCTCGGTTCTTTTACTGCCACAGCATTGATGGTCTTGCACAATCGGTGGGCGCCAGCGCGAATTGTTTTGCCAATGATCTTTGTGTTCACAACCATAGTCCTTGGCATCATATTATTCAACCTTGATAAATTTGATTTCCAAAACCCCGTCACATTTGTATGGATCTTATTTTATATCGCTCTGCCTATCAATAGCGCCTATCATCTTTGGCTCCTAAGAGACCTTGCGCCTGCTAATGCACACCCTACCAACGAACGTTGGCGATATTTTCTTTTCGCATTTGCAGCCTTGCTTGGTTTATATGGGTTGACATTGATCGTTGCGCCCGTAGCTGCATCCGCTTTTTGGCCCTGGCCGATTGATGCCTTTCACGGTCAAATGTACAGCGGCGCTTTCATTACCATGGCAGTGGGTTCATATTTAATCGCACGCAAAGCCGCATCTGTTGAGTGGCAAACTCTCGGCTTGACCCTTATCGTCATCGCTGCAACTTCCATTGTGGGGCTGGTGTGGGTCAACGCCACAGTTCCATTAGATAAGAAAGTCAACTGGGCATTGAGCGGCACATGGGCATGGCTGATATTAATAGCTGTAATTGGTGCCACAGGCGTAGCTATGTTTTCACATTCGCGTCAGATTAAAAATCCATAACGGAGAGCCATGATACCCACCCTTCTTTTTGGCCGCACCGGCCATGAAAGCACCCGTACCATCTTTGGTGCCGCCGCATTTTGGGAGACGCCTCAAAAAGATGTAGACGCGACCATGGACTTGATCTTGCAAAACGGAATCAACCATGTCGATACTGCTTCAAGCTATGGTCAATCTGAAAAGCTGTTAGGAGATTGGATTCGCCGCAACGGGAAACAATTTTTCCTCGCGACCAAAACAGGTGAACGTACGAAGCAGACTGCGTATGATCAAATCCGCCGCTCGCTTGACCTGTTACATGTTCCCCAAGTGGACATGATCCAGCTCCACGGTTTGCACGAAGAACCTGATTGGAGCACTGCGTTCGGTCCCGGCGGCGTAATGGAAGCGGTCATCCAGGCACGTGATGAAGGACTGGTACGCTTCATCGGCGTCACCGGGCATGGCGTACCAGTGACAGAGTTTCATCTGCGCTCATTGGAACAGTTTGATTTTGACTCTGTGTTGCTGCCATACAATCATGTGATGATGCAAAATCAGGGCTATGCAGAAGGCTTCAATAAATTGTTTGCAGTGTGCAAGGAACGCACCATTGCGGTGCAAACGATTAAGGGCATTACAAGATCCCCCTGGAATGATACACAGCAAAACCGTACCACATGGTATCGTCCGCTTGAAGAACAAGCCGACATTGATCTAGCAGTGCATTGGGTTTTTGGTAATTCACAAGTATTCCTCAACACCGCAGGTGATATAAATATTTTGCCGCGCACACTTGATGCGGCTCATCGTTTTGAGTCACGCCCCAGTGAGCAGGATATGCACGCACTCACCGAACGCCTTACGATGGAACCACTGTTTACATAGGTAGACTATGTCTAGTGAACAATCCAATGATCCTCTGCATGGCATCACACTGGAAATGATCCTTAATCATCTGGTACAGCAATATGGCTTTGAAGAATTAGGGACGAGGATCGCGATCAAGTGTTTTACAGATAACCCAAGTATAAAATCCAGCTTGAAGTTTTTGAGAAGAACACCATGGGCGAGAAAAAAGGTTGAAGAGTTATATCTGACGTCTATAAAAAGGAAATAACAATGCAGACCCTCTTATTCATTTATATTGTCGGCGGGTTATTACTGGTGCTCATTGCTCTTCCATTAATCGCTGGCAAGATCAAGCCAAATCTGTATTACGGCTTTCGCGTGCCCACTACTTTGAAAAACCCAGAGATATGGTATGCCACCAACAAGCATTTCGCCGAACGTCTGCTCATCAGCGCAGTAATCGAAATAGCTGTTGCAATAGGATTATATTTTTGGCCGAATATAAGCGTGGATGTATACGCGCTGTCTATATTGGGAGTGTTCGTAATCACATCTGCGGTTGCATTTATTCAGAGTTGGAGATACATGAAAACCCTGAGCTAAATATAAACTCCCTGCTAGATTAGCAGGGAGTTTATATTTTAAAAAGTATGCTGTGTTGATCACGCACTGGGTCTACGCATCAAGGCTACAAGAGCAAGCAGGAAAGCCACACCAGCGATCATCAGTACACCAATAATCAGCACCGTATTCATTCCAACGCCACCAGTCACAGGGACCTGTTCCGGGGCAGCTGTTTCACCCGGCAAAACAACTGTCACTCCTACGACCGGCGTGGGATCATCTTGAAGATAAGGCGCAGCGTTCACAGCCGAAACAGATTGAAAAGCTACTAATACCATTGCAGCCAAAATCAGCATATATACGAAAATCGATCTTTTATTCATTAGTACCTCCAGACATTCCCATATATAAAGGGACGTCAATTCGTGGAATTTGTATTACATTATGTGTAACGATTATCTTTATAAAGTGTTATATCCAGCCAGATGTATAGGTTACGCATATAAAAGCATCAAGATCACCTTTGAGAGGAGAATGATATGCAAAACAAAGTAGTAGTTCCCGGTAAGGTCAAGAAAGAGAGCAACAAAAAATATAAGATCGAGAAAGATAAAAGCTCTGAATCAGATGTAACGGTTGAACTGACAGGCGATGGAGATTATCAGGTGGAAAAGTTAAGCGTGGACGGGCTCCCCACCAATATGATTGACGGCAACCCCATTCGCTGGTTCAACAATTTTGCCATCAAAAAGAATGGCCAATATATCAACGAAATATTTTTTGTGACGATTCCAGATCCGGGAAAATCACGCGTGGTAATCTTCGATGGCAACGGGAATCCATACTATTACACCGGCGAAGTAATAAAAAACACCATCGAACTGACCGATGGCGATCCTGCGGGTGGCTTTTCCCCATAATCAGTTAAGTAAACCGTTTGTTTTTGCCACTTCCTGAATGGTGCGCCGCCACGGCACGTTTTCTATAAACATCAGGCGTGCATCTTCTGAACGTAACTTTAAGACCTGCGCATTCAACAGTTGAATTGCATTTTGCAAAACGACTGTAAGACGCGGGTCTTTTGTATTCTCTAAAAATCGAATCAATGACAAATAAATTCGAAGCGGCTCTTCAGCGCCTTCAAATGACTTGTCTTTATCCATATATTGAACGATATGTTGAGCCTCAAGCTTCGCAGGCTCAGAAACCGCATCATTTGTTTTCAGATAAGCATTGAGCAATCCCGCACGGGCCTCGACAACCAGTATGGGAGTATTTATTTCTGATCTAATCTCGATACTCTTTAAAAATGCTTTTATCGCTTCATCTGTTTCATTCTTTAGTAAGAAGGCATATCCCAAACAAAAATAAGCCCAACCATCTCCTGTCCGATCTCCAAGTTTTGTAGAAAGCTCAAGCGCCTTTTGCGCCCACTGATATGCGTCCTGCGCCAAACCCTGCCCGACTGCACTTGCGCTCAAGTTAAAGTATGCATACATCTCCAAAGATTGATTGCCAGCTTCACGCAAGAGGGTTAAAGCCTGTTCATGATAATGAATTGCTTTAGAGTAATCACCTAAAATTCCCGTCACCCAACCCAAATTCATTAGAACACCGCCCTTGTATTTTATATTTCCAAGCTCATGAAAAACAGAGTACGCCTGGTCAAAATAGTCCCGCGCAGTAGAAAAATCTCCTTGAGATAAGCCCACCGTATTGGCGAGATTGTTTAGTGCCATAGCTTCCAGGTATCTATCCTTCATCTCTCTTGCGATTACAAGTGCCTGTTCATGATGTGTCATCGCAACACTTGGGCTATCCCTTTCAAGAGAGATCAAACCCAATGTCGTTAAAGCACGCCCTTCTTCGCTACAAGTTTTGTTTTTTCGAGTGAACTCAAGTGCATCTCTCGCATATTGATAAGCTTCATCAACCTTTCCGACACGCAAAAATGCATTTGGCAAAACCATATAGGTTGCGAGAACAGTTTCTGCATCTCCCATTTCTTCAGCAAGACCTTTTGCCTGCAATGCATATGTAAGCACGCCTTGGAAATCTCCCAACCCTGAAAAATAATATGCGCGGCGCATATTGGCGCGTGCCAACAACCCGTCATCTGTGAGCATCTTCGCCAACTCGTCAAGAACATCCAGATCCTTTAGCTGTTCGGTGGGATTGCTGATATTGTAATGACACTCCGCGCGCAAAAGCAACAGATCAAATTTTATGCGCAAGTCGTCAGGTGACACAAAGGTTAATGCACGCGTGAAGTAATCAATAGCCTGAGTATTCTGATATACACTCAACGAAAGTTTCCCCGCCATGCTTAAGTAATGAAGTGCTTTATCTTTCAAGTCTGCTTTTTCAGCATGATATGCCAATTCAGGATAATGAGATTCAAGATCATTACCGTAAACTACTTCCATTGCAGCAAGAGCAAAACCATGCAATTCCTTTAATCGCCCAGTCAATTGCATAAAGTAAGCTGCGTCACGCAGTAATGCATGCTTAAATATATATTCCATTTCTGTCAGGGGCATCCAGATATTTGCTTTTTCAGCTTGCTTCACATGCTGTAGAAATTCATCATCAGAGCTAAGCATTTCAGCAAGTACGCGCATTTCAAATTCACGACCTAATACAGATGCAGTTTGTACAGTTTCATGCACACGCTGACCCAAACGGTCCAGGCGCGCTACGAGTACAGCACGCACATCTGTCGGCATGGATGTCTGCGCCCGTTCATTCGCAAAATATTTTCCACTTGCATCCAAAGCCAATGCGCCATTCTCAAATAGATAACGCAGGATTTGTTCAGCAAAAAACGGGTTGCCATCGGCACGATCATCCAGTAGTTTTGTTAATAAGCTTGAAATCGGCTTGCCTAGAATTTCTTGCGCAAGCTGGTTCATACTGGCCGTGGACAACTTCCCAAGCCGTATGCCTGCCATTGAAACTTCATCCATTATCTTGACTGAATCGCCTTCGGGGCGCTGTGTGGCGATGATGGCAATCGGATATTGCTTATCTGGCTCTGCAAGCAGAGTGCGCACAAAATAAGAAAGGAAAGCGCCCGTATCTTCGTCCAGCCAGTGCGTATCTTCCATGAAAAGGATCAACGGCTTTTGTAAACTCTCGGCGCGAAAGAGCACGCTCAAACCAGTCAACGTATTATCGTAACGACCCTTCGCATCTAAACTTTCGTACAATGAACCTGGCTGGCTGATATTGACCAATGCCGCAAGCACCGAGCTGGTACGCATCAACTCGGCGGCAAGTTCAGCATCTGTTGTGGCAACTACTAATTCCTGTATGTTGCGCGAGAATGCGATCAAATTAATTTCATCGGACTGGTCTTCCAACAATTGAAAGCGCTTCTTCAACCAATCTTTAAGTGGGTTAAATGACAAACGTAGGATCTGATCCACCTGACAAACCACCCAACGCGTGGGTTGATCGTGAAAATAATCTGATAGCTGGAAGGTGTGTACGAGACGACTCTTGCCAATGCCTGCTTCACCTTTCAGCACCATCACGCCAGCGAATTGTCCCTGCTTTAACGGATCAATAAATGCGGCAAGTGACTCCATCTCACGCTTGCGCCCCACCAAATGACCCTGATAGACAGTCTCCGCAACTTCCTTACGGCCTAATAAAGTAAAAGTTTTTTGTTTACGCTTGAAACCTTTGAATTGATATTCATCAAGAAATTTTAAGTTGAACTGTTTTTCAGCGCGTCGAGCTACTTCTTCATCCAGCCAAAACTCACTGGGGCCAGCATGTTCCATCAAACGCGCGGCGAGGTTCACACCCCAGCCGTACGCTGTGTAATCTTCGAGTTGACTCGCGCCAATAAAACCCGCATATGCCATACGATATGAAAGGCCCGCGCGTAAAGACAGGCGTGTACGTGCAGAAAGTTCAAGAATAAAATTCAAGGCACGCTCTACATCATTTTCATGTGCGGCAGGTGCACCCCAGATCATGAGCAAATTAAATCCTTTATCGCCCAGGTCTGGCCGTAAAAAATATCCACCATATTGTTCCTGCAATAAATATACAGTTTGCATGAATGGTGCAATCAAGGCTTCATCAGAAATGCCCGCAGGAATATCTATAAAAAGATTTACTGCCTGACGAAACTCACCTGCCAGCGGCAGGCGGGCAACTGAATCAGGGAAGAAAATACCGACGAGGTCATCTGCAGGCATCGGCGGAGAAACAGGAAGCGGCTCTGGCAGTACATCCGCATCAACATTTTTAATTAGAAAACAATCGGCCACATTCGAAACATGCACTGTGTCTTTTAGGAGCGCATACAAATTTGCATCGGTAACAATATCACCAGGGCGGCAACATTCCTCGGCTGCAACAGCACCAGTGAGGCTGTCACCACGAAACCAATATGTGGCATGTGCGTCATCTACAGATTTGAAAATTTGCCATCTCGTTTCGCCGAAGCCAATACCAACTTTGATATGAATGGGAAAGTTTCCATAAGCAGTAGATATCTGTGAATGAGATTTGACTTGCGACTGGATCGCCATTGCGGAGGCCAGACAGCGCTTCGCTATATCACCCTCAACCTGTTCACTAGGGAAAACAGCATTGAACGCATCCCCGGCATAGCCAATGACAAACCCGCCTTGTGCATATACAGCATTGACCAATGGCTCGAAGACAACGCGCATCATTTCGGCTAAAACTTCGGCACCATGTGAGCCATGCTGTGAAAGCGTATCGGTCATTGTGGAGAAGCCAGATAGATCTGCAAACATGGATGCACCCTGAAAGGAACCGCGCATTTCACCTGCACGATAACGATCATAAATAAAATCAGGGACGAGTCGATGATATATCTGCATTTGTATTGGATTTTACCGCTTGTTGTGTTAATTAATAACTTTCTTAAGCACAAGCGAATATAATCAGAGCCATGCCGATATCATGTTTTGTATTCAGCAGTAAAACTGCTCGTTGCGCCGTCCTCGACGCGAGGTTCACACCAAACGCCGTCGAGGACGGCGGCTTGAGCCTTTAGTTATGCCAATATCATCTTTTGAGATCAGAGTTTGTTTAAGCTGTGGGTTGCGTTATCCGCTGGCCGAGGGACATTCTTTCGGTGTGCGCTGCCCGCAATGTTTGGGGGAAACAAAAGTTGTCTTGAAAAAGAAAATCAATGATAGTAAAGTTTTTGAAGAGATAGAGAAACCTGTCCTCCCAAAAAAACATCGGGACGATGTGAGCAAAGCCGAAGGGAAAAATAATAAAGTGAAAGCTGTGTTATTGGATAATATCCGCTCGGCGTGGAATGTTGGCTCGATCTTGCGCAGTGCGGATGGGTTTGGTTTTACACACGCCTATTTATGCGGTATTACACCAACGCCTGAAATAGAAGCAGTGCGCAAGACAGCTCTTGGCGCAGATGACTATGTGACGTGGTCGCATCATAAAGATGCGGTCAAACTAATTAAGAGATTGAAGAAAGAGGGTTGGAAGATACTTGCGTTGGAAGAACATGAGAATGCGGTTTCAATACAGGTTTTGAATTCGTCGAGCACAGGAAACAATATAGTGTTGATGCTAGGGAGTGAAGTGACAGGTGTTGACCCTGAACTACTTGACCTTGCAGACGAGATTTTCTACATTCCCATGCAAGGACAGAAACGTTCGTTCAATGTAGCTAATGCGTTTTCCATCGCGGCGTATGCATTGAGTAGTTAATCTAATGTCGTTGCGAGGGCAGTTTTCGCGAAGCAATTCCCTGTTATGAGGAGATTGCTTCGTCGCAAAGTACAAGAGCGCTCCTCGCAACGACATTATTTTAATTAAGTAAGACCGCTAATGTATCAAACCATTTCTGGGCGATGATATCGTAGCCAGCGGCGTTGGGGTGATTGCCATCGTCATATAAAGTGGCGGGGTTGGTGAAGATATCTGTTGAATAAAAATCGACAGTCAAGGCGCCGTATTGCGCGGCTTTCTCTGAAATGATCTCGTTATAGCGTGTGACCTGCAAAGACATGCGGGCTAATTCGTCTGGTGTGATGGAGGTGAAGGCTTGCCCATTAATAGCAACTGGACGTTTGGTCTGATCGTCCAGTAAGGCAATGATCACCTCTGCCCCCGCAGCTCGCAGTTGGGTCAGAATCACATCCAGATTGGTTGAGAAATGTTCAGCATCCAGCGCATCGTTTTCATTTGTGCCTTCGCCATATTCATATAAATACCACAGGTCATTGCTGCCGATCCAAACAAAAGCTACTGCGCCGCGTCCTTCTGCAGAGGCAATTTGCAGTTCGCCCAATGACCTTTCCAGCTGACCGGAAAATCCCTGATCGCCATTGATGAGCGCATCTGAGTTCCAGCCCGATTGACCAAAGTTGGTCATCGTGGAACCAGGTCGTATCGCATTGACCATATCTAGCAGGCGCACGGTATAACCGCGGCCCGTGTCGTCACCGTCACCTTGGGTTAAGCTATCGCCTAGCGCAACCATGGCCACAGGTCCAGCGGGAAGCGGAGCAGGAGCCACATAAGCAAAGGTTGAGGCCGGAACCGCTGTTGCTATCACAGCAGCAGTAGCCTCTTCAACTATCACTTCAGGAAGTAATGCGGCCTCTGTAGTTTCAGTCGGAACAAAAGGTTGGGAGGTTAAAGGGATTTCCTGCGAGCAGGCAGTGAGCAGAAAGGTAAAGGCAAGAATAATTCTTTTCATTTTGACTCCATTGATATGCATTGAATTATAAGCCTTTATCCTATATCACTTTATCAGATTATCCATAAAAGCAGGCCCGCTTTAGTTTGCATAACTGTAAATCACTTTAAATTCGATTGGTTGTAGAATAAGTAAGCTTCCCCTAAAAAAGAAAAAAGACCATAAACACCTTAAGTTAGGAGTTAAGTCATGACAGTTCAATATCAGGTAAATGGCAACATTTTTTCGGAAATAACCGCTACTTGGCTTTGCGTTTATGTCAACGAATTCATGATAAAAGCACGTCAGCTTGATATCGATGAGGATGGTAACACCATCGAATATTTTCAATTAAATGACGGCCGAGTGTTTTCAAGGCTGGCTCCAAACCCACGGGCGGTGCATATTTCCAAAGTTTCCGAGCTCCGCCGGCGAAACACACAACCAGCAATAGCAATACGTGAGCATTCTGTAGCACATTCAGGATAATCCTGATTGCCAAACTAAGAATAATTTAAATACTCTCCGATGGAGAGTATTTTTTATTTTAACGCTACAAGAAAATATAGTGAGGCTGGATCATGCAATGTGCAAACCTTGTTCAAACAAACTGGCGCAGGTCAGGAGATCTTGCGCCAGTTATTGCTTATACACGCAGTGTAAAGCTATAAATGCCATCTTGCAATTGAAAGCCCATACGTTTTAAATAGGCTTCATGGCGCGGGCTACCGGCCTGAGATACAAAACGCTTAATGCCTTTTTGTTGAAAGTACGCAGCGCTTTCTTCAAATAGAAATTTACCTGCGCGAAAATCGCGATAGTTGGGGATGACAAAATCAAGAAAGATTTCGGCCTGCTCCATTTGAGCCTGCGGTTTGACGATAAGCAGGCCTGCAGGAACCATATTTCGCAAAACAAAAACTGTCAGCTGGTCTGGCTGCGGCTTGAATAAATAACTGGGGAAAAATTCACTAATCTCTTTTTGGTAAAAGTCTACAAAGTTTTTTAAATAGCGGCTATCATGCGAGACTTCCAACAGTTTGAAATAATCCTTTTGCTTCCACATCCGCGTCAGATAATAGACATTGACCACAACAATGAGTGTGTTCAGAAAAGCTACGGGAAACGCACCGATCAGAAGGCCATATATGACAAAGAACAATGCGCCCACCAAATTGATCATGCGCAGTCTGACGAGGGATTTCATCATTAATGAAACAGCCACAAGCACGGAGCCTGCATAGCCAATGAGTTCGTAGAAAAAAGAGGGTTGCATTGATTTGCCTTGGTTTATGTTTTATCGTTTAGAAACAGCCACTATAAGTATAACCAAACTGGCGCAGGTCAGAAGACCATGCGCCAGTTATTTTATTCAGGTTTTCCAAATGAGATGGATCACTTTTGAGCGTTGATCTCTGCCAATACTTTCGTTACCATTTCCTCGGTAACACCGGCCTGTTTGGCTTGCGGCATGGCAAGGAGTTGTTTTAAACTCATGCCTTTTGCCAACCAGATCAAAGGATTCTTAGCGACACCTGGAGCATATTTTTCCAAAATTTCCATCGCGTTGTCGTCTTTCATAATTTCACCGACTTCTGTGTCTAATGTGTATGCCATTTTATTCTCCATGGTTTGATAAGGTTCCAAAAACGGATAATGGATTGATATGCTTATTATACGGCAATATTAATGAGGCGAGATCACTACCCCACGCGTACTAACTTCACCTGCTCCTTTTTGAAGTTTACCTCATCTATCTTCCAACCAGCATTAGTCCATGACCGCCCATTGACATGGTTGCCTTCCTTCTCATGATCCCACCAGCGCCGGTCTTCATAGGCAGACGATGGCAGGTTGCTATTCAATATTTTTTCGATCTGTTGAAAAGACAAAGTAATTTCCCTTTGAGTTGTAGGAAGATCACGCAAGTAATTTTCAAGCGGAGTATATTTGCCAGCCATCATTATGCCTTTCTTTTCAGAAATTTCCTGAGCAAAAAGTAAAGCGCCAACCCAGTTGGGAAGATGGCAAGGAAACCGAATGCGCCTAGGAAGAGAATGGAATCACCAAATGCAGACATGCCCGCCGAGGCTTGTGAAGGGTCTTGTATAAATAATCCATTCACATACACAGCGCCATAGGCGAGCAGACATGCTGCTATATACCCGCCGATAACAAGACACAATTTCGTCAGCCAGCTCATCTTTGACGTACCAGTGGATTTATTTCGTCAATACGGCCTGGCTGCGTGCGCGCAGTGCTGAGAGTTTCTGCCGCAACTCGGCCAGGATCGACTCGGCACTATCGATGCGTTCGCGTTCACTGCGGACGTAGCGTGTATAGGGAGCCACACCATCTTTCAGGCGGGCGAGGACGCTCTCTCTCTCGTTGTTGAATTGCGTCGTCAGAGCGCTGAGCAGTTTTGTGCGCAGAACGAGCATCTTCTCTTTAAAGTTTTCCTTGACCTGATGGCGTTTGAATGGGATCACGAAAAAGCCCAGGATGGCCAGCGTGCTGGCAGCCAGGACACCGGTGATATCCAGGGTGGAAGAGAGCACAGCAACTGTAACCAGCGCTCCCAAACCCACAGCCCCTGCTTCCAACAGAGCGGTCTGGGCTACGGCAGCTTCAACACTTGCGGCCAGTTCACTGGCTTCCCGATTGCGGTCATAACTTTCCACAATGGTCTGGACGCTTCTGCCCACGGTATCGACAAGTTCGCGCCGGCGCGTCTCCCGCGGACCGTAGCTCTCGCCGACCATATGTTCCATGTTTTGCGCGCGGCGGCGCTGCAGATAGCTCATCACTTGCTGCCACTCATGCAGGTCTTTCTGCACCAGCCAATCGATCAGGCGCTGGACCTGATCTTCG
The DNA here is from genome assembly GCA_014379595.1 of Anaerolineales bacterium. Taxonomy (GTDB): domain Bacteria; phylum Chloroflexota; class Anaerolineae; order Anaerolineales; family Villigracilaceae; genus Villigracilis. The sequence continues at coordinate 61,343 of JACMLM010000056.1, forward strand.
ATCTGCTGCGGGACATCTGCCAGGACGTGTTTTTCGAACTCGGCACGGACCCTGTCGCCGCGGATCAGGTTTTGAACGTTGGTCAGGCGCATGGTGCTGTCGAAAAAGTCGAGGCCGCGCTGTTCGAGGCGGTGGAGGATATTCTCAACTTCTGCCAGCCGTGGAGGAAGTTCGCTGAGCAGTTCACGTTCGTATGCGGTGATGACCGTTTCCAAGGATGTGGCGGTCACTTTGTCTTCATTCAGGTCTTCGGATTGGGCAGATAGATCCTGTGCGGCATCTGAGATCAAGTGATCGGCCACGCCCAGTGGATTGTTAAACTTTAGATGCAGGCGGGCGGTATCGTCGAGTGTGGCGCTGATGAACTGCTCGAGATCATCGAGGCGGCTGAGGCTGCGCAGACGGGCACGTTCTGCCGGGTCTGATTCAGCGAGGGCGCGCTGTGCCAGTTTGGCGGAGACAGGAAACAGCTGGGGTTGATCGCCGAGGATCGTGGCGCCATGCTTCAGGATGAAGTCGCTCACTTCCTGCAAGGCAGCGTCGTCTTCAAAGATATCCAGCTTGTTCATCACAAAGACCACTTTCTTGCCCCAGGTCAGGATGCGTTCCAGAAATTGCCGCTCGCTTTCGGTAAGCGGATGATCGGCCGAGGTGATGAACAGCACCAGATCACTTCGTGGAACGAACTCATTCGTTAGGCGCTCATGTTGGCGGATGATGGCATTCGTACCTGGCGTGTCTACAATATTTAGCTCTTTGAGAAGCGGCAAGGGGTGGGTAAAGATGGCGAAGGATTCGTCGACGATTTGCTCAGCGGCCTGTTCACCCCATTTGACCAAAGTGACACGCGCAGTGGTGGGAGTGGTGCCTTCGGTTAAAACTTTTTGGCCGAGCAGCGCGTTGATCAGTGCGCTCTTGCCAGCGTTGAACTCCCCAGCGACGACGATCAGGAAAAGTTCGTCCAGTTGCAGGATAGCTTTTTGCAGGCTATCCATAGCTTCAGCTGGCAGGTCTAATTTAGCAAGGGCGAGCTGCATCCCGGCCAGGGCTTCTTTTTCTTCGCGCAGGAATTGAGCCTGCTGTTCGGTGAGTACAGACTGACGCATGGGATTCTCCTGATTAATGGTTACAAAATGTCATGCGCAATTATACAGCCGACCTATCCAACACGAACATCGTCCACTTGTAGGACATCGTCCCATTGTGGGACGTCAGCCGCGCTCGTCGAAGGTCTCGCGTAAGCGATAAGTTATCAAGATATGCTACGATGCACATCTATTCGTTCATCACAATTCAAGAATTCTTTTTATGTCGTTTCGAAGGAATAACACCTTTGATTCTTCGCGAACTACTTCAATTATAAAAGAACTTGCCCTGATAAAGACTTCAACATCAAGTACAGAGAATGGTGCAACCTAATGTACTGGGCAAGTCGATCCCTGATCAGTAATACCAAACTGCAATCGTTCATCAGAAGTTAAGTCGCGTGTCAGTAACGCGCAGACAGCATCAATTGTATTACGGTAGTCAGTTAGCCACAGCCTTGCACTGCCATCATTGCTCGCAGTTAGAATGTATTTCCCATCCAGCGAAAAAGATCCGTTGCGCACTTCATTTGTATGTCCCAAAAAGCGCCGTACTTCCTTTCCAGTTTGCACATCCCATAAGCGGGCAGTCGCATCAGCGCCGCTCGACAGTATGTGTTTGCCATCTGGAGAAAAGACAACATTAAAAACCCAACCCCGATGACCCATGAAGAGACGTACTTGGTTACCGTTGGCAACATCCCATAACTGTACACTGCCATCGTAACTGCCTGTGACCAGATACTTGCCGTCTGGCGAGAAGTCGACTCCGGTCACACCATCATCATGTTTGAAAATCATTAGATCCTTACCGGTTAGTGGCTCCCAGATTCGAGCTGTGTCATCATCACCACTAGTAGCCACCATTGTGCCATCAGACGAAAAAGCGACGCGGTTTACATGAGCCGAATCTTGATTGCGGAAGATCAAAATCGTTTTTCCGGTCTCCGTGTCCCAAACTCGTGCTGTATTATCCCAACTGGCTGTAACTATATACCTGGCATTTGGGGAGAAAACTGCCCGGTAGACTACATCGGTGTGACCCTCAAAGCGCAGTAACTCCTTACCGCTCATAACATCCCAAAGCCTGGCTGTACGATCTTCACTGGCCGTGAGCGCCATCTTGCCATCAGGAGAAAATACAGCGCCGCGTACTATGCCTATATGTCCGATAAGAGTGATCATTGTTTGACCAGTAGCCGCATCCCATATACGAGCGGTGCCATCTTCGTTAGCTGTAACTATCTGCCTACCATCTGGTGAGAACGAGGCCTGACCAACTGCCCCACCATGCCCAATGAAGACAACTCCCTCAGGCGAGGCCTGCAGGTTCCATACTCTTGCAATCTTATCGTTGCCAACTGTGGCAACCAGTGCTCCATCGGCTGAGAATGCCACATCCTGGATAAAGTCTGTGTTGCCGCCAAAAATACGGGTTTGTTTGCCGGTGGAAATATCCCAAAGACGTGCAGTTCTATCGCCGCTGCCTGTGAACAGGAAGCGACCATCTGGAGAGAATTGAATACCAGAGATCCAGGTTTGATGGCCAGAAAATTCCTGCACCACCTTCGCAGTCGAAATATCCCAGAGCCTAACTGAGGCGTCATCCCCGGTGGCAATCGTTTTGCCATCTGGTGAAAAAGCTACGGCGCTGATCCCATGGGTATGACCCGCGAAAACCTGCACTTGTTCTCCGCTCATGGAATCCCAAAGGCGAGCCGTATTATCTCCACTACCTGTGAGTACATATTTGCCATCCGGGGAATATGCCACTCGAGTCAACAAATCAGTATGACCGGCAAGCGTATGCACGATCTGGCCGGTTGTAACATCCCAGATGCGACCGATTGAATCGGCATATGCTGCTGCAAAATATTTGCCGTCTGGTGAGAATGCAACATTACCCATACTGATAGTTGTTGGGAAAACCTTTACCGTTTGACCGGTGGCAACCTCCCATAACCGGGCTGTACCATCGTGACTGCCTGACAACAGGTATTTCCCATCGGGTGAGAATACAACTCCATCAATTGTATAGGTGTGCCCCGTCAGAACCCTGATCGTTTCACCCGTAGCCATATCCCAAAGCCGAACAGTTTGATCGACGCTTCCAGTTGCCAGATATTTTCCATCGGGTGAAATAGCGACTCCATAGATATAGTCTGTGTGTCCACTGAATTCACGCGGCGGCGCTGCAAGATTGGTCAGGCTGGTGAGCACAGCATCACCAGCCGGCGTATATTGCATGTTTAATGAACGGATGGAGAGCAGGGCGATCACGTTCGTGTCGCCATTGTTTAGCATCAGGCTATTGGCTTCGGCAGCCAGGCGCTGTGCCTCCGAATGATTAAAGTCAGCGATTGCTTGTGTGCTCGCTGCCTGTGCCGTCTGAGCGATCGTTACATTTTGTAAGGCGAGTGTGTTATTACGGTTGGCAAAAATGCCAGCGGTTACCGCTGCGATAATTGCTATCCCAAGCACACTGACCAGGTAACGCTCGCGCCGCTTTAATTGGCCAGCATTGCGGACTTGCTCCTCGGCTCGTTGATGTTCCACTTCTGCCAATTTGCGTGAGGATTCCAATTCGCGTTGACGCTGTGCTTCACGCTCCTCTACTTCTCTTTCACTGAATTGAATGGCAGCTTCCAAGAACTGCATCTCCAATTCATTCATTTCATCCTGATGTGTTAATGCCCACTCTTGCGTTTGCGCCAAGCGTGCACCGCGATACAAGATATCTGGCTCCCGTTCCATATCAATCCATTCCTGTGCGGCTTCTGTCAATTGGTGATGCAGACGCAGCTCTTCACGGTTTTCTTCCAGCCAACCATGCAGGGTGGGCCATTCACGAATCAACGCCTCATGCGCAACTTCAGCAGCATTCTCTGTGGTTGTAATTAGGCGGGCATCGGCAAGAGCTTTGAGCACTGCATGTGTGATCGCTGATTCTTCAGGTTTTAAGATGAGTTCACTAAACTTGGCGCGGCGGCGAGTGTCACCTGCCCCTGCATCATCGCCTAATTCCGTTAGCCGCAGAAAGATGCGCCGGGCAATTGTTCTCTGTTCATGGGTAAATTGATCGCTGAAGACGGTCTCTGCTGTTTCTGCAATTGCTCCTCGTACGCCGCCTGAGGAAGCATAACCGCTCAAGGTCATCATACGCCCGCGTCTTCTTTGCCAGGTTTCGAACAAGGCATGGGAAAGCAATGGCAACGCGCCAGGTTCATGTCCCACATCGTGTAGGAGCAAGTCGATCAGCCCGGGTTCCAGTTCCCAACGCCCACGACGGGCGGGTTCTTCAATCGCTTGCCTCAACTCTTCATTGTTCATAACGCCAATGTATTCCTGACTACGAGCCAAAGCCTCGCGCAATGGAGGATAATTTGCACAGGGTGCATAAAAGTCTGCACGCAGCGTGATGACAACTATGACCGGGCCATCGGTTTCAGATGCAGCCGCCAGCAGATTATCAATGAACGAAGCTCGCTCTTCCTCCGAGCGGCACAATGCGAACAGTTCCTCAAACTGATCGATAACCAGCAAGACGCGTGTATTGGCTCCTGGGCCCAGCTTACGCTTGATAAAGATCTGAAGGCTACGTTCATCCCGTGACAGATCATCCATTAGGGCCGTGGTAGCAGAGACTGAATCTGTAAGACCAGATGCAAGGCTTTCCAGTGGATGCGCGGTAGGCGTGAGCACATGAATGTGCCAATCCGTAGATACCTTGTTCCAACGTAAGGCTGATGCCAACCCTGCACGTATGAGGGATGACTTACCGCTGCCCGAGGCTCCAACGATAGCCAGGAAGCGCTGCTGATTTGATGTATTCCTTGAGACTAAAGAAAGAACACGTTCGGTGAGGTTGGTTGTAAGTGCTTCACGCCCTACAAATAGATCAGCGTCTGATTCATCAAAATAGTTCAAGCCTTTATAAGGACACAGACCAAGACTAGGTGCATCTTCGCGGCGTACATTGGCAGCCAGATCTAACAGCCGCGCCACTGCATGGGATTCATGCTCCAGCCCGAGCGCAGTAATGAAGCGAGCCTCGATCGTAGGAATATCGGGCAGGCGCAGATTCTGTTCAAGGCGGCTGATCTGCGTATCGCTATAACTGACGGCGGTGGCCAGCTCAATTTGGGTAATGCCAATACGGCGACGCAGAAAACGTAACAGGTCACCAAACGTAGTGAATTTTTCCAGTGTGCTTTGAGTAATGGAAGCAGGCATAGTTCCTCATTCAAACTTTACCCTATTCTATTCAATTTAGAGCATCTTTGAGTGATTTGGGGAATTTTGGCAGAAAAAGACCAGGTACGCAAGAGATCGAATGCTACAGTGGGAATACAAACCAACGCAAGTCCAAATATAAAAAAGGAGATCAAAATGTTATCGAATCGTTTGTTCTATCTATTGATGGTTATGTTCCTTGTAATGACAGCCTGTTCACCACAGGTTGCCGCAACGGCAGAACCCAACCTTGCATCTTCAGCAACAGAGGTGCAAAGCAATCCTATCACGCTGCGCCTGGCTATCGCAGATGCCAAAGGCCGCACTAGTGAGCCGAATGTGCTTGAGTTCATCGAACAAGTGCAGACCATCTCAAATGGCAGTATCACCATTGAACCCGTCTGGGATGCGGGTGCCGACTTAACGCCTGTCTTCGAGCAAGGCGTAGTCAAAGCTGTGAAAGAAGGTCAGTATGAGCTGGGTATCTCTGCTTCGCGCGCTTTTGATTATGATGGCATCACCAGCTTTCAAGCTCTACAAGCCCCATTCCTGATTACCGATGATGCCCTGGCGGAAGCTGTTGCAGCCAGTGATATTGGCTTGCGGATGTTGGATGGTCTATCATCAGCTAATATGACTGGTCTAGCATTATGGCCTGAAGACCTACGTCACCCTTTCTCTGTTATCGCGGACAAGCCTATCCTGACTCCCAAGGATTTTGCAGGAGCTACCGTTCGGGTTGTGCCTTCCGAAGTGACGCATATGCTGATCGAGACATTAGGTGGAAACCCATTATTTGATACTGAGGATTACCAGGTTGCTGAATCAGGTCTGCGTCAGGGGTTTTCACTCAACGGCACTCCCATTGCTACCGGCAACGTGATCTTCTTTCCCAAATTCCAGGTGTTGTTTGCGAATGGAGCAGCCTTCGAGAAGCTTAGTGATGCCCAGCGCACCATCCTGCTGGAAGCAGCGTTGGAAACTCAAAAGAAAGCGATTGCTGAGCGCCCAAGTGAGGCAGATGCAGCGACAGCCTGGTGCGCAGACGGCGGCACTGTTGTGATCGCAAGTGCTGAGCAAGTAGCTGCTTTCGAGGCGGCTGCTCAACCTGTCTTTGACACGGTGGAACAGGACCCGCTTAACGCCGAATTGATCGCTGCTATTCGTGAGCTTAAAGCAAATACCGAACCAGCAGCTGGAGCACAAGCGTGTGATCCAAAGAACCCGCAATCCAATGCTGTACCTACCGCGGAAAATCAAGTGTGGTCTACAGGGTTACCTCCAAATGGCGTGTGGCAGGTTGAGCTGACCACGGAAGACTATGTGCAGGGAGGGATGCTGCGATCTGTGGCAGAGATGGAATGGGCTGGCATACAAACGCTAACACTCAAAGATGGTAAATCTCTGGCCGTTTGGCAAGGCTTATTTGGGCAAACTGGCAAATGCCAGGCAAATTACGAAGTGGTCGGAGATATCGTACGGTTCACCTTTTACAGTGATGACCATGAATGTGAAGGTCTAGTCAATGACGTTCAGTGGCGGCTGGATGAGGAAGGACTACTCCACTTCCATTATGTTGCCATCGATAACGCTGCAGCTATAGAAGCCAAAATATATTACGAGACCAAACCCTGGCAGAAGATCGGAGACCCCTAGTTCATGCAGTAAAACTTACTTTGCTAACACTGGAAATAATAGATGCTGCCTCTCAAATCAATCAGAGGCAGCATCTATTATTTCCAATGAATAGTTGTGCCACGAGATGACCCGCATGAAAACATAATAATTTATAGACTTCATCGTTTCTTATAGTGATAAATAGTCAGAAAATGCGTAGATTGAGTTGTTCTTGCAGATCTGCGCGCACCATATTTACCCAAAAGGAAATTTACTATGGAAAATAGCACTATTGAAATGATTGCAACCACCTTGGTCGGATTATTATCTGGCCCTTCTGGTTTTTCTATCCCATTCGTAGGCGTTATTTCAGCCCTGATGCACTATATGCCGAGCGCAGCGCTCACCGTTGACACTAGCATCTCTGTCGCAAACTTTGCCTTGGCAAACGGATGCTGTATCTGCATTCCCATTCCCATCGCTTTTGGTGTCTTTGCTCTATTCCGACGAAAAAATGCGCGCTCTCTCAACCTGGGGCTGATAGATAAGGAAAAACCACGTTTGTAATAGCGTATTGGTTATTTCTTATAATACAGTTGTTTGCATTGCACGTTGTACTTCGGCCACCAAATCTTTTACTTTGTCCAGCACTTCAACATCAATTTCGTCGTTGGAGAATGTAGCGTTGAATTTGGTTGTTAGCAATAGCACAGGCTTTCCTTTTTTGTTGGTCGTGATCTCAATCGACTTAATATGACCGACGTGAATTCTCCCGCTGGCACTTGTACTCGTCCTAACGTTTGTCACAGAGAAATAATTGACCACATTCGTATCGAATGTGACGATTATCTTTTCCTGGCTACTCTTGGAAAGTTGAACTTCAATCATTGGATTCTCCTTTTACGGTCATAAACTCCGACAACTCTCTCCCGCAGTGACTCTGCCCCCACCCGTCCTCCCCCCGCGAAGCGTACGACAATGAAATACATACAAAATGATTCAGACTTTGAATCGTCGTATTTGGGGGAGGTGCCGAAGGCGGAGGGGGCTGCTCTCACAACTCTCCCTTAAACGCCCTATCCAGCACGGACGGTAACAACGCATCCAATTCCTCCCCGCTCCTTGACTGCCTTTATTTCGCATCCGTCAATTCTATTTCTTGGTACTCGTCCACCTCCATTTTTCCTTGAACCGATGTGACTACAAACGTAAAACCAGGCTTTGCCCAATTGGTGTCAAGTTGCACTGTCTGGTCAAAGATCATTTTCGCTGGCTGGTCGCGTTCCCACAACCTGGCAGTGACGAGTCCATCTGGCAGAACTTGCAAAGAATAGTAAAACCATGTACCAAATTGAAAATCATCAACGGGATACGTGATAATATCTCGTGTAGTGCCATCCTCTCCCACGCGGAAGAAGAGCTTCAGCTTGTTATCTAACCGTTGCAGGTTAATCCCCTTATATTGAAAGCTGTTAGCGGTGGTTTCGTAAATTTCAAAATGAAACCCAAAATAAGTATTCTCCTCAACCCGGAACAAGAAAACAGATACATTACCGACGCCTGGAGAAAATATGGTCCGCCCTGCAGAGTCCCCATCTTCCCAGGGACTCATGTTCTGTGGAGAAATTTCGGCTATAAGAACGAGGCGACCGTCTATAATGGAATAATCTTCCGCAATTGTATCCATCGCGAGGCTCAGTGTGGAAAGATCATCGAAGTGTTCGCTTCGGACCACATGTCCTTGATTGTTGACAAGAACTGATGTGGGGACTGCTGTTGCTGTGGCTGTGTAGGTTGGCGAAAGGGTATGGAAGACCGATGGCGCAGTGCTTGTCTGGGAATGAACTGGTGTAGCTGATGGCAACGCGTCAGGTGATGAACATGCTAAAGCTATAAAGATGAACAAAAGTCCGCCAAGCATGGAAAAGATGTTCCCTTTGTGCATTGAGTTCCTCCAGTTTAATTGTTGCCAAAACAAGCACCGACTCTACTCAAATAAACCTGATGAGAAGATATTATAGGTGCCTTTACATTACGTAGGCGCAACCCCGCAGTGCATGGACCCTCGCTAGCAGGCACCCCTTCCCACTGCGAAGCGCGCCGAAGGCGATTGGGAAGGGGACGGGCTAGGTCGCTTTTCATAACTCTCCCTTAAACGCCCTATCCAGCACGGATTGCGAAGCATCCCTATGGGACGGCAAGGCGTCCAGCTCCTCTTGTATTTCAGTTGGCATAGATCAATTATACGGCTTAAATTTTATGCATTAGCGTTTTGAGAATTCACGATTACATATTCCGATGATGTTTCACTCGTAAAGAATGTAGAGCACCTTTAGGTGAAATTAGGGTTGTATGATTAATAATGCCACATAATTATCTTAACTCGAAGTTTGAATTTTGCCTGTAAATTGTTCAGAAGAGTCCGGTAATTTGTGAGACTAGCAGCAGGATAGATCAACAAGAGGAGACTTTGCAAATGGTATCAGCCGAAAAACAATTATCGAAATTCATGAAGTTCGTCTTCTGGTTTGTCGTGGCCAACTCATCCAGCGGGTCGTTGATCCTGATCTTATTCCCAACACAAACGGAAAAATACTTTTTCTGGAATATCACCCCACCTATTAATGCGATGCTGGTGGGAGCCATGTATTTGGTGGCAAGCGCCACCGTGGCTTATGCCGCCATCCGCGGGACATGGGAATCCGCGCGTCTGATATTGGTCATGGGATTTTCTTTGAGCGTTGTTCTACTGGTTACCAGTCTAATGCACATTGATCGGTTTGTCCCCGGCGCAAAACTTTACTACTGGTTGTTTGTCTATTTTATTTTCCCTGTGTTGGCTGGGCTTTTGTATTGGCGTTACGAAAAAGGCGGAACAAACTGGCAGGTCACCCGACAGGCGGTCAAACCGATCACACGGCTCGGCGCACTTACCGTTGGCACCGGGATGTTGACCGTAGCTCTGGTTGGGTTTTTCTTTCCGAGTATTATCGTGTCCGTTTGGCCGTGGAAATTGTCTGACCTCATGCTGAGAGTCTTTCTCTCCTGGCTTATAGCATTGGCGGCCGGCAATCTTTGGTTTTTGGCTGAGAAGGAATGGACGCGTTTGCAGCCGGTCTCTTATATGCTCATCGCCTTACCTGTTGTAGTAGCCGTCATGATGATGATCAATCGCCCGGACCTTACCGGCAATCCACTAGGCCTGTTGGGGTTCAGCGTGGGTTTGGTATTGATTGGAACGATAGGTGTTGTCATGTTGCGGCAGCAGCGCGGACAGTTCCTCCCCCATAGCGTACAGTAACTCTCGCAGCATATTACCCCTTGCCATCATAACTCACTCTCAAAACTGACCATTTATCACGAAAAGACTCTAAATCTTTGTAACGAATCCCTGGTCCTTTCGGCACATCTAGAAATCGGTTCGTCAACTCATTCTCCAACAGTTGCGCTCCCGAAGCAATAAAGTAATTTACGGATTGACCTAGTTGATTAAGTATCACGAAAACATAGACCTGGTTAGTCTTTATGCTAGCGCGTGGAATGAGAAAAAAGTTTTTTGTGCGGACAGACTTTACCTGGACGGTATACGTGCGTCCATTTTCATTGAGGGCAAACAGATCAATGGACTTGGCGTTGCCGAAGGTCACAGAAAGAAGATCTCCTGGTGTAGATCAAAATAGGCATGGCTGTCGTTGATTTGAATGACAGTGAGTGACGTTCTATTTGTCATTTTCTACACTCCTTACATTGCAGCGTAGTCCAAGACCCCTACCGAACCGGGAATGCCATTGGCCGATCAGGGAAAAGTCAGCTCTTCGCGATAGGTATGAGTCTGCCTTGGGAGCCGAGCCCTTTTCCTGATTGCGTTTACCGGAATTACTGTCGTATTTTGCTCCTGATCGATTTCCCAGGTGATGCCGTTGCAATCAATCTTTGTAGTTCATCTGATATTTTGTCGACTGGCAAAACGAAATCAACCCAGCCTGAGGCCTGAGCATTAAGAGGCATGTCGGCTACTTCGGCAGACATATCCTGGGCAAAGGTTGTTCCTCCCTTCGCCTTGATCTGCTTGCATCCCTCAGTACCATCGCTATGATACCCCGAGACGATAATGCCGATCGCACGCGCCCCCATAGCCTCTGCTAAAGAAGTCAAAAACAAATCTACCTGTCTGTTCCTCCCGGTGCGCGGGGAGACGATTTTGAAGGTATTACTCTCGATTAGAAGATCCGCGTCCGGAGGAATCACGTAAACGTGATTGGCCTGGATCAGCATCGCGTTGGCCGCCACCAGCACGGGCATTTTCGTGTGACGTGACAGAATTTGAGCCAACTGGCTATTGGCGGTGGGGGTAATATGAGAAATAATGGCAAAGGCCATCCCGGTGTTGGACGGCAAGGCATCCAATAGCCCCTTGTATGCGTTCAGAGCTCCAGCCGAGCCGCCAATGCCGACAATGAAGTGAGGATGTATTGTCCTCATCACCTGTCACCCCCCCCCGCGCTTGCCACTCGATTTTTCTAACATTTTTTGTTTCTCAGAATTACTTTCATCAACCTTCTTTTTCTGATTGGGGTCTGCGGCAACAGGCATTGGCACGATGGTAATTCCATCATCATTCAAAATCAATTTGTGGACGTCGCTGGAGTGGCCCATGCCACGAGACTTGACAATATACAGTCCACGAATGCGTTTTTTAGCCGCATCTTCTTCGATCTCTCTAACGACGAGCCAGGTATCAATTAAAGACGAAACGCCGATTTCGCCGCTGGTGTAGCTTTGGGCGGTGGAAGAGACCAGACTGGTAAAGAACCCGGTGACGCCGTGGGATTTTAAAATATCAATCATGCGAGTCACCATGGATTGGATTTCACGCTGGCTCCCCTCGGCAATGAGGCTCGTCAGGGGATCGATGACTACCGCTTGGGGTTTGAACTCGTCAATGGTCTTGTATAAATCGAGCAGATGTTTCTCTAAACCAAAAAAGGAAGGTCTGGTGGATTCAATCTTTAAGAGCCCTTTTTTCACCCAGGGGGCAAAATGAATACCGATGGAACTCATGTTTTGAATGAGCTGCCCCGAAGACTCTTCATACGACAGGAAAAGGCACCGTTCGCCACGTTTGCATCTTTCGATGGCGAAGGCAGCGGCGAGGCTGGTTTTGCCCGTGCCGGCGGTTCCGGAAATGAGGATGGTGCTGCCTCTGATAAAACCTCCACCCTGGAACATTTTATTCAGCGAAGGAATGCCGGTCGAAACTCTTTTGTCCGAGCCTGGGTGATCGAGTCCCGCCGAAGTGATGGGAATGACGGAAAGTCCTGCCTTATCAATGACGAAAGGATATTCGTTGGTTCCATGATTTGAACCACGATATTTAATGATACGAACTCTACGGACGGCTATCTCTTGGTTGACTCTGTTATCCAGCAGAATGATGCAATCGGAAACGTATTCCTCCAGGCCATGACGAGTGTAAGTGTCTTGTCCCTGCTCACCGGTAACGATGGCCGTAACTTTTTTTTCCTTCAGCCATCGGAAAAGCCGTTTTACCTCCAGGCGAAGAATGCCGTCATCGGTGAGGCCCGCAAAGAGAGATTCAATGGAATCCAAAACGACGCGTTTGGCACCGATGGCATCAATCGCCTGGTCCAAACGAATGAGCAGTCCCTCCAGGTTGAAGTCGCTCCCCTGAATGTCTCTGCGCTCCAAAACAACATGTTCCAGCCGAATTTTTTTCTTTGCAACCAGCCCTTGCAAATCCAGGTTGAGAGAAGTCACGTCTTTATAAAGTTCAGCTTCTGTTTCTTCAAAGGACATGAAGACGCCTGGTTCATTATGATTGAGCGCACCCATGATTAGAAAATCGAGCCCGAAAAGGGTTTTCCCGGAGCCAGCACTTCCAGAAATCAAAGTGATTCTGTTTTTTGGCAGCCCGCCTTCGGTTATCTGGTCGAAGCCTTTGATGCCGGTGGGACACTTCTGTAATTGAATGGGATTAACGACCTTTTTTCGCTTGAGATTTTTAGTCATACAATAATCCTCCCTTTGAGAAAACTTGGCGATCCTTATTTCCTTCACCAACACGATCACGACATTCACCTTCTTCACATTTACCCGTGATATCGCGTTTCAGCACATTACTTGACATGATTCTTCTCCTTTTCTTGAGTGGCAGTCGTTGAGTTGAATGATGGTGAGTGAATTTCTGTTTTTCATCATTACAAAAAGGACCTCCAGCCAGCTTCTTCCATCATTGGTCTAAAAAATATGGTGTAGGGTCCACGGATAAGATGGGCCATAACGCCATC
>JACMLM010000057.1 GCA_014379595.1 Anaerolineales bacterium
CCAATGCCCGAGCCATCTATTTTTGGATCGAGTTTGCTGAACAGCCCGAATATTTGCTCGTGGTGTTTTGGATTAATTCCGATCCCATTATCGCGTACAAAAAAATAAATTTCTCCTTCTCTATTCTCTACTCCGATTTCGATCGACGGGTTTGTTTGTTCTCCCATGAATTTGACAGAATTTGTGATTAGATTTAATAGAACCTGCACCATGCGTGCATAATCACAATAGACGATTGGCAATTCGCTGATTACAGAAATCGTGATCTGCTTCGCATTTAATACACCCTCTGCTGCTTTCTGTGCTTCCTCTACGATCTTTCCAAAGGGAACAGCTTTTGGCGGATTCATAAGGCGCCCAATTCTGGAAAGGTCTAAAATATCGTCCACCAGCTTTGCCATACTTTTGGCCGCATCATTGATCTGATTAACATCTTTTTTAACACGCTCGCTATCCCCAGCCACAATATCCTTCTCTAAATGTCCAAGGTATCCTGCAACCGTGATCAGGGGCGTTTTTAAGTCATGAGATAGCGTGATTGCAAACCGGTCCAGCTCCTGATTTTTTAATTTTAATTGATGAATAAGTTCTTCGCGTTCCTTTTCCACCTTCATGCGTTCTGTAATTTCGTTCTGTGCTAATTCGAGGCTTTGATGAATGTTCATAATAAGGAGATAAACAGCATTGCTTGTAACAATCATGATCGCACTGGCGAAAAAAAAGTCTTCCACGTCGCTTGGAATGTTATTCCCGTAATCATATAACCCCATAATATCTCCAAATACCAGCCATGCCATGCATAGAATAATGAGGCTTGTGAGATAGGGAATGATCCTTCCCTTCAAAATTAAACCTGTGACGATTAAAACAACAGGAAAACCCATCATTGCTACATTATGTATGCCGTTGTCGGTCATTGCCGCATAAGTGATCAATAAGATTATGCTGACAGCCAAAATGGAAGTAGGCAGTAAAAGCATTCCTTTTTTGATCAATATAAGAGATGTAATAATCGGTATGAGGCCGATCAAGATTATCATTGCTTCGATATATCTATGTTTTAATAATTCTGTATAAACAAAAACAAGAAAGATGAATAGTGATGAGATCGCCACCCAGCTTAATATCCCCGCAACCTGCTCTTCATTCCCGTTGGCATGTTTCCTTAATAACATCGAAACAAAATCTTTGTAAGTTGATTGCTTACTCATATTACCCTCATTTTTGTTTGCGCAGTTCCTAAAGTGAAATAGAAAGCTGCCCCATTTCCAAGCTCTGATTCTACCCAGATCCTTCCGCCGTGAAATTCGATAATGCGCTTCACGAGGGCCAGGCCGATCCCTGTGCCTTCTGTTTTTGCATCCAATTTATTAAACAAACCAAATATGCGTTCATGATATATAGGTTCGATTCCAACCCCATTATCTTTTACGAAGAAAACTTGCTCGCCATTTTGATGAGTTGCACCGATCTTAATTTCAGGATTGGTTTGCCCGCCCATGAATTTCGATGCATTGTCCACCATGTTTTGAACAGCCTCGACAATTCTGATTCGATCGACGCAGACAACGGGCAAATCCGCTTCGATCTGAACTTTAGTCTGATTCTTGTTTAATTGTCCTTCTACCGACCTGACAGCTTCTTCTGCAATCTCGTTGAAAGGCACGTTTTCAGGGTCGTTGACCATGCGCCCGATACGTGAAAGCTCAAGCAGTTCATTTAGCAATTGCTCCATTTTTTGAATGGCTTCTTTGATCCTCTTCATATCCTGTTTTGCTTTATCTGCATTGCCGCTCAGAATATCGCGCTCTAAAAGCCCTGCGAATCCGCCAAGTGTGATTAACGGGGCTTTTAAGTCGTGCGACACTGTATACGTAAAGCGCTCCAGTTCACTGTTCTTATCCTGCAGCTCATTGAGCAAATCTTCCGATTTCGTTATGTCGTATAGTGTGTATAACAAGCAGCTTTCACTTTTAATTTTTATGTTCGCAGCTGAGAGTAATGCCACGCCAATTTGTCCTGATTTTTTTCTATATTTTGCTTTGAATTCACGAATATATCCCTGCTGTGTGAGTAATTCTTTGTGCTGTTCATATTCCTCGTAATTTCCCCATAGGCTAAATTGTCTCGCTGATTGATCAATTACTTCTTCCAGTGAGTAATCTGTTAAATTGCAAAACGCCTCATTGGCGTCCAAAATGATACGGTCAGACATCCTGCCGATGACCATAGGAACGAAGGTCTGATGAAATATAGTTTGGAATTTATCTTCAGAGGCGCGTAACGCTTCATCTGCCAGTTGTCGTTTGATTGCTGCACCCAACAACCCCGCTGCAGCTTGCATAGCACTGACCTCTGCTTGGGACCATGCCATTTCACGGACACAATCATCAAAGCCGATCACGCCCCACCAATTGCCATCTACAAAGATCGGTACATCCAGAAGCGTCTTGATCTCGTGCCTGCTCAACATATCTGCCCATTCAGGTTTAAATATTTTTGTTGAGTTATAAAATGGCTTGCCGTTGCTTACCATCGAAACCCAATCAGACATGCCTTTTTCCATGATGGGCACGTTCTGAAAATCAGGGTTGTCAATCTCAGCGCTTTGACCCGGGCCAACCCATTCATATTTTTGGCTGGTTACAAGCTCTAAATTTTCGTCCATACGGTTTTCAAAAAGGTAGGCATGACTAGCATTAGTTGCTTGCCCTAATAATCTCAGCAGATCGTGGATTTCCTTGTGCCAGTCTGGTGTCTCTAATAATTTTAAAGCGGATTGTGCAATCGCATCTAAAAGCGCGTCACGCTGTAACAAAGACTCATTAGCCAGTTTTTGTTTGTTATCGATTTTTCTGTCTTTTGCATTGCTTAGTGTAGATTTGAGTAACTCGATGAAATTCATCCGTGCGCCTTAGTGTAATTGTAATCCTGAATACAAGCAAAAATCTCCATCATTCGTAACGGAGATTTTAACCGATATGCCTAATTTATACGATCAAGCTACAACAGGTGACTGCCCCTTCAGCTTTTGCCAGTTCATCAACATTGACTGTCATCACTTTGAAGCCTCGTTGTTCCAGCCTTAGATGTGTCTTGGGAAATGACGTAGGATAAATGATCGTGCCATTTACAGGCAGGCAGTTTGCAGCATAGGGTTCCGATGGATCTATTTCTATCAACTCGTAACTTTTAAAATAAGATGGGTCTACCCAATTTTTATTGATCAGAAGATTTTTTTCATCTACACAGGTAACGGCTGTCTTTAAATGCAGACACTCGATCAGCTCAACGCCAACTACTTTATAGCCATATTCATTCAAAAGGTTTTGCAACTGCTCAATGGCAGTGGAATTGCTGCGTGTGGATAATCCGACATATATGTTTTTGCCTAAAACGAGTACATCACCGCCATCTACTGTTGCAGGCTCCGTAATATGAACAAGCGGACGGTACGGTGACAATCCCTGGATGATGGATTCTGTTTCTGGTTTACGCGAATCAGCTCCAGGCCGAGTAATGACCGCCACTTCTGGAAGGATAAAAGCAGTATCTTCGACAAAGACTGAGTCGGGTAAATCTGGTGCTTCAGGGAGTTCAATTACCTGACATCCAAGCTTTTCAAGGGTCTTAGTGTATTCGCGATGTTGAGCACGCGCTACATTGATATCAATGGGCGTGCGGTCAATATGTGTAATTTCGCATTCATTGAATCTGGAACTAATCTCACGCGTAATGGCAATTGCCATTTATTGTTCCCCGGAACGATACCGATCAATTAATGCTTTTGTGCGCGGATCTTTTGGATTATTAAAAAGGTCGCTTGGTTTGGCATCTTCAATAATTTCCCCTTCAGACATCACCAGTACGCGATCTGCCACTTCACGGGCAAATCCCATTTCATGCGTGACGACGAGCATGGTCATGCCTGCTTTCGCCAGCTTCTGCATTACGTTTAAGACTTCGCCAATAAGTTCGGGGTCAAGAGCAGATGTTGGTTCATCGAAAAGCATAACGCGTGGTTCCATTGTTAATGCACGCGCAATAGCGACACGCTGTTTTTGTCCGCCTGAAAGGCGCATGGGATATTCATCTTTTTTAAATAGCAGTCCTACTCTATCAAGATTTTCCTCACCGAGTTCAATGGCTTTTTTCTTGTCCATGCCTTTAACAATGACCGGGCCTTCTATTACGTTTTCTAGTACGGTCATATGCGGAAATAAATTAAATTCCTGAAAGACCATGCCTGTTTTCAAACGCACATCGTGAACCAACTGACGATGTTTACTGCCTTTCTCGCCGCCTGCTACGATGATCCCATCCACTTCAATGCTTCCATGAGATGGCTCTTCGAGAAAGTTAATGCAGCGCAATAAAGTGCTTTTGCCTGAACCACTACGCCCGATCAGACAGACAACCTGCCGTTCGGCAACTTCCAGGCTGATATTTTTCAGAACATGCAAGTGCCCAAAGAATTTGTCGAGGTTGGAGATCTTGACTACGGGAACCATGCTATCGATCTCCTTTAGAGAGGCGGGTTTCAATAATACTTTGGACATAGGTTAGCAACAACGTCACGATCCAGTAGAAAATAGCTGCCATGATCAGTGCTTCCAAATTGTGGAATTGAGCGCGCCCGACTTTTGTAGCACGCCACATTAATTCGTGAACAAAGCCTGTCGCAGAAACAAGTGCAGAGTCCTTGGTCATGGCGATGAATTCGTTGCCAACGGGTGGAATCGCAAAGCGTAAAGCTTGTGGAAGAATTACACGTCGCATAGTTTGAGTAGGGGTCATACCAATTGCCATTGCGGCTTCGCGCTGACCTTTGCCAACCGAGCTTAACCCTGCTCGAAAGATTTCAGACATGTATGCCCCATAGTTCAAGCCTAAGGCCAATACGCCTGACACAAGTCCGGAAAGGACGATACCTAGTTGCGGCAGGGCAAGAAAGAAAAAAAATATTTGCAAATAAAGGGGAGTTCCGCGAATGAGTGAGACGTAAAAAGTGCTTAGTGCATAAATAGGTGGAACAGTGGAAAGCCTGCCAAGAGCGGCTAGGAGAGCAAGCGCCATTGCGAGGAGAATGGACAAGATCGAGATGCGAATTGTTTCGCCCAATCCACCGGCGATAAATGAAAGATTATCCCTGATGAATTGTGTGTCCACCTGGATGCCGCTATAAGTTGTTGATCCGATGGTTATACTTGCCCCGCTAAATGCAAAAATAAGGATGGCCAGTAACACAAACCAGGAGAGTGCTACATTTGCACGAAATTGCCGCTCCTTGCGCAATTGAATATCATAAAGTAATTCAGCTTGAGATTTTGATGTATCCTGTTTACCAGTAAATATATGCATGCCGCTCTCCTTTAGAAAATATAAAAATAAAGGGAAGCGGTTCAAGCCGCTTCCCTTTATTTTTATATGTCGTGATTAATTAGGAGCCTGGGTTATATCCATTTCGAACCACTGATTTGAAAGTTCGGAGAGAGTACCGTCAGTGTGCATCGCAGTGATGACTTCATCAACCTTGGCACGTAGAGAAGTGGTATCAAGAGTGGAAGCCTTGTCGAATGCGGCAGCAAGATCTTCAGAGAAGACAGAACCATCAAGCTTTACAACAGGCAGGTCAGCAGCAAGGTTCGCATCCACAACAGTTTCGGAAGTTACATAACCAACAAAATCTTTACGACCTGATGCAATGGATTGTGCACATTCCTGATCAGTTTCAAGAGGCACAACGGTGACGTCTGCAGGAACGACGGCGTAGATGGAAGATTCGGGCAAACCGAGTGCCACCATGTCGTTATTCAACCATGCTTCATATGTGGTGGATACACCAGCGCATAATGCCTGACCAGCGAGTGATTCGAGTGAATCAAAACCGGAGTCGGCGGCAACTGCTACAACCGCAGGGGTGTAGTAATAAGGCACACTGAAGTCAAGGATTTCCTGGCGGGTCGTGTTAATGGTCATTGAACCTACGCTTACATCCCACTTGTCTGCCCAATTGCCGGCGGTAATGAGATCCCAACTTGGGGTAGCAAAGCAGGTTTCAACGCCGAGTGCATCGCCGATGGCAATTGCTACATCCACGTCGAAGCCTTGCATTTCAGCAGTAGTCAATGCATCGGAAGGACACTTTGTATCGGACGGACGCGAGCCATCTGTGTTGAGGAATGACTGTGGTTCATAGTTTGGATCCGTGGACACAAGAATATAACCGCGTTCCATGATCGAGCTGAGCAAATCTGCTTCAACTTCAGGCGCTTCGGTTGCGGCCGGTGCTTCAGTTGCCGCAGGAGCCTCGGTTATGACTGGGGCTTCAGTTGCGGCAGGTGTTTCAGTAACTGGTGTTCCACAAGCGGAAAGTACAAGAGAGGCCAGAACGAGCAGGCTGGCCAGGGTAAATATTTTTTTCATTTTCTCCTCCAAGAGAATTGATATGTTTAGGCAACTTTATAATTGCCTCAGGATGATGTTTATCCGGCCTTAAGCATAGACCATTTTTTTTATTTGCGCAAGGAATTTCATTCAATAATCTCATAATGGTACAATAATTTATATATAATTTGAGGGCGATTAATTGCAATATGGAGAGATTATGAAATTTGTAACTGTTGATCAAATGCGTGATATTGAAAAAGAAGCAGATGCAAATGGCCTGACTTATGCTGAGATGATGGAAAACGCAGGCCGTGGACTTGGAGAAGTTGTCAACGAGATTTCTTTTGATGACGAATGGGAGGAAGTATTAGGCCTTGTTGGTCCGGGAAACAACGGTGGAGATACGCTTATTGCATTAACACATCTTGCAGAAGAAGGTTGGCATTCTTATGCATATGTAGTGAAGCGCAAGAAAAAAGATGAATTGGTTGCACGCCTTGTTGAAGCAGGTGGAGAAGTGACCTTTGCGGATAGCGATGATGATTTTATCAAGCTGACAGAATATTTTGATGCTGCAGATATTTTATTAGATGGTCTATTGGGCACTGGAATTAAACTCTCACTCAAGGACGAGATTTCAAAAGTGTTGGAGCAGTCACTTTTTATAATGCGAGAGATGGAACAGCGGCCTTATATTATTGCAGTGGATTGCCCATCTGGAGTGGATTGCGATTCTGGAGAAGCCCCAATAGAATGTATTCCTGCCGACCTGACAGTGACGATGGCTGCTGTCAAAAGCGGATTATTGAAACTGCCCGCTTTTGAATATGTCGGTCATCTTGCAGTAGTAGATATTGGTTTGCCTGATGATCTTGCAGCTTTCCATGAATTGAAGACAGAAGTAGCGGATCATGATCTCGTGGCTGGATTACTACCTGAGCGGGAACTCGATTCACACAAAGGGACATTTGGCACAGCGTTGCTGATAGCTGGTTCTATCAATTACACCGGCGCAGCATTATTGGCTGGTATTGCAGCGTATCGTTCGGGCACAGGACTTGTGACGATGGCTGTGCCATTCCCTTTGCACAGTATCCTGGCAGGACAATTGCCTGAAGCAACATGGGTTCCACTTGCGCATGATATGGGAAATATAGCTGCGAATGCTGCCGAAGCACTGATCAAGCCTCTTGAAAGAGCAACAGCCTTACTTGTCGGTCCTGGAATCGGAACTGAAGATAAGACAAAAGAATTTTTGGAGAATCTGCTTACAGGCAAATCGAATTCCAAGAAGCAGACATCCCAGATAGGTTTTATTCAAGCTGAAACATTAAACGAAGAGAAAAACAAAACTTTGCCGCCGATGGTAGTGGATGCAGACGGATTAAATTTACTTGCAAAAATTTCTGATTGGCAAAAGAAGCTGCCCGCACTCACTGTGTTGACGCCGCATCCTGGCGAGATGGCTGTGTTGACGAATTTATCAAAAGATGAGATTCAAAAAAACCGCGAAGAAGTTGCAAGTAAGTACGCAAAAAAATGGGGGCATGTGGTGGTTTTGAAAGGGGCCTTCACGGTAATCGCCGCGCCTGATGGTCAAATGACGATCATCCCTGTTGCATCACCAGCGCTTGCACACGCAGGCACTGGTGACGTGTTAGCTGGCTTGATCGTGGGTTTGCGCGCACAAGGGCTCGATGCATATGATGCCGCTGTAGCAGGTGCATATATCCATGCAGAAGCAGGTTTGCTTGCGTCAGAAGACCTTGGTACAACAGCATCTGTGATGGCGAGTGATGTATTAAATAGTATTGTAGATGTGATAAGCGAATTAGAATGGCGTTAGCAAGTTGGCAGGTTTAAACGTTCGCACTTTTAAACTAAAAGAGACCTTCCTCTCAGAAAGCCTCTTTTCTCATTGCTAACAGGCAATTGCTAAATGCTGATTTCTATTCACTATTCATGAAAGCTTCAAGATTATCTTTGCTTATACGGAACGCCTTACCGACTTTTTTCGCTTTCAAAGACTTATCTTTGATGGCTTCCAGGATATCATCTTCAGTTACTTTCATAACCTGAGCGGCTTCGGCAGGAGTCATAATATCAGGCATCTTACCACCAGCGGCTACTGCGCCGCCTGCGCTATTATTTTGCATTCCACCTTGTAAGGCCTGTCCCATCAAATTACCGATTCCCATACCAGCACCAATTCCAGCGGTGAGACCTGCTCCGCCACTTTGATTTTGTGCGGCATCGCGCATGGCATCTGCGGCTTGCAATTGAGTATAAGTAGCCATGTCGAGCATACCCATTGCACGCAGTTCCTCAGCGGATTTATCAGATGGCTTCAGGTTGCCGACATAGAATGTCTTTAATACCAAACCAATGGCTTCAAAATCTTCTTTTGCTTTTGCGCGAACTGCTGCACCGATTTCCTCGGTCAGGCCGATCATTTCGGGCACAGAATTCTTCGCGCCTGTTTCGCCTAACACATCCTGCAACTTGGAAAGTAACATCGTGCGTAAACGTTCTTCAATTTCAGAGGTGCGATAGGTACCAGTTGTGCCGACAATTTGAGTCACAAACTGTTGTGGGTCTTTTACCTGGAATGAATAAGTACCGAAGCCTTGCAGTAATGCCACACCCAATCCCATATTTGGGTTGCGTACAATGATAGGCTGCGGCGTGCCCCACTTTTTGCTTGCGAATTCTTTCATCGAAACAAAATAAACTTCCGCAGGGAAGGGAGTGCGGTCATTAAATGCCTTGCCAATAAAATCAATGACCTTCGGAATATTTGCAGTTGCGATCGTGTGCCGCCCTGCCCTGAACACATCCAACGCGTTGCCATCGCGGAAGAAGACCGCTGCCTGGCTCTCACGAACGATCACTTGCGAGCCAATGCGGTAATCACCGATCCCAGTTTCGGGGAAGCGATGCACGATCTCATCATTCATCTCAGTTGCATATTCAATGACATCAAAAATTCTAGCCATGTTTCTCTCCTTTTTTGTAATAACGATGTGATTATAGCCGAATGAACTAACAGCTACAAGAACCGTTTATCCTACATCTGTTTACGGATTCTAACTCAAAACGTTTCACGCTTCGACTGAAATCTTACTATGATTTACCAATCACTGCTCACTAAATCGTTTCTTTCTTAATCTTCAACTTGATTCTGTTTTCTGGAACATTCTTTTACTTTTTACTGCTCACTATTCACTGTTCTCTACTCACTGCCCTTCATTGATTTTCCTGTTCCTTTGTCTTTGATCATCATCACTTCAGCCATAATGCTTACAGCAATTTCTTCAGGTGTTTCAGCTTGCAGTTCCAACCCCATCGGAGAGTGGACTTTTGCGATCTTTGCTTCATCAACGCCGTTTTCTTTCAACGCTTTGACAGTGGTTGCCCACCTGCGTTTCGAGCCGATGACTCCGATATAAGCCGCAGGAGAATCAAGCAAAGGGACGATTCCTGCTGTATCGATGGCTGACCCTCTTGTGGTTAAGATAAGAACCGTATGCTTGTCGATGTTGAGATGTTTGGGGAGTTCGTTCATCAGCACAGGATAATATGCATCCGCATTGGGAACGACGGTCTCATTGCAAAAATCCACGCGATCATCACTAAGCGCCACACGATAGCCAAGCCATTTCGCCAAATGGACAACGGCTTTACCAACATGCCCCGCACCGATCACGACGATAAGAGGAACTGGAAGAATCGGTTCCACAAATACCTCCACCTGACCACCGCACACGCCAGGGTCGCCGCGTGAAGGGTCTGCCATTGTATAAGAAAGAGTTTGAGCGGTTTCGTTTTGAATAGATTCAAGCGCGGCTTTGACAACGCGGCTTTCCAACTCTCCGCCGCCAACTGTGCCAATAAAATGTCCGTCAGAATAGACCAGCATTTTGCTGCCGACATGGCGCGGGGTGGAGCCTTCACTGCGCGTTACTGTACACAACGCAGCAGATTCATTGTTTTTTTCAAGTTCGGAAAGGGCTTGATAAATGGACTTCATCGTTAATTCTGGAGAGATTGCTATTTACAGAAGCAAGCTTCTGCACTCCAAACTATGCAATTTCTTTGGCGGCGACCCGCACGCGGATTGCTTCTACAAGACCGTGGACATAGTCCATGCCTTTTTTGGTTGGATTCTTTTCGTAATGTTTCCAGCGGCGAACTTCAAAGAACAAACATGTTCTCAGGTCGGTCAGTGATTGGTTAAGTGCTTTTTTTCCACGATATAACTTAACGCCTTCTTCGGCTACTTCACGGCATCTTTTGAAAGAACCCCAATGATGATAACCATTAAAGGTTAACGCAAAGGGTTGGATCTTTTTCCAGCTTGCGCGGTGCGATGGGATATCGCCTTCGATCAATTGGGAATTGGGAATTTTGTCCATGCTTATCTTTCTGGCATTTACGCGCTTGTGGCACGTAAACGCATTGCGCCGCAGATTTTGAATCGGCGGATGAACATTTCTACAAAAGTTTCTTAATCGCCTGTTTGTGGAGGGGGAGATCGTCTTGAATGGCGTTCCAAACGCCTGCAAGATTTACACTAACATTTTCAGGCATGATCCTTTTACTAAGACTGATCATATTCGACCATTGTAATTTAGGATGCTCGGCTTGAAATTCGACTGAAATGCAATTGGCAGCTTCGCCGATCACTTGAATTTGCCTCAGAACTGCATCTTGTACCATGCTGCGAGAGAAGAACTCGCTTTCAGACATGCCGCGTGTATAGCTTTCGATCTGATCTATAGCCCTGATGATGTGTTTTAAATGGACAGCATCATCCTTGCTCATCACTAGCCGCCTTATCATTTTCGACGCACAGGCTGGTAGTTGGTTTGTTGGCCGATTTCATGTGGATTTTTGCAAACTTCATCATGTATCCATTTTACCGTAATAACCACCTTACGGCGGATGATGTATTATTTAGCATATATCAGGGTCACCCCGAAATTATATGTTCTTCAATTTCATCCATTGTATTAAGAAATGCTTTTTCCAAACTGATTTTGTGCAGGTCCGCTAGAACGATCACTGACCACAAGCAATCTGCCAATTCATGTTCCAGTTTTTCTTTGCTGTTTGGAATATTTCGTTTTCCATTTTCGGCAATGATAAGTTTTGCGAGATCGCCAACGTCACCCACAAATCCTAGAGCAATTTCTTCGCTTGTCCAGGATGATCCATAGAGACTTTGTTCTTTTTCTGAATATTGTTTGCGGATGGAAATGGCTTGATCAATTAACTTCTGAAATTCCATTACATCTCCAACAAACCTAGTACAGCAGGTAATAACTGTTTCTTTCGGGAGACCACTCCTTGTGCGTTGCGTGTGCCATCGGCTAAAGGTGGGTAGGGCAGGTCATCTAAAATAGCAGGTGCATTTGATGTGACAAGCAAACGGCTTGTGCCGCGTACAATATCTGTAACGAGCAGCATGGCGAAATCAAGTCCGCGTTTATCACGCAGGTCATTCAGTGCATTATGTAGCGGAACAATATGTTCGGTGAGCTGCAAAATATCTGTTACTTCAGCTTGGGCTACGGCAAATTTAAATCCGCCGCCTTCAAAGGATTTGATGTCTGTGCTGACGACATCTTTTGCATCTCGGTTTGAGATTCCTGCGCCTGCGCTCAAAACTGCTTTGCCATAAGATTCAACGGTCTCACCTTTTAGCGAACCTCCACCTACAAACGCCCAGCGGGCTAAACGTTCAGCCGCGGCATGGTCACGCGGCGTGGTGGTGGGAGATGTCAAAGTAAGCGTATCAGATACAAGTCCAGCAAGAAGCGTGCCTGCCAACGCAGGAGGTATGGAGAGTCCAGCTTCGGCTGCCATTTCTGCTACCAGTGTAGAAGTCGACCCTACAACATCCACAGTAAAACGAATCGGTTGATGGGTATATGGATTGCCGAGGCGATGATGATCCAATATCTCAAGCAGTTCCGCTTCTTCAAGCGCAGCAATCGCCTGACGGGGTTCATTGTGATCGACCAAAATAATTTTCAAGCGCGGAGGATTTAAAACCTCGCGTTGATTTGCAATACCCATATAAAGACCATTTTCATCCACTACCCAATAATCGCTGAATTCATCGCGCAGGATGCGATTAAGGGAATCGCGGATGTGCGCATTCGCCGCATATTTCGGGACAGTTGTATCTGCCGCTTCCTGACAGGATGCACCCATCATCTCGCGCACAGTGGTATCACCGGGCCGCGGGCCAAGTGTTTCACTAAAATATTTAAAGAGACTCAATCCGTTGACAATGCCATAGGGCTTGCCATCTTCACTTAAGATTGGTGCAATGCCGCCCGTTTTACTGGCCAGAGTCCATGCTGCACCGAGTTGTGAATCAGTACGAATAGTATCAAGACGTTTCATAACAGACTCAAAGCGCGGAGATGCATCTGTAAGGAGCATTGGCGGATCCAGTTTATTGGCTTTTAAAACCCATGCGGTTTGTGCGTTCAGTGCGCCTGCACGCGCAGCAATTGTGTTGGCTCCATCACGTTCACGTAATAACCACGCGTAGCCCATTGCAGCTGCAATGGAATCAGTATCAGGATTGATGTGTCCTATGACGTAAATTTGGTCGGGCATCTTATTTTCCATGAAATTGTCCTGCTCAAATTATATCTCGCCTCGGTTCAGAAGCTCGACGAATATTTCAACGATTTTTGGGTCGAAATGCCTGCCTGATTCGTCCATTAAATACTGCACAACTTTTTCCCTGCTCCACGCTTCGCGATAGGGTCTATCTGAACTCAAAGCATCCCAAACATCTGCAACTGCGAAAATGCGCGCCGCAATTGGAATCTCTGTCCCTTTCAAGCGTTGAGGATAGCCCGTCCCATCCCATTTTTCATGATGACAGTATGGAATTTCCAGCGAGTCTTTCAAGTGTGGTATATGAGCTAGTAATTGATATGCGATCTTTGGATGCTCCATTACGGCCTGACGCTCTTGCTCTGTGAGCGAATCCGGCTTCCGCAGGATATCATCCGAGATTCCAATTTTGCCAATATCGTGCAGGATGGACCCACGGCGAATATGAACAAGCTGCTGCTCATTAAGGCCCATTGCTTGAGCGACCTTTACTGTTGTTTCCGTTACACGTCGCGAGTGCCCCTCCGTCTCTTTATCGCGCAACTCGAGTGCCTTTGCCCAGCCTTCGAGAGTAGTGTCGTAAGCCTCTGCCAGTTCATTGGTGCGTTCCTGAACGCGCTTCTCCAGTTCTTCAGACAGGATGCGGTAACTGACCTCCAGCGTTTTTTGTCGGGTAATATCACGCGCAACAACAATATGACCGATCAAGTTCCGTCTTTTATCTACAACAATGGGGGAGATGCTTATATCGTAAAACAAACTGTCGTTGCTTGTTTTTACGGTGATTTCCCTACTTTGTTCTTTGGAAATTTCAAGCATTTCCACCACATCAGGCCAGTGAGCAATCGCTTCACTTGCGGCGCGGCCCATAACATCTGAAAATTTTTCATTTAAATTTATTAATGCTGCTGAATTGATGTCTACAACACGGTTTGCTGCATCCAATACGATTACGGCATCTGTCATATTTTCGATGATCTTCTCGCGCGCAATAGGTACTATCTCAAACAGGCGATAGCGGAATAATCCCCAGGCGATAATTATATTTCCTGCCGCTAAAGTGAGCGGCGCATTATCCCGTTGACCCCCAATGCTGATATCAAACAATGACAATATTGAGAACAAAACGGGAATTAAAAATCCTATCGCGACGATAATAAATTGTTGTCGAAGCAGGTTATGAGGCTGGAATGCCCTTTTGAACAGAATACCCAGCCCGAATAATGTGTAGCCATATAGATAAATGAGCGCATAAAGATATACAACGAAGGTAAAGTCATATTTCAGCTGTGCGAAGGGATATCCTGCGATCAAGTGTGGGTTGGGATAAATAAGATGGTGAACGCTATCTGTAAAGATGACAATCAGAAAGACAAAGGGTATGAGTAGAAGAAAAAACCAGTTCAATCTGGGGTGGCGAAATTTGGTCTCAGTAAATTCGGTGGCAAAGACCATAAACAGAGCAATGACCAGAGTGTCGGTGATCCATTGGAAAAAATCCCATTGGAGTTTGATTTGAAGGCTGGGACTGATCAGTTCAATAATAAACCCGAGGATCGTAAGAGCTTGTCCTGCAACAAACCAGGTATACGCTGCCGCGCCTCGTACGTAATAATGTTTCCATGCATATAAGAAGACACCTGATGTGATCAAAAGGGAAATCAGATATGGAAAAACATAAATGAGCTCATCTCGGGTCATGGGGTCTCATTATCTTATCATTCTTATTTTTGAGTACAGGCAGCCAGAAATCCCCTCTTACAACTCCCAATGCAGATCTTGTCCGTTTTTTGTTTTGCACCATTGTTTTCTTGATTATTAACTTCAATGGAATTTTACCAACTCAACGACAAAATTACATAAGAGTTTCTTTGAAATAAAAAAGATGCGAGCCTTCAGAACGATTCGCATCCTTTGGACTGGGGCTTGATTCTGCTTACTGAACCTTGATCGCCTTCCATACTTTTTCAGGCGTGGTTGGAATTTCATCCACATTCACGCCAATCGCATCGAGTATAGCATTCCCAACAGCAGGCGCGACTCCATCCATGGGAATCTCTGCCACAGCTTTGACGCCGAATGGATGACTCGGCTCAAATGTCTCCACGAAGATGGTTTCGAGTTCAGGCATTTCATCTGCGCGGAAGATATGATATCGATCAAGATCGCGTTCGATAGCATTACCTTTTTCATCGTAACGCATCTCTTCGCAGACGGCATAACCGAGCGCTTGAGTCATACCGCCTTCAATTTGACCTGATGCCGTCAGCGGATTCACGATCACACCCGAATCAACCGCCATCACAAGCCTGTCTACTGTTACCTGACCAGTTTCCACATCCACAGTCACTTCGGCAAACTGTGCTGCAAATGGCGGCGGTGACACGGGTGAGACATAACTTGCCACGCCCATGATCTGCTCCTGATTATTTTTGTGCAGTGAGTCGAGAGCAATTTCAGTAAGGCTTACTGATCTTCCATCTGGCGCAATGGCCTGCCGATTTGCTAATCGAATCGTTTCATATTCTGCTTCTGGAATTCCAAGCAAAGTTGCCGCGCGGACTTTGATGCGCCATGCTACAACCTTTGCGGCGTTAACAGCCGCAGTGCCAGAGATGTATGTTGTAGACGAAGCATATGCACCTTTGTCAAAAGGCGTGAAGTCTGTATCCGATGAATATGTGATCATATCTTCAATGGGTACACCTAAAACTTCAGCAGCCATTTGAGCAAGGACTGTGTCCGAACCTGTGCCAAGATCAGTTGCGCCGACCAATAAATTAAAAGAACCATCATCGTTCATTTTTATGGATGCGCCGCCCATATCCAAGTATGGAATCGCTGTGCCTTGCATCACCATCGCGACGCCAATACCCTTAAGAACAGACGATGGACGATGGACAGTAGACGGTCTATGGTCCACGGTCTTCCGTCCACTCCGCCATTCTTCATTCCCATATTTATCGTCCCATCCAATTGCGGCTCTGCCTTGTGCCACACATTGTTCCAACCCCACAGTATGAATGATCTCTGGTCGTGGTTCGCGGCCTTCGTTCCATGCTTTTGAGAATGGATGATATTCACCGGCATGAATCGCATTTTTCAAACGGAAATCAATCGGGTCAAATCCCATGGCGCGCGCGATCTTTTCCATGTGACGATCCAACGGCCAATAACCTTGCGGCACGCCGTATCCACGAAATGCACCAGCGGGCGGCGTATTGGTATAAACCACATCTGCATAAAATCTAATATTTGGCTCTTTGCGATATTCACCATCACCGACATACAAAGCCATTGCTTTATGACCCGTATTGCCTGTAACTGTCAACGCATGACAGCCATATGCACCTGTATCTGAAAGTGCATACATTGAATTGGCCGTGATCGTGCCATCTTTCTTCACACCTGTTTTCATTTTCACGCGCATCGGGTGACGTGAACGCGCCGCGATAAATTCCTCTTCACGCGTGTATTCGTACATCACTGGTCGTTTGGTTGCAATTGTTAAATGTGCAGGCACATCTTCCATGAGCACTTCTTGTTTGCCGCCGAAGCCTCCGCCAATGCGCGGCTTGACAACACGGATTCTTTTCACAGGCAGCCCCAATACAGGTGCAAGCATTCGCCTGACGTGAAATGGGACTTGTGTTGATGTACGAATCACTAGGCGATCATCTTCATCCCAATAAGTGACCGTGATATGAGGCTCAATGGAAACCTGCTGAACTTTAGGTACTTCATATTCCGCTTCAAAAATTTCATCGGCTTCGGCAAAACCTTTTTCCACATCTCCAATATCAATGCGGATTTCTGCAGCGAGATTCTTTTCTGGATTGGAATCTGCAAAGTTGACATACTCAGGCTCATCGTGAATCCGAATCGGACTCCCCATAGCCTGCCTCGAATCAAGCAGCGACTCCAACACCTCATACTCTACCTCGATCAACGCTAAAGCTTTCTCTGCAATCTCCGCAGTTTCTGCCGCGACGAATGCAACGCGGTCACCGACAAATCTAACTTTGTGATCGAGTGAGAATGTATCTAAAGGCCCAGGGATCGGGTCAGATTGACCTGCAGTGGAATATACAACGCGCGGAATATCCTGCCATGTCAGTACAGTAGCAACACCTTCAAGCTCTTTGGCTTTGCTTATATCAATTCTTTTAATAAGTGCATGTGCATGAGGTGAATGTAAAACTTTTGCATGTAACATGCCGCGCTTTTCAAAATCAGCAGTGAAAGCAGGCTTGCCTTGTACCAGCTTGATGGCATCTATTTTAATTTCAGGCTTGCCAACCGTTTGCCATGTCTTTGATTCAGGAGTGACCACAACTTTTGGGCGTGTCATCACACCTGAGATATGTGGTGCCGCGAAATCGTCATTGGATGAATCCTTGGGCGGTCCGCCAAAGTCCCAATTGATTGCATCCCATGTGACGAGTTCATCGCCTCGCATTTTTGCAGCAGCTTGCAAAACAGCTTGGACAGGTTTGAGATACCCTGTACAACGACATAACACGCCAGAAATCGCCTCGCGAACTTCTGCTTCACTGGGATTTGGATTTTTATCAAGCAATGATTTCGCAGCAAGGATTTGGGCTGGCGTGCAATATCCGCATTGAATGGAACCATTCTCAACGAAAGCCTTTTGCAAAGGATGTAGACCTTCAGTTGTCTTCCACCCTTGTTCAGGATGTTCTCCTAGCGCTTCTATTGTTGCGATCTTATGACCTTCTGCCTGCGCCGCCAGAATTGAACCCGCGTTAACAGGTTTGCCATTTAACAAAACGGTATCAGAACCACTCAAGCCGCCTTCATCCCCAAACTTGACTCCATGAAATCCAAGTCCACGCAGGGCGGTGAGCAGGGTTGTTGATGGGGTAGTGTCAATATTGTGGTCTATGCCGTTGATTTTCAGCGTGATATTCATTGATTCTCCTTATTATTTAAAGGGGCTTTTAGACAAGCGATCATAAAACATCTGTATTGCTGGCATAATGAAGTCGACAACTTGCTCTTCTATCATATTTTCAGCCCAAACGGAAAAGGTTGAAACAATTTCATCGTATTTAGACTCAACATAACAGTTGATCATTTTACTGCTTTTGTACGATACGCAGAATATTCGACTCTTTTTGTCCAGCTCTTTTAAACTTAGCCAATGTATTTCTGCACTATCAGTTGCTTTTGCACCACGATAATATTCATCCATTCGCCTTGTTTTTGGTGTTTTTCCAGGCATATATCTGCTGATATCATGAGAAACGCCTAATAGTGTTTTTGATGCTGGAAAATAAGCCGAGAAGCTACTGCCTGTTACTTTATAGTCATCTATACTGGTGTATGCTGGATCATAGTAACCTTGGTAGGCACCTCTATTAACCCATTTACCGTTTGGAATCTCAAAATCGGATGGCCTTGCCAGCAATACAACAAGCGAGTGGTCAATATCCAGCGTGTTTTTAGATTCCTGCCATCTTTCATAAAATATTCCTGATATAAAAGAAATAATTGTCAGGAAAATACTAGTTGGCATAAGAATCGCAAAAGCTTTTCTTGACATATTGTTGGCTTTTACAAAACCTTCGTCACTTTCAACCCAGCCTTTGCGCCTTCAATTGCGGATTGTGAACCTATTACTGCAACCGCTTCAGATTGTGCAACTTTCTCAAGCACTTCACCGAAAGCAATGAAATCCTCGCCGTTGGTGGAGAGCACTTGGTCACGCCTCTTTTGTAACATCTCGTCGGTCTCGCCTGTGAGATGCCGAATCATAGATGTGTATCCTTTTGCATCGGGTAGTTGATATGAGTCCATGTCACCGATGGCGGCGATGATGGCTTTGGTCAATTCACTATTGCTTAATGAATTGTCATCCAAGCCTTTGAGGAAATCTGCCGCTTTATCGTAATGTTCAATGGTCGCCGCAAGATTCGGGTCACGATAGGAAAGAAAAGTGAAAACACCCGAGCGATCATCAAAAACATTGAATGCTCCATATGCGCCGCCTTGCACGCGGATCTTTTCCCATAAATATGCCATGCGCAAATAGCCGCCGATCACTTCAGCTGATCCGTCATATTCATAACCTAGATCATATAAGTTCGCGCCCTTGCCAACATAGTTGACTTGCGCGGGAATGGTCAGGCCTTCTTTTGTGTGAGCAGGTTTGATATCAAATGGTTTTAATGCTATGTCTTTTTCTGGCAATGCAAAAATAAAATTCTCAAAATACGGTTTGACAGTTTTCCAATTCGCCGCGTCCAGCGTTACATTACAGATCAAAGCCTTGCTGTTGATCAATCCATCGCGCATATCTTCCAGTTGCTTTAATACCTTCGGCCATTTTTTATCAATATCGTTGGCAAGCTCGCGCAATGCAAAGAGATAACCAATTCCGCTCATCTGGTCGCTGACCCAGCCCGTTTCACCAAATTGCGCGCGCAGGCGGCGGTTCACATATGCATGTCCACTGGGAATCAAGCCAGACTCCACGCCCGATTTTTCCTCCAATACAATTTGCTTGAGTCGTTCGGGATTATCAAAATTTGTTTTGAGGAGGATATCTTTGAGAATAGTCAGCAATTCAGTGGCTTGACTCGCTGTAGCTTTGCCGTGCAAGAATAATTTTGCCACGTTCTCTCTGGACCCGTGAACTGTTGTGCTTAACGAGGCGCTTCTGATTCCGCCTGTGCTTTTTCCGATGCGCTGCGAGAGTTTGACGTAATCTTCAGTGTTGGTTCCCATTTCGAGCAGGGCAGTGCCAAATATTTCGGTCAGTGGAAGAAGTTCTTTTGGTAAGGCATGCAGATCAAATCCAAGATCGAGATAGAAAATTCCGTTCGTGAACAAGTCATGATATAGAACTTGTGCTCCCTGAATTTCAAACCGTTCAATCGGAATCGTTGCACCTTTTTTATCGAGGTCTTCAAGTTTCAGCATGGGCATGGTGGCCAATGCCTCAGGCGAATTCGGAGTTTCTTGCAGTTGTTTTAATTTTTTCGTATTCTCAACAATCAGTTTAATTTCATCACTCTTCAACGACTCGCGGATTTTTGCTAGTCGGGCTGTTTCCTCTTCATCGAAACGGCGACCCAGCTCAGGGTCAGGTTTGAAGCGCAGTGCTGTGCGGTGGACGTTATCCAATAGATGAGTCTGAATCAACTTTTCAAAATAATATTTATCGGCAGCGAGTCGCGTTTTGATTTCATTAAGTGGCGCTTCGAATGCAAGCAATTTATAAGGATCATCTTCATGCAGCCAGGTGGTAAGGGCGCGCAGCATAACGGCGATGCCGCGCGGGAACGAGCCCGTATTGTTTTCGCGCAGACGGAATTCAAGTGTGTTGATGGAGGCTGCGATCATGTCAGGGTCAATGCCATCGCGCACAAGGTTTTTCAATGTGTCAAAGATAAGTTCTTCGATCTTTTTTGCACTGCGCGCCTGTGTGCCCTTCAAACCAACAGAAAAAATGTGTTGTCGCAGATCAGTTTCGAGGCCAATCCCCGCAAGGTCTTCACCGAGATTTGAATCTAACAAAGCTTTCTTAAGCGGGGAGGCAGGCGTGCCAATCAAAGTGTGAGCGAGAATTTGTAAACTGAAATCTGTAACAGGGTCAGATGTGTCGGGCCATAACCAGTTGACTGTGAAATAATGTTTCTTCTTTATATCTGTTTCTTCGCCTGCGTTGTATGCGTATTCAATTTTCTTTGGCTTCTTGAAAGGTTTTGCTAATGGAATGGCAGATTTAACTTTGAGTTTTTTATACGGCTTGAGATAATTTTCCATTAATTTCAAACGTTTATCAGGATCATCATTGCCATAGAAAAAGATAAACGAGTTGGATGGGTGATAATAAGTTTGATGGAAAGACTTGAAATCTGCATACGTAAGATCAGGAATATTGCGCGGGTCACCGCCTGAATCATTTCCATAGATGTGTTTCGGGAAAAGTGATTGTTGAATGGTACGCGCCAACAAACCTTCTGGTGAAGAGTATGCGCCCTTCATCTCGTTGAAGACTACGCCTTTATAAGTGAGCGGATTAGCAGGGTCATCAAGTTCATAATGCCAGCCTTCTTGCATAAGCGTTTCTTCAGTGATAAGTGGATGAAAGACGGCATCGAGATACACATCGATCAAGTTATAAAAATCCTGAATGTTCTGGCTGGCAACTGGATAGCAGGTTTTATCTGGAAACGTAAAAGCATTTACAAAAGTAGCCAATGAACCTTTGAGTATTTCTACGAACGGTTCTTTAACTGGATATTTCTCCGAGCCGCCTAAAACAGAATGTTCAAGAATATGAGCCACACCCGTCGAATCTTTTGGTGTAGTACGGAAGTTAATACAGAATACTTTATTCTCATCTTCGTTGATCACCGAGAGCAAACGTGCACCTGTTCTTTTATGGACATATAACTTGGCTGTCGCGTTTAATTCGGGGATACTCTGTTCTTTAACGAGGTTGAATGATTTTGACATTGTGGTCTCCTTGGTGAGTTGCAGGTTGAAAGTTCGAAGCCTTCAGCCTTTAAACTTGTATTAGTTGTCTTTCAATTTCTACTTTCAATTGCTTTGCGATTTCAACGACCCATTCTTTCGCACGTCCGCTTTTGAGTGGAATCCAGCAGCGGTTTTGCGCAGGCCAATAGGTTATTTCCAAAGTGCCTGTTGTTTTGAGCTTTTGATAATGCCAGTGGATACAGCCTGGATATTTTTGCAGCGTATTTTTTGAAACCAGGTTTAAATTTTGTGCTTTGCAAGTGGACTCGATAATTCCTTGAATTTCTTTTGGCTGTTTACTGTCTGATAAGTCAATTTCTATTTCGTGCATGTTGTGTCATTCGCCATAGTAATGTAGGGGCGACCCGCCAAGCGAGAGCGAGCCTACCTGATAAATAGTGAAGGGTCGCCCCTACTTACGTAGGGCTCAAAAATTTCTGACGCAATTCATTAATGGCGACCTTTTTACCTTTTTCATCTTTATAAAACCAGACATCCCAGCCGTTGGCGGGCGCATTCTTTAATAAAGATCTGGCGACTCCGTGAATTGAACCAGTGACATCGCCGCAGCGCAGGTGTCCATTTGCAAGTATCTTTGCCTTGATGTTGTTTTTTGCAAACCATAATGTTTGGCCTGGGGAAAGTAATCCGCATTCAAGCAGGTTGCCAAAAGGCACGCGTACTTGTTTTTGTTTTTCGACCATCAACATATCATTATTTGTTGATTGAACTGCATCAATGCGTTTTTGGGCGATCTTGATATATTTTTTATCGCGTTCGATACCAATATAGTTTCTTCCAAGTTTTTTTGCTACTGCACCCGTGGTGCCGCTCCCAAAGAACGGATCGAGGATCACGTCACCAACTTTGCTGCTGGACATAATAATGCGATACAACAATGACTCAGGCTTTTGTGTGGGATGTGCCTTCGTCCCGTTTGATTTAATTCTTTCCTGCCCCGTGGCAAGTGGGAGGACCCAATCTGAACGCATTTGGAGTTCATCATTCAAATTCTTCATGGAATGATGATTGAAAGTGTATTGCGTACCCTGTTGCTTCTGTGCCCAGATCATGGTCTCATGTGCATTCGTGAATCGCACGCCGCGAAAATTTGGCATGGGGTTTGTTTTCAACCAAACCACATCATTCAGAATCCAAAAGCCCATATCCTGCATGATTGCACCGACGCGAAAAATATTGTGATATGACCCTATGACCCAGATCGTGCCTGTCTCTTTCAACACCCGCCGAGCCGCAGACAACCATTCGTAAGTAAAGCCATCATATTCTGCGAAACTTCTGAATCTATCCCAGTTGTTATTGACTGCATCCACTTTGGTTAAGTTGGGGCGATACAGGTCATTTTGCAGTTGCAGGTTATAAGGAGGGTCAGCGAATACCAAATCCACCGAGTTCTCGGGGAGCGACTTGAGAATCTCGACACAGTTACCTTGCAGGATTTGGTTGATAGGGAGAGTCATTCGTTAACTTCCAACACAATTGGCCAGAATGTTCGATGGGGTTCAGGTAATATTTCTTTGCCCCACCGCTTTACCCACGTTTTAATTTTCTCACCTGAATAGACTTCAAAAAGCCATCGTATTTCTGGTCGGTTTCCATATTGTAGAACACGCTCGATGATGGTATGTGAATCGGTTTGCAGATTTAATTTTGCAATGTCATATTCCTGAAAAAATGGAGCAAGTGTGAGGGGAATTGGTTGCATGGTTATTTGAATAAATCCATCTTTTTTAAATTCTCCAGATTCTCTGGAAGCGACTTGAGAATCTCGACACAGTTGCTTTGCAGGATTTGGTTGATAGGGAGGCTACTCACTGGATAAATTATACCTTTGGAAGAATCGAAAAGCGCGTTGATTATTAACCTGCATAATTCACAGTAACAATACTGAGTAGTTGTTGTTCAATAGCTTGCCAGGGCGCTGTGAGATCAACACTTTCGATTCTCATTGTGTGATCTTCCAATTCAACCCTTTCAGATAATTTGTTATGGATTGCAGGGTAGAGCAAAATACCTGATGCTTTACGATATTGTTCTGATAAATGATTTTGTGAGTTTAAGTAAGTATATAGCTGATACAAATGCGACGAGTCAAATGTTTGCTTGCCCCATTGATTTTCTTTCAGGCTTTCGGCGGTAAATTTTGTGTCTAAGACTATGATTTCGCCAGAGGTTTTGTTTTGAAGAACCAAATCAGGCTGCATGGATGGAAGATATGGATTTTCATATTTTGCATGCCAGGATAGGCGGGACTGAGATTTTACTGTCCAGCCTATCAAGTGCAATCGGTAAAAGTTCGCAACAAATCTTTCATAAATATTATGTAATATGAATACATCGTGATCTATCTTGAGCAGGCTGTGATGACCTGTTGTTTCGGTTGGCATTTGCCTTTGTAGAATCAATTCGCAGATCGCAAGCATGATGCGGTAATCACTATCGTGGACACTAGTCTGTTCCCTACGGAGTAAATCAAGTTGCAGTTCTATTAAATCAACCTCATCCAACAATCTTGCCAACTTACGCAGTTGACGACGTAATTCATCGGCAATGAGTCGATCAGGGCCGAAGTTCCCAGTTTGTATTAAACGTACCAGCATACTGCGGATAATTTGATTCTTCAGCACGTTCGCGCTGTAAGGTTGAAACTCACAAACAGCTTGTCCATTTTCAAATGTATGACGCTTCAGACTCTCCGTAAAGTTGATTCGCCCTCGAATACCATGAATCTGTTGGATTTGATTTGTATAGCTTCTTCCCAAACCAATGCGTAACCTTTGCTGGATCAACGCCACAAGAATAGATGCCAAGAGAGCATCCAAAGTTGGAGAATTCTCCACATTAACCATTTCTACATATTTTTTTATAGGCAATTCATTCCATGCATATAACAGCATATGCCATAGATTACGAATGGGTATGCCATACTCTGTAAACGAGACCAACTCATTGGAGCTTGGAAGATCGTCTTTATACATTATGCTAAAAGCCTGCGTTCTGCATCTTCTGCCTTGGTTTGATTGTCAAACCAATACTCTCTCAATAATGGAACAATTTCAGTTTGTATAATTTGTTGATACCAATGGTTATTGGGACCCGAAAAATCATCGCCGTTGGGGCAAAAGAAACTATGACCAATTTGATAGTTTTCGCCTAATAATGGGTCTTCTTTTATCTCCTGATTTAACGCGGACATTCGCTCGATGATCAAATTAACCATGTCAGCGTTCATTGATCTATCCAATAGCCACTGACGATATAAGTCATTTTTGTATTGAGGTTTCAGCGCTACAAAAGCAAATCTGCGGCGCAGTGCATAATCAACCATCGCCAGTGAACGATCTGCTACATTCATCAAGCCAATTAAATAAAGATTGGATGGAATAAAAAAGCGAGCTTCATTTGGCGCATGATAAATTAATTGAACTGCATACTCTGGACTTCTCTTATCTGTTTCGATAAGCATTAATAATTCGCCAAAGATCTGACTCAGATTGCCGCGATTGATCTCGTCAATGATAAATACGTATTCATGGTTTGGGTCATTTGCGGCCCTTTGACAAAAATTATAGAAGACGCCATTTTGTAACCGAAAACTCCCTGCTTTATCAGGTAATGGGCGATACCCGCGGACAAAATCATCATAAGAATACGATTGATGGAACTGAACCATTTCCAATCGTTGCCGGTCAATTTCTCCAATCAAAGCTTGGCCCAATTTTTGAGCTATAAAAGTTTTGCCGACTCCAGGTGGACCTTGCAAAATTAATGCCTTTTTAGCTTGAAGCCGTTCAAGAATTTCTTTTAATTTATCTTCTGCTAGAAAGACGCCGTCTTCAGCCATGTTTTCAATGCGATAAGGCTGCTTGACGCTTTGAACCTGATAAGAACGTTTTGACTCGCTGATCATCCTTGACCTTTCATTTTCAACTCCCCACGCCTCGAGAGAAATTTGTGGAAAAGATTTCTTGCTGGTATCAAATTGTTTTACAGTCTCAGCATAAAATTTCGCATTGAGTCCATTTACTGGCAGTTTGATCTTTAGATGGGCACGATTTGTTTGGTCTAAATTCAAGAAAATGGAAGGATCGATCCAAAACAGACCCATTGTCAGATTCAGATTAGTTTGCTTCACTTTTAATGCATCATCAAACGCTTGTAAGAAATCCCTGCTTTTTAATGGTGACTTTTCTAAAGCTAACTGAAAGACACGCCATAATTTTGAAATATCTTTTCGATCTCTTGATTCTAAATAAGGGAAGAACCATGACGTTAAATTATTCAAAACAGGCACTCCATTGAAATCTTCTGGCAGATCGCTTTTCAATTTGAAATGCTGCTTTATGCGGGAAAGAATACTCAGGCGTTGATCGTATCCGATTCTTCTGTTGAAGACACCAAAAAATGTGAAAGGATCAATTTCTTTTAAAAGAAAGCGAAAGCCATTTTCATCTTTGTCATTTAATGGAGTAATAACGTGACCATCCGCGCGCAATTGCTCTAGAAATGAAATCAATTCATTCTGTCGCTTTTGCCAATTTACCAACTCTTTAGCAAGTTCCTGATAAATAGGAATCCAGGTAAATTGATTAGTTGTATAAGATACTTTACTTTTCGGTTTTTGATTTTTCATTTGAATCTATGAAATAGACTCTATGCATCTCTTAGCCAACACCGCTGACACATCCATACGATATTCTGCAGAAGCCCATTCGTCGCTGGCTTCATGATAAGCATTCTTCGCCGCAGCCTCAACCCCCTCAGATTCAGTTCCATCCATCGCCAATATGGGACTCGTTCCATAACCGCCAAGAGCGAGGCGCGTGCGGCCTGAGTTCCACTGATTCAAGGCAGCGCAGATAATGGGCTTGTCTGCTGGGGTGCGTGAGACAAATTCAAATGTAAATTTTGTGTTTAGCGGAATAATGATCGAGGTAATCAATTTTCGCTTCAAATGATCTGACCGCATCGGAAGGAATTCTCCAATGCCGATTATGTTTACATCGTGCTTAGGTTCGCGGGATTCGACTTCCATGTTCGCCAGTTCAAGTTTATTGATACTTTTAAATTCGAGCTTTGCATCCAGTGCGAGCAGGGCCGTACCAAATGGGGAGCGTCCGTCACATGAAACTAACGTCCCAGCGACTGTAGCGGAATTGCGAATATTGATCGGTGCTTCAAGTTTAATTGCGGTTTTTAAGGCTTCGGGGCAAAGTTCGCTTTCAAGGAATTGTTGCAGTGTAACTGTGGCGCCGAGTTCGAGGTCATTGCCTTTTTTATTAATGAAGTCAAGGCCGAGAGATTGCAGATCAACTACTTCAACAGAATCAGCTTGAGGTCGAGAGAGAAGCGTGCCGCCTCCTAGAGGTCGAACATTTAAATTGGTAAGCAGAGTCAGGGTTTCTGTTAAAGTTTGTGGGCGGTGATAAGTCGTGATCATGATGTCTCCGTGTGTGACGTTTGTATTATACAGTCAAAAAAATAATACTGCCGTCAAAAAGATGGCAGTATTATTTTACTTGTCTACTTGCTTACTTGTGTACTTGGGTTTTAGCCAGGTTGTGTATATGGCGCAAGTTCGGGGAGTAGGAATTCGTCTTTGACCGCTTGAATGATATATTCAAATTCACTGCCATCACTGTAGTGACCATGGAATAACCACGCGGGTTGTAAATAACGTTGGTCTATCTCCAGTTCTGATGTGGCATAACGGGGGTCTGGTATGTAATAGACCAGTTCCACTTTTTCGACGGTAGCGGTAGGCGGAACATAATCCTCGGGTGCCAGATTTTCTGATTCATCATAAATATATGGTTGGTCAATAGTAATTTCATATTCCATAGGTGACCCATCTTGAGGATTGAACGCAAAGCCGCCGCTAAAATATCTAATTGCAGGATAGCCAGCGTAGGTCTCGTTTGGAATTAGCAGTCCTTCGATGAAAAGTTGAGGTTGAGTTGGATCTATGTCTGTATCCATCATCAAGGCTCCCCCAGGGAAAAGTTGAATATATTTTTTCCCATCATTCGTGGTGACCAAGACTGCGGTGTTGCCATC
Source organism: Anaerolineales bacterium (assembly GCA_014379595.1). GTDB lineage: Bacteria > Chloroflexota > Anaerolineae > Anaerolineales > Villigracilaceae > Villigracilis. Next base: position 27,616 of record JACMLM010000057.1, read on the forward strand.
TATTTCAATATTTTCCTGTGTTCCTTGTATGATTGCGATCTCCATATCTGGATATGGAATTTCATAACGTTCAACTTTTATAATTGGTCTGCCGTCTTCATCAACGCGATCTATCACCCCCCAGATGTCAACGGGACGATTATGATACTTTTCCAATTTATCCAGATCATTGCCTTCTAAAAGCATGAAGGGCAGAGTAGTTTCATCTGAGTTGAGAATAAGCCCATATTCAATACGCTCTGCATTGTTTGCGCTACGGTAAATACTAACTGTATAGATTCCGCGTAAGCCTTCGAGTTGTTGACCAATAATCTCTTGCTCAGATGGGGTGCTTGGTATAACAAGCGTTTGCCCGATATAAATTAATGTATCTTTGAAGCTATTTGCTTGCATAATGGCATCTACAGTAATTCCGAAATCTCCTGCAATCTTTTCCAATGTATCGCCTTCTGCTACTATATAAGTAGTTCCCTCGCTGCCTATTGAATCTTGAGCAGATTTAAGCGTTGGAATAGGAACGAGTATACCTGTCAGATTGAGTTTGTAGAACCCTTGTCCACCACCTCCACCTCCGCCGCCTCCACCTTGTGACATGCGTGTGTCAAAAGATTTCCATTCAAAAATATTACCTTGTGTTACTCCCATAATATAGGCGTTCTCAAATGGAAGTTGTATATCAGATGGCATATCAGGCAGAATAAATTTATTGCCTTCAAGAGTATTGATAACAACTTGATCGCCTTCGCGTTGAATTGTGCCAACATAGCCTTCGTCATAACCGTCATAAATTTTCCACGATTGCATTTCAAAGGTTTTGAAACCATTCGTTTCATGAATTTGACCTGTGACTTCGACAAATATATTTTGCATATTTTCAGTCACACCTTCGATGTTACCAGTGACCGTGTAGCCATCAAGTGTGATGAGCGGTGCACCGCCAGTAACTGATTTCCCTGTGGAATTCATGTAGCCAAAATAAGTGATGGTCTGATCCAGCGGAAAAATTCTTCGCCATGATTCTTGCTCTGTACTTCCAGATGACATGCCCATTAATACGCCTGGGCCATTTGCTGCAACAGGATCTATTAGTTTTGCGAATGCTTCCTGAGCACTGATGATGCCAACTGTGGATGTTTCATCATATTTCAATAAGCTGGCTTCAACAAATTCAATGCTGTCTTTGTTAAAGTAGAACCTCATACTGTTCAATTTGAAGTGTTCATGACGCAAGGCAAATCCATCTGATGTGAGCGGCAGCGCGAAATATGCGCCGTATAATTGTGAGTGCTCGATTCGATACTCAAAGTTGAATCCATGTGTTTGCATAAATTCCTGGATCAATGCTTCTGCATTCGGATTATCGTTATAAACACCCGTGGATACCTTGCCTGCGTAATCAGGGAAATAGCTGAAATATCTATCAGACCGCACGCGTAGTTGTTGATTGCCATCTACAGCTAGATAATCTGTTGTGTCGCCAGAGTCGCCTGCCATTTCGTAGATTTCAGCACTCATGCCAAATTGTGCTGCCAGAGCTTTTACATCCTCCACGGTTGCATACACTTCATCTCTGGTGGTATAGATTTTCATCTCGGGCGGTGTTTCTGGAAAAGGCGCATTTAGATAAAGGGTTGTGCCATTCCATTCATATGCTTCACCATTGGGCGTTGTGTTTTCAGGTGTGGCTGTTTCAAAATCAACATTTGGAAATGGCGTATCGGCTGCGGCGGGTTGTGGTTGGGGAGCAATGGTACGGGCTATCCAAATAAACATCACAGCCAGAGCAGCCCATCCGAAAACCCAGCCTGCTGTTGTTGCTATTTTTTTAACTGAAAACAAACCAAACCCCGTTTTTGGTTTATATGCATTCATTAGTTTTTTCTCCAAATCCGTTGTGAACGATGGATTGGCATTCACTTCCTGCGTAGTTGCTTTAATTATTTCTGCCAATGCATCTTCTTCAGGGTTTATCAATTTTTTATCATTCATAGTTCCACCTCGAAAGCAAGTGAAGTACGTTCGCGCAGGTCTTGCAGACCGCGTGTGACGAGCATTTTTGCAGCAGCTTCACTCTTTTTGAGCACGCGGCCAACCTCTGCATAAGTTAGTTCACTGAAAAAACATAAAGCGATTGCATCGGCACGTTCGGGGCTGATCTGTTTCAGTGCACGTATGATGGAATCCAGCCTGAGGCGCTGATTCGCTAATCGGTCAGTTGCCAGATTTGGGTTAGAGATGTGATGCGCCGTTTCAATCGGAACCTCGGGCCTGATTCCACGAAAAAACATTGCTTTCTTCCGAGCTGCGATTCCCAAAATCCACGCTGCGAAAGGACCTGATCCACGAAACGAACGAATGCCCTCTAGTGCGGCCATAAAAGTCTGCGATGTGAGATCTTCAGCATCTTTTACATTTCCCGTGTGCGCCATGTGATAACGGTAGACACGTGTCACGTGGCGACGATAAAGTTCGCCAAATGCATCTGCGTTGCCGCGCGCGTTGCGGGCAAGATCAAGTTCGTCAATTGGCGAGTCTTGGGAGTGTGTTGTCATAATGGTAGTCATAAACCTCCTGTTGTATATATGTTGCAGGAGGGCGCCAAAAAGTAACAGGCAATTTTAAAGCGAAGGCAAAGTCACCTTGAAACGCACGACATCTGAATGATGAGAAATTTATTTGAAATATTGCCGAGCCGAATAAAATATTAATAGCCCCTTTTTGTTACTCTCACTTTTTGTATAGCAGGTAAAAAGACCATCACGATGAATAACAAAATGAATGCGCCGATCCCAATACCGGGCATCCAATTTGTAGCTGGATTTGAGAATAAAGGCGTTGAAGTGGGTATAAGCGTAATTGTGCTGGTCAGTGAAGGTATTGTTGCAGTAGGCGTGGCTGTTAAAGTGGATGTTGATGTAAATGTCACTGTCGCTGTGTGCGTTGGTGTTGAAGTGTATGTAGCAGTTGGTGGAATTGGGGTTTTGGTTCGTCGCTGTTCTTCTTTTTCAGGTTCAGATGTAGGCGGACAAGGAATAACCCCGCCCGATGGATCAAAACAAACAGCCTGTGCTTTCGCATTTATGAATGGCATAAATAAAATAGCAATGAGTACACCAATAAACAGAAAAAAGTGTATATTGATTCGTGATGTCATGCTCCCTCTTCATCTGGATATATCTTCCAGCCTAATTCTTCAAAACGTGATGGATCAAATTGCGCATCGTTCGGCACATCGATATGGATTGTCGTGCCTTCGGCTAGCAATTCATCTGTCTCCGCATCATAAATCCCAGCCCATGCTTCTGCGAAATTTCTTCTGCTTTTGCCTGCCTTGCCAATGATCTTCAACATTTTGTTAATGGGAACATTCTTCCGATATTTCACCTCGAGTTTGCCCGTAAACATAAAGCGCGGATTCAGCGGGTCACTGCCCATATGTGCGCGCCCTGAAATTTCATCGATCAATGCCGCCACAATGCCGCCATGCAACACACCAGGGTATCCCTGAAAATGATCTGGCGCAATATAGCTGCTTTCAACAACTCCTGTTTCAGTTTCATAAATATGCAAATGCAAGCCAATGGGATTTTCCAATCCGCAAATGAAACAGTGACGTGAGTTCGGTTGTTTTATTTTTGACATGTGTGCGATTATACTCTGGACATGACTCAGACATTTTTTCATCGCTCACGTCATTCCTAGCCCCGGTCTGCTTCTCATCAAAGAACATTTTCTTCCCTTCTACATGGCTCACATCGTCCCGATGCACTTTCGGGAGGGCAAGCCGGATGTATGGACTCATGAAATACCTACTACGAGAAAACAAATAAAAGTAATCAGCAGTATATCTGTGAGTGTGGATCACTATCCCCATTAACAGGTACAGCATTTCACATCGAGTATGTGCTTAATTGCCCTGCTTCTTGAAATCGTAAAACTGGGAATACAAAATGATTATTGCGAAACGGGGGAAACCGGTGCAGGCAACTCCTGGTCAGTCCTTTCTTCCCGTGCTTTTTCTGCACCATGACCTGGTTCAGGAGCAATTACTCGCAATGCACCAGGAAGCACTTTAATCTTTGCTGTGCCTTTTCCCAGGATGATTCCTTCAGCAGCCACATCCAGTTTCGGGGAAGTTTTTACCTTTATTTTTCGCGCTCGGTAGCGTTGGATGTTTCCATCTGGAACTACACCTTCATTGGCTGTGCGGGCAAAATATGCGAGCAAGTCAGCTTTGTTGAAATTTGGATAAACCGCGATGTCAAGCAAGCCATCATCCAGGGATGCGTCCGGAGCCACCAGATTCTTTGATCCGATCAGCGGGGTGTTGGCAATGGTCACCAACATTGTTTCAACTTCAATTTTGCTTTCATCATCCAGAGTTAGAAAAACGGTTGGCTTTGGTTCAAATTTCAAAATAGTCGCAACAGCATCTTTGATGCCCGATAATTTACCTTCAGGAACTTCTTTAATAAGAGGGAAGACAGTGGCAGTCAGACCAATGGCAGTCACCATAAAGAAATGGAATTTTTTATGATCTTTTGTACTGAGCTGACCCAGGTCCAGTTTGCGAGCGTGTCCAGAGGCGATCAGGGCACAGGCTTCTTTCAAGTCTTCAGGGATTCCCAGACTCCTTGCAATATCATTTTTGGTACCAGAAGCGATCAATCCTAATTTCACCTTTGAGCCAGCAAGCCCGCGAATCACAGCTCCAATCGTTCCATCACCCCCCATGGCGATGACAATATCATAGCCCTTTTTTACAGCTTTCCTTGCAATCGGAATGGCTTCTTTTTTAGGCTTTACCAACGCTACATCGACCTCCAAGCCATATTCCAATAGATAGCGTGCCACATCCTCGATCTTTGAGGTTGCCTTCGAGACATCTCCTGCACCTGGGTTGGCAATTAATTTAACACGGATTGGTTTATTATTTTTTGACATATTTTCATATCCTTTGCATGGATTGTGATTCCGATTTAGTTTCTGCCTTGGCAGCTACGGGTTGCTGAACGAAAAATCGCGACTTACCCCATAAACAGTAACCGGGGCGCCATCAGAATACCAGAATTTCCAAACCATATTGCCTATTCGGCTTTCGAATTGGTAGGTTTCCTTGTCACATTCATAAAATGTGCTTTAATACCATACCGTATTCAATAATAATAACTTTCCTTGCATAGTCAACCTGGCCGGACTAAACAAATCATAAAAATCCATTCCGTAGCTGATGTCATGGTTAGCCATCTTAGAAGCTGATATTCTTGGGATATTCCCAGAAGAGTTTTCCTACCTTGCATTATTAAATCTTGTAAACCATAGTTTTCTGCTACATCCATCATGGGCTGGATAACAGACGCTTGAGTCGTTTAGGAAAGAATTAAGCGATATGGCGAATCCGATTTTGGGAAATATCTGCAAAAAGACTCGTGATATGATGTCGCTTCTTGCCACGCCGAAGCTCATTGCGAGACCAGGACATGATAAGTAAACAGGAGCATAATGTTTCAGAATCTAAGAAATACCTACAACCAATTTCCTAGGACTTATTGGGTGGTTGCAGGGACACATTTTATTGATGTCATTGGCAATACATTACTCATGCCGTTTTTCGCCTTGTATGTCACTCAAAAATTTGGCGTCGGTATGACTCAAGCTGGCATTATCCTTGCCACCAACTCGGTTGCTGGGATGGTCGGCAGTACCATTGGCGGCGCCATGGCGGACCGCTTTGGCAGGCGCGGTATCATTTTGTTTGGTCTCGTGGTCAGTGCCCTAAGCGGACTCACGCTTGGCTTTGTAAATAAATTTTATATGTTCTATGGATTATCCGTATTTGTGGGTCTGATGAGCAGTGCATCCCAGCCTGCACATCAAGCCATGATTGCGGATATTCTCCCTGCCGACAAACGCGCGGAAGGCTTTGGCATGATGCGCGTCATCTCCAACTTTGCCTGGATCATCGGCCCCACTATTGGCGGCTTTCTTGCTGCTTATAATTTTCTCTATCTCTTTTTGAGTGATGCTGTTATCAGTATTGTCACAGCCTTACTTGTATTTCGTCTATTGCCTGAGACGAAGCCTCAGCCAAAGGATAAAACTGAGCACGAGACGTTGTGGCAAACTCTTGGTGGCTACCGCGTTGCATTGGCAGATCGTCCATATTTGGCGTTCATCTTTGCGTCCATTTTGATGATTCTTGTGTATCAACAAATGTATAGTTCATTATCTGTTTATTTGCGGGATGTCCATAATGTGGACCCTCAGTTTTATGGATTAATTATGTCTAGTAGTGCGATTACCGTTGTGCTATTCCAGTTTGGAGTCACACGTATTATCAAGAGATACCCTCCATTCTTAATGATGGCAGCAGCCACGTTCTTTTACATGATCGGCTTCACCATGTACGGGTTTGTAGCTACAATCCCATTATTCATAATTGCTATGGTCATTATCACAATAGGGGAGATGATCGGCATGCCAACCAGTAATGTACTCGCTGCACACTTTGCCCCAGAGGAGATGCGTGCCCGCTACATGGCGGTCTTTGGCCTCACGTGGACTGTTCCCTCGATGATCGGTCCCTGGGCGGCGGGTTTGGTCTTTGATAACTATAATCCGAATTATGTTTGGTATATCGGCGGCGTGTTGTGCGTTGTCGCCATAATGGCTTTTTACTTTTTGCATATCAGGCTTGGAGCAAAGGAGAAATTTCAGCGTGCGGAAGTGCAAGTAGCTGGTGATTAATAGTTTGCTTAAGGAGCATTATTGAAATTGAAAACTGGAGTGATTATGAAAATTCGCTACTTATTTGTAGTTTTTATCCTTCTCTCAGGATGTTCTCGGAATGGAAACGGCAAGGCCACATCTCGCGCTGATTGGATGAATACCAACATGACAGGTCTTCTATCCGCATACCGATGAGACAGGAGCCATGATGAAAAAACATTGCTGGATTATCTTCATATTTATTTTGGTGGCCTGTTCGTCAAATTCGGGCTTGGAATCAACTTCAGCTACTCCTTACACCTCTTTATCTATTGCTACATCAACAGTAACGTGGACTGTTGCTCCAACACTAAACCCAACATCTACAAAGATTCCATCTCATCCAATTTCTACGCCTTCTAAAATAGAAAAAACTGAAATTACTTTGGAATTACTTCGAACCAATAACGGTTGCGAATTGCCGTGCTGGTGGGGAATAATTCCCAATCAGACACAATGGAGTGACGCAGAAAAGTTCTTGAAGCTCTTTAGCGATATTAACCTAAGCGAGTCTTCTACTTGGTCGGTTTATTTCGCTCACTCTCCTTTATCAACAGAGTTTTCAGAAGTTTACGAAGTTAGAACAGTTTTCGCTGTTCAAGATGGAATGGTAAAAGAAATAGAGGCTGGTTATTTCGATGAAGAAAGTTACCATCTGCCAAACTTCCTTTCTCGAGTCGGCCAGCCCACAAAGATCTTAATGCTTACTTTCAGCTCTGATTCTGGTATGCCTCCTGGTAAAGTGCCTTTCATCATAGCACTTTACTACCCACAAAAAGGAATAATGGCAACATTTGGTGCTGAAGGCGATGTAAAAGGTTCGCTTATTGAGGCTTGTATTAAAAAAGGTCCATCCCTATTCTTGTGGTCTCCAATGGAATATGATCGATCCGTAGATTATATATTGGGTTGGGATAAAGATCAGGAGAAATATTTGGAAATAGCTGATGCTACACAATTGAGCACCTCAGATTTCTATGAGAAGTTTAGCAATACAGAAACTCCTGTCTGCCTACAAACACCAACTAATTTATGGCCTAGTCAATAGTGCAATAAAATATTTTAGTGAATTTGTTAAATCAACAAGTCCGAGATTTTCAAGATCTCGGACTTGTTTTTAATTTAAGACTAACTCTGTGCAAACGTATCAATTAACAACTTGAAATTCCCGCCAACTGGATACAAGATGGGGCAGGTGCATCCGCGCTTTGTGTATTCAGCAACTTTGGCATGTGCTTCTGCAGGTGTTCCAGATGCTGTGATCTTGTGTACTAACTCATCAGGGACAAGATGCTTGGCTTTGTTGATCTGCTCTTTCGTAGCCGGCCAGCCCAAAATAGATTGGATATCGTTGATCACATCTTGTGAAACACCTGACGCTTTGGCAATATGCGGCTGTTGGGCAAGATATTGGCACAGAAGTTCTTTGGTGTATTCAATTGCCTTATCGTGATCTTCATCTACAGAACACACGATCAACTGTGGACGGTCAATGTCTTCAAGTGTACGTCCAGACTTCTTTGCGCCTTTTTCAAGTAATTCAATTGCCTTGTCATTGTATTCAGGTGGGACGCAGTAATTCAATACACAACCATCTGATATTTCGCCTGTCATTTCCATCATCAAATCGCCCGTTGCGCCGATCATGATCGGCACGTTGCGCGGCTCGCGGCGGCCATGAACTACATCCAATTCAATGCCGTCCACATGATGGAATTCCCCATGAAATGTGACTCGTTCCATATTCAATAATCTACGCATCACTTCGATAGTTTCACGCATTGCTAATAAAGGTTTCTTTCTATCAATACCAACGTTTTTTGCCAATGGGTCCCACCAGGCGCCTATCCCGCAGATAATGCGATTCGGAGCAAGGTCATCTAACGTTAAGAAAGTGGCGGCTAGTAATCCGATGTTGCGAGTCCAGTTGTTAATCACGCCTGATCCCACTTTGATCCGATTCGTCACAGCGGCATATCCAGCCATTGGAACAATCGCATCGCGTACCAATCTTGATTCAGCCTGCCAGACGGCTTCAAAGCCTTTCTCTTCTGCATATTTGGCATATTCCAAACCATCACGCAGGTCGTGCGAATCTTGCAGGTAGAGGGCAACACGTTCGGTCATGGCATTCTCCTTGAAAAATATCAAGTATTTTCGAATCAAGTGGTGGTCGAGTAGCACCGCACGATTTTCGCGGGGCGTATCGAGACCACTTATTAAACTATTTTGTTATTTTCTGTTTGCATTTTACTCGGTGGTCTCGATACGGTCTCGAAGTGCGCTCGACCTACTCGACCACCAGGAGATATTTGATATGTAGAATCTGCGAGCCTTACATTTTCAAACCTTCTAATTTGCGTACCATTTCCAGATCTTCTGGCAGATCCAAGTCCAGGCCAAGCGAGGGCAGTTCAACAATTTCGAGCCGCGCGCCAGATTTTATGGCACGGTCACAATGACGTTGAAAGGAACCTTCGCCAAAGTCGTATTCAATTTGTCTTGGGGGAACCATCAACAATGCATTCGTCCCTTTGCCGTGCCTGTCAGGTGCAATGACAACAACAGGCGGTTTCGCTGCGCGGTCTATTAATGTAATTACGTCTTCTGGGGTAAGCAAAGGCAGGTCAGCAGGCAGGATCAAAACCCCTTGAATTTTATGGACTTGCGCCATTACTGTGGCGCGTTCCAATGCGGTATTCAAATGAGAGTGTCCATCTTCCTGCACCGTCTTTGCGCCATGATTGCGTGCGACGGTCAATGCGTGCGGATCACGGCTCACTACCAAAACCTGATCCAATTCTTTCAGGCTCGATAATGTTTTAAGAGTTCGTTCCAACAGCTCTTGATTTAATGCTGTTCTTTCATCTTCGGTTAGTGCTCCAGCCAGGCGCGACTTGCCTCGCCTCAATGGTTTTACAGGGACAATTGCCCAAAGTGTCATGTGTTTATAAACTCCGGATAAAGTGTAGCACATCCATTGCCAACCGGGTGCGATCTGTAAGGTGATTCATAAGTGTGTCTGTTATAAGAGTCTTTACACTTATCTTTATTGAAAGTTCCGCATCAACTGAATCCAAAACAAATCCGCTCAATAAGCCTCGATAGTGCTCCGCTACTGCCAATGCCGAAGGTTCAATGCCTAATTCCGCATACATTTTTGCGGCTGGCCCTTTTACTGCCTTGCCGCCGATGATCGGTGAAACTGCAATAACAGGCTTGTTTATTTTTTGGATGACTTTCAGAATCGGATCTATGCTGACCCAGGGATTTGATGGGCAAATGACAATTGCATCCGCTGACTCAATCGCTTCACGAGCCCGGCTAACTGGCGCGGAGCGTGCGGCATCGACTCCGTCAAACCGAAAGCCTTTGACTCTTGGCTCACAGCGTCTGTGAACAAAATACTCCTGAAAGGCGAGTTCGCCATCGTCTGTGTCAACGATTGTTCGCACAGGCGAATCAGTCATTGGCAAAATAGTATGTTGGATTCCCCATGCTTTACAAAAATCTTTTGTAATTTGAGAGAGCGACTGGCCTTCTTTTAATCTTCTTGTTCTTTCAAGGTGAGTTGCAATATCCTGATCACCCAACCGAAACCAATTGGGTCCGCCAAGTTTTTCTATATTTGTAATCGTATTCCATGATTCATTAACACGTCCCCAGCCAGTTTCTGGGTTGGCAAGTCCAGCCAGCGTATAGCAGACTGTATCCAAGTCGGGACAAATATATAATCCCAAATGTTCAAAGTCATCGCCAGTGTTGACGATGACGGTCAGGTCTTCAGGTGCAAGGATTTGGGCAAGCCCGTGTGCAAGTTTTGCACCACCGACCCCGCCCGCGAGAGCAACCACTCGACGGTGGACGGTAGACGTTGGACCGTTTGTATTTTTTTTAGACAAAGGATTACTAGAATAAGTCTGTGCCATAAATTGCTGTTTCTTCGCCAATTGATTTGCTGCTCGATTTGAGTGATTTGCGAAATGCAAACAGTCGTTTTGCCAAATCTTGTGACTTCAGGTCAATCTTTTCCATAAAAGATTTATCACTTACATAATTTCTACGAATAATAATTCTTTGACAAGCGACTGTCTCGATAAGAGATCGAATTGCCATCCCAAGAAATCTATTTTGCTCGGCATCACTTTGGCCTGTCGAGCCTTCGGCAATATTTAAGGAAATTGAAGTTGATGCCCGCGTGATTTGTGATTTCAAATTGAACTTTTCATGTTCAGGCAACTTATCTGCGAGTTCGTAAATTAAGTCTAAATAATCCAGCGATATTTGCCAAACATCAAGTTGCTCGAATTTATACGCCATACTATTTCCTCTTGAATTGAACGGTCCACCGTCTATGGTCAAAAGAACTTTATGATTTCCTCGAGCGGCTTTCTCTCTCTTGGTTGTGGAATATCTGCTGGATATCCTAAAAAATACATCGCCTGGGGTTCCCATGTTTCAGATAACTCAAGTGCTTGTTGCACTACATTCGGCGCAAACAGTGGACTGCAAACCCATACGCTTCCCAATCCTTCTGCGTGTGCCGCGAGCAGTAATTGCATGCCTGCATTTGCTGCAGATTGAGTTGCCATAATATATTCTGCTTTTTGGCGCTGTGCATCTGGATATGTATCCATTTCAATCATATCTATACATAAGATAATAACTACTGGTGCACCAGTAATTCTATTCCGTGAATTTGCAACCTTTTTTTCTATTTCTTCTGGAGAAAGAGAGTCTGCCTCCAGGTCACGTTGGAATTCAACAGCCATTGCATCTGCCAGTTTTGTTTTAGTAGATAAATCTGTTAATACTGCAAACCTCCACGGTTGGCGGTGATGCGCGGATGGGGCGTATGTTGCAGTGGTGAGAATCTGCTCAATAACAGAATCAGGTACCGGGTCCGCTTTGAAACGGCGGATCGAGCGGCGAGTCCGTAGAAAGGTGTGGAGATCAGTTGTGTTTATCAAAGTGGATTGGTTTAATTTTATAGATAATCCGTTTTTGTCCCTCACGATATTTCCACGGTTCGTTATCATATTTGAGATTCAGCTCATTAATATGTTCGTCTGCGCCTTGCGTGGTATGTTCAGCTATTTCGCCGCGAACACCAAGGTAACGATACGGGTCGTTAGGGTCTTGAATGACAAGCGCAACTTTTGGACGGGCTTTCATGTTGCGATCCTTCGTTCGGCCTTCATTGGTGTTGATCAAAATGTGGTTGTCATCGGTATTGAACCAAATAGGTGTGACCTGCGGTGAACCATCTGCCATGGTAGTTGCAAGAAAGAGATATGCTTTGGTTTCGTCTTTGAGCAGGTCAAAATATTCATGTGGAAAGTTTTTCATTAGGCTCCAATGGATTTGGAACGTATAGAACGCTCATTTCATCATTGTAAAAGTTAAGAATTTCGTTTAAATCATTTGACGAGCAGCCAAGCAGGAATTTTATTTCTGCATCACGGTCGAGTTTATCAAATGTGCATAAGATTCCTGTTAGCATTTTTGTGTTCGCGGAGCCAAGCCACACGTCAATGCCGTCGCCATCGCTTGACATTGTATTTTCAAGGTAGCCATAATCCAGAGGGTAGATCATCTCTGGGTAGCGCGGATGAGCGCTATGCTTTGGCCTATCTATAAAAATAGAATTATTTTGAAGCAAGAGCTCCATTTCTCTCCAGAATTGATCATTATGTTTCATAAGGTTAGCGGAACATATCCTGATCTTTCGGGCGGATAATTTCTTTGAGCGAGCCTTCGCCCAATGGATAGGGGAAGCCGCGCACATGAACGGCTGGTGTTCCTTCTGCAGCTTGTCCCATAACCAGTGATGCGGCAGCAGCGAGTTCATCTGCTACACCCACAACTGTAATCTTAAGCGTGTAGCCAAAAAGGTCTTTCCAGCCACGTTCATCAATGATTGCTGGGAGACCACTTATACCAATGCAAATTCCCACAGTGCCATTTCTCCATGCGCGGCCATGGGAATCAATGATCATCACACCAATATTAATACCTGTTTTTTGTTTTATCTGTTCAAGAATATTTCGTGCAGATTGATCGGGGTCTTCAGGCAGAAGCAAAACATATTCGTCAACTTTGTTTCCACGGTCAGCAACATTGGAATGGTCAATGCCTGCGTTGGCACATACGAATCCAAGTTTGTGTTCAACGATGATCGTTCCAACTCGTACACGCAGAATTTCATTACTTTCCTGAATGATAAGCTCTACGACTCGTGCATCTTTTTCGGTTTTTTGTGCAAGTTCAATGGCTTGCTCTGATGGTGTAACCGTCGCAATGTTAACCATACGTCCTTCGCTCTTACTGACGATCTTTTGCGCAATGACAATAATATCGTCATTTTGTAATGCGATATTTGTTTCAATCAGTGACTTAACAAGAATATCCGCCAAGTTATCACCTTGGCGGATGAGTGGAATATTTTGGAGAGAGGTGAGAGTTAATGACATAAAATTTGTAGTCTTATTCTTGCGCCTTTACGAATCACGCTTTGCGCCAGTAATTTTAATTCCTGCGTGTGTTGAGCCATATTTTTTGTTGATGCCGATCAACACACTTGTTAGTCCTTCCACCACAACCGAGTTTTCGATTGGGCCAGCGTCCCAGCCGCGCAGACCTGCGGCTTCCACTAATTTGATGGTTTCAGCACGAGCTTCTTTACTTGTGCCAGTGACTAATACATCACATTCCACATCTGCATTATCCAGCAAATGCTCATGTGAAATATTTTGAAATGCGGCGCAGACTTGCACATCATTACCAACGATCTCTCTGGCTTCTTGTGCAGCAGAGCCAGCAGCAGGCATTTGAACGGTGGAAACTTTCGGCGGTACAAGCGGTACGGTCACATCTATAAGGATTTTGCCTTTGAGTTCATCTTTGACAGATTCCAATGTTTCGCGATGAGCTGCATAAGGGACAGTGACGACAACGATCTTCGCTTCGCTCGCCGCCTCAAGATTGCTTTTTCCATCGACGAAACTTTCTGCCCCAAGCATTTCCTTGATCTCGTTCGCCGCAACAATAGCTTTATCTGCGCTTCGTGAACCGATATGAACATGATAACCAGCTTTGGCCCAGCGATATGCGAGTCCCTTGCCTTCTTTGCCAGTCCCGCCCAATATGGCAATGGATATTAAATTTGATTCGGTCATGAAACTTTTGCTGCCTCTTCTTCATATTTTTTCCAAATGCGCGGCGCAATTTCTCGTGCCCGTGCAGCGATCTCTGCTTCGTTCAATGTAAGTAATTCACGATCTTCCATTAATACTTTGCCAGCCACGATGGTTGTTGTGACCATGCTTTGTTGAAAACCAAAGATGATATGCCAGGGCAGGTTGCCGGCTGTTATTGGAGTATAGGGGTGATAATCTACAAAAATTAAATCAGCAAGTGCCCCTTCTGTGATTTGTCCAATGGGAGCAGATGGGAAGAATTGATTCGCAAGTGCAGCATTATTGTAGATAGCCATTTGTGCCACATCATTTCCACCCATGCGGCGCGGATCACGATGATGTGCTTTATGCAATAGATAGGCAGTCTTCCATTCATCCCACATGGAATTGGAGAATCCGTCATTTCCCAAACAGACTTTAATTCCCAGCCGCAACATCGAGTCAATTTGCGCCACGCCTACACCATTGTTCATGTTTGAACGCGGTTGATGGGTAAGCCATGTGCCCGTATCGTTGATAATTTCCATTTCACGCACATCCAAATGGACTCCATGTGCTGTGATAGTCTTTGGCCCAAGAATATTATGCTTTAGTAAGCGATCAATCACGCGCATGTCGCTTTTGGTCAGGCTGTCGTATTCATCTGATTCATGCTCGGCAGTGTGAATGTGAAATCCCACTCCATCGGGTGCAGCAGCTCGGCACGCCTGTAAGGTGACACCTGAAAGAGTCAGGCTGGCGTGCAGGCCAAAGGTCCCGGCGAGGCGCGGATGTGGATCAGATGCCAATCGTTTTAAGAAACGCACATTTTCATTGATCCCTGCATTCGCTTTTTCCATTCCATTGCGATCTGTCACTTCATAACAAAGCACGCCGCGTAAACCGCTTTTATCCACGGCATCTGCAATGAGATCAAGCGAGCCGTCAACATAATTTGGCGAAGCATGATGATCGATCAAAGTTGTTGTGCCATGCTTGATCGCATCCACAAGAGATACAAGCGCCGAAAAACGGATCGCTTCCGCATCCAACGCCCGATCGAGCGGCCACCACAACTTTTGCAGTATCTCAGGGAAATCTTTAGGAGCAGACCCGGGGATGGACATACCGCGTGCGAATGCGCCGTAAAAATGTGTATGCGCGCAAATGCCGCCAGGCATCACATATTGTCCACGTGCGTCGAGAGTTTTTGCTTTTGGATATTTTGCCGTCAGAGACTTTGTTGTACCAATTTCCTTGATGCGGTCACTTTCGATTCGGATCGCATAATTTTCCAGAATGCGATTGGGAGATTCCCAGGTGATGATATTTGCGTTCGTAATTAACATGGTTAATTGAATCCGTATTGGCTGGGATGTGGAAGCTTCGCGCCCGAGGTGCTGATTTCCCAGAGCGTGTTGTATGCGGCTTCACGTAGTTCGGGGTCATCTTTATACATTGCGCTGTATAGTTGTGAGATCACACCTTCGTTTGGTGTAAATTTTAGATAAGGCAGCGCAGCGAGACGTGTATCCGGATCATCGCCTCTAAGTGCAAGCAGTAATATATCTGTTGCAGGTGTACCCGGAGAAATGCCAACGCCTTGCTTGCCGGCAAATTCGATCAGCCATGGCGATTCTGATGGAGCCTTGAGTTTGCGAGGTGCACGTGCAGAGATGCTTGCTTTGGCATCCAGCACTTCAGTTGCAGAGTTACGCACAACCCATTGCTCATCATCTATTTGTATTTTTTGTAGAGTTTCCATAGCCCAGGGTTCATTAACACGGCCAAGGCCATACACAATTGCACGGCGTACAAGAATGTCAGCTAATGTAATGCCATCCTTCAGCATTGCATGGCCTTCATTGGGATCGTTTGCGAGTGCTTCTCCCGCTGCACGGCGAATATCTTCATCACCATTTAGTAAAGTGTGTGCAACGGATTCAAGAGCTTCATTTGTGCCGATTGCAACCAATGCCATACACGCTGCACGCCGCACAGATAAACTGGGAGCTTGCACAGCGCTTTCTACCGGTTGAATAGCTTTCGTATCACGTATTGCGCCGCTGCCTAGTACTGCTAGTTGAACAAGTTCAAATGAAAGTGTTGTTTCAAATTGGCGGAAGAGGGCCGCCGCGCTTGGGTCATTACTGACAACAAATGCTGCCATGGCTTGACCGCGTAAGTTGAGCGGAATGCCTTCTGTTTGCAGAATGGCAGCCAATGTACCAAATAACTTTCCACGCCAGGGTGCATTCTTCGGCGCATCACGCAGCCAACGCGCTGCTGCAAACAGCGGACGGTGCATTGGCAAACGCGAAAATCCCATTAACGCTTGTATCAATTTGCTGGCATCTCCATGTGCCGCATAATATCTCATGGTTAAATATTTGCCTGACCAATCCGGCTGGTTTAGTAAAGTTTCTTCGGTGTTGTAATGAGTGAGTGCGTGACCTGCAAGATATCCCGCAAAAACTGGATGCACAAATCGCATTTTGTGATGTAGGTGGGTGACCAACAATCCACTGGCTGCCATTTTTCCGAGCAGGCCAGAAGTTGGTTTGGCAACAGCTTTCTCATTCTTCTTTCCTTTTTTCAAAGGCTTCGTATCATCTTCTTTTTCTTCAATAGGTGGATGATCGGCTGCTGCTTCGCCTTCTACTTTTTCTTCAGCGACTTCAAATGATTTCACCCAAGCCCGAGCCTTACGCGGATCAAAGATCGGTTGAGCACTTAGCGCAACTTGCATAGCAAGTGTTTCCAAAGCTGCGAGCGGCGTATTCGATGGAGCAACGCGGCGAATATGAGTAGCAATAGACTCCAACACATGGGGGCCCAAACTATCGCCGGCGTATGCGCCCCATGCTTTCATAGTCAACTCAAGGGGAGATAAATTTGCATTATCAGCACTCAGCCAAACGTTAAGTAAGATCGGGTCAACTTGTTCAGGACTGGTTTGTGTCGAGGCTTCCATGCCAATGGTTTGTGACCATATTTTCCCCCATTGCTCTATAAACTTTTCATTTTGCTGTACAGACCACGCGGTTAATGCCAGCGGTGCAAAGCCCATGCCAACCAGGCTGCCCAAAGATTCAGGTGCGCCAGTTGTGACGATGCGCGTCTTTGGATAGTTCTGCATGATCATCTTGAAATATTCTGTGATCACTTGTTGGTCTTCAGGAGTGATTTCATCGTAGCCATCTACCAACAATAAGGCACTACCACCTCTAAATGTGCTTTCAAAAAAAGCTGGAAGTTTGCCAACATCAAATATGGGTGCATGTTCAGATGCTGCATCGATAAGCGGCAAAAGAGCATCTTTTGGATCTACAACTGGAAGTTTTAGATCAGCGATGTGAACAAGGAATGGAACGGCATCCTGCAACGCTTCAAGTTTCTCGCTTCGATTCGCAGCCAGAGATGCGAGGTGCGCGAGAGACACAGTCTTACCCACGCCGGGTTGACCGATGATAACGATATTCGTGTTACCTGATAATGCCTGAGAAAAAGTCAGTGTGGGTGCGCGGTATACAGCTGCGATTTCAGGCCATGTGGGTAGGTAGGGTAATGTTTGTGAAACAACATCTTCAAATTTTGGCTGGGCACCAGGCTCAACAGTTTGAGGCGGCGCCAATAGGAAAGGCTCTTGAATGATCTCATCCAACGCGAAAAGCTGTGCGGCGAGATGCATTCCTTGAGCACGCCGTAAAGTAAGGCGGCGATGATTTTCTTCAACTGTGCTGGTTTTGCGAGTCTGTGCAACTTCTCTTTGTTCTTTAAAGTTGGCGCGCATTTCCGCCCATAATGGACGCGCACGCGTAGCCAGCCACCAGAAGGCAGAGCCAACTAGGAAACCAACGATGAAGGAGACGGGATGAATTTCAATTCCGAGCATATTGATTATTTAATTTGCGTATAAGATGCGTCCACAGGATGAACAATGTGCCAATTGTTTTTGCGAGCGTGCATTTTGCTGCAGAGCAGCATTCAATATCGTGCCGCATGATGTACAGGCATTATCGTGAATCTCTGTTACTGCTACGCCGCGTTTTTGTTGACGAAGGTCTTCATAGGCTTGAAGCATATTGCTTTCAATGGGTCCGAGTGCAGCCTCGCGTTCTTCACCGAGATGTTCGAGTTCACCGGAAAGTGAAGTTTGATCTGCAATGAGGTTTTTATGTTCATTGCCCAAACGAGCTTGTATCTTTTCTAAATCAGTTCTTGCATTTTGTAGGGCGTCTTCAGTGCTTTCTGCTGTTACCATGGCTTCGAGTTGACGTTCTTCAAGTGTGACCAAATATTTCTTTAGTGAAGCAACATCTTTTTGCAGGTCTTGTAGTTCTTTGGGATTCTGAACACTGCCGCCATACAAACTCGATTCAGCATGTTCTATTTTCGCCTTTTGTGCATCCACTTCTGCTTCTGCATTTTTCAAAACGTGACTGGCATGGTGGTGATCAGTTTGTGTAGTAGTTACGCGGTTGAGTGCTTGCTGTAATTCGGTATCGTTTTCAAGTGTCTTGCGGATGGTCTCTAATTGTGCACGAGCGCGGTCAATTTTACGGTCTACTTGCTGTAGGCGGTACAGTCCCAACGATGCGCTCATAGGTTGAATTATATACGATGTATCAAAAAAAGACCCGTTTTCGCACCTTTGGCGGAAAACGGGTTAGAGGGTTTTGAACTGTAATGCAGGCGCTTATTCAATAGTGGCATTGAAATAGTTGTACACAGCTTTTGTCAGATCTCCAAATAATGGATTGATATTATCCCAAATATTATTGACGGGATGATATGAATAAATGGAGAGTACAAAATTGCCGCCGGGAGTATATACAATGCCTACATCACTTGTATCGCGAACGGTGCCATCACTCGAATCAGGCACATAACCATGTTTATGCGGAACCAAGGTTCCATCTGGCACGCCGCCTTGTATCAACGAGCCAAGCTTATCTTGTGCCATGAAGTCGATCAATAGTTGACATGTGGCTGGGTTGACCTTATCCGGGAAAGCTGCAACCAATGCACCGCCGCCGTTTTGGGCACATTGATAAATATCCGCGAGAAGTGTTCCCATTTCAGATGGAGTCGTTTGGGAATACGCATCAGGATCGGTGAATACATCTGTACGTTGATTGCCTGGGGTTATCTGGCCCGGTAGAAGATTAGGCGCGCCAACATAGAAGAAGCCGCCAATAAAAGTACTATCCAAGCCGATGGACTTCATATTTTCTGTAACAATGATAGGACCGTTTGTATTATCAATTCCTTGCAATACCAAGTCTGTAGCGGAATTATCTGACTTACCCAGCACGCGTGAAATGATGTCAGTAGTTTCGGCGCCCATGTTGCTTCCACGGTTGATCAAAAAGGAAGTAACGATAGGCACTTTGATCGTACTGGATGCTGTGAAGGCAATATCAGGTTCTGTGCTGATCTCTTGTTTGTTATCCATTGCAAAATGGATCTCATCTCCAGTTTGCAGGTCAACCATATAAAAGCCAATCAAGCCGTCAAAATTAGAAACGGCCACAATTTGTTTAAGCAAAATCTCAAGATTATCAATGGTGGGTCTGGCTGCGGTACTGCGCGTGAAGGTGAGCGCAACAGAACGACTCGAAGGAGAACGCAAAGCATCGCTGATGAGTCGGACGGCGCGTTCGAGGTCAAGAGTCTGACCGGGTTCGCCGGGCAGGAAATCGGTCCCGCCTGGAATCGGTTGTGCAGGAGTAGGCGGAAGGTCATAGCGCGTGGCGATTTCGTTTTGTAAATATTCGCGCAAGCGGTCTTCTGAAATGATGGCGCTCAAGGGAATTTCTGTTTCGGCAGGATTTCGATTCCAAAGATATTCCCAAAACCCCCCCCAGAAAGATTCGCCTGTGCGGCTTAGGTCTGCGGCCGCGAGCATGGTTTCAATATCTGCTTGAAAGCCAACTACCCCTGGGTCAATATGGATAATGGCTTCGTTATATTGCACTTCAATAGGAGAAGTATAAACTTCGAGTAATCTTTGTGATGCTTCTGCCGGGGTTAACCCACCAACCTCTACACCTGCAATGGTCATGCTTGATGGATAGTCGTTACGCTGGCGGCTGTACCCGATCAGGGAAACAATGGAAAGTACGAGCGCGCCAGTTAAAAAGAGTATGGATACACCCCGAAGGATGGTATTTGTATTACGATTTCTCAAGTAGCCTCCAAATCTATAAAAATTACACAAAAAGTATAACATACCAAAATAGAGTGCTTGTGCTAGAATATGTTCATATAGACGGTGCATATGTGGCTTTTTAAAAATCTACTTGCGCCACTCCGTATAGTGCCGTTCGCTGGCGCATCTCTCCAAAAAGGATCGATATGCTGCGCTCTTTCCTCATTTATTTATCCAAAGCTGCCTGGGCACAAAAACTGGTAACGAGTTGGGGTTTCGCCTGGCGAACCGCATCTCGTTTTGTTGCAGGGACAAGACTCGAAGATGCCATGCGAGTAGTCCGTGAATTAAATGCAAAGGGGATTAACGTTACACTTGACCACCTTGGTGAGCATACAAATACACCCGAAGAATCACAACAAGCAACTGACGACATTTTCGCGACTCTCGACGCGCTCGGAGCTGACTCTTCTGCCCGAGGCAATGTCTCCATCAAGCTGACTCAGATCGGCCTCGGTCTCGACGAAAGCCTGTGTGCTGGAAACCTTGAGCGGATTCTCGCACGGGCAAAGCAGAATAACACCTTCGTCCGCCTTGATATTGAAGATACTCCTTATACAGATAAAACTATCAATTTATATTACATGATGCGCGAGAAAGGCTATTCAAATATTGGAATAGCTGTTCAAGCTTATCTTTATCGCACCGAAGCCGATACACGGCGTTTGCTTGAAGATAAGTCACATGTTCGTTTGGTGAAGGGTGCATATAAGGAACCGCCAGATAAAGCCTTTCCCAAGAAAGCAGATGTGGACGCCAATTATGATCTGCTGGCAAAAATAATGATCGATGCTTCGTTAGCAAATGAATCGAAGCTGTCAAACGGAGGCCGCGTGCCTCCTATGTCTGCAATTGCATCGCATGATGAAAAACGAATCAAGTTTGCAAAGCAGTATGCTGAAAAAATCGGGCTTCCAAAAGACGGATTTGAATTTCAAATGCTATATGGGATTCGCCGTGACTTGCAGGAACAGCTTGTAAAAGAAGGGCATTGCGTACGTGTGTATGTTCCTTTTGGATTGCAATGGTATCCGTACTTTATGCGCCGCCTTGCCGAGCGGCCTGCGAATGTCTGGTTCTTTATCTCGAATTTCTTCAAAGGGTAAAAGCAAAACGCGGACTTTACAAAATCCGCGTTTTGCTTTCTATAACAACTAGTTTAATATTTTCTCCATGTACCATTCATCATCTTTGTCACGTTCCTGGATATGCTGAAAACCTGACCTTTGATAGAACTGCTTACCTAATTCGTTTTTCTCATGCACATAGCAAAAGTATGTAGATATGTTATTCGTTTTTAGAAATTCTTCTCCAGCTTGAAGGAGGTTAGATCCAACTCCTTGACCAATAAAATTTGGACGAAGGTAAATGCGTAATAGTTCAGCTTTTTCACCAGCTACTACAATATTACAGTACCCTGCAATTCGAGCCTCATATTCGGCAACATGGAAAAACATCTGACCTGATTCAAGCAGAGGCAGTAATCCCATTAAACGTTTAGGTGAATAATTTGTATTCACAAAATTTTCAATAAACGTTGGGCTGAAAGTATCGCGATATGTATATCTCCATGCTTCCAGAGCCGTTTCGTGAACACCATTCGAATCATCTGCCTTGAAAGACCTGTAAATAATATTTAACATTGATTAACGCGATAGTGATGAACTTCCCTGACTAAGCTTTTCTAATTCAGCCTTGTTTGTAATTAACATGTCCCCATATTGACTCAATGCCATAGCCGCCAATGTGACACCATATCGCAATCCACTAGCGAGGTCATTATTCAGCCAACCATGAATGACTCCCGCAGCTAATGCATCACCCGCACCGAGCCTGTCAAGTATTTTTGTTGGGCGTGCTGGTTCATGCAGCCATTCTTTTCCATTCCATAACAATGCACCTTGCTCACTAAAAGTTACAACAACATGGCGAGCCTGACTAAGTTCCAGCATAGACTGTGCGATTTGATGCATATCACCTTTGCAATTGAATAATCGTATTGCATCTGCTTGACTACAGAATAACAGCTCCACTTCTTTAATTAATGGCAAAAGAGTTTCGCTAGCTTCCGATTCTGTCCATAACTTCTGACGATAATTGACATCAAAACTGATTGGAACTTTTTGTTCTTTCGCTTTTTGAATGGCAGTTTTTACGATTTCGCGACAAGATGATGAAACCGCAGGTGTGATGCCAGTCAGATGAAGCAAACGTGTATCAAGTAAAGTATTCCAGTCAAGATCATCAGGTTGGAGTTTTGACATGCAAGAATTTTCTCGATCATACGTCACTTGAATGCCCCGTGGTGATTCGCCAAATTCAACGTAGTAAGTCCCTAATCGTCCATTTTCGTGCCAGACTATATTATTTAAATTTACTCCAGCTAATCGCAAATGATTTGATGCAAGCCTCCCCATTGGATTTTTCGGTAATGCTCCAACCCAACTCGTTTTTCTTTCCAATCGTGCAAGCAAGCTGATTACATTTGCCTCAGCTCCAGCAGGATATACATCTAATTGTGTTGCGGTTTCAAGTCGCCTGCCTGATGGAACGCTTAGACGTAGCATCATCTCGCCAATGCTGGTTGCATCAAAGCGAGGCTCAGCCATGTTTGGCGTACTCCCATGAGGCCTTTAATGCTTTTGCTCTGGCTGTTAGATCTGATGACTTTTGTTCTCTATTGAGAATCAATTTGCTTCCCAACCCAACTGCTACGGCGCCAGCGCGTGCATACTCCGCTATATTTTCCAGTGAAACGCCGCCCGTTGGTATAAATTCAATATCATTAAGTGGAGCGCGTAACGCTTTAAGATAACCAGGTCCGCCCATTTCCATTGGAAACAGCTTGAGCATTCTACACCCTGCGGCGAAAGCGGTCTGTGCTTCAGTGGCAGTAAAAACTCCAGGAAGATGAAGCAGGTTTTTCTTAAGAGTGAACGAAACGGACGCTGGATCAAAGTTAGGTGAGACGAGAAATTCAGCACCCGCATCAAACGCAGCTTGAGCCTGATTCACATCTCGCACAGTTCCTGCACCGATCAGCATTTCATCTCCAAAGCGCTGACGAAGTTGAGGCAATGCAATCAAAGCAGATGGACTGTTCAACGTGGCTTCCATCACGGTGACGCCGCCTGCATGAAGTGCTTCTCCTGCTCGAAGCATATCCTCTACAGAAAAGCTGCCGCGCAGAATCGCGATAATGCCGCATTGTTTTATTTTTGTGCTTGCGCTTTCAATATTATTTTCCATGTATTATGTCACTGTACCTCGTGCGGCAACTTTCCAAATTACTTCCACTTGACTGCCTCGCGCGCCAACAACTTCATCAAATAGATTGGAGACTACGCAGCAATGATTTGGGATGATGGTCACACGCTCGCCAATTTCAGGTTTTTTCTCACATGCTGAAAAATCCACATGACCATGTTCCTCAGTGAGATTATAAATCTTTGCTTCGGGATATTCACAGATATAGCCGTAGCCCTCGAGTCCATGTAAATCCATCGAAAGGGATTTGCTGCCCGCATCCAAAATCCCTCTGTCGACTGTGGGTCTGCTGACAACAGTTGTAAAAACTTTGAATGCACATGTGTCTAAGGTGACTGCGCCCGGGCGCATCGTGAGACGATCACCATAAACATAGATTCCAGCGCGATGCTCTGTCACTTCTTTATTTTCATGAGCATTCCACATAGTAGGTGTGCCCCCGCCACTGACGCGTTCAATACTTATATTATCCTTTTTTAAAAGCCCGCACGTTTCATTTACATAATCGTCCAAATTATTAGCGGATGGATATGTCATCAAGCCGCCGAAATGTAAATTAGGCGACTGAGTAATTGTGCGAGCTAAATCTGCTGCTTCTTGTGGTGACTGCACACCGCAGCGCTCTGCACCGGTGTCACATTCAACTAGGACAGTTAATGTCAGTCCTGCATGTTGTGCTGCATTGGATAGGCCCTGCACAACAAAGGCTGAGTCGGCTGTTACGCTGACATTAATTCTTTTTGCAAGTGTCATTAATCTTGCCAGTTTTTTTTCACCGATAATATTATATGGAATAAAAATATCTGTGAAGCCCGCGTCAGCCATCACTTCCGCTTCGCTGACTTTCTGACAGGTGATGCCGATTGCGCCCGCATCCATTTGCATTTTGGCGATCTCGGAAATTTTGTGAGTTTTAATGTGAGGTCGATTGGCGATTTTATGTTCATCAAGATAAGCTTGTAATCTTGAGATGTTCGCTTCAAGTTTATCGAGATCTACAACGGGTACTGGAGTTTCCAGTTCGTCAACGTGCATGATTATTCCTTTCCAACGTAGGCAATCGCATCGATCTCAACCATAAATCCCAATAGCTGACTTCCAACTGTGGTGCGTGTGGGCTTTGGGTCTGGGAAATAAGTTGCATAAACTTGGTTGTATCTCTGAAAGAGAGACAAATCAGTTAAATGCGCACTGACTTTAACTACATCCGCCAAGGTTGCGCCACCTGCTTCTAAAATTGCTTTGAGATTTTCAATTGTTTGCGTTGTCTGTTCTTCGATAGTTTCGCCAACTATTTTTCCAGTGGCTGGATCAGTTGGAGTTTGCCCGGAGACAAAAATAAAATCTCCCACGCGCAAGCCTGGTGAATAAGCTCCGCCGGGCTTCGGCCCATTTTTTGCGATGATCTGTTGTTTTGACATAGTTGCTCTCCTTTGAGAATTTGTTATTTAAGCATTTATCGTCATTCCCTGAGCGTAGCGAAGGGTCTCTATTGCTGAAATCCGAGATGCTTCGCTACGCTCAGCATGACACAATCTATAGATTTAACCCCACGCACACCGTAATAGTTGTAACCAATTGCCGTGCATGATCAATGCAATATCATTTTCTATATAACCGCGCTTCTCAAGGATTTCTACAATGTTTTGTAAATGGGCAATCGTATCTAAATCAGATGGTGATTGCTCGCGGCCAAAGCCTCCGTCAAGATCACTGCCGATTGCAGCGTGGTTGCTGTTGCCAGAAAGCTGACAGATATGGTCAACATGATCAATCACATCGTTAAGAATGACGCGCGTATTATTTTTTCTGCCTCGTACCCAGCCAGGGCGGATCATCCAATTATCAAACGCCGCACCGATGACTCCTTTGCGTTCAATGATCGCACGAATTTGCATATCATCAAATTGTCTTTGATGTGGAACAAGCACTCGACAATTATTGTGGCTGGCAATTATATTTCCATTGAAGTGTTCCAACGCTTCCCAAAAAGCCTGATCTGATAAATGAGTGAGGTCAAGAATAACATTCAATTTATCCATTTCTTTCAACAACTTAAAACCTTCGGATGTTAAACCAAGCTCAGTAGATGTGCCGCCCGCATAGCGACCTGGCCCATAATGTGCTGGGCCAATAATTCGAACGCCCGCCTCTTTCCACGCGGACAGTTGCTCCGGTTTCCGAATCGGGTCAGCACTCTCCATGCTGATAATTAATCCTAATGGCGGCTGCGTTGACTGTGGATTTGATTCCCATTTTTCCCACACATCCATGTGCGCGTCCAAATCTTTTAGTTCTTTTATGATGTTTACTTCGCCAGTTTCAGCCAGCGCATGATAATAAGCAAGTTGACCTTGCGCCACACCATATGCCTGCTCCTTTGACGAATAATCTATGTTCGGTTCTACATGACCTGTGGAACGCGCAAGCAAAGTTGCAAAACAAAGCGCAACACGGGCTTTGCGCATTTCAGGCAATGCCACTGTGCCTTGACCACGCCCAGCACCTAAAAGATTACTCTCTTGTGTTCGTAATGTATAAACGGAGAGTTTTAAATCACGATTCCATTGAAGTGCATTCCACGCCAGATCAAGATGAGCATCTATAATGATCATCTTTTATTCAGAATATAACTCAATTGTATTTCCATCTGGGTCACGAACAGCTGCGTTGACCTTGCCATCTTTACGAGTGATGTCACCTTCGAGTTTTCCTCCATGCTTGAGTGCAATATTAATTACTTTCTCAACATCCGAAATGCTGAATCCAAGTTGGTGAATGGGATAATTCTCAAAATCTACTTCATCTTCATCTCGAATTGGGACAAATTTCAAGGTTATACCTTTGAACTCTCCAAATTTAGATGGAAGCCCAAAGGTATCAACATCTTTAAACTTTATATCGAAAGCTGCAGAATAGAAAGCCACCATTGCGTCCATATTGCAAACGCGGAGCGCAATGCTCGTGAGATTTGTTGTATTCATAATAGTTCCTTAATTTCAGGAAAGAGTATAGGCCAGCAGTTTTTATCGCCTGCTAGTAAGTCAAGTCCGTTTTTCAAAGGCCTTTCACATGGCTTTGCATCGAATGCTTTTGCAACTTCAGATGCCGCAGGAGAAAAGTAAACGGAAACCTCGCAATGCAAGCGACCTTCTGAGTCGTTTCTTGTGAATACTGCCATATCTTTCGGATTTTTCGCTGCATCGAACAAAGGTAGAAACGTCTCGCGGATTTTGTCAGACGGCGGTGCTGCCGTTATTGCATCACCAAGGTAAAGGAAGTGCCAGGATTTCATAGTGGATTGCGAAACTATTTTTTATCAGACACTTGAAATAAAGTGACTTGCATGCCGTCAGGGTCTTGCAGCCGCACATTGTAATCACCCCATGGAGTCATGATCGGTGGATGAACTAATGTTGCCCCATTTGCAAGTAATCTATCTGTGGCAGACTTCAAATCTGGTACTTGAATCGCAAACCGTATCTGACCACTAACTCGTTTGCCTGCTTCGATTTGATCGATTGTCTGTGCCTGGGCTTCGTCAAAAATCTCCAGTGAGGCATTGCCCATGTTTAGGATTAAGGCGTGACCGTCACCATTGTTCCAGATCGCGGCAGGCTCAATACCGAGACCATCACAATAAAATTTGGCCAGGCGTTCATAATCACTAGTTGTAATGGCAACTCGCAATTCAAGGATAGGATTTGTCATATTATGAAAGTTTCCTTTTAGCTAAATTTCTTTTTATCACTCTGATGGTTGTTGAATCAAAGTTGATTCGGGCTTCTCGCTTGATTTTACACCTGCAATGTCAAAGCAGTGTCAAGATTCAATGATAAGATGTTTATTTTCTAAAAAGCCACCAACAATATTTTCCGTTACAATCATTCGTATGACCAAATCTCTCGCCCTCGTCACTGGCGGCGCACATAGACTCGGCAAAGCTTTTGCGTTGACTCTGGCTCGCATGGGATATTCGATAGCATTACATTATCGTGGTTCAGCAAATGAAGCTGAACACACGGTTAAGGAAATCCGCGAAATAGGTGTGGACTGTATTCCTATTCGCGCTGACCTAATGATTCCAGAAAAAATAGATTTTCTATTTTCACTGGTCGATGAATTCAAATCGCCGTTGAAAGTCTTGGTAAATTCCGCTGCCATCATGCCTGTTGGAAAACCGCAGGAATTAGATATCAAAGATTGGGATTCCGCTCTCGATCTTAATCTGCGCGCGCCATTTCTTCTGGCTCAGGAAGCCGCCAAACGAATGACCAAAGGCGGGCTTATCGTCAACATCACAGATATTGGTGCACAAAAAGCATGGAGTCGTTATCCATCTTATACGGTGAGCAAAGCTGCATTGGAGTCGCTGACCAAATTACTCGCGCGTGCTTTAGCTCCAAGTATTCGCGTCAACGCCATTGCGCCTGGATTGGTTTTGCCATCAGACGTTGTCACTGAAGCACAATGGAATAAACTTGTAGAAAAACTTCCTCTAAAACGCGCTGCCACTCTTCATGAAATTACATCTACTCTCGAATTTCTAATCAAGAACGAGTATATTACTGGGCAGACAATTGTTGTAGATGGCGGATATTCTCTGATCTGATATGCCGGTGGTCGAGTAGGATTGGGGCAGTTCCCAATCCATATCGAGACCACCAGTTAACATAAAAACTTTAATTTGGATTCTAACTGGTGGTTTCGATACGCTTTTCGACGAACACGAAAAGCTACTCAACCACCAAGTATATTGGTTACTTATGCCTTCTCTCAAAAAACCTCTCATCACTGATCTACTATTCTCTGCTCTCTTAATCATCTCAACGCTTTATTACGCTTTAAACTATATTGATTTTTCCATTCCACCGTTTGAAGATGCGGCCATGCTCATGCGTTATGCACAGCACCTCGCACAGGGTCACGGCATTGTTTGGAATATTGGCGAGCATCCTGTTGATGGTGCAACTGATTTTCTTTTTATGGTTGCATCTGCTGCTTTCATCAAACTTGGTTTAACAGTCGGGCAAGCAGTTCGCGGAATTGGTTTTGCTTCTCACATCATTACTGTATTAATTGTTTACTGGACGAATCGCCGTATCAATAATGCAAATATTCCTTTTTCTTTTTTAAGCGGACTCTATCTCGCCGTTGGAACTGGACTCTCCTATGTAGCTGCTTACTTCGGCACACCTTTCTTTGCCCTCGCCGCCGCATCCACTTGGACCTTGAGCCTGCTTCTGATCAAACAGGAGAATCCACGCTTTTGGTTGATCCTCGCCTTCGCCCTGAGTGGACTCATTACTGGACTCATTCGCCCTGAAGGAGTCATCCTCGCTACATTGATGTTGTTGTCCGTTGTCATCATGCGCGGACTCAAGAACTCTATTTTGATTATTACTATATTTGGCGCCGTCTTTCTATTATTAGGCGGCGCATACTTCCTATGGCGATGGGATTACTTTGGCTATCCATTGCCGAATCCGTTTTATAAAAAAGGGGATGGGGGTTGGCATTGGGCCACGTTTGATTCTTCGCTGTTGAATGCCTTGCGATTAACTTTGCCAGTCTTGTTTGCGTTTATCTATGCTTTCCGTTCACAAGAGACGACGAAAACTGCTCTAGCTTATCTAATTCCCATTCTTGGCTTTGCCGCCGCATTCGGCATGATCTCGGATGAGATGAACTATGGTGCACGCTTTCAATATGCACTCGTGCCGATTGCGCTCATGTCATGGACTCCGCTTGTGCGTAACATAAATTTTTCGTGGCCTCATCAATTATCAGTTAGAGAAAGAAACGTGATCTTCATCGCGTTAATTGCTTTGTCCGCGAGTCTCATCTATTATTCATGGTTTCAAAATTGCTTCCTCACATCCTATCAACAGACTTGCACGCGGGCTTATGAAAATGATGGTCGTTATGATATGGGTAAAATGCTTTCAGAATATCGCGGCAAAGGTTATGTGATCGCGACGACGGAAGCAGGATTGCTTCCATATTATTCGGGCTGGACGGCGATTGATACATGGGGCTTGAACGATCAGTTCATCGCGCACAATGGTGGTTTGACTGCGGAATATCTTGACCAATACAAGCCTCACATCATCATGTTCCATGATTATTATTCACCGCTTGTCCCGCCAAAGTTGACCGATGCGAATCTTGCGCAACGATGGTTTAGTATGACAATAATGATGAAAGAATATGCCGAAGCAAATGGATATGTGCTTGCCGCAATCTTTGGCGACAGCCCGTATGACACACATTATTATTACGTCCGCTCAGATTTTGAAGACAGCAAGCGCCTGGTCGAACAGATCTCAAGGATGACGAGATATTATTATCCAACGACGGGGAAGAAATCCATCAATTACGCAGAGATAAAAATCCCGTAGGGGCAGGGCTTGTCCCTGCCCTATTTTGACTTGGGCGACCACAAGGGTCCCCCCTACAATAATTTTGCAGGAGCCTCCCATGTCCGAAAGCACCGAACTTGCAGAGAAATTAAAATCAGAAGGCGAAAAATTTGTTGGCATATTTTCTGGCCTGACAGACGAGCAATGGAATACTGAAGTCTATACCGAAGGTGAGATGTGGACGATACGAAACGTGCTTGCTCACTTTGTCACTTCTGAACGTGGACTTGTAAAACTGTTCGAGCAGATTCGTCTAGGCGGCACAGGTTCACCTGATGATTTCTCCATTGACCGCTACAATGCAGCTCAACAGCAAAAGACAAAAGATTTAATTCATATTGAGTTACTCGAACAATATAAAGAAGTTCGCGCCAATACTGTGACATGGGTCTCTGGTTTAAAGGATGAAGAACTTGAGATCAAAGGCCGCCATCCATTTCTGGATGTGACCACGATTCGAGAAATGGTAAAAATGTTGTATATCCATAATCAAGTTCATTATCGTGATATGAAGAAAATATTGAAATAATCAGCCACAGAGCACGTAGAGAAGCACAGAGATTCTTTTTGGTTTTCTCAAAGCTCTCTGTGGTCTCTGTGGCAAAAAGGTTTAATTATGAATCTTCCTCCCTTCAAACTCGAACGCTATTTCGCAAAATACGAATTCAGTACCGAATTCCTGCTCTGCTCCTCAGACTGTGAAGCCATGTCCATTGCGGATTTGCTTGCATTCGAAGAAGGAGCAGCGGAAAAGTTTCAAAATACCTGGCTTGGATATACGGAGTCACAGGGGAGTCCTGCTTTACGCAAAGAGATCTGTAATCTATATACGTCAATGCAGCCCGAGCACATTCTTGTCCATTCTGGAGCAGGCGAAGCAATCTATTTATTTATGCACGCCATGTTGAAAGAAAATGACCACATCATTGTCCATTCACCGAGTTATCAATCTTTGAGTGAAGTAGCAAAAGGAATCGGATGTCAGATCAGCCCGTGGATGGCGCGTGAGGAAAATGGCTGGGCGCTGGACTTGGATGAACTTCGTCACCTCATGCGGACAACAACGAAAGCAGTCATCATTAATACGCCGCACAACCCGACAGGCTATCTCATGTCTCGTGCGGATTTTGATGAGCTGAATAAATTTGTGCAGGAAAAGAAATTGATTTTATTCTCTGACGAAGTCTATCGCGAATCAGAATATGACCCTGCCACTCGTCTACCCGCCGCATGTGACTATGGTGAACATGCAGTTTCACTTGGCGTAACATCTAAAACGTATGGGCTTGCAGGTTTACGAATTGGATGGATCGCCACAAAGAATAAAAAAATCTATGAAAACATGGCCGCGCTTAAAGATTACACCACCATTTGCAATTCTGCTCCAAGTGAATTTCTCGCGGAAGTCGCCATGCGTCATCGTGTAAAACTTGCTGAAAGAAATTTAACTATCATCAAACATAACCTTGCTGTCATTGATGATCTCTTTACTCGGTACTCACATCTTTTCTCATGGAAACATCCACAGGCTGGCTCGATGGGATTTCCTAAACTGCTGAAAGGCGATGTAGAAGATTTTTGCGATAAGTTGGTGAAGAAGGCGGGTGTCTTGCTTTTGCCTGGCACGATGTATGATGACTCAAGAAATCATTTTCGATTGGGCCTGGGACGGAAGAATCTTCCGCAGGCTGCGGAGAGGTTAGAAGAATATCTAAATCAAAATAAATGAAAACTCATCCTGATATTTCGCTAAACGAGCATATTCAAAATTTGTTAGAGCATTTACAAAATTATTTTCCTGAATTAAGAGAGAATATGTTTTTGTATTATGATCAGGAAGATTTGTTTCAGGAATCTGCTGGTTGGAGTATATATAGAAACAGGTTAATGAATAAAGATGGTTTTGAAGTATTTTTTAATAAATTGTGCTCCGAAGGACGAGAGTGGATTAATCTAAGCGGTGATAGCTGGTATGGCAATCAATTTATGATTTCAGTGGAATATTCCAGGCGGCTTAACTTTCCAATGATAGCTATTCTTTTGGGAGGACCCGTTTTAGACATAGATCATAAACCCTTAAATCAAACTAGGCTAAGAGTAGTTGAATAAAGGGTTGTGCGATTAAGAAGTTACCTTTCAAGAGAATAATAATCTATTCAATGTATATATGAATAATTTAATTGAGAAATATAAGGATCAACTTCCTGAGTTATATTTAGATTTCCTGAGAAATGAAGATGGTTTTTCAGGATATTTGGATGATGAATTAGGCTATGTTTCTCTTTGGAATTTATCGGAATTGGTGGATTCCTGGAATGGCTACGAAGTCATTAAGGATCTGGGTGAAGACTGGTTTCCAATTGGTTCAAATGGTGGCGGAGAAATGATTGCAATTAAATTG
Source organism: Anaerolineales bacterium (assembly GCA_014379595.1). Taxonomy (GTDB): domain Bacteria; phylum Chloroflexota; class Anaerolineae; order Anaerolineales; family Villigracilaceae; genus Villigracilis. The sequence goes on from JACMLM010000057.1 coordinate 59,866, forward strand.
AGTTCAGAAAATGCCGAATTGTTTTTTATCCCGTTCATTGGCTGGTCTGGTGATGAAGATTGGTTTTATTGTGATGATTTTTCTATTTTGTATAATGCAATAAACGAAAGTTTGCTGAAATAGATACTAATGTTCCGTAATATTCTTCGTCTCTCCCGCCCACTTCACCTCCTGCTCGCCGCGCTGACTTATACCCTCGGCGCGAGTATCCCTGCATATCTTGGTCATTCTCTTCAAACTGCAATCTTTTGGCTGGGACTCGTACTCGCCCTACTGACGCAAATAAGCATGACTCTTCTTGCTGAATCTTTTCGTCCGCACAATGAGCCATACTTTGAAAATGAAACGCCCAAACAAAAGCAAGACCTTCGCAATATAACGCTTTACATTTCTATTGCTTCACTCACGACTTATGCAGTCCTTGTTTACATATTATTTACCAATTACCAATTACCACTAATCACTTTCTACTTTCTACTCATCTCTCTTCTTCTTGTTATCTCGTATGCTATTCCTCCGATCCGCTTGATTAATCATGGCTTTGGCGAATTGACTCTTGCTGCGCACCTCGCGTACATCATTCCGTCCATTGGATTCTTGCTTCAGGCTAAAGAGAATCATCGCCTGTTGATGTTAATCGTTATTTCATTGACTGCGCTTGCGCTTGCATATTTTCTCGTGATCAACTTTACATCTTTTCCATCTGACCAAAAGTATCAACGTGCCACTCTCCTTCGCCGCCTCACATGGGAACACGCTGTGCCTTTGCATCATGGGTTGATCGTGTTTGCTTATGTTATCTTTGCCGTTGCACCTTTGCTGGGTTTCTCGATCCTTTGGCCCGCCTTTCTCACAATTCCTTTCGCGATTTTGCAAATGCTTCTTCTTCGTCACATCTCAAACGGCGGCAAGCCAAACTGGATTTTGCTTACTGCTACGGCACTCTCTGTCTTTGGTTTGACAGCATATTTCTTGACTCTTACCTTCTGGCTTCGTTAGTCTAAAACGATTACACTTCATACTCTGACAGGTTTAGATATCAAAACGAAAGGATACAGTCATGGATAATAAAAGGAAAGTATCTCGTAAGAAATTGATTGCCTTTACACCTGTATATGATTTGCTTCACAAAACCTTGCTTGGGTACATCGGAGATTTAACTCCGCAAGGGGTGATGGTGATCGGCCAAAAACAATGGGAGATCAATAAGCATTTTACGCTGGGTATTGAGTTTCCTAGTGATGAGGCTCAAGACCATACTTTAAAAATTGTCACTTCTGCGCGTGTGGCCTGGTGCAAACCAGACGAAACCCCGCAGTATTTTAATATTGGCTTTGAATTTCTGGATGTCTCCCCTGAAAAATTGAAAATAATTGACGCAGTTTTGACTCGCTATCAATTCCGCCACGCAATGAGCATCTCAGATTTGAATCCTTGATTCACGAATGACCTTCCTCTCTTCTCTTTCTCAACCTAATCAACTTATCATCGATGGCGCGACAGGCACAGAACTTAATCGGCGCGGCGTGGATACTGGCCTGCCGCTTTGGTCTGCCAATGCATTGATGAATGACCGTGATGCAAATATCCTGCAGCAGATTCATGAAGATTACCTTCATGCAGGCGCAGACATTATCACCACGAATACTTTTCGCACGCATCGCCGTGCATTAGCTCCCAGCGGAAATGCAGATCGTGCTCTTGAGTTGACTCGCCGCGCAGTAGAAATTGCTCGTGATGCAATCGCAAGTATCAGGTCAGATTCGCTGCGTTTTATTGCAGGTTCAATTTCTACACTCGAGGATTGTTATCGTCCTGATTTAGTTCCGCCCGATGACCAACTCCGCGCAGAACACTCCGAGCGGATTCATCATCTGGTGGAATGCAATGTAGATTTAATCCTGATCGAAACCATCAACACAATTCGTGAAGCTGTTATTATGGCAAAACTTGCCACGATCACAGGTACGCCTGTTATTGTAAGTTTTGTTTGTAATAAAGAAGGCAATCTTTTATCTGGTGAAAAAGTAATAGATGCAGCTCGTGAAATACTTCCACTGGGAGTTTCTGCTATCGGGGTCAACTGCGGGCCAACTCCCAATTTAGCAAAACCACTCACTGAGCTTCAAGTGGCATGCGGAAAAGATTTTCCATTAATTGCTTATGGCAATATCGGTTATGCCGACGAAAAAGTTGGCTGGGTCAATACCGATTCCGAGAACCCGAAGATCTATTGTGAACATGCAATCCACTGGCCTGCTAAAATAATTGGTGGATGCTGCGGTACTACTCCTGAACATATTGCCCAGTTAAAATCCATGATTAAATAGGAAATTTGATGCTTATCGAACTCTTCAACAAGCCTGTTGGTTTCTTCCTGCTTATCATGACCATCATTCTAGTCACACCGTTGCTTTCGGAGCGGGTGAGGTTACCAGGAATCATCGGCATCATTATCGGCGGCATGTTGATCGGTCCCTATGGATTCGGTCTTATGGAAGATAGCGACCGCATCCAATTTCTTTCGACAATTGGATTGGTTTACCTCATGTTCAGTGCAGGCCTCGAAGTGGACATGCATCAGTTCATGCGTGTGCGTTCGCGGGCACTGGTTTTTGGTTTTATTACATTTATCTGTCCTCAACTAATGGGCATGGGGCTAGGTTATATTCTTGGGCTGGATTGGCTGGGAATGATTCTGCTCGGCTCTGCATTTGCATCTCATACACTGATTGCATTTCCGATTCTCACAAAACTTGGAGTGACCCGTAACGAAGCGATTGCGGTAACAGCGGGCGCAACCGTCCTTACCGATATTGCTGCTTTTATTGTCCTTGCAGTGGTGCTTGGCGCAAAAACAGGTGGTGGAGTCAGTGTAGGTTACTTTATTCAATTGCTGGTCTTACTTGCTATTTTTACTGCTGTAATTATTTTTGGCTTGCCTCGTTTGGGAAAGTTGATTTTTCAAAAGCTTACAGGTCGTGCACTTGAGTTTCAATTTGTAATTGTTGCTTTGTTTGTTGCTGCATTCGCTGCAGAGTTGATTGGTGTGCATGAAGTGGTGGGTGCATTTCTGGCAGGACTCGCGATTAACTCCATGCTGCCGCGCCATAGCCCAGTGATTGGTCATGTACTATTCATTGGCGAATCATTTTTTATTCCAGTCTTTCTACTTTATAGCGGATTGATCACAGACCCACTCACGTTTCTTAAGAGTCCACAAACGATCATTGTTGCCATCGGTGTGACCATTGTTGCTTATGTTTCTAAATTCATCGCAGCATGGATCACAGCGCGTATTTATAAATACACCCGCTCTGAATTTTGGACGGTTTATGGCTTGTCTCACGCTCAAGCAGCAGTGACGATTCCAACTTTGGTGATCGGTTTGGAAACTGGACTCTTTGACTCGACCCTCTTCAACGCAGCCATCTTGATGATTCTGCTCACTTCGATCACTTCGCCTCTCATCGTCCAGCGCTTCGCTCCTGACCTGAAAATTGTTAGTGAAGATGATAAGCCTTTGCCTCTCTTTGGGCAAATTCTCATATCAGTAACAGATGCGAAACAATCTGAAGGCCTTGTCTCTTTGGCAAGTTTGCTGGCACATGCATCTCATGGAAAAGTGTTATGTGTCAGTGTGGCACAGGATACGGGATATAACAAGGATAATAGTTTTTCTATTCATAAAGACTCACTTGGTCGTGTTCCCGAGTTATTAAATGACCCTGAAACTGAGATCGAATTGATTCCACGTTTGGCTGCATCGCAGGCGCAGGGAATTTTGCAAACAGCTTATGAAAGAAATGCTTCGTTGATTCTCATGGGCTGGCGCGGCAAGCGCACTTTGCGCGAGAGCGTGCTTGGCTCCACGTTGGATGAAGTGATTTGGGGTTCAGATACACCCGTGATGGTTGGCAAACTTTCGCTGCCTTTGAACAGCATGAAACATGTCAATTTTATAATTCCACCGAAAACAGTTCCGCCGATTGTATTGCGGCGAATGCTTGAAGCCAACATCATTCTGGCTCAAGCATTAAATGTGCCACTAAAAGTTATTGCAGACGAAGAGTATATGCAGATCGTAGAAGCACTGCTCGTTGCAACAGAATCAGATAGCGAGGTTAAGGTGGAAGCGTTAAAAGATCAGCTTAAGCCAGCACATCTTGAGCGAGATTCGATTAGTAGTTTTATTGTGCTGCCAGGATTCGGCTCCCGCAAACGAGTTGCTGATACACTTGGGCATATCCCAGAACAACTTGTACATTCCTTTGATGGCAACCTCGCCATTTTGCATTTTGATAAATAACCGCTTGTCATTATTTCAATTATTGCCTATACTTTGAGAAACCTAACATAGGAGAAGCTTATGCCTACCATGCGTGACATGATCCGAAGAAAAGGGAACGAGGTTTATTCCATTTTGCCCGATGCACCTGTTTACGAGGCGCTTACGATTATGGCGAAGCATAACGTTGGCGCATTGATGGTGATAAGTGGGACTAAAGTAGAGGGAATTCTTTCTGAACGTGACTGCGTGCGTAAAGTTGAATTGGAAGGCAAGGCTGTAAAAATCGTAAAAGTGAGCGAGATCATGACCAGAAACCTGATCTCTGTACAGGCGGGCCAGGAACTTGAAGAATGTATGTCTGTAATGATCGAAAAGAATATTCGCCACCTGCCTGTTTTTGATGGCAATGACCTGCTTGGTCTTATTTCGATCCGTGATGTATTGAGGGAAGTAGTGGAAGTACAAAAAGTGATGATCGCCCAGCTTGAACATTATATTCATGGCGATGGACGCTAGTATGCAGGAGCGATCCATTTTTGAATTACAGGAAAGCATGAAATCAGGCGAGTTGACATCACGTCAGCTCGCCGAATCTTTTTTGGAAAGAATCGATTCGATTGATAAGAATGGCCCGAAGTTAAATTCCGTCATTGAAACGAATCCAGATACATTGTCAATCGCTTCATCTCTGGACGATGAGCGGCGTGCTGGCAAAGTGCGGAGTCTACTGCATGGCATTCCCATCCTAATAAAAGACAATATTGATACACATGATCGTATGCAAACAACTGCAGGCTCACTTGCCATGGAAGGAAATATTGCATCACAAGATGCATTTATTGTGAAGCATTTGCGTAAAGCAGGCGCAGTTATTTTAGGAAAAACGAATCTCAGCGAGTGGGCGAATTTTCGTGGCAAAAAATCCATCAGTGGATGGTCATCTCGCGGCGGGTTGACTCATAATCCTTATGCGTTAGATCGTTCCGCATGTGGTTCATCCTCAGGCTCAGGTGCAGCGGTTGCAGCGAATCTATCCGCGGCTGCTGTGGGAACTGAAACAGATGGCTCGATCATTTGCCCCGCGCAGACTAATGGGATTGTAGGAATTAAACCCACGCTTGGATTAGTAAGTCGCAGTGGAATTATTCCTATTGCACATAGTCAGGATACAGCTGGCCCCATGGCGCGGACAGTTGCCGACGCTGCCATCTTGCTTGGTGCAATGACGGGTGTGGACAAGGATGACTCAGCTACGAAACTAAGCGCAAAACGCGGTTTATCTGATTACACAAAATTCTTGGATGCGAACGGACTCAAAGCCGCGCGCATTGGCGTCGCAAGAAATATGGCAGGCAGCGACCCGCGTATTATCAAAATATTTGAATTATGCATTGATGTGATGAAACAATTAGGCGCGATCATTGTTGACCCTGCTAACGTTCCAAACTTTAATAAATTTGGAAAAACTGAAACTGACGTTTTGCATTATGAATTTAAAGCTGACCTGAATAAATATCTAGCCTCCGCAAATGCAAAAGTGAAAAGCATGGCTGAGGTAATTAAATTCAATGAAGAAAATAAAGGGCGTGTGCTTCAATATTTTGGTCAGGAACATATGTTGATTGCTCAAGAGACAGCAGGCTTGCGCGATAAAAAATATCGTGAGGCTCTGGCAAAGAATTTATTACTAACTCGTAAAAATGGTATTGACGCAGTCATGAAAAAATATAAACTTGACGCAGTCATTGTCCCATCAGGGGGACCCTCGTGGGTCATGGATTTGGTCAATGGCGACGCAATTAGTTGGGATATGGAAAGTACGTCACCTGCGGCTGTGGCAGGGTATCCGCATATCACGGTGCCAGCGGGATATGTTTTTGGTTTGCCAGTAGGGATTTCATTTTTTGCAAAAGCATGGCAGGAGACAAACTTAATTAAATTTGCTTATGCTTTTGAACAAGCAACAAAAACAAGAAAACCGCCAGAATTTTTGGCAAGTGCAAAAACATAGTTTATACATATCTTTAGTGTTTGTGGCTAACTCAAGTAAAAAGATGATAAAGAATATAAAAAGAAATGACATCAAAACCTTTTTCAATATTCTTCATGTTGTTAGTTGTTATTTTGAGCACCACGAGCTTAGTAAGTTGCAATGCATTAGTGTCCACGCCTACTCCAACCATACCTCTTACAAATATAGCAACAACGATTCCAACAGAAACCTCCGTTCCTACGGTTACACTAACACCGTCACCCATTGCGACAAATACACCAACCGATCAAGAGCTTCTTGCTGCTTTGGACGAAAGAACCCGACGCCTCTTTCATAAGCCAGCTGGCGAAGTAATTGATTTCCTTCTTGAAATACAGGATAGTGTCAGAACAAATAATAAAGAAAAGCTGGCAAGTTTGGTCTATTATCCAATCATAATTTACCGTTTCGATGGGAATAATAATAGGGAAATTCAAAACACTGAAGAATTTATCGCCAATTACGAAAAAATTGTTACTCCTGAATGGAAAGATATAATTCTGTCTCAAGAGCCAGCTAAATTATTTACCAATTGGCAAGGTGCAATGATATCTAGAGGAGAATTATGGTTTGCAGCATTCTGCGTAGATAGTAGCTGCGATAATACTAAATTATATGTTATTACTATCAACCATACAGATTGGTAAAACAAGATATAACAAGGATACAGTCTTGATTTTCAATTCACAGTCAAGCTGAAGCCTATACCATATTAAACAAATTTATAACTCAAATTTCTTCCCAATCCCTTGTTTGACAGCTTTTTCATAAACCAAATTCGCAGCGACTAAATCTTCCATGGCGTGTCCCATGGATTTGTATATCGTGGTCTCCTGTTCGTTTCTTCGGCCTTCTTTTTGATTTAATAAAACTTCGCCGAGTTCGGTTCCAAAACTCGTATCTAATCCTTTCAATTCAGAACATCCAACAGGTGGGTCACTGAACGCAACTTTTGATTCTACAAAGATGTGACTCTTTTCAATAAGGTCACGTGGTAATTCTCCGCCTGGCGGACGATATCCGACAGACGAAATGTGCATACCTTCTTTGAGCCATTCAGCTTTGATGACTGGCTCAGCCGATGATGTGCAGAGGCAAACTATGTCCGCTTGAGAAACTGCTTCTTGAATAGAATCAACTGCGAGGGCGTTTGAAGCGCCCGTGGCTAATGTTTGAGCTTTAGAAAAATCTTTCGAAGCAACATAAATCTTTTCGATGCCACTCAAAGTCCCAATCATCTTTAAATGAGCTTCACCTAAAACACCTGCACCAATGATGGCAAGAGTTTTGCTGTTCTTTCGTGCAAGATGTTTTATGGAAAGGATTGCGCCTGCAGCGGTTCGCATGGCGGTGATATATTCGCCGTCCAGGAAGGCGACAGGTGAACCTGTTTCAGAATCGAACAGCGTGATGGTGGCTTGATGGGCTGGAATGTTTTGTTTGTGGTTTTCGTGAAAGACTGTGACAAGCTTGACCGACATCAATTTGTTTGGCATATAGGCAGGCATCCCAACCAAAAGGCCTTTGGGCGCGATGGCCTGGTTGCGCGGCGGGACATTTAATTGACCTGCACTTAACGCTTTGAAACCTTCTTCAAGCACGGTGAGGAGTTCATGTGAGTCAAGCAGCTTTTGGACTTCTTCACGAGTGATGATTAACATTTGATTTCCTTATTCACCAACCAGCAATTCTGAAAAATACGGCAACAGATATTCACTGACTCTCTCTTTGACTTTGCCACTGTGATTTCCTTCGTAAGCAATTAATTCATGAGGAATACCGGCGGCGGTCAGTTGTTGATCAAAGTAGATACAGCCGCGAGGTATCCATGCTAATTCATCCTGTATGGCATAATCCACGGTGATGCCTTTGAGTTTCAATAGATTATCTTTATATTTTACAATTTCATCGGGAATTCCGCCAAAGCCACTTTCCCAGCGCTTCCAGATCTCTTCGTCGCGGACCAATTGACCATTTGATTCAGTATACGGATAATCAAAATAAAATGGAGGATTCTCAGGGTTGGGAGCGAATGCCATTCCATAGGCCACTGTAAAGAAATCATACATGCTCATGACGCCTTTCAACTGTTCATCTTCAGGTAATTCCAGAATACCTTGTTGTACCTTCATAAAGTTCTTTGTAACAGCATCGGCGCCATACATTTGTGAGGTAGCTAATCCATTTTCATCGAATAGACCTGGACTAATGCTATAAACTGCGCCGAATACGTCAGGATGCAGCATGGCTATGTTTAGCGAACCATATCCGCCCATTGAATGTCCACTTATGCCTCGAGACTCCGCATTTGGAAGTGTGCGATAGTTGCTATCTACATATCTCACAACCTCTTTTACGACAAAATCTTCCCAGTTACCAGTGATGGGCGAGTTGGTGTAAAAACTCCAGCCGCCTGGGATGATGACCAGAATCATTTCCTTTATGGCTCCAGCCTCTATCAAAGCATCTGCATCTTTGGGTAATGAGATTTTCATTGTTGCTTCGGCATAGCCTGGTAAATAATAGACTACTGGATAACGTTTTGTGGATGTGTTATAGGATGGCGGCAGATATATATTAATGGTCTGCTCGGTTTTCTGACCCAGAATATTACCTGCAATGGCAGCGGAGTCAATTGTGATGGCACTAAATTGTTGCGGCGGCGGGGTCGGTGTTCCAGAAGCGCAGGCGCTAAGCACAAACGTAAACAGAATAAAAAATAATCCCAACTTTGTTTTGTACATGCATCCTCCTAAGGATTGCTGCCAATTTGGTGTACTAACACCACTCTGGCTATTCAGTTACAGATTGAATTTATAGCTTTTCTTCCTTAATCAAAATAGATGTTGAATGAACTGCTTTTTTAAATGCAGGAAGCTTTTCTTTATTCAATACATAAAAAATTATACATTACAGTTAATAAAAAATCCTTCCTGAAATTTCAGGAAGGATTTTAGTTGCTTCTTTTTCTTGATTACGATAAGGTACTTGCCAACTGTTAGTAGACTAATACATGTATTATCCTCTATCCATCATGTTGAAGGTGTATCTTCTATTGGCAGCAGTGCCCACAAAATCCCTAGCAGAATAATTCCAGTCATGATGCCTTCAGCAGCACGAAATACACGGTAATCCTACCCGTAAGTTGGGCGTTGTGGCCAGCCAGATGGAGAATCTTCCCAATCTTCCTGCCGCCCGTAGGGAGTCGTATCGAGCAGTCTATAAACATCACTCAGTGATTCGCAGCCTCGTTCGTAGGTGGAATATGTATGAAATACATCATCATCAATACGGAAAAAGACACTTAATCCATGCCTTTCGCCATTGTTAATCGTAACCTGGAAGTCCTGATTGAAATCGGTTTCAAACGACGAATACCATGGACGTTCCCAGCCCAGGCGTGCCTTATACTCTTGTAGTTTAGCTAATGGAGCACGCGAGATGAGTACAAACTGCGTGTTACGTACTTGCAGTTCGGATAAATCTCCCAGGTCGTTTACAAATCCAGTACAGCCCATACAACCGTCCTCCCAGGAAGGGTCGAACATGAAGTGATAAACAATGAGTTGACGATGACCATCGAACAAATCATAAAGACTACGCTTTCCTTCGAAACCGTTAAACGTATATGTCTTTTCGACCTTTACCATGGGTAGTCTGCGACGTTCGGCGCTGACTTGGTCATGATGTTTGGTGAGTTCCTTCTCGTGGACAAGTAATGTTTCCCGAGCTACCAGCCACTCGTCTCTAGTTACAATTTGGGGTTGTGCAGGATCTTGAGTTTTCATATTTCTGTCCTTTCTTGATGTGACGATCACTTGTACCAGTTTTCATTTATTTTTCTCAACGCAAATTTTAGAACATATGTTCTTTTTGGTCAAGGCAGAAATGCATTAAATATGGTTGATGTTACTAGCAGGTGGGCAGATGAATAAATCTCCTTGGGAGCATAAAAAGCTTGAAAGTCAGTTTGATCTAAATCTTTTCACCCCGAATTAAAACAGATGTCTCAATGGACTTCTCTTTTAGATGCAGGAAACTTTTTCTTTCTTCATCCTTCATGAAGTTTTGAAAATCTGATTCTGAATCAAATTCGGTCAAGTGGATTTCATAGGGACTATCAATATTTCTTTCAATCACAGTTTCTTCTGTGGGTCTAATTCTGAATAAAAGCCTGCCATTGTATTTTGAAATAATGGGAATCGCAACACTTTCGAATTCATCGAATACGGCTTCTTGTCCTGGCTTGATGTAAATTAGTTGTGTGATGTAGATCATGTCAATGCCTTAATGAAGAAAATGTTTGAATACTATGTTGCCGGGCAATTGCCAGAATTATCACAGCTCAAACCTTTTTTATTCATCTTTTGTTATGGGGTAGGGGGCAAAAAATGGAAGGAATCTATAACTGATGAATATAAGTTTTCTAATTGAGAAAATCCATCAGCATTTGGATCCCAAGGCATGAAGGAGATCGTGTATAGATGATTATTGTCAACAATGAAAACACCACGCCATGCATCTTGACCTGGTAGACCATCCACTACGACTGCTTGTTTTCCATCTATCAGAATTTCACTGTGGGTGATGTTGAAACCTTCTCCCACTTCTGCGATTTTCTGATCGGCTACTTGCGCAGCAGTGAGGCCCAAGGCATCTTCTACACTAATTTGCACCCACGCATCTCCAGGCATATCTCCAGGCAAACCAGTTGGATTAATGACAATGAGAGCTGGTGGAAGGATGGTGTTTTCTGCTGGGTAAAGTAAACAATAACCATCTTTGGTGTTTGTGAAAAGCTTTAAATCTGCAGTTTCGGTGGGGCATGCGCCTGTTGATATGGAAGTTGCAAGCGTTTCTGTAAGTATGACTGCCGATGTAGGCTGTAAAGTTTCAACAGGCAATGATGTTTTAGCCGTTTGTGAACATGCAGAAAGCATTATGAGTAGGAAAATTGTTCCAAGGAATCGATTTTGCATTATTTTTATGATCTTTCCTGCTTGATGTAAATTAATTGTGTGATGTATATCATATGGAATCATTAAATAACTTGCATTAACTTTTCCCATCTGCCCAAAATTCCTTTAAGGCATCTGCCAATAACGAATGCTCAGGTAGAGAGAGTTCTATATCTTTGCTAAATAACTTATGCGCTTCACCACGAGCCTTTTCTATCAAATTTTCGTCAATACTACTGAATCGTTCTGTGGAGACAGATTTCCATTCACGTTTCTGACGAAGAAACACCATTTGTAAATAGAATATTTCATCAAACTTGAGCCGTTCCAGTGCCGCCCGAAGTTTTTCCCGTGAGACTGGAAAATGAACTTGCTGTAAAGTATCACGCATTGGAATCAATCCTGCCGCTGAACGGATGCTGTCAGGTAATGTGTCTATCATGGCAGGCGCCCAGTGCATAACTACTTGTTCCATCAAATTCCGAAGCCACTTCTGTGTAACGCCATCAATTACGGAATAGATTGGAATAATCTTTTCTTGATAACTTTCGTAACGTTGTGGATAATAGTAAAGCATATCACCGAGCGTATATAATCCTAGTTGAGCAAGCGAGGCTTCACGAGTTGTGCCAACTCCCTGAAGTACAGTTACCCTTGCTCTTAATGCTGCGGGTGTTGCAGATGTTATTGCCCCCGGAACACTTGCAGAACGTGGCGGTATGGAAGAGCGGGTATGGAATTTCTCTTTTTGCTGGATAAGGCTTGTTGACATTCCCAAGTGAGTGGCACGAAACTTCAAACTCTCTAGCAAACGTTGATACGCAATGTTTCGTTGACTTTCAGGAAAGTGATCTACATATTGCCAGCGTCGAATTCGTTTTGGTGGTTCGCATTCTTCTAATCTAACAGGAATTATATATAGAGTGCCTTCTGGCTTGTAATCGGCATAATCTAAAATGATTCTTAATTCTCGCTGTATGTAACCTTCTTTTGTAACTGAATTTTTTGTTAAGCAAACGAGAATTACATCTGCTTCCTCTACCGCCTGTTCAATCTCGTAATTCCAGTCTTGACCTGGATAAATCTTTTTTTCATCTAACCATGAATCTATCCAACCTTCTGAATCCAGTCTATGATAGAGTTCACGCACGGTCGGTTTATCGTCCGATGAGTGACAAAGAAAAACACGAAGTGGTCTTGAAATTGGATTAGCCAAGCAGTCCCTTTTTAATAGAAATATAAAGTATAGAATTTTTTTTATGAAGGGGCTAACTACGGCACCAATGGAGCAAAGCCCAGATCTATAAGGACACCCGCGATGACTTCATTGCCCTTATCTGATGGATGGGTGTAATCTACCGCAACTAAATCTCCCGACGGCGTGAGCCCATCTGGTCCATTGAATGCAGAGTAAATATCTGCACAGACGAAGCCATTTTCCTGCGCCGCTTTGCAGATCATCTCATTCCAGGCATCGATAACAAGGCGCGTTGCTTCTATGCCTTCTGGCGAGAGGTCATGACCTGGCCAACCATTCCAGTCATTGTATCGATTAATCGTCCGGAAGATGGTTGGCTTTCCTTCTCGTAGCGCCACAATTTGGGAAAATACGCTCTCGAATTTTGGTCGGAACAGCTCGGCTGATGCTACCGCACATTCTTCACTGTATTTCGACCAATCTGGATTATCGCCATTTGGACCATCGCACAAGTCATCATTGCTGTTCATTGCGACATCATTGGCTGCAATACCGACAATAATAATATCGGCATTGACAAGGGCCTCACGCCTAAAACTAGAAGTATCAGTCTCCAGCTGTTGAAGGAGCCCATCGATTTGGAGGCTAGTGTGCTGAGAAAGGTTCTGAACTGTAACCTCATGACCACTTGCCGCTGTGAGTGCTTCAGCATACCTGACAACGAAGCTAGTGCAACCTGGACAGTCATTTACACTGTTAAATGGAATAGAGTCGCCTACTGCTACGAGAGACCAAGGAACTGGCGTAGCAGGAACACAAGCATTCAACAAAAACACGAGTAAGCTGAACCCAAGAAAGATCGACCTGATTGATTTATTCATACCAGTAACTCCCTTCTAATTTGTACAAGAGTAGGTTAACTAGTGTTTAGATGGTCAGTTTCAACTAATCACCTCTACGCGGTCAAAAATCAATTTAATTATACAACTCCTCACCAAATATCCCCAACTGTAAACCCATTTGGGAATGGGTCACTTGGGTCAAGGACAAATTGATTAATTCCCGTAATCCAAGCTGTGCCGCCAATGGTCGGGACAACCACTTTGTATTTCCCAACTTGTGTTTCTTCCACAAGTCTGCCAGTAAATAAAGTTCCTAAAATTCCTTCGTGATAAAAATCCTGGTTCAATCCAAGCTCGCCCTTTGCATACATCACTGCCATTTTTGCACAGGTGCCTGTTCCGCAAGGGGAGCGGTCGATCACCCCTGTCCATGTGGATGGTTTATCCCAATCCAATTTTCCTGTTGAAACCGTGACCACATTTTTCCGATGTGCTTTTGCATTTGTGGGTGGCGCAGAAAGTTGACCAATGGTGGGTCCAATAATTTCTGGGTTATCAGGATGCACAACAGGATATTGTTCATATGTTGCCGTCTTTACCATTTCAGTAATGCGCGTGATGTCTTTTCCTTCATCGGGCGTCAACTGCAAACCAAATTGCGCGGCGTCTGCAATTGCATAAAACATTCCGCCCCAAGCCACATCCACGGTCACCGTGCCAAGTGTTAGGACTTCAACTTTTATATCCAAATGAACTGCAAAGGCTGGGACGTTTTTAAATGTGACTTGCGTGACCTTGCCATCTTTACATTCTGCGCGGATTCCCACCAAACCCGCAGGCGCTTCAAGTATGAATTCTGTAACTGGTTCGATCATCTTGAGCATTCCTGTCTCTAACAGAGTCGTTGCTACACAAATGGTATTTGTCCCAGACATGGGCGGATATTCCGTTTGCTCCATGATGATAAAGCCTGCATCAGCTTGTGGGTGAGTTGGCGGAAGAATCACATTGCAACACAAAGCAGGGTATCCGCGTGGTTCGCGCAACATTCGCAAACGAATGTCATCATGATTCTTTTCAAAATATTTCATCTTCTCGAACATTGTTTTGCCTGGCACGTCCAAAACTCCACCTGTAATAACGCGGCCTGGTTCGCCGCAGGCATGCAGGTCAACGGCTGTGATTAGGTTGGTGAGGCGCATAATAAACTCCTGAAAGGATGAAGGATAAATTATGAAGGATGAAGAAAAAAGAGGCTAAAAGGGTAAATCGTCGTCTTTTGATTCAGTGAAATTGAAATCATCATCGACGTCATCTTCGCTGAATTCCTCGTCGATTTCATCATTGTTCCAGTTGCTCTCGTCAATCCAATCAATAACTGTGCCGCCACTTTCAGGATGATACGGGCTGACTAGATAATTCATGCCATGTTCCCACGTCACCCGAAAATCCTTGACAATGAATTTTTTATAGGCGTGCATGTCTTCAACTTCATCGGTCAATTTTGGAATGGGAGAAAATGGATAAAGCTGCGCAAGAACAATTTCCTTATCTTCATCGGGGATAATGAATTCTTCAACACTTGTCCCGTCAGGAAAATACATTGGTTTGGTTGGATAAGGGAGTCTTTCTTCAATTGGCATTTCGTCATTCATTAGATAACTCCTTGAAGAAGATTACTGGTGGTCGAGTAGTTTCGAGCGACAGCGAGGAACGTATCGAGACCACCGATTGTTTACATACTTTGAATATGTGGTCTCGATATGCCCTCAAAGAGCATTCGGGCTACTCGACCACCGGTAGTAATTTAGCCATTCAATCTTTTATACACACCCTTCATCTGCTTATAAATTGACTTGAACACATCAAACCGCTCATCATATAAAGCACGGTTACTTTGATTTGGCGAATACACTTTTTTGAATTCCACCAGCTTTGAAACATCTTCAAATTTGATTTCACCGATGCCAACTGCACCGATCCAACCTGCGCCTCTTGCATTTGCATAGACTGGTTCATTGACCTGTTTGATTTCCACGTTCATCACATCCGCAAAGATTTGACACCACACATCAGATTGCGCGCCGCCGCCAACAATGTTGATCGAGTCTACTTTTCTGCCTAAAAACTTTTCAACAGGCGTCATCAACCATTTTGTATTGAGTGCAATGCCTTCCAAAAACGCGCGGATAATATCCTGACGTGTGTTGTTCAACGATAAATTATACAAACCCGCGCGGACAGTTTTATCATCCACAGGCGCGCGTTCGCCCCAAATCCATGGTGTATAGATCACACCATTTGCACCAGCAGGCACTCGCGCCGTGATTTGATCGAGCACTTTGAATATATCAGGCACATCGGCTTCTTGAAGCAATTCATCTTTGTGATAAATAATATTGTCACGTAGGAAAGTTAAATTTCCGCCCGCAGTTGCCTGCAAAGCTGTCAATAAATATTTATTTGGTACAGCACACGGAATAGATGCCAAACTCGAGCCAATATCAGTTTTCTTGAAAGGTACATGTGCTGCGATCCATGAGGATGTGCCAATATATAAATGCGGCTCAAAATCATTTACTGCACCAGAACCGATGGCTGCGGCAGTATTGTCAATTGAACCAGCAACTACTTTTATGTCGCTTGAAAGCCCAAGCTGATTTGCAATTTCAGATTTCAAGTTTCCGATGACTGATGAACACGAAACAATATTCGGCAATTTGTCACGGTCAATTCCTAAAGTAGAGATCAACCCATCGTTATAACGAATTTCGTTTGGATTGCGATTATCTGTCACCCAGGATGTCACAATTGAATCAAAAGAAGCAACGAATTCACCTGTAAGTTTTAAGTTTAGATAATCGAGCACATTTAAAAACTTATGTGTCTTGGCATATATCTCAGGCTGTGTATCGCGGATAAAAAGCATATGTCCTGCAGGGTCTTTGCCTGCAAGGTTTGGCATTCCACCTGTCAAACTTACAAAACGTAATACCTTGAAAATATCAGCGCCATCAATATTGATCAAGCCGTTCAGCTGCTTCTTCAAATGACTCGCCCCGCGCATGTCCATCCACAGGATGCAATTGCCGAGGGCGTTTCCGTTTTTATCAACTGGGATTGTCCCTTCACCTTGTGTGGAACAACACACAGCGCGAATCAGACTTGCAGATGATTTATTTTTGCTAATCAACCTTTTCGCCGCTGATAAAAACGCATTCCACCATTGATCTGGAGATTGTTCTACGCCGCCATCTGATAGAACAATTAAATCAATCGGCTCAGTTTCCCAGCCTAATACTTTTCCGCTGACGGTGATCAGCGCAACTTTCATACTCGATGTGCCGAGGTCAACGGCGAGGATAATGGGTTCGGTCATCTGATTGCTCCAAAGTTTTACCGCTAAGCTCGCGAAGAACGCGAAGAAAAACAATTAAATCTTGGCGACCTCACCTGCACTGGCATGCGGCGCAAGTGTTGCGCTCTTTGCGGTTAATGATTTTGCCACGGTAATTTTTCCAAATCTACATTGCCGCCACTTAAGAGGACCCCGATCTTCAATCCACTCAGATCAATTTTCTTTTCCCATAAAACACCAATCGCCACAGCAGATGATGGCTCAATGATGATCTTCGCGCGTTCCCAAACAAATTTCATCGAAGCGATCATGCCCGTTTCACTCACTGTCACAATTTGCTCAACATTTTTTTGAATGATCGGAAATGTAAGCGAACCCAATGAACTAAGCAAACCATCTGCAATTGATTTTGGATTTGTAGATGGAATGATCTCGCCAGCTTTCATCGAACGAAAAGCATCGTCTGCCATCTCAGGTTCACCCCCGATCACGCGAATTCCTTTTTTGATTTCCATCGCCGCTATCGACGTACCGCTGATTAATCCGCCGCCGCCAATTGGCGTGATGATGACATCCAGATCAGGGATATCTTCCAGCAATTCAACGGCCGCAGTCCCTTGACCTGCGATCACACGTTCATCATTAAATGGATGGACAACGTTCGCACCCGTATCGAGCCTGATTCTGTCCAAAGTGCTTTCTCTCGCCTCAAGCGTTGGCTCACAAAACGTGATCAAGCCACCATAGCCTGCGACTGCATTTTTTTTCACTGAAGGTGCATTGTTTGGAATAACGATATAAGCAGGAATTCCACGCATACGTGCTGCAAGTGCAACTGCCTGCGCATGATTCCCTGAGGAATGTGTACAGACTCCGCGCGCCGCTTCTTCATCTGTCAAAGAATATACAGCGTTGCATGCTCCACGAAATTTGAACGCACCTATTTTTTGTAAGTTCTCACATTTGAGAAATACCTGTGCACCAACTTGCTCGTTCAAGCTTTCGTTCGTCAATACAGGCGTACGATGTATATAAGGTTTGATTCTTTGCGCAGCCTGATGGATGTCATTCAACGTGACAGTCATTGTTACTCCAAAATTATGCCAGCGGTTTGGGATCTTTCATTTGATTAATGAATAACACGCTGACCAATAGTAACCCGATTGCAAGCAAAAGAGCAGGTGTAAATGAACCTTCTGAAGTCTGCATGGCAGACATAATATAAACGAAAACAACAGATGCCTGACCAAATAATTGAATTAATCCGTTTGACGTGCCCTCAGGAGTGGGGTGCGTCACCTCTGCAGCATATTGCATGGCAATCGGTAAAGCGCTGACGAGGAAGAATCCCAACACGAAAGCAGAAGCAAATAACAGCGTAGAGGTTGAAGCGAACGTTAATCCGATCAAGCCTGGGATTGCTCCGATAAATGCAATATAAAGATAAAGTTGTCGCTTGCGTTGTTTATCAGATAAAGCAGGGAGTAATACTGCGCCGATCACTCCGCCCAGGATCATTAATGCGCCGAGAGTACCTGCATCTGTGGGTGTAAATCCGCGCGGACGAATAATGTTTTCGATCCAGGTTGTGATGCCGTTGAAGATGCCCAGTCCAATAAAGGAGACAAGCAGTGCAAACCAAAATGGCTTGACCGTGAACGCATGTTTGAGTCCATCTAGCATCAAAGCGCGGACTTCCATTCCAGGCGGGCATGGGGGAGTAGGAGGTGTTTCGCGTGAAAAAATAATAAAGAGCACGGCTGAAATTGCAGCGATGCCGCCATAAATTAATTGAATGGTTGGGATGGAAAGGGTTTCAAAAAGAATGGGCGTTAAGACCAATCCCAATGCGGTGCCAATAAGATTGCCTAATGTGACAATACCAACGGCTGTAGCACGTTCTTCAATGGCAAACCAATTTGCAGGAACTTTTGTCCATGCGTTAAGTAAGAATGGCTGGGCTACTGCAATACCAATGGTGCTCCACAAAACCAGGTTGTAGTTTGTTCCTGCAAGTCCGCGAAGAATGCCAAATACACCCATGAGGATGACACCAATGCCTACTGCGATCCTAAATCCATAAGTATCAATGATCCAGGAAACGGGAATGGATAGAGGAATAAATGCAACCATGAAAACTATTGAGAACAAGCCTATTTGTAAGTCTGTCACGCCGTAGAATTGCGCGGCCAGGCCAGTGATGGATGCATATGAAATCCATAAGGTTTGGATGGTTAGATTTACAAATGTAAAGACTGCCAGGACTACCCAGCGGTAGGAATAAAGTTTGTACTGTGTTGCTGCCATGTTAATTAATATCCTCTCTCAAAGTCAACTAGATGTTGTAGCGGCTTGCCTTCAATGAACAATTTGTAATTTTCAATAAATACTTTTGCTAGGTCTTCGGGCAAACTTGGTGCGGAGGAATGAAATGTCATGATTAAATTCTTTGTCGTCCAAAATGGATGATCTATCGGCAAAGGCTCCTGCTCGAATACATCCAAAACCGCACCAGCGATTTTGTTCTCATTTAAAGCGTCGAGCAAAGCGGTTTCGTCTACGGCAGAGCCGCGGCCAACATTGATGAATAAAGTATGAGGAGCAAGTGTATTTAATAAATCAGCATTTACTATCTTGCGAGTTTCCTGTGTATTGGGGAGAACGGAAACTAGATAATCGAGTCCGCTTGCGAATTTTAGCAAATCATTTCCATGAAAGTATTTATCTATATTTTGGCTGGTCTCACTACTCCTCGTATACCCATGAACTGTCATTTCAAAGAACTTAGCAGTTCGCGCGAGTTCAGCACCAATTGAGCCGACGCCAAGCAAGCCAATCGTCTTTCCATAAAGGACGCCCGTGTTTTTTTGGTTCCAGTGTTTGGCTTGTTGGTCTGCAAACCGCTTGAAGATTTGTCTTTCATGTGCCAACAGATACCCAAAAACATATTCAGACATTAACTTGCCAAAAACGTTACGAGCATTTGTCAAAATGTAATCGCGGCGCAGAGCGGAATTCATCAGCGTTTCTACTCCTGCTGAAGTGGTCTGTACCCAGGTCAGGGCGGGGAGAGAAGCGAGCGCATCCTTGATCAAACCTGTTTCGCCGAAAACAATATCCACATCCGAAGTCGGAGTCAGCCCAATTGTTAAATCAGGTAAGCGCGCTTTTTCGATTAAGGCGCGGTATTTATCTGCTTCACGAGAGAGGATCAATAGTTTAGGCATGGCATTCTTTTAAAACATTTTCAAAACGAGTGAGCGCATCGTCAATTACATCGTTTGTATCAGCCATCGAAGTATACATGCGCGAGCCAGCAAGTGTCACCAATCCATTTGCCATATAGGCCGCGCCCATTTCTTCCATCATATGTTTACGCGGCTTGAGTTCCTTGAGCAATCGCAACGGATGTTTGAAATCAAGAAGCATGGTCCCTGCTGTTTCTAGATGAACAATTGACCCTTGATTGTATGCAACGAATGGCAGTGAATATTTTTCAATAATGGCTTGCAAGCCTCTTGTGAGTCTATCACCCGCCTGGCCGGCAATTACTGCTGCGTTTGTTTTTTCCATCTCGATCAATGCATAATAACCCGCGACACACGATAATGGGTTCGCTGAAAGTGTGCCGCCCACATAGGCGCGTTCGCCCACCCCGCCAATGCCTGCCGCAAACGTCGAGATCACGTCACGCCGCCCGCCAACTCCGCCCGCCATGGGATATCCACCGGTGATGCATTTTCCAAACACAGTCAGGTCTGGCTTTACATTGAAGTAACCTTGCGCGCCGCCAAGCCCCAAACGGAAGCCTGTCACAACTTCATCGAAGATTAACAATGTGCCAAACTCATCACACAACTCACGGACTTTTTGATTGAAATCTTTTGGAACGGGACGTGTTCCGCTTTCAGGGCCAACTGGTTCGACGATGACCGCTGCGGTGCCGCCCCGAAACCTGTTCAAAAAAAGCTGACGCTTCAACGCCGCTAATGCATTTGGGTAGAACTCGCGGGTGGATGCACTTGCTCCACGTGGAATCCCTTTTGCTTCCAAGCGACGTGTACCGGGGATGTGGAGTCCGTAAACCATTTGGTCGCTCCAACCGTGATACGCACCGCCAACTTTGATAATATACTTTTTCTTTGTAAACGTGCGTGCTGCACGAATTGCAGCCATCACGCTTTCTGTCCCTGAACCTAACATACGGAACATTTCAATCGATGGCATATGTTTTTGAATTAATTGTGCAAGTTTGAGTTCGTATTCATGAAACAACCCGGTGACAGGTCCGCAGGTTTGCAGCATCTCGATCACTTTTTCGCGAACAGGTGCATAGTTGCTGCCTAAAATCGTTGGCCCGCCAGCTTGGAGGAAATCAATATATTTATTTCCATCAGCATCCCACAGATAAGCACCTTCCGCTTTTTCCATGGCAATGGGGAAGGGATAGTTAAATGCGAGGTTATGCTGAACGCCTCCTGGGATGATTTGTTTAGCTTCGTCGGTTAGCTGTTTTGATCGGATACATTTTGTATCAAAGTAATCAAGATATTCCTTCATCTTCTCGCGCCGCACGGGACGCGTTGGTTGGCTGATGAGGTTTTCGAGTTTTGCGTAGACTTCGTCTACATTTGGATATTCGGAGATGGCGTATTGTTGTGTCATTTTTTCCATATTGTAGGGGCACAGCGAGACGAAAGAGAAAAAAACTTCTTCAATTACTCGCTGTGCCCCTACATGTTAATTTAATTCCGAAAATTTCTTTTCGTCTTCACGCAGTTTGGCGAACATGATCTCGCGAATTGGGAATGGAATTTTGCTAATCTTTTTCTCGGTCAGCAGGGCGAGTAAATAAGTCAGTGCACATTTTTCAAGCAAGGCCATATTGTGTATGGCTTGCTCAATTGTCCCGCCAAAAACGAGTACGCCATGATTTTGTAGGATGTAGGCATTGTTACCATTATTTATTTTGGATTTGACTGCGTTCTTAAGAAAGCTGGTTCCCGATGGAGCATAAGGAATAATATCTACACCGCGGCCTAAGAAGCGAACCTGTTCATCGAATAAAGCGGGGATCGGCATTTTAATCAATGCCAATGCGCTGGCATAAGGTTGGTGCGTGTGGATAATGGCATGGACATCTGCTCTGGTTTGATATGCGCCTGCGTGCATTCCGCTTTCGATGGACGGTTTCATTTTAGATTCGATGGGTTTGGTTTCATAATCCAGAATACAAATGTCATCCACTTTCATTTTAGCGTAGTCATAACTGGACGGGGTGATCGCAAAAGCATTTTCGCCTTTGACCCGCGTGGAAATATTTCCTTCGGTTGCTTTGAGATAGCCGCGCTCCAAAAGTGTGTGACATGTATTTACTACTTCTTGTTTGTAGTGAGTGAAATCTGACATAAAATCCTTTCCGTTCTTGACAGTGGGCTGATTATCTTCTACAATCTTTACAGTGTCAAGATTATTGTCACCCTGAGCGTAGCGAAGAGTCTCTAACATAAGGCGAGAGACTCTTCAGTCGCGGAGAGCGCGCTCCTTCAGAGTGACATGGAATAAAGATTATGCCCTCAAAGAAAATATATCATCATGGTGACTTAAAAAATGCGCTGATCAAAGCAGGAGTTGAGATTCTTGCAAAAGATGGCGTTAGCGGATTATCCCTGCGCAAGGTGGCGAGTAAAGCGGGAGTAAGTCATACCGCTCCATATTCACACTTTGCTGATAAGCAGGCATTGATCGCGGCCATATCAACAGAAGGGTTTCGTCAGTTATATCAATGCCTTAGTGATGTCGTAGATAAGTATAAATCGAACCCCAAAAAGCAATTGATAGAGGCGGCTTGGGCTTATGTCCAATTTGCGATGGATGACCCTGACCGATTCAAGGTCATGTTTTCGGGGGTGTTGCAAAAGGAAAAGCAATACCCTGAGTTTGTGGAAGAGTCGCAGAGAAACTTTCAGTTGGTGAAAATGATCGTGGAAGTGAATCAAGCTTCAGGTGTGTTAAGAGGCGGATCATCAGATTTGGCAGCGCTGTCAGCTTGGGGAATCATCCACGGATTCGTGATGTTGATGCTTGAAGGTCAAATATCTCATACGGTTTTGGAGCAAGCAACCTTGCGTGAGTTGGTGGAATTTCAATTGAAGCAGATCATGATCAAGTAAAAATGATTGCATAAGGATTATGCTACAATCCTTGCATCTCAAATTACGAGGTTGTGATGGCTTTTAGACGTTTTTTATTTGCAATTACTATATTGATTTTATTAACCGTTCCGAGCGGTTGCTTTGCAAATAATGCTCCACGCCCAAATTTTTTGATCATCATTACAGATGATCAGCGTTACGACTCACTGCAATATATGCCGAATACACTGGCGGGAATTTTTGATCAGGGAGTAAATTTTTCCAAGGCTTATGTTACAACGCCGTTTTGCTGCCCAAGCCGTTCCAGTATTTTTACTGGAATGTATACACATAATCATCGCGTGTTTCAAAATAATGATCCGCTAAATATTGAGACCGTGATGTTCGCGCTTCATGAAAATGGATACTATACCGGGATGATCGGAAAGTATTTGAATTCCTGGGCGGGTGAGGCGCGAGATGAGTTTGATACCTGGGTTTCTTTTAAGGCTGGAGAGAGCGGTTATAAAGATCCTGAATTAAATGTAAATGGTGTATGGAGCACACACCCTGGTTATATTACTTATATTCTTTCTGATTATGCTCTTGAATTTTTAGATGACGCTTCAAAGAAGTCAGAGCCATTTATGTTGATCTTTGCGCCGAATGCTCCACACACCCCTACGCGCCCAGCCGATGAAGATCTTGCACTTTACGATCAATTGCCTGCTTATTCAGTTCCCAGCCTGAATGAAGAAGATATTTCAGATAAGCCAGCCTCGATTAGTAACAAGCCGTTGTTGAGTGAGGAGGGTCTAAAAGCCTTGGATGATGAACATCGCAGACAGATATTGACCCTGATTGCGCTGGACAGAAAAATTGGCGAGATTCTCGATAAGCTTGAGCAGACGGGTGAACTGGATAATACAGTCATCATTTTCCTTTCTGATAATGGCTTGCACTTTGGCGAGCATCGTCTTGATTCGAAGAGCTCACTTTATGAAGAATCTTCGCATGTTCCTTTTGGTATGCGTTATCCTGCCCTAATACCGACTCCTTATGTAGATGATCGATTGGTAGCCAATATTGATATTGCACCTACCATGTATGAGTTGGCGGGAATTCGTATTCCTTATCGAGTGGATGGGGATTCATTGGTGGATTTATTTACGCCAGGAAAGAAGTGGCGCGACCATATTTTGTTAGAGGCCTGGCCGCCGCGAGGCGTATGGTCCGTAATTCATACAGGGCGTTATGTTTATGCTGAAACGGAGGGAGACCTCTCTGAGTTTTATGACCTTGAAGTTGATCCTTATCAACTTGATAATCAGATTGATAACCCTGCTTATCAGGATATGATTGCAGATATGAAGAAGCAGTTGGAAAAAGATAAGAAACCAAAATTTTTCTTCTCTTCTCCAGATAATTAAAAGATTTCAACTGTATGTAAAATAAATAGCCGCGCACTTTTGTGCGCGGCTATTTATTGATTTAATTACCTTTGATGATTAGCGACGGACTAAACGTACAAGGAAAATGAGAACGATCGCGCCTACGATGGCAACGATCAGGCTGGGCAGATTGAAGCCCGTTACTCCTTGCGCGCCCATGGAATTCATAAGGAAGCCGCCAATGAAGGCGCCAATGATTCCCACGATTATGTTCGCGAGGGCTCCCATTTGACCGTCACTTTTCATGACAATACTTGCAATCCATCCAGCCAGAGCACCAAATATGATCCATACAAGAAAGTTCATTTTTACCTCCGAGAGAATAAGATTATGGTTGAACAATTTCGATTCTAGCATAATAATTTTACAACACGTCTTAATATTATCTAAAAAATTCAGACTATAATTGTTCAATGACGATACATGGTCAACACCTAATATCCCTGAGAACATTTTTATCCCAGATCATAGACTATGCCGGGCTTTATCCGCCTGCGAGTCTTTCTCTGGAAGCTGCGATTCGTAATTTTGTAAAATATCAAAATGATCCTGAAGCCTGGATGCTTTCCCGTTTTATTATTCCCGCAAAAAGACTTTCTGAGCTTTCACAGCTTGCAGGTGATACATTTCCGCACGAAGGCGTTTTGCCTTTCTCTATCTTGGGTCGCAGCGGGAAAGAGATGGACCAGTTTATTGAATATCTCAAGTTTGATATTGCAGATATTCAAGCGTTTCGTGAATTGCATGGCTCCAAAGTTGTAGTGGACATGTTCGAGTTAACACTGCCTACGTCTGTGTTTGAAGACCAGTCTATTGTTAATGATGTAGTAAATAAAACTGCTGATGCTCTCAATAAAAATGGATTAACTGTTTTTTTTGAGACGTCATTTGGCGAGGGCTGGCAGGTGCGGGTTGAAAAATTATTTCGTTCCCTGCGTAAGATCAAAGATAAACATGTAGGCTTCAAATTGCGTACAGGCGGCGTAACTGCCGATGCCTTTCCAACTGCTGAGCAAGTTGCCTGGGCGATCATGTCAGCGCGTGATTCGGGAATCCCAATGAAGGCTACAGCTGGACTTCATCATCCCATCCGTCATTACGATCAAAGTGTGCAAACTAAAATGCATGGTTTCATCAATGTATTCGGCGCAAATGTGATAGCTCTTTCACATGGACTTGATCAGGATCAAATTCAAGCTATTGTTGAGGATGAAGACCCGTCTAATTTTATCTTCAATGAAGAAAGCTTTTCCTGGAAAAATTTCACTGCAAGTGTTGAACAAATTGCCCAGGTGCGCAGTACTGGATGTATTTCATTTGGCAGTTGTAGTTTCGATGAGCCGCGCGAAGATTTGCAAAAACTAGGTTTACTAAATCCATGACTCTTAAATCATTTATTGAAATAGATCCCGATTCAGATTTTTCGATTCAAAACCTGCCATATGGCGTGTTTTCGACGAAGGCAAATCCAAGTCCGAGAATCGGGTCTCGCATTGGTGATTTTGTCGTTGACCTTGCTGTTCTCGATGATGAAAAAATATTTGATAAACAATATGGTTTTTTCAATGAACCAACATTAAATAAATTTATGTCTGCTAGGCGCGGGGTTTGGAAGGAAACGCGTAAAGCGCTGACCAATTTATTGAGCAGCGACAGCTCTCCGTTAAAGAATGCTCGCGTTGAGCTTAGTCGAAACGATGCGTTGCAGTCGCGTGTGTTTATCCCAGTTGAAGAAATCCAAATGCATTTACCTGTTGCCATTGGCGATTACACGGATTTTTATGCATCACGCGAACATGCCACGAATGTGGGTATTATGTTTCGTGGAAAAGAAAATGCGCTGATGCCGAATTGGCTGCATTTACCAATTGGGTATCATGGCCGCGCGAGTTCTGTGATTCTTTCGGGAGAGGATATTATTCGTCCACGTGGACAAGTATTGCTTCCAAATGAATCGTCGCCGCAATTTTTAGCATCGCGTTCATTGGATTTTGAATTGGAGATGGCATTTTTCATTGGTACTGGAAATCATCTTGGCCAGCCCATCTCGATCGAGAACGCACATGAACATATTTTTGGAATGGTTCTGCTCAATGATTGGAGCGCACGCGATATTCAGGCTTGGGAATATCAACCACTTGGCCCGTTTCTTTCGAAAAATTTTGCGACTTCGATCTCGCCCTGGGTGGTGACAATGGATGCGTTGGAACCATTTCGCGTGGCTGGACCAAGACAAGACCCCGCGCCTCTTCCATACCTGCAAATTGTTTCTGATTACGGATATGACATTCGCCTTGAGGTGACTCTGCAAAGCAACTCAATGAATGAACCGCATGTCATTTCGCGTTCAAATATGAAATATTTATATTGGAATATCGCCCAGCAGTTGACTCATCATACGGTTACGGGCTGTAATATGCGCACAGGCGACATGTGCGGCACAGGCACGATCAGCGGACCCACAGAAGATAGTTACGGCTCGATGCTCGAGTTAACCTGGCGTGGTGAAAAGCCAATTACTTTACCTAATGGAGAGATGCGTAAATTTTTACAAGATGGGGATACTGTTACGTTGAAAGGGTATTGTCAGGGAGATGGATACCGCGTTGGGTTTGGGGAAGTGAGTGGAAAGATTTTAGAGAGCAGAAAATAGTGGGAAGTAAAATTTTTTTGTTATCGTCGTTACCCTTGGTGGTTGAGTAGGGGCGAGCGACAGAGAGACCCGTATCAAAACCACCACGATTCGAAAGTCTCCGTGTGAGTACTCGTAGATTTCTAAACCCAACTTTCTTTATAATCGTTTGCGTATTGCCTGAATGTGATCGGTTTTTTGCCAGTTAGTTTTTCCACTTCATTCGTAATAGGTTCTGCCATGCCAAAGCGGGTGGACGTATAAAGCCCAGTCATCACTAATGCAAACATGAATGGCGTACCGCGCCGCATGGTTTCGAGGAAGAAATGAATCAGATTTGGGTTTTTATACTTAATTTCTCTTCCTAAAACTTCACTTAATATTTTTGCTGTCTGCCAGTAATCCAGCGCCTCACTGCCTGTCAGGTCGTAATTTTTTCCCGCGTGACCATCCTGTGTCAATGCGACAGCCGACACTGCGCCGATATCACGCGCGTCAATGAAGCTTGTCTTTGCATTCCCTACAGGCACAAAGATTTCATTGCGTTCTTTAATTTCTTTTCGGTGCGTAGTGTTCAAGTTCTGCATGAAGAAACTACAGCGCAGGAAAGTAGTTTGTAGATTTACTTCTTTCAAATATGTTTCCACTTTATAGTGCGGAACATATTTTGTGTTCTCGATCCCGATCAGCGAAAGAAAAACGACATGCTTTACACCCGCACGTTTTGCCGCATCTATGGCGGGGACCATGTCGCGTTTGATGTTGGTGATGTGTGGTGGGCGCAGGATGAACATTTTCTCTACACCTCTGAAGGTCGTTTCATATGTTTTGGGATCAGTAAAATCAAAGCGGACAGCTTCCACCGATGAGCCGAATCTTTCCCTGACCTTTTCCTCATTCATATCTGATGCGCGGACTTTGCCGCCTCTAGTTAGTAATTGTTTAACAACTTCTGCGCCCACGTTGCCGAGCGCGCCGATCACGAGAATGGGATGTAACATTGTTTTTCTCCTGCTTGACATTATGTAGACCAGTCGTTATAATAACATCATTGCGTAAAATTGAATAGATTAAGGAAAACATGGAAAATAAAGCACAGCCTGAACCCGTAGAACGCCGCGGACCACCCATTCCCAAAGGTATGTTTAAATTTGCAAATGCAATTTTGGGATTACTGCTCTACTCGCCTTTGCATGGCTTAATAAGTAAAAATTTGATGATTTTTACATTTACAGGGCATAAAACAGGCAAACGTATTTCCACGCCTGTGGGCTATCTTCGTAAAAATGGCTCCATTATGGTTTTCACATTCAGTTCATGGTGGAAAAACCTGACTAGCAATAACGAAGTCACGCTACGATTGGAAGGTAAAAATGTAAACGGGAAAGCAAAGATCATCAGCGATCCACGCATTGCGGCAGATATGATCAACTCACTCTTAGATAAACGCGGCGAAGAGATGGGTACAAGAATGGGATTTAAGCGCATTCCATCCGACTCGTCACCTGAAGAGCTTCGCAAGGCAACTCAAAGCCCGCTATGGATTCAAATTGATATTTGAGGTATGAAATGAGCAATACTCGCGAACAGATATTACAAACCACATGCGGCTTGATGGAAAAGCAAGGCTATCATGGCACAGGTTTAAATGAGATTGTCAAAGAGAGCGGTGCGCCAAAAGGATCTTTGTATCATTACTTTCCTGAAGGCAAAGAACAAATTACATCGGAAGCAGTTTTGCAATCAGGAAAATTAACAGCAACGCGCATACAAAATGGGTTAAGTGAAAATAGCAATGCCGCAAAGGCTATCCACGACTTTGTATTGAATATTGCTCACCATGTAGAAGCATCCGAATTTGCGGCGGGTAGCCCACTAACATCTGTTGCGATGGAAACTGCCACAAAGTCTGAGCGTATTAATGCAGCTTGCCGTGAAGCTTACAGCCTGTTGGAAACAGCATTCAAAGAAAAATTGCTCGAATGTGGATTTACAAAAACCAAGGCAGAAGAACTAGGTACATTCATCACTGCCGCCGTAGAGGGCGGAATCATATTGAGTCGCACTTATCATTCAGGCGACCCCTTACGCATGGTGGCGAAACATCTCAAAGTGTTGTTATCACAATAAAAAATAAATAGAAAAGGAATATGTATGACTGCTCAAAAAGAAACTGTTGTATTAAAAAAATTATGGTGGGTTGCGCCACTTTCCATCGTTGCAACTATACTGGCCAACCTGGTAACACTTTTTATTCTGGATGCGATCTTTCAATTGGATGATGCCTTTCCGCCTTTTCAATCCATACCGATCATAGTTGTCACCATCATGTATTTGATTGTTGCCATCCTTGCCTACATACTGGTTGCGCGATTTTCATCAAACCCTGTACGCTTGTATAACATCATCGCTTTGATCGCATTGATCGTATCCTTTATTCCTAACATCGGATTAATGCTGAATCCTTCGGGAATGCCGTTTGCTGGTACGCCATTCGACTTCGGTATTCTAATGATTTTTCATGTAGTGGCATGGGCTGTGTTTGTACAGCTTATTACCCGCCTGACTGTTGAGAAATAAAATGCACATTACAGTTTTTCACGACACCGTCTGACCATTTTGCCGCATTGGAAAAATGCACTTGCAACGGTCGTTGCAGGATTGGCAAGGTGAAGAGATAACCGTTGAATATAAGGCATTCTTTCTGGACCCAAGTATTCCGCCTGAAGGGGTGGACTTTCGCAAAAAGATGAATAGCAAAGGCGGCGGGCGGATTCCAATTGAGCAGTTCTTTGATGGACCTCGGCAGATGGGAGAAAGTGTGGGACTCAAATTCAATTTTGAGGCTATTACCAAAGCGCCTAATACTACGCTTTCACATGCTCTGATTGCGCTCACGCCTAACGAGAAAGTTGATTCTGTTATCGACGATGTGTACGCCGCCTATTTTGAACACGGACAGGATATTGGCGATATCGAGGTCTTGCTCAAAGTGGCGGAAAAGAACGGGATGGACGCGCCCAGCCTCAAGGTCCATATGATGGATGCGGAAACTCGATTCAAAGTGCAGGCAGAGGTTGATGAGGCGTATCAGCTTGGGGTGAGCGGCGTGCCTTTCTTTGTCGTCAATCATAAATATGCTTTTAGCGGCGCGCAACCGCCGCAAGTGATCACACAAATTTTACAAAAAGTTGAAAAGGAGATGAAATGAAAATTGTTGTATTTGGAGCTTCGCGAGGGGTGGGGTTAAAAGTTGTTGAGCAGGCTTTGCAAGCCGGGCACATGGTGACGGCTTTTGTGCGCACGCCATCTAAAATGGAAATTAAACACGCGAACTTAACTTTGTTTCAAGGTGACTCGATGGATGCTGTTGCAGTGGAAAAAGCTGTGGCAGGGCAGGAGGCTGTAGTCAGCGCGCTGGGACCCACACGCCCGCCAGTAGCTGGGATGATGGAAACCTCTGCAAGAAATATTATGGCAGCGATGCAGAAGCATGGCGTGCGCCGAATCGTTTCGACGACGGGTGCAGGGGTGAGGCAGCCAGAAGATCAGCCGAAGTTTATAGATCACTTCATTGGTTTTTTGCTTAATCTTTTGGCAAAAGATGTGGTGCTTGATTCTGCCGCGAATGTGAAAGTGATTCAAGCTGCTGATGTGGATTGGACAATAATACGCTTCCCAAGATTAATGGACGGCGAACATACAGGCAAATACCGCGTAGGTTATGTTGGCAAGGATTCGAGTTCGCAACTCTCGCGTGCAGATGGCGCTGATTTTGTGTTGAAAGAATTGATGGAGCAGAAGTGGGTAAGGAAGTTGCCGATAGTGAGTTGGTAATGAACAGAGAATAGATGGCAGTAAAAAGTAAAGCATCTTTCATTGGTGATCAAAGATAGTGAGGAGGAACAATGTCTGTCCAACAAGTTGTCCCTGGGTTATATTTGATCAACCTCGGCTTCGTTAATGTCTACCTGCTTGAAGGGAAAGATGGACTGATCTTGGTGGATACTGGCACCCCCGGAAGCGCAGAAAAAATTCTGGATGCGGTGCGTTCTTTGGGAAGGCAGCCTGCCGATGTGAAACACATCCTTGTGACTCATCTGCATGGCGACCACACGGGCAGCCTGGCTGCGCTCAAGCACGCCACAGGCGCGCCCGCATATATGCATTCCATCGACGCCGCACTCGTGCGACTCGGGGAGTCTTCGCGTCCCGTTCAGCCTGCACCAGGGCTGTTCAACAAATTGATGAGCACAGTGATGGCTCGCCAAGGACCAATGCCTATCGAAGCTGCTGAAACCGAATACGAACTGCATGACGATCAGGAATTAGATTTAGTAGATGACCTGCGCGTCTTGCATGCGCCCGGGCATGCTGCCGGACAAGTAGTCTTTCTCTGGTCCCAGCATGGTGGGGTCTTGATCGCGGCAGATACCTGCGGGAATATGATGGGGCTTGGCCTTCCGCCGATCTTCGAAGATTTAGATGATGGAATGAAAACTCTGAAAAAACTTGGCGCACTAAATTTTGAAGTGGCGGTTTTCGGGCACGGCAAGCCGTTGACCAGCGGCGCGGCGAAGAAATTTAACCAAAAGTGGGGTTGATAAAGAAAATGGTAGTAAATAGTCCCCGTCGTGATTGG
Organism: Anaerolineales bacterium; assembly: GCA_014379595.1. Lineage (GTDB taxonomy): Bacteria > Chloroflexota > Anaerolineae > Anaerolineales > Villigracilaceae > Villigracilis. The sequence continues at coordinate 91,404 of JACMLM010000057.1, forward strand.
CAGGGACTATTTGAATCTATATATCTAAAATCAACCCCTAATTAAATGAGCAGGTAAATGGTCAGTTCTATCAATAGACCTCTTGCAAAAGTCTTTGTTTTGTTCCGTCAGTAGTTGTGGCAGTATCATTACTGAAAAAACTTCTTAAGATTTTGTTTTGAAAGAGTTGGTAGAGAAGAAGTGGCTTAAGAAAGCACCGCTTGTTAGTTATTAATGAGAAAGTAAACTTCAAAATATTTATATAACGCGCTTTCTTAAAGCAAAGAAACGACCTTCCTGTTACAGGAAGGTCGTTTCTTTTTCTACGTTCTGATAATGTTAGGCTCTACGTACGAGACCAGTCAAGAAGAGCAGAACGATAGCACCTATAGTTGCAACAATGAGACTGGTAAGGTTGAAGCCAGATACGCCTTGAGCACCAAATGAATTCATAATGAATCCACCGATCAGCGCACCTACGATACCGACAACAATGTTGGCAAGAGCGCCCATGCGAGCATCAGCTCCCATGATCATGCTTGCGATCCAACCAGCGAGAGCACCAAATACGATCCACACTAAGATATTCATTTTTACCTCCGAGTAATTTTTAGATTTGATTGTTCGATCTTTGTTTTGCAGATTTGCATCTGTCTATGTATAAGAACGATGGAAGATAAAAAATGTTACGCACAAAAACGGATTATTCTTACCTTCGTATTGTTGCATCTCTCTCAGGTCCGACGCCGATCCACTTGACAGGGACACCTGCCGCTTCCTCGATCATCTTTACATAACCCTGTGCATTCACCGGCAGATCATTGAAGGATTTTACTTTGCTAATATCTTCCTTCCAACCCGGAACATTTTTATAAACGATTTCCACTTTATCTAATCCGTATGCATCGACGTCCGTGTAGGTCACATCTTTTCCGTCCAGTTTATAACCAACGCAGACTTGGAGTTGCTCCAGATCGCTCAATACATCTAATTTGGTTAAACATAACTCGGTCACGCCGCTTAATAACACTGCCGTCTTCACGATCTCCAGATCCAGCCAGCCTACTCGACGGATGCGCCCTGTGGTTGCAGCTACTTCACCAAACTGCTCATACACTGCGCTTCTTGCATCCGTTATTTCGGTGGGTAAGGGGCCAGCGCCGACTCGTGTGGTATATGCCTTGGTCACACCGATCACGTTGGTAATATATTTTGGCGGGATACCAAGTCCCGCTGAGGCAGCTGAAGGGATCGTTGTTGATGCGGTCACGAAGGGATAAGTTCCCCAATCGGTGTCTAAAAATGTCCCCATGGCTTGTTCGAGCAAAAAGTTTTTGTTCGTTTTCAAACCATCCTGTACAAGCGAAAATAACTCCTTGATATATGGTTTTAATTTTAAATAATATCCACGATAGGTATCCCGTATTTCTTCATACTTTATAGATTCTCCACCCAACGCGATGATAATTTTATTTTTCAATTCAATTTGCATTTGCAGGCGCTGCTCGAACATATCGCTCGCAAAATCTGTCCAGCGGATTCCGTTATAGCTGACCTTGTCTGCGAATACAGGGCCGATGCCGCGGCGAGTTGTCCCGGTTGCACCTGCGCCTTTAGCTTCCTCGTATAGCCCATCCAGTATTTTGTGATAAGGCATGATCAAATGCGAACGTGGCGAGATCCAAAACCGTCCGTCAATGCCAATGCCTGCTTTGTTGAGCATCTCAATTTCATCGATCAATACTTGTGGGTCAATCACAACGCCGCCGCCAATTAATCCCACTGTGTTCTTCGCAAAAATCCCTGAAGGCACCAGATGGATCTTGAAAGTTCCAAACTCATTGATAACGGTATGACCCGCATTATTTCCACCATTGAAGCGAGCTACATAATCAACATGCTTTGCGAGATAATCAACAACTTTGCCTTTACCTTCATCACCCCATTGTGAACCGATCACTGCTGTTACTGTCATATTTTCTCCGTATTCTATTGGTCGATTCCAATATTATGTTTTGCTGAAGAATGCACTTGAAGACTCATCTTGAAGCATTATAATTCGTGCGGTTCGATTTTGGATAAGAGGTGTTCGTATGAAAATTTTACAAGATACTGCTTTGACTTATGATGATGTTTTGCTGGTGCCGCAATATTCAGGCGTTGATTCGCGGCGCTTGCTTTCCACGCAGACCCGTTTGACAAATCAAATTACGCTACAGATTCCCATTGTGGCAGCAAATATGGACGTGGTCACCGAAAGTGAAATGGCGATTGCCATGGCACGCGAAGGCGGGATCGGCATCATCCATCGCTTCCTGTCTATTGCCGAGCAGGCGAGGCATATTCAACGTGTGAAGAAGGCTGAGTCATTTATTGTGGAAAAACCGATCACCATGACCCTTGCTCATACTGTTGGTGATTTGAAAAGACTTGTGGACGAAACAGGCACTGGCGGAATTTTGATTCTGGACGATGAAGAAAAATTAGTCGGCATTGTCACAACTCGTGACCTGTTATTTGAAAATAATGTCAACAAGCCATTGGGCGAAATAATGCAAAAGAAAGTGATATCAGCTGCACCTGATATTTCACTAAAAGATGCAGAAAAAATGCTGCACGATAATCGCATTGAGAAACTTCCGCTTGTAGATAAAGATGGGCGTGTTGCGGGACTGGTTACTTTGAAGGATATTATGAAGATCACGCAGTATCCGAAAGCGACAAAAGATCAGCGCGGACGTTTAATCGTTGGCGCGGCAGTGGGTGTACGTGATAAAGAAATGCGGCGCGTAGAATCTGCGCTACAGGCAGGCGCTGATTGCATAGTGGTGGACATTGCCCATGGCGATTCACATCTTGAAATTGACATGATCAAAAATATTCGTAAGCATTATCCGCAGGCACAAATTATTGGCGGGAATGTCGCAACGGGTGATGGGACAAAGCGCTTGATCGATGCTGGTGTGGACGCAGTAAAAGTCGGTGTAGGGCCTGGGTCAATTTGTATTACTCGTATAGTGGCAGGCTCTGGTGTGCCACAGCTAACCGCAGTGATTGATTGTGCAAAGGCAGCCAAGTCTGCGAATATTCCAATTATCGCGGATGGTGGAATTCGTCAGCCGGGAGATGTAGCTAAGGCAATTGCGGCAGGTGCACAGACGGTGATGATCGGTAGTATGTTGGCTGGCACAGATGAAAGCCCGGGCATGATCATGACTCGCAGAGGCCATCGTTACAAAGCTTCCCGTGGTATGGCTTCGCGTGAAGCGAATATTGACCGAAATAAAAAAGAAGGCAATGACCTGACACAAGAGGAAATCGAAGAGTATGTAGCCGAGGGTGTGGAGGCAGCTGTACCTTATCGAGGCAAGGCGCGCGAGGTGTTAACTCAATTGGTTGGCGGCTTGCAATCAGGCATGAGTTATAGCGGCGCACAGACTGTGGATGAATTCCAAAAGAAGGCGATCTTTGTTCGGATGACAGGAGCAGGCTTGAAGGAGTCTGGCCCGCATGATGTGGAAGTCCTTACCTAATCTATAATCGGCTATACTCGGAAAGAATATCTATATGAGGATTTGCTTGCGCCTCTTTCTACCCCCTTAACTGGTGCGGCTTTCGAGATTCTGTATCGAAATTAACAGGCTGTGATATACCCGTGATGGGTAGAATAATTCTGGAGGATAAATGAAATGAAAGATGCAATTATGGAAGGTTTAATTATTGACGACAATCGTCAAACAGCGGATGCGTTACAGCAAATGCTTGAAATTTTAGATTTGCCCGCGCGCGTTGCATATGGCTCAAGCCCGGCAATGGCTGTGTTGGGAAGTATGATCCCGCGCTTTGTTTGCCTTGATATTAATATGCCGGGTGTAGATGGCTCGGAAGTGCTGGCTTATATCCGCCGTGAACCGCGCTTAAAGAAAGTCCCTGTGATCGTAATTACTTCAGACGATCAGCCGGAGACGCGTCAACATGTGCTAAGCGGAGGCGCGCAGGCCATGTTGATCAAACCTGCGACTATCGATGCTCTGGAATCGGCGTTTAAAAAAGCAGGGATATTAGTTTAATAAAAAGAGCGGACGCGAAAGCATCCGCTCTTTTTTTATTGTTTGGGCCAAGGGATATCTACAGGTTCTGAATAGCCATGCTTTTCTACCGTTAATAACTGCCCATAGGAAGGTGCAGAACAGCCCTTCTCGTCTTTAACTGTATAGCTCGTAGTAAATTGATCAGGGTAGGAAAAAGTCCACCAAAGCAGGAAACCATTCTGGCAGACAAATGCTTCGATGAAATATCCGCGATCTTTATCTTTTGTCATTTCCATTTGATCCCAACTGATCGTCACTTCGTCACCATTGCGTACAGCGGAAACATTGTGCGGTGGGCCATATAGGTTGCTGCCAATGGATTGAAGGTTTGGTGTGACCTTGTTAATACCGCTAATGTCACCGACCAAGTCCACAACTGACGGCGCAACCCAGCAGAAGTAATTGATCTTGTCAAATTTGATGTATAGCCATTTACTATATAGGGCTGTTCCACGTACACTGCCAACATCGCCTGGGTATAAGTCTGCAGCGTGCAAGTAGGCAGCAGAAGGTCCATAACGGCAATGCGCCTGCTTATTGACTGTTACCGTCGGAAAGGCAAATGTTGGAGTCGCTGTAATTGTCGGAGTCAACGTAATGGTGGGCGTGAAGGTGATCGTTGCTGTCTCGGTAACAGTCGGTGTAGACGTAAATGCGAGCGTCTCTGTTGCTGTGGGTAGGCTAAGAGTGGGCGTTGTTGTAGGGGGTTGTTGAGATGGCAAGCTGCAAGCGAATAGTGTAAGTAAGCAAACCAGATAGCTGTAGTGATATCTTTTCATTTAAAATTCTCCAATAAATTTACAGTATTTGTTCCAAGCGCTTCATTGGCGTAGCCGCCTTCCATCAAGATCACAGTTGGAAGATCAAGTGCATAAATTCTTTTTCCTATTTCTGTAAAACCATTTTGTGTTACTTTGAATGTGCCAAGCGGATCGCCGTCAAATATATCCATGCCGGCAGAGATGACCAGATATTCCGGCGCAAATTCTTTTATCATGTTCAAAGCTTCATCCAGTGTTGACAGGTATTTTACATCGTCTGTGTCTTTAGGGAGTGGAAAATTGCGATGAAAACCAAGACCCGCTCCTGCGCCAGTTTCATCTGCAAAACCAAAGTAGTGTGGATATTCGAATTCCGGGTCACCATGGATCGAGATGGTCAGCACATCATTGCGTTCGTAAAAAATTTCCTGTGTGCCATTGCCTACATGATAGTCAATATCAAGCAGTGCTACTTTACCTTTTAAAGAGAGCCAGTTGGCAGCAACAGATGCATTATTGATGAAACAATATCCGCCCGCATAATCTTTACCAGCATGATGGCCTGGCGGACGGCACAACCCGAAAGCTGGTTGCTGATTGCTGAAAGCATATTCTGCTGCACTCAGTGCGCAATTTGCAGATGCAAGCGATGCTTTATAAGTATCTTCCACAATGCACGCAGATAAGTCCATCATGTAATAGCCTCCTTTGCCATGCAAAGAACTTGGCACACGCGGCGTTCTTCTCAATGCGAATGTTGCCGGTAGGAACGCATGAGTCTCAGGTGCCTCGGCAAGTGTGGGGTCAGAATCCAGCCACTCGGTCCAGCATGAAGCGAGGAAGTTGATGTAAGCTTTATCGTGCACAGCATGGATCGGGTCAAGTCCAAAATCTGTTGGCTCAATAAATTCCGCCCAATCTGTTTTTTTTAGCGCAGTCAAAATTCGATCCATGCGGTCAGGGTTTTCAAAATAAGGGACGCGTTTACCTCCATCAAAAAGCTCGAAAGGTGGAAAATGTTTGCGATGTTCATCGGAGTAAAATATTTTCATGGTAAGACAATTTTACCCGCAAGCGTCTCTGATGACGGAGAAATTATGGATATATTAGAAGCAATCAAAGCCAGATATTCGAATAACAAAGTAAAAGTAGATGAAGTGCCGCGTGATGTGATCGAAAAATTATTGGATGCAGGCAATCAGGCACCGAATCATTACACTGTGAGGCCATGGCGTTTTATTGTTTTGACCGGCAATGCACGCAATAAACTTGGGGATGTAATGGCCGCTTCTTTTGCGGATCGTAACCCTGATCTACCGCCTGAAGGTTTGGATAAAACTCGAGCATTGCCGCTCCGCGCTCCTGTATTGATCGCAGTGGGTGTTGATACGCCTTCTGATTCACGAGTACGTGAAGATGAAAACCGTTCTGCCGCCTCTGCTGCATGCCAAAATATTTTACTTGCCGCTCATGCCTTGGGACTCGGTGCACAATGGCGCACCGGGGATTGGGCGCGTGATGCCAAAGTGAAAAAGTTTTTAGGCTTGGAAGAAGACCAGCATATTGAAGCTTTTATTTATATTGGTTATCCTATGGAAACAACAACTGAATCTGCACCCAGACCATCTGTTGAAGATAGAGTGGTTTGGATGGAATAAAAAAGGTAGAAGGTGGTTTGAATCAAAAAGCGAATGTCTTTGGACATTCGCTTTTTTGTCTGCACTATTCTCTTGGCTTAAATTAAGCTGCTTTTCTGTTTGGCTACAAAACAAGATAACGCGCGATTGACATGTATATTACAGCAAGGATGAGAGTTAGGGATGCAATCATCGAATAGATTTTTTGCTGCCTTCCTAACTTCTGCATTTGCGCCATCTGTTCGGGAGAAGGTGGGCCTTGGAATTGAGCGCCAAGTTTCGCCATGGCCTTGGTCGTACGGCCAATCAGTAAACCGAATACAAATCCAATGGTTGCTAATTCGGCTCCTCTGCGAAAACCAATCCCTGCACCGGAATCCATCCAAGCGGAAGTAAATCCATTCGAGTCGATCCAAAATAATGCCAAACCCGCCAGGATGCTCAAGCCAGCCGCAGCGGCGATCCAATTACTAAATTTTAAATTATTCATCAAATGGCCAATGAATTTTTGACCTGCTTCCGCAGTTGCGCGAATTGTTGGAGCAATAAAAAAGGTCATTATCAATGTGCCACCGACCCAAATTATGCCTGCTAAAATGTGGATGATGCGCAAAGTGATTATTAGATAGTTCATGTCTTTCTCCTTTTAATAAAGTAAAATCTCGTACCCTGATAAAACACTATACTTTAAGAGGCGATACGAAATGAATGGAGATATTTTATGAAGAAAGTTATATATGCCGTTTTGCTTCTGTCTGCGCTTATATTGACAGGCTGCGGAAGTAGTAATGAGAACGGCACTCAACTGGATTCTGTTCCAGCTGAATATTCAGGGAAGACGAATCCATTTGGGGCGGATGCTGAAGCAGTAGCTGCGGGCAAGGATGTGTTCTTGAGTAGTTGCCAAACCTGTCATGGGCCTCAGGGACACGGTGATGGACCTGCAAGTGGTGCTCTTAATCCCGCTCCGAAGAATCTGGCCGAGCTGCAAGCCGCCGTTGAAGATGACTATTTGTTCTGGCGTATTTCCACGGGTAAGGATGGTACTTCCATGATCGCGTGGGAAGGGATTCTCACCGAAGAGCAGATATGGCAAGTTGTGTCATTTATCCGTACGCTTAAGTAATGGGTATGTTATTTAAAAACATGACTCACCCCGAAATTCATCTTTCGTGGGTGAGTCATGTTTTTTAAGAGCAAAACAGGACGCTGAAAAACGCAGAAAACGCTGATTCTTGCCTTGTTATCAGCGTAAATCAGCGTTCATCTGCGTCCAGATTAAATCTGGGGTTAATTATGTTTGGCTACTTAGCCTGAATTGCTACATTGTCATAAAAAATTATAGTGTGTCTCCCTGAGGGAGCGTTTTTCGCGACCGAAGGGTCTCGTTTATTGCGGTAGAGATGCTTCGCTACGCTCAGCATGACACAATTTAGAGAGATAACAACTTGATTTACTTTTGCTTCTTAACCCTGCCGAACACAGCCTTTATCCTTCGTGCAAGCTCGTCGGGACGGAAAGGTTTTGTAATGTAATCATTTGCCCCGGCGACAGTGGCAATTGCCTTGCTATCGCTGTCGTCCATGGCGGTAATAATGACAATCGGCGTATGGGCAAAACTTGGGCTTGCACGCAGCATTCTACATAACTCAAACCCATTAGGCTCAGGCATCATCAGATCAAGTATGAAAAGATCAGGACGTACCGAATCTGCTGTTTCGATTGTCTTTGAGCTTTCGTTTACAGAAGTTATTTCGTAACCTTCCATTTTAAGAAGCTTTTCCAAAAAGAAGGTGATCTGTTTGTCGTCGTCTACGACCAGGATCTTGGGCATAAATCTTTCCTGATTAATGTGATGATTTTTGTTCAATAATTTTCGTGAATGATGACTATAGGATTAAGGCTTTGACTCTGTTTGCAAGTTCATCAATGTGGAAGGGTTTTGTGAGATAGTCATTGGCACCAGCGCCATAGGCAACTATTTTGCTATCAGCGTCATCCAGAGCTGTAACAATAATGATCGGAGTGTGTGTAAAACTTGGGTCTGCACGCAGCATTCTGCATAATTTAAAACCGTCTGGGGGGGGCATCATCAGGTCAAGTAAAAACAGATCGGGGTTGATTGACCTTGCCGCTTGAATTGCTATCGAACTATCGTTGACTGAAATCGCTTCATATCCCTCTGCTCTGAGGACTTTTTCCAACAATGTAGTTGCCTGCTTATCATCATCTACAATCAAAATTTTTGCCATAACTACAATTTTTCCTGAATTAATTTTATTTTCATCATTATTATACTGCGTTCCTCGCTGGGAACATGGCAGTACGATGGCAGTTTTTCAGCGGCTTTAATACGCCCAGAGGCAGAATCAGGTTTGCACGTATGAATGACCACGCTAAATCCCAGTCGATTTTTGTAGATTAAATAAAATACCCTCGAGTTTTGTTCCGTCAGCAGTACAACTGCCGAAGAACTTATTTAATGAATATACTGATACAAGAAGTCTATTAAATAAAATACCTCTCGAGCAGAGTCGAGAGGTAAATTAAATTCAAATTGCTTTCGGTCATTTATTTTTCAATCAGTGTTTTTATTCTGGACACAAGCTCATGCGGGTGATAGGGCTTCGTGAGATAGTCACTGGCTCCAGCACCATAGGCAACGGCGCGGCTGTCATCATCACTCAAAGCCGTAATAATGATCACGGGAGTATGAGCGAATTTCTTTTCTGCACGCAGCAGTCTGCACAATTTAAAGCCGTCGATCTCTGGCATCATCAGATCAAGCAGGAAGAGATCAGGGTCGATCGAGTCTGCGGTTTTTACAGCAATGGTGCTGTCGTTCACTGAAACTGGTACATAGCCTTCCAGTTTCAACAGGCTTTCCAATAAATTTGTAGCTTCTTTATCGTCGTCCACGACCATTATTTTTGTCATTTAATTTTTTAATTTCCAATAAAAGATTTTATAGTCTTACGCATCAAGCAGAGCACTTATTCTAGCTACAAGCTCATCAAGGTTGAAAGGCTTTGTAAGATAGTCGTTTGCACCGAAGACATTTGCCCGGCTGTTGCTATCGTCCAGGGCGGTAATGATAAGAATCGGCGTTTTCGTGTAGTTAGGATCTTCTCGCAGCATCCTGCATACTTTAAAGCCATCGGGCTGCGGCATCATCAGATCAAGGATGATCAGATCTGGTTGAATTGAATTCGCAGTTTGAATAGCTTTTGAACTTTGGTTTATTGCAGTGACTTCGTAACCTTCGGAGGAAAGAAACCTTTTCAGCAATGTTGTAACATGCACGTCGTCGTCCACAATCAGGATTTTTGCCATAATTTTCCCTGTTTTATTTTCGAGAGATATTTTACTTACAAAACTTGCATAATAATACAATTAAAAATAGTTTACTGCAAGGATAGTTATACACCCAATTTACTCTTCTTTACGATCGCAGCCGCGATCTGTTTTGCCTCTATTGCGATCTCCCGCAGCATTCCAGTGGGGGAGACGTAATACCCGCAGAAATATAACCCAGAAACTGATGCCTCGCAGCCTGAGGATTCTGGCGTGCCATTTTCGTCTTGGACATTTGCTTCGTTGAGAAACTCATTAACTCGCGGACGATAACCCGTCGCCAGGATCACAGAATCGAAATTCGCTTCTTTCCCATCCGTAAATTTGACTCTGTTTTCTCTGAACTCTTCCACCCCCGAATGAACGGTGATGTGACCTTGCTTGATCAGCTTGATCGTTCCGACATCGATCAACGGGATATGTTTATCGTTTTGGATTTGAGTAGCAGGCCCATATGGTAATTTGCGCAGACCGTATTTTGTGATATCACCAATCACTGCGCGTAAGATTGGCTTATTCATTGCATCCGCCATCCAGGCGGGCATGACGTTTTGGACAATGCCAATGGATAGAATGGGAATTCCAAAGAGTTCGCGTGGAATCACATTGACTGCACTTCGCACCGATATGCTTGGCTTTGCGCCATGCTCAAACAGGTCAATGGCGATCTCGCCGCCAGAGTTGCCAAAGCCTACCACTAAAACATTCTGTCCTTTAAATTCCTCGCCGTTCTTATATTCAGAACTGTGGATTATTTTCCCTGCGAATGAATCTTGCCCTTTCCATTTAGGAATAAATTTCTCGCGTGCATTCCCCGCAGCAATCACAAGATTAGATGCGAGATATTGCACATCCTGAGTTTGGACTTCCCATTGATTATTATTGTCTCGCCGTGCTGATTTGACTTGCTGATTGAATTGAATATCCAGATCAAACTTTTTTGCGTATGAATCTAGATAATCAATTAATTGATCGCGCGATGGATAACGCGGATAATCTTTTGGAAAAGACTCAAATGGTAATTCAGAATTTCTTTTATCTGTGTGCAAATGGAGTCGGTCATAGTGACCACGCCACACTGACCCCACTTTATCGCTTTGTTCTAAAATAACAGCTTGGATGCCTGCTTGTTTAAGACAGGCTCCAACTGACAACCCCGCTGGACCAGCACCAATTATGATCGTATTGACTTCAATGGGGGAATCAGACATGCGCCCAAGTGTACCTTGGTTTGAGGGCACAAGAACTCGTGCTATTTTTCAAATGGATATTTAAGTCCGATCTCAGCGCGGATGGAATCCATTAATTCCATATTCGCCAACGTATCAGCGTGACTCATGCCTGGGCTTTCGAGCAACCCAGCGCGGATGCAGCGCATGGCTTCCTCAGTTTGATATTCGAATCCGCCTGCGCGTAAAGGTCTTTCAACTGTCAACTCTTGACCATCTGTAAATAAAGTTGCTTTGGTCGTTCCCCAAAAGTGCGGATGAATGCGAATGCGCCCCTTGCTTCCGTATATCCGAAAGTCATTGACATGATTGCTTAGGAAACTGCTGTGACATTGGGAGATAACATCATTTTCGTATTTAAGTGAAAAAGTAGTTAGCTCATCTACACCGGTATCTCCGATGTGAGCGGATGCAACAAAAGATTTTGGCTGCGCCGCCATAACCCATTGTGATACTACGATGGGATAAATGCCCATATCTAATAATGTACCCCCAGCCAATTCGGGATTCTGCCAACGCTCATCTTTATCTTTAGGTACACGCGCTCCAAAAGTGCCGACCATCAGACTAATATCACCTATCGCTTTTTCATCCAACCATTTGCGAATGACAGGATAGATTGGTAGAAAACGTGTCCACAAGGCTTCCATGAGGAAGACATTTTTCTCATGAGAAGTTTTTATCAACTCTCTCGTTTCACCAGCGTTGACCGTCAGTGGTTTTTCGCACAAGACAGGTTTGCCTGCATTGAGACATAACATGGCATTTTCAAAATGGAATCGATGGGGCGTGGCGATGTAAACGCCATCTACATCTGGGTCGCCGACGAGTGTTTCGTATGAGTTGTACGTTACTGCTCCACCATATTCATGGGCGAATTCCTTCGCCCGGTCAATGTTTGAGCTGGCCACGGCATACAGGCTTGCGTCATCGATCACTTTCAATCCTTGCGCAAACTCATGTGCAATGCGGCCTGGACCTAAAATACCCCATTTGAATTTTTTCTCTGACATTTTTGTCTCCAGTTATCATGTAGCGTGAGTAAACAACCTACAAAGCTTTTAAGAATTGCGATTGGCTCGCGTCACTTTGTAGCCACAAAGATACAGAATCTTTTGAATCTATTAAGTTAGAGTTGATTTAGAAACTTTTCGATTATAAACTCATAACCCCATATATTGTTACTCGCATTTTGCCATGCAATTCCAGGCTGCTCCATCCCATTCCCATGTATCAGGCATCGTAGCATTTGGGCCATTTGATCCCCCTGTCATCACAACTACTCCGCGCGACTCGTCAAATGCCATGGCAGGGTGCACACGCGCATGAGGTGGACCTTGAACATCCAACTCTTCCCATTGAGATCCATTCCAAATCCATGTGTCGTTCAGGTTCGTCACATCCGCAGCGATTTCTGCTCCGCCAAAAAGAAGGATATAATCAGAAGTTGGGATAAAGATCGCGCGAGCGCCATCACGCGCAGAGGGTCCTTCTGTTGCGACTTGTTTCCAATTTAGACCGTCCCATGTCCATGAATCTGCATAGGTTGTAAACCCCTGATTATCAAAACTATGCCCGCCAAAAAGCAGAGTGTTTTTATTTTCTGCATTGTAAGTGAATCCAGCAGGGAAGCGCGGAGTTGGACCTTCATTGGAAACATTCGTCCATTGGACTCCATCCCATTCCCATGTGTCATTCATCATCTTTCCAGATTGAGCGCCGCCAAATAGAATTACTTTGTCACGTTCGCCGTCGTATGTCATGCCCGAACCTTCGCGCGGACCAGGTCCTTCAACGGTTAGCTGAGTCCATGATTCTCCGTCCCATTCCCATGTGTCTGTAAAATCCTGCTCATCAGTCAAGCCACCATATAGAACCAATACATCACGTTTTGAATTATAGGTAGTGCTGGCAAAATTGCGCCAGCGCGGACCATTCGAGTCCGCGCTTAATAAAGTCCATTGACTGCCATCCCAAGCCCACAATTCAACAGGGTCTGTAGATGATTTGCCCATCTCAGGTCCGCCGTTGACCAAAACCACTCGCCCCACTTTCTCGTGATAGATCATGTCATGCCAGTTACCAAGCAGGAGAGATGGAGCTTCAGTTGGTGTAGCAGGTTGTATGGTAGGGGGTAAAGTTGGGGTAGCTTTTGGAGCACATGCAGTTAATGCGATAACGAGTATTAATACAGACTTGCGAATTAAAATATGCATAGCGATTTATCCTGCATGTATACACTGCGGCATGTGATTTGGTTCCATTAAGATGAATATATAAATTACCCCGTCATCAATTCATCTACTGCATTCGCAAGTTCTCTCAAATTACTGACCTTCAACACGTTGTTGCATAATGGCGCATACTTTTGCATGTCGCTGTCACCGTGCCACATGGTTGGGGGTTCAGGATTCAGCCAAATGGTCCGCGTTGATCGGCGGGACATCGTGGAGAAAATATCGAGGCGTGGATCATTGTAATTATTGCGTCCATCGCCAACGATAAGAAGAATCGTCCCGCTGTTGAGCGTATCCATATATTCGTTTTGAAAATCATTCAATGACCAGCCAAGATCGGTGTTGTAATGTCCGCTGGGCATACGCCACAGAACAGACTGGATCGCGTCATCTGCATTCGTTCCGCTGAAATCTTCAGAGATCGATTCAAGATGATCAATGAACGCAAAAGCATGTGTTTTGCGGACTTGCCCTTGCAGTGCAAACAGAAAACTTAACATTAACTCCGAACAAAAGCGCATGGATGTGCTTACGTCGCAAATCACAACTATCTTCGGTTTGCGGACTTTATCTTTGTGTTTGATCTCCATCGGCACGCCGTGATATTTCAAATTAGCGCGGATCGTCGCCTTCGGGTCCATTTGTCCGTTCTTGGCACGCTTCTGTCGCAATGCTATACGCGTGCGTAATGCAGCGGCAAGTTTCTTCACTTCACGCTGTAAGAGTTGTTTATCTCCATCAGACAAAGCCTCGAACGGGCGATTCATTAAACTATCAACATTATCCGAACGCGGACGTTCGCTTAAATTCTCGGCAATTCGTTCGCCCGCAAACTGATCCATCTGTTCGCGCATGCCTTGCATATTTTGCTGGATCATTTCACGGATCTGTTGGATGCGTTCGCGGCTCATGCCCATCTGCGCGAGCTGCTCCATTAATTCCTTCATTGCCTTTTGCACTTCGGGGAACGCCATCGCGCGCATCATGCGCTGCGCCATCCAATTTTGATATTGGAGATTATCCGCCTGATTCAGCCCCACCATCTGCCCCAACGCTTCCAACTCCGACCGAGATAACGGCTCGCCATTCATCAGCCTTTCCATCCGCTGACGCAGATTCTCCGCAAACTGACTCATCGCGTCAGCCCACATCTGAGCTTCTTCAGGCGTCATATCATCTGACGGATTTCCTCCCATCATCGGCGGCTGCCCTGAACCAAAGAACAGCGAAAATAATTTATCGAAAGTAGAGATGTCTTTTAGATCTTTGATCAGCGTGGCACGCAAAGATAATCGAAATTCCTCGCGGTCTTGAATCCCCATGATATCCACTGCTGAAAATGCTTCAGCAGATTCCGCAAGAGATACACGCACACCACTTGCGCGTAACGCTGCAATTAATTGTAAGATGCGAGATTCCATAATTCAAATTCTCCGCAGGGGCGGACGGCCAGCCGCCCTTATTTTATGTACCAGCTTGTTTCCATGCTTTTGCTATGGCTTTCAATTTATCCTTGTCATCCAGGTATCGTTCTATATAGCCGCAGTCTACGCAAATGTAATCATCAGTATTGGAACCCATATTTGCTGTGTCTGTACGCACAAAGGCTCCGCCGATCATTTTTGGAATATAGATTCCGTTCTGCTCATGATGGACCGATTTTGATCCACATTTTGGGCAAGTTCCGTTTTTCATAATATAGTTCCTTGTATTTAGTAGGATGGCATTTATTGTTAGGTCAAACTAATTACCAGAAAACATTCCATAATCATCCGCAGGTCTTTTGCGTAACTTAATATGTAAACATCCGATCATGATCAAGTGATAGTTTTATTAGCACAGTTGGCATGGCAAACTCAGCGGGCTTGCCATTTAAATCTGCATCTGTCACACCTCGTCCTTTACTGGACATGCCCGATAGATAAAATTTGCCACCACCTGCCACGATCGCGTCATATAATTCTCGTAATTTTCCCGTTCCTAATCCTGTGAGATTATCTAAAACAGCATCTCGAATTAATTGAACGGCATCTCCTGCAAGGAAAAGCGAAACCGAATGTCCCTCGTCAATTGCACTTTTCGCGACAAGAAATGCAAGTGCTGCACGGGTAGGGTTTTCAGGACCATGAGTTGCGTGAACCAGAATCTTAGCCATTTTGATAACTCCTTTGGTTGAAATTGATTTACAAATATAGACGCAATACGTCATACCTATACAAATTAATTACCAGAAAACTTTCCATAATCATCCGCAGGTCTTTGGCGTGGCATGGGCGGCGGGGGATTGATGTATTGTCTCTTTGCTTTTTGCAGGTCTGCTTCGTGTTTCAATAATACTGAAATTGTATCTTCCAATGTATCCTTGTCTAAATTGGATGCGTTCAACGCGACGAGCGCATTCGCCCAATCTAATGTCTCACTGATGGACGGGGACTTGCGCATGTCTGCTTTGCGTAATTTTTGTACAAATTCCACGGCCTGTTGAGCCAGTTTTGGATTCAAATCTGGTACTTTCAATCGTACAACTGCTAACTCTTCACTTAGAGATGGATAGTCAATGAATAGATACAAACAGCGTCGCTTCAACGCTTCAGATAACTCTCGTGTATTGTTGGAAGTGAGAATTACAAATGGTTTGTGTTTTGCAGAGAGTGTTCCTAACTCTGGGACAGAGACTTGAAAGTCACTGAGTATCTCCAAAAGAAATGCTTCGAACTCTGCATCTGCACGGTCAATTTCATCGATCAATAACACAGTAGGTTGTTCGCTCAAGATCGCTTTCAATAGTGGGCGCTGCAACAGAAACCGACTCGAGAAAAACACATCTTCCTCTTTTGCCAATTTATCTGCGGCTTCTGAAAGTGAATCCGCTTTACCTAATGTGTCATTCAACTTGTCGCGAAGGAGTTGTGTATACAGTAACTGTTTGGAATATTCCCATTCATACAACGCCTTCGATTCATCCAATCCCTCATAGCACTGCAAGCGGATCAACTCACGTCCCGTGGCGCCTGCAATAGCTTTAGCCAATTCTGTTTTACCTACGCCCGCTGGACCTTCTGCAAGCAGCGGCTTTCCCAACTTTTGTGAAAGATACACAATCGTCGCGATCTCATCAGACGCGATATATTTTTGATTTGATAATTCGGATTTTACAGTCTTGGTGGAGTCAAAGAGTGTTGTCATTATTTATCCTCTGGTAGGAGCGGGGTTTTCCCGCCCTGTATCGAAAACATCTAATTATGCACTTACATAAAAAGCCTGATGAAATTCAACTTTTCCTTGAGGTACTTCGTCATAAAAGGGCAAAGCCATAAAATATTCTGGAGCAGGTGCGCCTTCGTAAAATAAACCTGGATATGTCTTGAAGCCAAACCGATTGTAATACTCAGGGCTACCTTCCAACACGCAGCCTTGTGCACCTATTTCTCTAATTGAAGATAAACCTTCCTTAACCAATTTCGAGCCGATGCCTTGTAGTTGAAGCTCTGGCAGCACAGATATGGGTCCCAATCCGTACCAGTTTATATTTTCTCCATTAATGGTCACAAGAGAAAAAACGATGTTGCCGACAACTTTGTTATCCATTTCTGCAACCAGCGAAACAGATACTGCTCCTGTATCGCGCAAACCATTGATAACTAAATGCTCAGTCTGATTGCTATGCGGTTTGCCCGCAAATGCAGCAATCGTTAAATGTTCAATTACATTTATATCGTGTGAAGTCTCAGGTCGAATTTTCATAATGAAATTCCAAGTTTTCGATATATGTCTAAATTCGCTTGCAATTCTTTCTCTAGTGTAAACCCTTCCGTCACGGCTTGCCTTGCATGTTTACCAAGAATTGTACGTTTCTTAGGATCATTTAATAATTCAAGGATTTTCTCTGCCAGCATATTTTCATCATTGACGTTTACTATAACCCCATTCTTTCCATCTTCCACTACATCCATCGCTCCGCCGACTGGAGTTGCGATCACGGCTTTCTCGCAGGCCATTGCCTCGAGTAAAGCATTCGGCATTCCATCTCGTAATGATGGGTGAACAAATACATCCATTAATGAATAGTAGGCAGGCATGTCTTTGTGTGAAATAGTTCCTGTAACGATAATTTGGGAATCAGGATTCGAGAGTCTGAATTCGTCGAATGTCTTTTTATCATCCCCTGTGCGGACTTCTCCAACAATCAGTAGGGTAGCAGGTTGCTTTTTATTGACCTGCGCGTAGCCACTCAGCAGAGTTTGGAGTCCCTTTTTTTCTCTTAGTTCACCAGCAAAGCCAATCACTGGCATTCCTTCTTCTTTCTTCTTTCCTTCATTTAATCCTAAGGACTCTGCCAGACCTTCATTCTTCAACATCGGTTTGAACAATTCAACATCAATTCCATTCGGAATCAAATTCACTTCTCGACCTTCGGCAAATGCTTTTGCCTTTTTAGCTAGCTCACTCGCGTTCGTTGTGACAGCATTTGCATTTTGTAGTGCATACATCACATGCGAAAATTTGGATGGGTCAAATGCAGCACGTTCAATGTCATTACCTCGTATGCTTATAACACTTGGAACATTTAAATATTTTCCTGCATAGGTTGCAACGAATCCTGCTTGCGGAAGAAAATATGCGTGAAGCACATCGAATGGTTCGCGTTTGTGTTCTTCAAGAATGAGTTCAAACCAGTCGACTAATGTATCGTCCACGCGTTTGTGTGCGCCGAAACGCGTAACGCTGACTCCGTTCGAGTTAAGAGTCCGCTTTTCGGAAGCTGGCAGATTTGAGTTTGGAGCAAAGACGCGGACTTCATGTCCAGCAGATGCAAGCAGATGACTCAATCGTCCCGTTGAGATTGCAAGTCCGCCAATGTCTGGTGTATACTTTTCTGAAAGCAACGCAATTTTCATGAGGTGTCTTAATGGCAGAACAGTGTGAAATGATTATCGGTTATCTCGTGCCGCATCGCTGCGAGAATCCATCGCTTGGAAAATGTGCAAAATGCGGACGTGGTTTTTGTGATGAGCATACGAATCAAACAAAAGAGGGGCGTGTATGTTTGGCTTGCCAACAAGGGCTTGACCAACCGATTGCTTTGCCAATTGCTGCCGCTGCATTCACTGCAGCCGACCTCACTACCTTTGGTCGTTATAATGAAAATGATAATGATAGCGGCGAGATGTTTTCTGATTTGAGTTAAATACTTTTCGTCATTGCGAGGAGGATGCTCTTCCCGACGAAGCAATCCCCAACACGATGGCGGAAATTGCTTCGGGCAAAGTGCAAGTGCGCCCTCGCAATGACGAGAGGTTAATACGGCCCAATCGTTTCCCATATCTTTTTATTCTCGACAATAAAATCATCACAGCGTTGACATGGTTTCAATGAGGGTGGATGCATTTTTAGGCGTACAGCTTGATATGCGCCGCCTTCCCAAATTTCTTTGAATGATTGTTTACGAACATCGCCGAGCGGGGCAATTTGTTCGCGCGTCATGCAGCATACATATACAAGTCCGTTGAAATCAATGAGACTATGAGTCCACGGGGCGAAGCACGGATGTTTGCTGTAATAGCCGAAAGCGTATCGGCCAGCGCGCCCCAAGCGGACCTCGTTCTCGTCTTTGCCAAAAGGAAATGCATCATCATCTGCGATATTGATCCCCAATTCATTCGCGCGTTTCTCAATATGCGGTGCGATCTCTTCATTGAATAAAGCAATATCTTTATTTCGCATGGATAGATGCTCGCCGCAATGATCGTCCACTGGGATCAAGTTGATTCCATCCGCGCCGAGTTCGTGAGCCAGGTCAGGTAATGGGGCGAGACTGAAATAATTATTGCGGCTGACAACGGTATTAATGCGGACGGTCAATTTGCCTTTATGCGAATATTTATTGAATAATTCGACAGCTTTGGTGGTCAACTTGAACGAGCCTTCTACTCCGCGGATTTTTTCATGTATTTTGCGGTTGGGAGAGTCAATCGAAACGTTCACGCCGCGTAAGCCTGCTTCTACCAATCGTTTCGCTTTGATTTTATCTATGAGCGTGCCGTTGGTTGTCAGTGTGACTCGCATACCCAATTGTGAAGCATGCTCAATAAGGTCAGGCAGTTGCGGGCGGAGCATCGGTTCGCCGCCCGAAAAATGGATCTTCTTGCAGCCGAGTTCTGCCAATTCAGAAATGATTTCTTTGAAGCGATTCATTGAGATGGGCGTTTCGCGCGTTTCCCGCCAGTGTTTGCACATCTCGCATTTGAGATTGCACCCATAATTAATTTTGATCTTTACATACAGGGGTTTGTACGCCCGTGCATTCAGGACTGCTTTTTTTAATTCGTCTTTTTCAGTCGAGATCGTCTGAAGGCTGTACATGGGTTAATTGTATCACTGAGAATTTATTAAAAAGCAACTGCTGAATAATTTCAGCAGTTGCTGCCATATCGCTCAATGTAGTTCTTTTTATTTTGGCAGTAAGGATTTCATCTGGTCGTAAATAAACCTTGCGGCGCGTTGCGGATTTAACCTATAAATAAAATCCATAAACTTGGCATCTGATCCCACCAGCACGCGATAACGATTCTTCTCCATTGCCTCTATAATAATTTCTGCGGCTTTTGCAGGTGGAAGTGTTTTGAAGGAACGTTGTTGACTGGCATCTACATTTATAGAAATCCCAGAATTGCCAGCGATATTTGTTCCAATCGCACCTGGAAATACCACTGTGACTCTGACATTTGTATGCAGTAATTCAGAGTTCAAACCTTCTGTTAAAAGTTTTACCCCTGCTTTTGTAGCTCCATACATCGTTTGACCTGGCACTGGTAAAAATCCGCCCATGCTGGATGTATTTACGATGTGACCTTCTGGACGTTGAAGTAAATGAGGCAAAAAGGCTTTGATCATGTAAATTGGTCCGTATAAATTGATATTCATTACACGGTCAATGTCTTTATATTCCAAGTCATTGAAGCGAACAAAAGGTTGAATGATGCCTGCATTATTAATGATTCCGTCAACAGTTCCATGCTTGGCAATTACCTGACTCGGAAGTGCTTCCACCGCTTCTTTATTTGCAATATTTACAATGTGTGTACTTAATTTATCTTTTTTCTCGCCTGCTAATGCAATAGTTTCTTGCAAAGCAGACTCGTTAATATCTACAGCGGCAACACTCGCACCTTTAGATAAAAGATTTAAGACCAATTCCCGTCCAATCCCATTACCGCCGCCTGTTACGACGATCACTTTGTTTTGAACTTTCACTTATTAATTCTCCTATCTAAAATTATATGTCGTGATTTTTATTGTATCACTGGGAAATCAATCTGTGAGACATGTAAATCTTAACTAAACAGCAACTGCCTCGATTCAAAGACAGTTGATGCAAAGTGCTGATTATTTGGCTATGTTCAATATTAACCCTTTATCTTCGCAAATTTTCTCAACCTGCTTGATGATGTCATCTGGCGGGAAGGATAGCTTTTCTTTAGATGACCAGGTGATGTATTCTCCAGACGGGACTCTTTCGAGCGTGAATTTTAGCTCATCTATCCCGACCAGGACAACGTCTGCAGATTGGATTTCACTTAAAGTCTTTTCGCGATTTGTTCCCACCAGCAAAGAGAAACTCCATTCACTGCCATCATGCCAACTATAGAGTTCATAACCTTTCATGGACTCTGGGAAGGGAGTCTCTATTGGTTGAGTGGCACTTCCGCAAGCCGAAAGTAATAGTCCAAGAGATATGGCCAACAAAAGAATTTGTGTTATTTTCATTATTCACGCTCCTTTTTGAAATTTGACTGGAAAACATTCTTATGTCCAGACTAGTCAGACCATCAAAAAGTTCCGCGAACTATCTATGCCTTCGCTGTTGACTTTTTCTTTTTCCCTTTTGCTTCTGCTCTTTCCAAATTCTCCTTAACTCTGAATAGCACGATTTTACTTATTAACTCATACGGAATTGGCTTATCTAGTGGAAACTTGATCGAGCCTTTTGCGCCATCATAAATAGACAGTTCTTTTTTAAACTTTTCTATTCCACTGGGCGTGGGATAAAACCCGATATGACTTTTGAAGCCCGCAAAATGGACTAAATTCCCTTCAAGTGTGAAGGTTGGGATACCATAATTAATGATCTCCTGTCCTTTTGGCGCAGCTTTTCGAATTGTTTTTCGTACCTTTTCCAAAAGGACTTGAACTTCTTTTGGAAAACCTGCAATGTATTTATCAATTTCTTTACTGGTTGACTTGGAAGTTGGCATGTTCACTCCTCTCAAATTTGAATTATACAGTGTGACTACGATAAAGAGCTGTCCGCACCTTGCTTTGTAGTGGATATTGCGCCTGCGGATTAATCCATTCAACTGCTGAATCAGTTCCTCGGAGAACGACTTCACTCAGCCTGTAAAAATGCTGAAAAAATTAGCTCGGTCACGAAATTGATATCGCTTCAAAAAACTCGGGCGACAAAACCCCCTTAAACGGTGCGTGGCAAATCGTCCGCTGCAAACGATGTTCGGCAGGTTTTGTAAGACGGTTTTGAATTTGAACTTGGTACTTTATCATTTGCTGCATACATCAGTAGGCCGCCTTTTGCCTAAAAGATCAGCTCAGTGTGATTAGATGTATTAGTTGTCGAAAAATTGCCCTTGCTCTGGCTTAACATCCAGTTGTAAAGTTCTGGGTTGCGATACGCTCGTTTGGCAGTCTCTACATGATTCGTGTCATAGAGGGTGTATCGTGGCTCTGTGCCGCACGACTTCATTAATGCTATGAACGCCTCTGCTCCACTGGCTGAAACGACTTTATCTTTGCGCCCAGCAATGATCCACATCGGGATCGAGGCTAAGACGCATGGATTGCGCTTGCCATCGGCAACATCAAGACCCGCCACAGGTACGAGTGCCGCAAAACGATCTGGACTTCGGTAAGCCCAGTCAAGTATCCCAGAACCGCCCAGGCTGAATCCCGTCAGTGTGATGCGGTTAGGATCAATAGGATGTGTCATTAGAAGCGCGTCCAACCACTGCCGCAATTCATCATTCAGGTGATTCCATGTCGTGGTTGCCGGACACTGTGGAGCGGCTACATAACAGCTAAACCTTCCACCATCGGCTCGATAGGCCAACGGCCCTCGCCTCGTGAGCTTTTGGAGATTTACACCACGTTCCGTTGTTCCATGTAAAAAGATGATGAGCGGCCAGCCAGCTTGGGGCGGATCAGACTCATTGGGTGGTTCAATGATGTAATGGATCGGCATAGATCAACTCTCTGTAGTACAGGCGCTTTTTAGAACACCGAGAAAAGGCTTGTGCTAAGTGATGACAAGAGAATTTTCTGAACCTTCATGGCAATCTCATTCATTGTTTCTTCGCTAACTCGTTCTTCTTCTGAAACGCCCGAATATTCAAAAACATTTGTACCCCGACGATTTTCTGGTTGATCTGCCATGCGCGGAATTATATAGAAATGTACATGCTGATGTCCTGCCATTTCAGCAAATTGAACAGCATAAGTTTTTATACAACCAGTAGTTTCTTTTAGAGCGAGCGAAACCTGACGCAGCAAAATACCCAATTCAATCGCTTCTTCGTTAGTTAATTCATCAATTGCCCCCATGTGTCGTCGTACTACCAAAACTAACCAACCTGGCAATGTAGTACCATTATGATGTACGACATCCCAAAACTGAGTGCGATAGATGCAACCCCAAAGAGGGACATTCTTTGCGTCACGCCTGCTTATCAACTCACAAGTCTTGCAATCTGTCATTCTGCTTTGCCTTTGGATTATCTGACAAGCGCCCAACCTTTGGCGTCATTATCCCCGAGGGTGATCTTCCCGAGTGGGCTCGCGTACCTGCTCTATGGGCTGTGGCACTCTTGAAGGACGCTTTATTAGCGTGTTTCATTTCCATCAATCTACCAACTGTATTGAAGCAGATATATCCTTAGCGACAAAAATTAGTTTATTTTTTATATTCTCAGTTAATGCATCCAAGTCATTGAAATCTGGATTATCAACCAATGTAACCTCAAAAATTGAATACTGAGGCATTTCTGAACCATTAATCCATTTGGTGCTTTTTAATAACTTCCAGTACTTCTCTTGTACGTCTTTTGTTTGACCTAAGAGCCACGCCTCAAATCTCACATCGTTGTGGTTAAAAACCAAACCTAGTTTTAGTTTTTTATTCTTTAAATAATCATCTGAAAGATAAAAATATGTATAGTCCATATAACCTTGAAAAACATTCCCGAAAGAATATGCATGGCCTAAATCTTTAGAAAATGTGGTTTTCAACTTCTGGACATATTTCACTAGCTCAGCATAAGCTACTTGAATATCTCCATTTTTCAATAATTCTTTATAAGCAGAAACAAAATAATTCAAATCCTTCTTTTTCATTTGTGTATCTTCCTTCACCTATTGGACGCCCAACGCATTGCTTTATTACGAGCTACGCAAAATCTTCTCCATCTTCCTGCCCTTCGCCAACTCATCCACCAACTTATCCAAATACCTAACCTGCTGTGTCAAAGGATCCTCGATTTCCTCCACACGATACCCACAGATGACTCCGGTGATGAGGTGCGCATTGGGGTTTAGCGCAGCCTGTTGGAAGAATATTTCAAATGTTGCATTTTCTTTTATGAGTTCCTGAAGCTTCTTATTATCGAAGTTTGTTAACCACTTTATGACCTGATGCAATTCTGCTTTGGTTCTGCCTTTCTTCTCCACTTTTTCGAGATACATCGGATAGACCGAGGCGAAGGTCATTTTTGCGATACGTTGATTATGTGTGTTGGAATTGTTCATATATATCCTGTATTTTAGAGTTAATTTTTCAAATTATACAGTCCGCTCGCGCAGCGTGCCGTTGTTAGGCTGCAATCGATCATTTCTGTTCAACTGCAAACATAATATCGTTCAGGTCTTGCAGGAGGGCCTTTTTTACCATGCCCTTGAACAGAACCATTGGCATCGACTGTAATTTTGCAACGAACCCTTGAGGTATGGAATCATGAGAACTTGTCAACGTAATGCCGCCGCTACTCTCTGAAATACTATTGGTGGTTAAGAATACAAATCCACCATCTTCTGCTTTGGTTTTGAAGAACTCGTTTTCAGCAGCATCCGTAATCCACTTTTCCACGGCAGCTGGCTTGCCAAATAGCATTCGGGTCTCCCGCCACTGTAATCCTACAAGCCCGTTTGCCGGTTTTTCGAGAACTTCAACCTTTTCGATTCCGCTGATGATTTCCGCGGCGTTCTCTATGTCCGTGATGACGGCCCAGACCGCTGCCCTAGAACCGTTGATGGTGATCTGTGCTTCAACGAACATGGTCTTCCTCCTGGGGTTCGCGTAATGGTTTATCGTTCATGGACAACACGGCACGAATATTCATGAACTTTCGGTTGTGATTGCGCCTGCGCGTTCGTAATTGACAACAATGACACCATTCGATCCGACTATGCTTTCCGTCACCTTGAATGCCGCCGGGATCGTGCCATCGGCAAATAATCGTTTTCCAGCGCCCAACGTGATCGGATAGATCATCAGCCAGAACGTATCGACCAAATCATGCTTGATCAAAGTCTGAAGGAGATCCCCACTTCCCCAAACGTGCAAATCCGGCCCGTGCCCCTGCTTGATCTTGGCGATCTTTTCTGGGATATCTCCGTTTAAAAACACGGATGGCTGCCATTCACTGGATGTCCTGGTATTCGAGGCGACGTACTTGGTCGCCGTGTTGGCGCCAGGCCATTCGTCCGCATGTTTTGGCCAGAATGGTTCCCAAATGTCAAAGGTTTTGCGCCCCAACAACAGGTCGAACGGTGAGTTCATCTGCTTTCTCAGTGCCGTTCCAATAATCTTGTCGGCATAGGGCCCTGCCCAGCCGCCATACGCGAAGCCGCTGCTGGGATCTTCTTCCGGCCCGCCTGGGGCTTGTATGACACCATCAATGGAGATATGTTCAAGCACAATAATTTTTCTCATAACTGAGCTCCTACAACAATGGAAATTACCTGGGTGAAAGCAGGGTTTTTAGATAAGACATCAGGATTGAAATGTTGGGCTTGCCCGTTCTTTGAAGTTGTCATGATGTACTCCTTTTATGAATCGAATGAGGGTTGGAGTAAATATTAGAACGTATATTCTGTTTTGTCAAGGAGCGGACGTGGACTCTGCCTGACTGCCGCTTCGCCGCGTGCAGGGACAATTATGATTACATCTTGTCTATTTGGAATGCTTCTAATTCCAAAAGTAGTTCTTCGATTTCCTGACCGCGTGCATTCGCAAAACCTTTGGCTTCACTGATTATTGTAAAGCCGCATTTCTCCAACACTCGACGTGAGCCTGGATTATCTTTTGCTACTCGCGCATAAATTGGACGTGTCTGATTATGCTGTAGCAATAACTCTTTAAGCGCCCAGGTAGCGATACCCTTTCCCCAATATTCCCTTCCAAGCCAATACGTGACCTCTGGTTTGCCTTCCTCTTCGTAACTCGAAACACTCCCTGCCACTTGCCTGTTGAAGAGGATCGTCTTTATGATGCATGTATCGATCTCCAGGATTTTGTGCCAATGAGCCATAAAGGCTTCCCGGTCCGTTGGGTCTTTCGCGGTAAATGCCGCCATGGTGTTGGCTTCCTGATTCAGCTGTTGCTCAAAGAAAATGGGAAGATCTGGGAAGATCATTGGGTAGGACATCGCGCAGAAGAAGTTCATTTTTCATACTGCTTTTTCTCCATAAGTTCACGAAGGAATGAGAATTCCCTGGGTTGTTTATTTATCCATCTGCGGTCGTTCGCGATTCCTACCTTAGTCATAATAACGAATAACGATAATAATATATTGAAAAACGATAAATCATATGTTACAGTATACCGACCAATTACTAAGTGAGGCATTACTTATGAAAAAAGGGTCAACGCTATTCTTAAAGTTTGTCATTTGTCTTATCGCCATCGGAGCCGTTATATGGTTGATTTGGTTTCCTCAACTTGAAGGAAGAGCTGCTAACTTGGATTTAATCAGTATTTATAAAGATCCGCTTATTATCTATGCTTACATAGGTTCAATCCCATTTTTTGTTGCGTTATATCAGGCATTCAAGCTTTTAGGTTATATTGACGGTAATAAAGTTTTCTCTCAATCATCAGTGAACGCCGTGACGAATATAAAATACTGTGCAATCACAATCAGTGGCTTCATTGTTCTGGGAGTACTATACATAAGGTTATCTGTTAACATAGATGAAGACCCGGCAGGTGTTACTGCCTTGGGCATTTTTTCTGCTTTTGCTTCTCTCGTAATTGCAACCGCTGCTGCTGTTTTTCAAAGACTTCTACAAAATGCAGTAGACATAAAATCAGAAAATGATTTAACGGTATAAGGTGCAATGATGGCAATCATAATAAATATCGATGTAATGTTGGCAAAGAGAAAAATGAGTGTTACTGAACTTACAGAGAAAGTTGGTATCACCATGGCCAATCTTTCCATCTTAAAAAATGGAAAGGCAAAGGCTGTCCGTTTTTCAACGCTCGAGGCAATTTGTAAAGCATTAGATTGTCAGCCGGGAGATATTCTAGAATACAAAAGTGAGTAGCTTTCTGACTTCAAAATGTATGGGGCGTTCATGGTGATGTTGAATCATTAGTCAAATTTCA
>JACMLM010000011.1 GCA_014379595.1 Anaerolineales bacterium
TCCATGAAATAAGCGCATGTGGCGTTACCTCTTATAAAATCGAGTATAGTACTTTTGAAAGTGCGAGTCAATAACAAAATAAGATGATTCACATTTTCGTATGGGAATTGTAGGGTTAAACATCTATACGCATCATACTTAATCTGGAACCTGCTTCTACTTAAAAAGCCTCTTCCCCGCCCAAACACTGACTAGGGTCACGGTTGCGCACAGAACTGTTCCCCACATCAAATCTACGAGCGTCACGAGAATCGGCCAGCCTTCGAGCGTGACAAGATTCGTCAGGTCGTAAGTTGCATATGTCACCAACCCAAATAGCGCGCCGCGCAGAACTGCCTGAGATAAAGAATCTCCCTTTACACCGGGCTCAACCACAAAGACAACTATCCCAACAATAAACAGCAGATAAAAAATTCCAGCAACAAGAATATTCGGATCATCAGCCATGATGTAACCAATTTGCGATTCATAAAACTTGGGAGCAACCAGTCCCAACCAGAGCGAGTCAATGGCGAGGAAGATAACCAACGTTAAGAAATAAAGTTTTAATCTCATTTGTCTCCATGGCAGGGATTTCAATGTTGAAAGAATTGGATTTTAGCCTATAATACAGAAAGCCTTTTAATTGAGAGGGTCTTATGCCCCAATTATCAACTAATCAAGTTTTCATGAGTTACAGTCGCAGAGACGATGTGGTCATGCGGCGTATTGTAGCATTCCTGCGAAAACAAGGAATAAAAGTATGGGTGGACAATGAAAGGCTAATTCCTGGAACTCCCATTTGGGAAGAAGAAATTGAAAAAGCGATCAAGAGTGCTTCTGCCGTGGTAGTAGTACTTTCACCCGATTCAAAAAATTCAGAATGGGTACGGCGGGAAATAAGCCTTGCTGATCAATATCGAAAACGTGTTTTTCCTGTACTTGTAAATGGCGATGAAGAAAAATCCATATCGCTGCGGCTTATCAACCGCCAATATGTTGATATACGTCAAAATGAAAATGTTGGCTTGAGTTCATTGGAAACAGCACTATCAGTCTATCTGCAAGAATCAGATATTGCCCAGGGAGATTTAGAGAACAATAAAAACCCTATCCAACAAATTACCAGCAAAGAAACTTTAAATGTCGGGACTGGCATCACATCTGCACTCGGCAAAGATAACAACCAGACAAATCTCTGGGCTAGTTTGGGTTGGGCATTCAGTGGGTTGATCAGTGGTTTTATTTATAGTGAGTACGATATGGTAGTTGACGGCGCAATCGGCGGATTAATCGGTGGAGCCATAGGCGGGCTTGTCACTTACTTTGCTTTGCAAGCTGAGAATATTCTCGCCAGCCAGAAAAATAAGATCAGAGCTATATTGGCTTGGGCAATTGGTGGCATGATCGGATGGGCAATCGGCTGGGAACTTACAGAGGCAGTGGGAGCAGGAATTGGGATGGCAATCTTCGCTATTATCGGAATGGTGAGCAGTTTGAGATTGGACTATATTCTTTCCAATTGGAAAAGTGCAGCCTTGATCACGCTAGGCTGGGCAATCGGCGGAGCAATTGGCTGGTCTATCGCGAAGGGATTGATTGATGGGCTTTCCATGGATGCAGCACTTAGTTGGGCGATCGGCACTGCAATCGGTTGGGCAATCGGCGGATTTATTATGAATTGGCAGTTGACGAAAAGATAAATCTAATTTGACATTTTGGTAACCTATCTTACGCAATGTCATTCTGAGCGGAGCGAAGAATCTCTGAGATTGTCTTAGAGACCCTTCGCTTCGCTCAGGGAATCACGCTTATTAATATAAAAACATTCTCATTCTTTAGAATGAGAATGTTTTCTCACAGCTACTTCAACTTCTTTTTCATATGCGACTTCTTTGTAACAATCTTAGGAAGCGTTTTTGCCGCTTTTTTCAAAACTGGCCTTGCTTTAGAAACTGCCTTCTTGCGAGTCTTAGGTTTTGTATTAACAACTTTTTTCCTCTGCACAGACGATATAGCGACAGGCTTCTTTATTGCTTTGAGAAGACTCTTTTCAGCGACAGCTTTTTTAACTGGCGCAGTCTTATTCCCCTTCGGGGACGATGCTGCAACTGAACTCACCTTAGAAATAGTTTTTTTCTTAGGCATTGATTTGGCAGCAACAACCTTTTTCTTCTGTGCAGACGATGTAGCGATAGGTTTCTTTGCTTTCGATAAAACTTTCTTAACAGCACTTACTTTAGTTGGTGCTATTGCTTTTACAGACTTAGTAGAGACTTTCTTCTTTTTCTTGACAGCCTTTACTTTGATACTAGCCTTCTTTATTTTTTTTACAGGGTTAAGTCCAGCACGTTTTTTGGCAGAAACTTCCTTCTCATTTACAATCTCAGTTGGAAAGCTAAATAGTCTCTTCCATTTCTCTTGCATAGACGGAACACCTGCGCCATTTAATGAATCACAAATAATCTTCCACTCGCTATCACCAACGAAACGCCAATCCATGAAGGCGTGGCATTGATAGGCACCTAACTCGATATATATACCTTTGTCCCAGATTTCCTTACAGGAGCGGATATATTCAAGCTGCGTGACATAATCTTTGAAAATGACATGTCCAACACGATGCAAGTTAAGTCCCTCGGCGATATTTTTGCGTAAGGTCTTGCCAGAAGATTTATTGATGAACGCAGCTGAAGTTTTGATCCAGCCGCGTGTATCTGCAAATTTGTTGTGATAAATAACGAGTCCGCGCTCATCGTTGAGGCGGTTGGAATACGCGAATACTTCCTCGTCCACGCCGCCTTTTGGTGAGTAAAAGTCATAGAGTAGAAACTGTTCCACGTCAGCGAACAGGTAGCGGCGGTGAAGAAGCGGGAAGATACGCCATTCATGACCACTAACGAGTCCATCATCAGGGCTTTCATCCAATTTCGCACGGCGGAATTCCATCCCATATTTTTCGGAATAACCTTCCACTTGTCCATGACCATACATGGGCAAACCAGGGAGAGTTGAAAGCAAGGTTGCAATGCCAAAATATTTATCGCCATTGCCGAATTGTTCGACAGCAGTTTTTTCATCGGGATTGTTCATAAAGTTGACATAACGCTTAAGAATTTGCGGATCGAACTCAAGCGTGTTCTTAATAGCGAGTCGATATTTAGCGTTATCTTCATCGCGCAGCATGTGCATAAATGCAGAGTTATAGACGCGGTGCATACCCAGCGTGCGAACAAAATATCCTTCCATTAACCAAAACGCTTCTGCAAGCAATAATGTATCTGGAACTTCTGCAGCCACGCGATCTACGACTTCACGCCAAAATTCTTCTGGAACTTTTTCATCAAACTCGTGTTTGGTGATGCCAAATTGCGAACGAGATGGTATTGCTCCGCCTGCGCCTGGTTCAGGAAACCATAAACGTTGAATATGTTTTTTAGCGAGAGTCATCGCCGCATCAAAACGAATGACTGGGAAATTTCGTGCTACGTGCAAGATGACCTGGATCACAGCTTCGCGAACTTCAGGATTGGTGTAATCCAACTGAGCTGTATCATTCCATGGGAAGGATGTGCCGTCATTGCCATGATAAACATAACGCAAATCGCCTGTTTGCAGATCGCGGCGTTGAAAGATAACCGACGCATCAGTTTTATCGTAATAATGATCTTCGAGATAAATTCCCACGCGCAGGTCATCTGAAAGATTTTCTGATCTAAAAGAATAAGATGGATAAGGAGAATAAGATGAGGATAAAAACCAATTGGGATGTTCAACCACCCAGGTTGAATCAATGCCCATGTGATTAGGAACCATATCGGCGGAAAGGCGAATGCCGCGCTCCCATGCTCGCGAACGCAGACTATTCAATGCATCCCAACCACCGAGGTCAAAAGCAATATCATATGAATGAAGGGAATATGCAGAGGCAACAGCATCTTCCTGCCCCATGCGCTGCTTGATCTTTTGCGAAGCGTGGCTGCGTTCCCATAAACCGATCAGCCATAAGCCTGTAAATCCGCGTGAGGCAAGCAAGTCGAGTTCTTCATCGGGGATCTGATCGAGAGTTTTTATTTCGTGTTGATATTTTTTTGAAAGCTGATGCAGCCAGACATAAGTATTCTTAGCCAGCAAGACTAAATTTGGCATCCAATCTTTATCCGCACTATACCGTTCATACTCTGCGTACTCGCTGCTGGCAAAATTCGGTATATAGGTTTCGGTTTTCTGTGAATCAGTTGGGCCATGCTGTTGACGAATGACTTCTTCGTGCAAATAGTCCAGTCCGCGCAAGATGCGAACCGAGAATGCTTCGCCGAGTAAATGACCCCATTTTTCAATAATAAAACGTAGTTGACCATCTAAAGAATTAGGAGAGGCTTTTATCGGGGCGGCGAGAATATCGGTAAGGGTCTCACCCATTGCGAACTCGCCATTACCAAAACCTGGCTGGCGGGAGAAGAAATCCAGCAAGTATTGTAAAACTTGTTTATAAGCCGACCCATTCATGACCGATTCATCGATCAAATCTTTATAGCGATTCAAAGCAGGATTGTTATTTGAATTGTTTATCAATAACATTTCTTCGATCGTAGCAGCACGCACACCACGACTCAAATCACCCAGGTTGGCAATTTTCGCTGAAAGGTATGCACCCGCTGTTTTATCCCCTCGAAAAACGGACATGGGTGGAAATTCTTCAGTGAACCTGCCCAATGTGAGATCATATTTTGAGCCGAGGTTGGATTGCAATATCCCCATTGCACGCCCCATTACGCCTGTGTACCTGCTATAAAAATGCTTGAGAAGGATATGGTAAGCCTCATCAAGCAGGGAGAGTGCATATAGGTCAGTGGCAGGTATAGGCTGCGGATGATGCGCTGACATTTGGGCAGCAAAAGCCCGGGCCGAAGCCAAATCTGAAAAGATCACGTGCCCGTCTGGGCGAAAGAAGTCCGATGAAAAATTATATTTAAGCCGCGATACACGGGACGTTAGCATGTAAACAATGATAACCGATAAACGAAATTTTTCGGGTAAAATCCTTCCCGACAACCATGAATACATCGCTGACACAGATCATTTTTTTACTTTTCCTGGGGGCGTTATACCTGCCCGTTATTTTTTTCGCCATACAAAGACGTGATGATGGCCATAATTCAGCGACATGGCTTGTAGCTCTTTTTGCACTGCTTGCATTGGTATTAAATATTGCAGAGGCCATTTGGCGCAACGGGGAGATATCACCAGCGAACGCATCCACATTTCAGGAATTACAAACATATGCTGCATTCACACTCATCACCATAGTAATGCTTGCACTTCAAACTTTTTTGAAGCGTGAAACATGGTGGGGCTGGGTTGGCGCATGGACGTTTTGGATGCTCGGCCTCGCACTGATTCTTACCAATGCACTGAAGCTGCCTGATGTCCTTTGGGCAAATGGCGAACTTGCGCTGCAACGTACGAGGCTTGGCCCTTCCTGGTCAATTTTAGGCTGGCTTATTATTTCGATCAGCTTGATCATTGTTATCGCCAATGCAAATAGAGATGCGCGCCAGCAGCTATTTCGAAACCGTTTGAATTATTGGTGGCCGACGATCTTATTATTATTCATTAATGATATTTTGCTATTTTCGGGCATCCATATTACGGGCCAACCCATTCGACTAGCCGTTGCAGTCATGATGGCTTATGTAGTCGGCACGCATCATGTGCCTGATCTAAAACAGATATTGCGGCGCGTATTGGTATACACCCTGATTGCAATTGTGATCGTTGGTTTTTATGTTGCAGGTTTTTTACTATTGGAAACCACAGTGGGCAATGATAAAAATTTCAATCCATTGCTTGCAGGGGCATCCATGGCGTTGCTGCTTGCGTTGATTTTCACGCCTTTGCTTAGTTTGGTCTCACGGACAGTGAATGTATGGATGAAAGGCGATCAATATGATGCAAGCCAGACCATTCATCAATACAGCGAGAACATCAGCAATATCCTTGACATGGATCGGCTTGCAAACATAGCTGTTGGAATTATTCTTGAAAGTATGCACATTGAACGCGGCTTTCTCTTTCTTGTAGATTCAGAACGTCAGGCAGATGGACAAAAAAAATATAGGCTTCGTTCTGCGCGCAGCCCTGAAGAAAGACAAATCATTGCAGTAGAACTGGATGAAAGTGGAATCGTCGCCTCGTATTTTATTCGAGAGCAACGCCCGCTTCTTCAATATGACCTGGACCTGCATCCTGCTTTTCGAGTTGCATCTACCTTTGAGAGGGATTGGTTCAATCAACTGCAAACTGAAGTGTACATTCCCATCTTTGCCAAGAAACAATGGATCGGCTTGTTAGCCTTTGGTCCAAAACTAAGCGGAAACCGCTACACAAAAGATGACCTTGTCATATTGAGCGCTCATGCCAATCAAACCGCAGTGGCCTTGGAAAATGCACGCTTGGTTGATAACCTGGTCACCGTAAATACTGAATTACGTCAGGCACGCCGTGCTTTGGAAAAGAATAATCACGATCTTGAACGTATTGACCGTGCCAAGTCTGACTTTATCAGCATTGCATCTCATGAGCTTCGTACTCCGTTGACTGTGATCAAGGGCTATACAGAAATGCTGCTTGAGGATTCCACTCTTGCGGAAAATATTCAACTGGTGATGAAAGGCATCCACGAAGGGACAGTCCGTTTGCATGAAGTTATGGATTCGATGTTCGACATTGCACAAATCGACGCGCGTTCTCTTAAGCCGCACATCCAGCCTGTGGAGTTGGGACATTTAATTCAGGAGGTTTGTATTGAGCAGGCTAGTTCTATAAAAGATCGTAAACAATCTCTTAGTATTAGTTTGCCGCCGCTACCGCATGTAAAAGCGGACCCAAACTTGTTTCGAAAATTATTCCATCACATCATCCGTAATGCAGCCAAATTCACACCCAATGATGGAAAGATCACCATCACAGGTCATCATATTCCAACAATTATCAATTTGCCAAACGGCGGCGTTGAGATCATTGTCAGCGACAGCGGCGTGGGCGTTGACCCGAACTTCCGTGAGATCATCTTTACAAAATTTTATCAGCCTGGGGAATTGGGGAAACATTCCACAAGCAAAACACGCTTCAAAGGCGGCGGTGCTGGGCTGGGACTCGCTCTCTCGAAAGGTATCGTCGAGGCACACGGTGGACGTATTTATGTAGAAAGCCCAGGCTATGATGAGATCAATTTCCCTGGAAGCCAGTTTCATGTGATATTGCCATTAAGCAAACTCGAAGAAAATGAAAAGCAAAAAACCAGCGAGCCTGTGAGATTTCAAATATAAATGAGGTGGTTGATATTACTAAAAGAACAATTGCAGTGTTAATTGGGTTGATTATGATAGTGGTAGCAATAGGCGTATCACTATCGCATATCACGGATAAAGATAAACACGGGATGAGTGAAAGTGTAGCAAGTGGGACTATGTTTTGGTCTTCAAACATAGAAGTGGATACAGCCATTCAGACTAATTTTGATTTAAATCAAAAGCAGGCGTTTTTTGATTTCGACTCTGAATCGATAATTAATGACAATTCAGCAGATGTTTATTTCTCTGTGAGTTGTGGGTCTGATTGCTTTTATGACATACGGCCAATAAATGGCGCAACAATGTCTGAAGTAATTGAGCAAAAAGCACCGGGCTATGATGGTTGCAAAAGCATTCCGGACAAAGTAATTGATTACTTCTTTGTTCCAGTGAAGCTAAATACTTTTATTTGTCTGCGCACTAATCAGGGAAACATTGTCCAGATTTTTATTTCATCAACTCCTGGCTCTAAAGACGGAATACAGTTACTATTTGATTATATAATTTGGCGTAATAGTTAAGCGATGTAATAATGTAATATAGAAAAGAGCAGATGCTATACAATCTGCTCTTTTCTATTAACTACTCAAATGCTTCCTATACACACGATTATTCTTATACTCCACTCCATTTAAATTCTTCAAGTCTGCGCGCATTTGCTCGGTGGATTCTGCTACTTGAGTCATTTCTACGTGGACGAATTGTTGAAACTCCAGCAACGTCTTCCCCATCGCATAATAAAGCAAAGCATTGCCGCCGTGGCCTTGATGCTCGGGCAAGATTCCCATCCCATTGACTGAGACAGTATTCGTGCGCCGCATTTCGAGCAAGATATCGATCAAGCCAAATGGAAAGAGTTTCCCCTTTGCGCGTTGAAGCGCAGCAGAGACATCATGGAATGCAAAGAGGAATCCAACCACATCTTCGCCGTGTACAATGATCTTGATCAGACGATAGTCTGCAATGGTCATGATATTCTCAACCACAAAGTCAATTTCACGCGGTGAAAGCGGATAATATTCCCAGTTATTCACAAAGGCATTGTTATAGGCTTGTCCGATTCTATCCGCCCATACAAGTAACTCTTTTTTATTTTTGAACTTCTTTATTTCTAAATTTCCACGCTGCATCACACGTTCAGCAATTTTTTCAACACGCTCAGGGATTCTGAATTTATCCGCGGGTAAATAGCAGGAGACAAAATCCACTTCCTTTTCAAAACCTTGCGCTTCCACCAATTGCTGATAATAAGCATGATTGTAATTAAGCATAGTCATTGTCTGACGATGTTCCTGGCCTAATGTCTGAAGCCCATATCCATCCAGCGGACCCATGCCTTTTGGACCAATGACTTTTTCCAATCCGCGCGACTTTGCCCAATCAAATACAGTATTGAATAAAGCCGTTGCAGTTTCAAGGTCATTTTCACATTCAAAGAAATAAAAATCTACGGTTTTTTCGTTGTGATATTTATTGAAGGGTTTGTTCTCAATCGCAGCGATCCGCCCTACATCGCGGCCATCTCTCACAGCCAAAAAGAAATCAACGTCAGAATGTTCATGAAATGGATGTTTCTTTCTATTTAATTGATTGTATGCGTCAATATTTAACGGCGGAACCCATTGCGGACAATCTGCATAAATTCGATGGAGCAATTCTACAAAACGCTTTACCTGCTTTTTATTTCCAGTGTCCACTTTTTCGATTGTCAGCATGCAAGAGCCTCCGTCATTTGTACAGTATATACCCAAATATCCGATGAAAGTCACGGCGTGGTCTTGTTAAAAGATTTCACCACAGAGATCACTGAGTTCACGGAGATTTTAATAGGTTTTCTCCGTGCTCTTTGTGATCTCCGTGGTGAAGGGTTTACTCTTCCATACTGTAGTAGGGGTACAAAATAATCCTCCGTGCTATACTTGGAATATTCCACTACAAACGAGGCGATATGACTGGCAAAACCCATCAGGAAATGTTGGAAAAGTACGCCGAAGCAATTGTAAAAGTTGGTTTGAATATAAGAGCGGGGCAACGATTGATCATTACACTGATGGCAACGCGCGGGGTGCCACATCAGTTTGCACCCTTGGTACGTGAAGTTGCAAAGGCTGCATATGCGGTTGGTGCGAAATATGTGGAAGTAATTTGGGGTGATGAAGAAATGCTGCGCCTGCGTGCGCAATATGCGCCAAAAGATTCATTTGAAGAATATCCCACCTACATGATCGATACGATCATGAATATGATCAACAATGGCGATGCCTTGCTTTCCATCTCGGGTTCTAATCCCGATTTGCTTGGCGGTCTTGACCCTGAAATTGTTGGCAAGATGCAGACAAGGCATTTGAATGCTGCAGGTCCAGTTAGCGAACGAGTAACAACGAATGCGATCAACTGGTGTGTGGTTGCTGCGGCGGGTGAAGCGTGGGCAAAGAAAATTTTCCCTGATCTTTCTGTTGAAAAAGCGCAGGAAAAATTATGGCAAGCGATTTTTGAAACATGTCGTATTGACCAGCCTGATCCAATTGAAGCCTGGCAAAAACATATTGACAGCATGAAAGAACGTGCGCGATATTTACAGTCTAAACAATTTACTGCATTGCATTACAAAGCACCAGGCACAGACTTTACCCTCGGGCTCCCTAGCGGAAATTTGTGGATCAGCGCCCAGTCTATGGCGCAAAACGGGGTTGCTTTCACCGCCAACATGCCCACTGAAGAAGTATTCACGTTGCCAGATCGCAATCGCGCCGATGGAGTTGTCACGGCTACTTTTCCACTGAGCTATAGCGGAACATTGATCGAAGACTTTCAAGTCACATTTGAAAATGGGCGTATTGTAAAAGTCACTGCAAAGAAAGGTGAAGCCGCTCTGCAAAAACTTGTAGATACAGACGAAGGCTCGCATCGTCTCGGCGAAGTGGCTCTCGTCCCAGCCAGCTCCCCCATCGGTCAGCGCGGACATCTTTTCTACAACACTTTATTTGACGAGAACGCATCCTGTCACATTGCCATTGGACGTGCCTATCGCTTCACGCTTACGGGTGGAGAGGAGTTGAACGACGAAGAGTTTATCTCCGCTGGAGGCAACGTCAGCCTCAATCATGTAGATTTCATGATCGGGTCTGCTCAAATGGACATAGATGGCATTCACAAAGACGGCTCCCGCGAACCTGTAATGCGACAAGGCGAGTGGGCGATTGAGATTTGACAATAGACTGTGGACGATAGACCATAAGAGATGTAGCTCAAGCCGCCGTCCTCGGTGGCTTTTTAATTTGTACAAGAGATAGTCAATATTCTATCGTCTATCGTCTATCGTCCATTCCTCCCGTTATAATTGGTAACATGCCCACAAAAAAACTTTCATCCACTGGAAAAAGCCGTGAAATCCTGATCGCTGAATATGAATATATAGCCAGCTCAGCCATACAGTCTAATGAAGATCGTGCGCGAGTGTCATCTTTTTATATGGTGGCAGTTGGCTCGTTAATCGCGGCTCTGTTCAGCACTCAAATTTTCGATATCAATTCAACGTACGCAACCTTAAGTTTTTTATTTAGTGGATTACTCTTTGTGCTTACATTACTCGGCACATTGACCGTGATCCAGCTCGCCCGCTTGCGTGCAGCATGGTATGAGTCCATGAAGGCGTTGAATCAGATAAAGGAATATGCCATCAGCAAGGATAAGGACCTAGCTAAGGCTTTCCGATGGCGTGACCATAGCATGCCACCGTTATATAAAGTTAATAGTGTCTCTTATCAACAAACTATTGAAGTTGCCATTTTGAGTGGATTGACCTTTGGTGGCGCAGTTTACTTCTTTCAAATCGGGATTCAATATCTATGTGTGCCATGCAATTGGGCTTACACAATAAGCGGAGCTATTCTAGCTTTTTTCTTTCAGCTTTATATTTACAAACGATCTTTATTAGTACACTTCAAGGAACAATAATTCATGCCTCGTAATTACGAAAATCAATCCCCTACTGCATATCAACGCAGATCCCACCTCACACAAGATGATGATTGGATTCGCAACTTTCTGACGGAAGCAACAGTAGGTCATATCGCCACTTCGTCAGATGGGCAGCCTTTCGTTAACCCGACCAGTTTCTGGTACGACCAAGAGAATCATCAGATCGTTTTTCACTCCAATGTCGCGGGAAGAGTCCGCTCGAATATTGAAAGCAATCCCAAGGTTAGTTTAGAAGCGAGCGAGTTGGGTAAGTTACTTCCATCCAATGTGGCGCTTGAATTCTCGCTTCAATTTCGCAGCGTCGTCGTCTTTGGCGAGGCGCGGCTTGTTACTGACCCAGATGAAGCACGTAGATTGTTATATGGCTTGATCGGTAAATATTTTCCCACCATGACCGTAGGGAAAGAATATCGCGAGATCACGGATAAGGAACTGCGTGCCACGTCCATCTATGCGATTCAAATCGAAGCATGGAGTGGAAAAGAAAATTGGGCTGACCGAGCAGACCAAAGCGATGAATGGCCTGCATTAGATGAAAAATGGTTTGAATAAATGATTAACAAAAGTACGTTCTTTCGGCAGTTGTACTGCCGAAGCTGTCAGCAGTACAACTGCTGACGGAACAGAGCTGAACGAACAGAAAATATTAATGACTAATTCCTACAGAGTTTTCACAGATCAACACTACGCCTACTTTGTTACATGGACATTGGTAGATTGGCTGCATTTATTCGACAAAGACCCATATCGCCAAATTATTTTAGACTCTTTGAATTACTTGCGAACGGAAAAGAAAACACAGCTCAATGCTTTTGTAATCATGTCTTCACATATTCATGCAATTCTCTGGCCTGAAATCGAAATAAATCTTTCTGATGTAATCAGAGATTTTAAACGTTTCACTTCTCGAAAGATATCGAAACTAGCACAAGAACGAAACGAGACAGAGGTTTTGAGTGTTTTTAAAAAAGCACGCGGTGAAAATCGTGCTCAAGATATATCAATGTATCAAGTGTGGCAGGAAGGGTCTCACCCCGAAGCAATTTTCACTGAAAAATTTGCACGTCAGAAAATGGACTATATTCACATGAATCCTGTAAAAGCTGGTTTGGTCGAAACTATAGATCAATGGCCCTATTCAAGTGCGCGCGCTTATTTGCTTGGAGAAGAAACATATCCATCAACAGATTTATTAATAGTAAGATAATTCTTGTTCTGTCGGCAGTTGCACTGCCGAAAACAGTCAGCAGTACAACTGCTGACTAAACTAAGTAAATAAAATAGAGGAGAAATCATCATGGATCAAAAAGCTGGCGCACAGATCGGTAAACGAGCATTTATTCAATCCATTGTTATTTTGTTTATCTTGATGATGGTTGCGGGGATTCTTACGATTGTTGTCCCATCTGGACAATACACTCGCATCCAGGTGGATGGGCGCGAGTCCATTGATCCTGATTCTTTTCAACTGGTGGAAAAACCAAATTACCCAATCTGGAGATGGTTCACTGCGCCAATTGAAGTGCTTGGCAGTGACAGCGGATTAACCGTCATCGTCATCATTGTTGTTTTATTCTTTGCAGGCGGCGCATTTGCCGTGCTCGATAAAACAGGCACCATTCAAGCTTTCATTGGCAACATCGTAAATAGATTCAAGGGCAGAAAATATACATTACTTTATATGGTTTGTCTTGCATTCATGTTCCTCGGCGCAACACTTGGGACGTTTGAAGAAGTTGTTTTGCTCGTACCTGTGATGATCGCCTTATCTTATTCCCTCGGCTGGGATGCACTTGTAGGACTCGGCATGTCCATCCTTGCAACCAACATGGGATTCTCCGCCGCGATCGCAAATCCATATACATTGGGTGTATCTCAACAACTTGCAGGCTTGCCCCTTTTCTCTGGCATGTGGTTTCGCGTTATCATCTTTATCGTCATTTATTTTATCTTTATGGCTTTCTTAACTGCCTATGCTCGCAAAATTGACAAAGACCCAAAAGCATCTCTTGTACACGGCGAAGATAATGCCGAACGCGAAAAGTATAAGAAACAAGATTCTTCATTTGTAAAACCAGACGCAAAACAAAATCGCGCAATTAAGTTCTTTGGTATCTTTTTATTATTCATTCTCGTCACCATGCTTTCTGGTCCGTTCGTGCCAGCGATTTCAGATTATGCATTGCCCATCGTTGGGATTCTATTTCTCATTGGCGGTTTGGGCGCGGGTTTTCTTTCAGGCGCAGGATCAAAAACTGTTTGGCAGGGATTGAAAGAAGGCATCATCGGGCTTGCTCCATCCGTTCCGTTGATTCTCATGGCGGCAAGTATCCGTTTTATTATTGATAGCGGCGGAATCACATATACGATTCTGCACGCCGCAGCAGAGCCATTTAAAAATCTTGGTGCATTTCCTGCCGCCTTGGTTGTATATGCACTTGCGTTGGGAATTGAATTCTTTATCGCATCAGGTTCCGCAAAAGCCTTTCTCATGATCCCCATCGTGATGCCTCTCGCTGATCTCATTGGCGTCACACGTCAGACCGCGGTGCTTGCATATATTTTTGGCGATGGCTTTTCAAACCTCGCATATCCTACCAATCCCGTTTTGCTAATTTGTCTTGGCCTCACAGTTGTCAGTTATCCCAAATGGCTTCGCTGGACTGCAAAACTTTGGCTTTGGGTCATTCTAGCAACCGTTGCATTTTTAGGAATCGCTGTCGCGATCAACTTTGGGCCATTTTGACGTCATTGCGAGGGCGCTCTTGCTCTTCGCCCGACACTTGCGCCGCACTGCGTTTGTTGCAGTGCAGGTGAGCAATCTCCCGCTATGATAATAGAAGAACAAAACATGGATAACTACTTCCCTTCATCTTATGAGGACGCTCGAACACGCTTCCTTCAAAGCCTCAGCCTGATTCAGCAAAAATGGCATTCGACTCAGCTGGAGACTCATCCACTTAAAAACTTCCCCGACCTTAGCATTGATTGGCTATGGGCACATCCACAGAAAAAAGAAAACCTGATCATCATCTCCACTGCTGAACATGGCATTGAAGGCTATGTTGGCTATGCGATGTTGGAAATTTTCATCGAAGAGTTTGCTCCCAAGTTGAATCCAGAAAATACAGGCTTGCTTCTGATTCATGGAATGAATCCCTGGGGCATGAAACATCGTCGCAAAGTCAACGAAAACAGCGTGGACTTAAACCGCAACTTTGTTTTCGATGGAAATTTTGATCCCGCTATTAATCCTGAGTTTCATCAAGTTAAGAATCTGATCAATCCACAAAATCGCATTGAATCATTTGCATCAGAAAACTTTTCATTCTGGTGGCGTGTATTAAAAGCCCTTCTCAAACCGGGTATCGCAACTGTAACAACTGCCGCATTGTTAGGACAACACCATACATCAAACGGATTTTATTACGGTGGCACAAGACATGAAGAAAGTACAAGCGTTGCCATGGAACTTTATCGCCGCGCGCTTGAAGAATATCAATCCGTTAGTCAAATAGACATGCACACAGGCTACGGCCCTCGTTACCAAATGAGCATCATCATGTCCCCGCTTGACCCAATGACATCCGAAGAAACATCAAAGAAATTTAATTATCCGCTGGTATTGAAAATTAATGCAGAAGAATTCTATGCCATTAGCGGAGACATGGCAGAATACTATTACAAGTTACGAAACAAAGATTTTCCAGAAAAACACCTCTTCGCCTGCGGATTTGAATTCGGCACCTTCGGCGATTCACTGCTTTCACGAATTCGTAGCCTCAGGGCAATGGTCTTCGAGAATCAACTCCATTGGCATGGAGCAAAAAATGAAGATGATGCAAAAAGAATCCGCAACGAATTTGAAGAATTATATTTTCCATCCGAAACAAAATGGCGCGAGAAAGCTATTCAAGATGGTAGACAAGCATTTGATGGGGTGTTAAGAGGATTTAACTTAATTTAGATTGTTCAGCCATATAATAAATCAATGAGGGCTACTTTGCATGAGTGATAATCGTCGAGAACAAATCTATCAAAACCTAATTGCTGAAGAAACTGAAGATTTGCTTTATATTTGGCAATACGGGGAAATTGACAAATGGGATGAGATAGTTTTTGAAATCATTAAAGAAATCCTATTGGATAGATTAGGTTATGTACCACCTCAGTCTATCCAATTTCAAATCTCTGAAGTCTTGTATAGAGTTGAGGATGATCTGGAAAATAACGAGTTGGAAAAGGCATTAAGTGAATGCGAACTGTTAATTCAGTTGAACCCAGACTCTGCAATTGCATATAACTATCGTGGAGAAATCTACTATGAGATGGGACAACTCGAGAATGCCATAATCAATTTTCAAAAAGCCATCGAACTTGATTCTAGCTTCGAAGACGCTTGGGAAAATATGTTAAGTATCGAATCAGCGCTTGAAGAAAATTTTGAAGAATCTGCTGCTAAAAGCCACCTTGATAAGGCACTTGAATATGCCAATAACGGCGAAACTAATAAGGCGTTAGAAGAATGCGAAACTGCAAAATTAACTTTGCCAAGCATTGCAAGCGCCTACAATCATCTTGGGTTGATCTTTGACACATTGGATTTATTAGAACCTGCGATTGATTCATATCGCAAAGCTATACAACTTAATCCCGAATTAAAAGACTCTTGGGATAATATGTTGAGCGTCGAACTTGCACTTGAAGAAAAATTTGAAGAATCTACTGCTAAAAATCACTTAGATCAGGCACTTGAATATGCTAATGAAGATGAACCTGAAAAAGCGTTGTTAGAATGTGAAACTGCAAAACCATATATGCAAAACATTGCACCTGCCTATAATTATCTTGGCTTGATTTTGCAAACGGCAAATCAGCTAGAATTTGCAATTGATGCTTATATCAAAGCCATACAACTTAACCCTCGATTTTATGCCGCTCGTGAAAACCTTGCTAATGCAAGGGTGGCTTGGGAAGAAGAGCAATATCACTTAGTTACAAACCTGAGTCCAGATAACATACAGGAAACCAGCATAGAATTTGACGAAACTAAAATTTTAGTAACCAACGAACCAATACCACAGTGGTTATACATGGACGAAAAGACTTTCCTTCTTCTTGGCCAGCCAGGTCATCGCACTCGACAAGGGCGAAGTGGATATGATCCTATTGATAGAAATACTGAAGAAGCTCGTATGCAAGCAATTATGCTTTGTATGCTTATGGCAGGAAAGTTTAGAACGCGAAACCCAATATATCTTATGGTCATGGCATCTACAGGTGCTCTATTTTCGTTGGGTGGGGTAGTGGTTTTTATGTTTAGAAATTTGATTAGGATTCCAGCAATACTTATGTTTAGTCTAGGTTTGATCATCGGGGTAGCGTTATTAGCAAACGTGTATTTGAGTTTACGGCTTGAAAAACCTGATGAACACGAAGATAATGGCCACATATTTTTCTAGACAACTATTCTTTGAATAGTTTATACCCACTGCTTACTCAAGCAACCTTAACTCAATTAACTCGTAGAACATATTAATTTCACCCTCTAATCGGAGTCCAACATGCCTGATAAATTT
Organism: Anaerolineales bacterium; assembly: GCA_014379595.1. Taxonomy (GTDB): domain Bacteria; phylum Chloroflexota; class Anaerolineae; order Anaerolineales; family Villigracilaceae; genus Villigracilis. Next base: position 16,895 of record JACMLM010000011.1, read on the forward strand.
CGCACCGAAGAATTCAAAGTGGAAGGCGAGAAATTAATTGCCAAGATCAAGGAAATCCTGCACGAAGGTAATATCCGCAAGATCATTATCAAAGATAAAGATGGCAAGACAATGATGGAGATTCCAATGACCTTTGGTATTGTCGGGGTATTACTTGCTCCTCAACTCGCCGCCATTGGAGCAATTGCCGCTTTGTTGGGAGAAGCAACTTTAGTTGTAGAAAAGACCGAGTAAGGAATATCCATATGAAACTATTTGAAATTGCATTCTGGGTCGTTATTGTGGCCGAAATGATTATCCGCGCGCCGCTCAACAAAAAGCGCAAGCTTGAAAAAATGAAGCAAAGCCAGATCACAGGACAGGAATGGAAGCTGCTTATCCTGCTTTTACTGGGAGGCTTCATCTTGCCTCTTATTTATTCATTGACCAACTGGTTGGACTTTGCTAACTACAGTTTGCCAACCTGGGCAGGCTGGTTGGGTGTAATTCTAGCTATCGGAGCGGTTATCGTATTTTGGAAGAGTCATGCAGACTTGGGATTAAATTGGTCACCATCACTTGAGATTCGCGAAAAACATGAGTTGATCACCCGCGGTATTTACGGGATCATTCGCCATCCTATGTATCTTTCACAGTGGATATTAGCCATTGCACAACCGTTGCTTTTGCAAAATTGGATTGCAGGTTTTACCAATCTTTTGGCGTTTATCCCATTTTATTTCCTGCGTGTTCAAGCTGAAGAAAAGATGATGTTGGAATCATTCGGAGATGAATATCGAGATTATATGAACAAAACAGGCTCGGTGCTTCCAAAAGGGAAATAAATGGCAGATATTAGAAAAGACATCCGAGACGCTTGACGCGAAATCTCGGATGTCTTTTTTGTCACTTCTTAACTACGCCTAACCCCGCACCATCAGGCAACGACATTTTTGCGCCATCGTATTTCAACCCTGTATATGGATCATTCTTGATCAACAACGGTCCATCCAAATCGGCATAATCGCAAAGTGGAGCAAGGTGCGCGGCAGCGGTGACTCCCACCGACGACTCAACCATACAGCTCAACATAATTTGCATATCATGCGCGCGCGCCGTATGGATCATCCGCAGGGCTTCGCGAATCCCCTCGCTTTTCATAGTCTTCACCACCACACCATCTATTGACCCAGCCAGTTTTGCAACATCATGTGAATTCTTGGCAGTCTCATCTGCAAAAATTGGGGTCTTGATTTTCTGTGCAACTAGTTTTTCTTTGAGCCAGAAATAACCTTCCACATCATCCACTGCCAATGGCTGCTCGATTAATTCCAGGTCGTATTCTGCTAAACGCGGAATGATCTGTAATGCCTGTTCACGAGTCCAACCTGCATTTGCATCCACACGCAGTTTGGCATTCGTGGCTTTGCGAATCGCTGCAACAATATCCTCGTCTTTTTCACTTCCCAGCTTAATTTTCAAAACAGGATGACCAGAAGCCTTGGCCTGTTCGGCCATTACTTCGGGTTCGTCCATGCCGATTGTGAATGATGTCAGCGGTAAGTTGTTTGGATTCAAACCAAATAATTTATATAAAGGTTGTCCTAACTTCTTTCCCCACAGATCATGCAAGGCTTCGTCGATTGCGGAACGTGCCGCGCGTGAACCCGCAGGTCGTTTTGCAAGAACAGCATCCATATCAAATAGGTCATCGCCCAAGTCAGGCACAGATTTGAGATATTCAATAATCCCCTCTTGAGTCTCACCATAATATGGAACTGCCGCTGCTTCGCCAACTCCGTCGTCAAGAAAGACAAGCACATTGAAGCGTTGGTCACTTGCACCATGCGCAACGCGGAAAGTTGTTTTTAGATTAAGTGTGATCGGTTCCCAGTGTAATTTCATCATGCAATTCCCGTAGGGGGCGCAGCGACGCTGCGCCCCCTACAAAAAATTAATTATTTCTTTCCAGAAAATCCAAAACTTTCTTTAGCCATTCATCGCGGCGTTCTTTATGAACAGTATGTCCTGTCTCTTCAGGAATCCATAATTCAGCATTTGGAATATTTTCAGCAATATATTGCCCGTGCCGATCTGGCGCATTGACCGTATCATCCGCACCCATGATGACAAGCGTTGGCTTCTTCACCTCTGCGAGGTCAGCTGGTGTGTAATTCGGTTCAGAGATGATTTCCTTCATTGTCATCTGCAACATATCACGCCAGTATTCATCTCCATTTACTTCACTGTGCAAAGCGATCATCTCATTCATCCATTCAGGTGCTTCGCGCTTCACACGTTCGGGGTCAAACACTTCAGGCTCACGATCAATTAAATATTGAGTCACATAAGCGTTTGCAGCCTGCGGAATACAAGTCTGTACCACATCAGGATGTTCCATCAAAATAACAAGCGCAACATTTCCGCCATTGCTATGCCCGATGACATGCGCGCACTCATATCCCATGGCGCGAATAAAAGCAGCGGCGTCATCAGCAAGTTCTTTAAATGAATAAGATGTATTCGGGTTATTCGAATGACCATGTCCACGGCAATCTGGCACGAACACCTTATAGTGTTTGGCGAGCTCTGGAGCGATGTCGGACCAATCCGTCGGGCCGTCAATAGTCGAGCCGTGTATCAGCAAAACGGGCGCGTGAGTGTGATTCGGCCGGTCATCCCCAAAAGTTTCGTAAAAAATTTTCGCATCGTTTATCGTTATATAAGGCATAACTTAATCTTAACACAAATCGTGTAAAATCAACCCATGAGCACAGACATCCAAAATAAACTAAATGAACTTTCATCGCAATCTGATAATCGCACCTCTGTTTTTGAACTTGAGATCACGGCGCTGGATAATAAGACTCTTACGTTAAGTGGACGCGTGCTCGATCAGACTCAAGTGGACGACTTGCACCGCCTCTTTTCTGACGTGAGATTGGATACTGCTTCGGTCAATATTCTCAATCGTGCAGATTTGCCGCGCATCCGTGTTGCGACGAATTTAACCGGCTTGTACGAAAAGCCAACTTTTGGAATGCCTCTTTCAAGTGAATTATATTTTGGAACTGAGTTGGAAATTCTCGAAGAAAAAAATCGCTGGGTTTTCACCCGCCAACAAGATGGATATTTAGGTTGGGCATATAAACCTTATCTTTCAGAAGAGGTCAGTACCACGCCAACACATCTTGTCATCGCGCCCGCTATTGAAATATATGCAGAACCCAATGCAAACAGTGAAGTGCTCACGCGCATTGTGAGTGGAACAGGTATTGCTGTTGAGGAAAATAATGGTGAATGGACTCGCATTGCTGTGAACAAAACAGGTTGGGTCTGTTCTTCTGCATTACGAGATATAAAAGATATTCCTCAAACCTTGGAAGAAAAACGCAAAGCACTCGTGCAGGACGCCATGCGCATGACAGGTACTCCTTATCTTTGGGGCGGCACAAGCGGCAACGGCATTGACTGTTCTGGTTTTGCGCGTCTGCTTCATCGCTGGGTTGGGGTTGAAATTCCGCGTGATGCAGATATGCAGGCTACTGCATCGAAACCTGTTGAAGCTCCGTTTGAGATCGGTGACCTGCTTTTCTTCGGTGAAGGTGACAGTGACCGCGATGTAACGCATGTGGGTATCAGCCTCGGCGGCTGGAAGATGATCCATTCTTCTCGCAGTCATAACGGCGTGTATATTGATGATGTGGATAAAAAAGAATCGCTCAAAGAAATTTATATGCGCACAGGTTCTTTCCTAAGATAAAAGATGAAATCATTTCGCAAAGAACTTTGGTTTAATATTCCAACTCGTCGCGGATTCGTAAACATCACGCAGCAAGTAGAAGAATGTTTGCGCGAAAGCGGCATTCAAGAAGGGCTTTGTCTGGTTAACCCCATGCATATCAGTGCATCGGTCTTTATCAATGACGATGAAAGCGGTTTGCATCACGATTACGAAAAATGGCTGGAAAGATTAGCCCCGCATGAACCAATCGATCAATATCGCCATAATGATACCGGTGAAGATAACGCGGATGCACATATGAAACGTCAGGTAATGGGGCGTGAAGTAGTTGTTGCGATAACTAATGGCGAATTGGATTTTGGCACATGGGAACAGATATTTTATGGTGAGTTTGATGGAAAAAGAAAAAAGAGAGTATTGGTAAAGATCATTGGCGAATAAAAATCATGTCTGCAACTGATCAAATACTTGCACACTTCGAACAAATCTCTGCTATTCCCCGCGGCACAAAAAATGAGGCTGGTATTCGTGAATGGTTGACCCACTGGGCAACTTCACGCGGACTCTCCAGCAAAACCGATAGTATTGGCAACCTTGTCATTTACGTCCCTGCCAGTACTGGGCGCGAAAATGCTCCTGCATTAATTTTACAGGGCCATTTGGATATGGTTTGCGAAAAGACTCCCGACTCCACGCATGATTTTACGCGCGACCCAATTCATATCATTCGTGATGGTGATTGGTTGAAAGCCGATAAAACGACATTGGGTGCAGATAATGGAATTGCCATCGCCATAGCAATGGCTTTGGTCGAAGACGAAAGCATCAGTCACCCACCGCTTGAACTGCTGTTCACAGTGGAAGAGGAAGCTGGCATCGGCGGCGCAGATTACATTGATCCGAGTTTGCTTACAGCAAAAGTGTTGATCAACCTGGATTCAGAAGAAGATGGAGTTTTTACCATTGGGTGTGCGGGTGGTGGAAGCACCTATATTACATTGCCAGTAAGCTGGAGTGAGCCACCGAAAGACGATATAACTTTTGAGCTTGCAGTCAGCGGATTGCAAGGCGGTCACTCAGGCGAAGATATTAATAAACATCGCGGCAATGCCAATAAAATTTTAGCGCGAACTCTGGATGAGGTTCAACGCACAATCCCGATCCGATTATCTAAATTCAAAGGCGGCAATGCACGCAACGCCATTCCACGGGATGCTGAGGCGATATTTCTATGCTCAAAAGAATTATCTGAATTGTGCAAAGAAATAATTACTGCTTTTGAGAAAATTCTTCTAGCAGAATTTATCGGGTCTGAACAAGGTCCGTTTTTGGTTTTGTTAGGAAAACAAAGTTCGGTTGAGTCCGCAATTAGTTTTGAAGATACAAAGAAAAGCATTCAACTCATTTCTGCATTGCCAAATGGAGTTGCGGAAATGTCTGCGGAAGTAGAAGGCTTTATTGAAACATCCAATAACATTGGAGTGATGGAGCTTCTTGAAGATGGCTTCCATGTCATATCAAATCAGCGTAGTTCAGTATTCTCACGGCTTGAGGAGATGAATCGCCGTACCGAGGCAATAGCGGCTCTTGCGGGAGCAAAAACGGAACGAACCAAAATGTTCCCACCCTGGCAAGCCAACATGGATTCACCCTTGCTGAAAAAATGCATTGAAGTGTATGAGGAGCTAAATCATCAAAGGCCACTTGTCGAGCTTTCACACGGAGGCCTGGAATGTGGAACCATTAGTGACCGCTGTAACGGGCTGGACACGATCTCATTAGGCCCTACGATCAAGAATCCGCACTCACCTGATGAAATGTTATATGTTCCATCACTTTCCAGCACTTGGAACTTTTTGGTGGCGCTGCTTCGGTCAATCTAAATTAAAAGTTGTAGGTAATCAACGACCAATTCTCAGTTAACAACCCATTAATAGAGTATTTTTCTTTTGCGGTATAGTTAAGGGCGGAAAATAAAATGTATACACCACGCATTAACTGGTTTTTGTTCGTTATTTTTTCATTGGCAACTGTTGGGGTACTGATTGCCGCTATGGTTTCTCCAGCGTTTCGTCCAATCGCTTATGCGCCGCTGCGTGAGGCAGTCATCCCACCCCCTGAGCCAATTGTTGTTTCAGTTTTGTATTCCACTGAAAAAGAAGCCTGGCTAAATGAAGTCATCCTCGATTTTGAAAGAACGAATCCGACGATAGATGGGCATCCTATAAAGATCGAGCTCGAAAAGATGGGCTCGTGGGAGATCAATTCAGCAGTATTGGATGGCGTCCGTCAACCAGATATCGTCAGCCCTGCAAGTTCTTTGCAACTCGCGGCATTAGTGGATGCATCCTCTGTCCAATTTGGTCGTCCGTTGGTGAACCCTGCAGATACGGCTACGTGTCGTTCTGTATTCAAGACGCCTCTTGTGTTGATTGCATGGAAGGAACGTGCCGACGTTTTATGGGGACGCCAACCGGGCGCATCGCTATGGCGAGACTTACATGATGCGTTGAATGATCCCCAAGGCTGGGCAGCTTATAACCATCCTGAATGGGGATATGTAAAGTTCGGTCATACCGACCCATTGAAATCTAATAGTGGATTCATGACGATTCTGCTGATGACATACGGATACTACGGTAAGACCACCAATCTGGATGCTTCAAACATTTTATCCAACAATGAATATCAAAATTGGTTCCTTGAAACTGAATCATCTATCGGACAATTCGAGCACAGCACGGGGCCACTCATGGAAAAAATGGTGGTTTACGGCCCCAGCACATTTGACATGGTGACCGTTTATGAAGCTACTGCCCTTGAACAGGCTGAAAACGCTGTGGGTCGTTATGGTGAATTGCGTGTTTACTATCCGCCCGCGATATTGTGGAGCGACCATCCTTTCTGCGTATTGAATGCAGATTGGGTCACGCCGCAAAAGACCGAAGCCGCAACCTTGTTCATTGATTATCTGACGAGCAAGCCCGCTCAGGAAGTGGCGCTGATGAAATACGGCTACCGCCCCGTGGATACTTCCATTAAGCTAGAGCAATCTGGTTCACCATTTGACCGGTATGCCGCGAATGGGTTTCTTGCAGACCTCTCTGGCATCCGCGAGGTGGAAATCCCCGCAGGAAACGTATTGAACACCTTGAGAGATTTTTGGTCTCGCAACGTAAGTAGATAATATTCAAGGACAAAAAATGAAACTTCGTATTTTCTCCCTATTAACAATTCTCTCGCTATTATTGAGCGCATGCGGCGCCATACAGGATTTAATTCCCGGCGAAAAAGTGACGGTCAGCATTGTTTACGGTTCAGAGAAACAGGCATGGCTGGAACCTCTGATTCAGCAATTCAACGATGCTCGGAACCAAACGTCAGATGGAAAAATCATGGTTGTGGAAGCAACAGCCATGGGGTCGATTGAATCGGTGCGCGGCATTATTGACGGCACCCTCCAGCCCACTGTGTGGAGTCCCGCATCGTCTGTTTATATCCCAGTCGCAAATTCCGAATGGAAGAATTCCCATGCCGATGATCTGGTTACAGGTGCGCCAAATGACCTTGTCTTAAGCCCGGTAGTGATTGCCATGTGGCGTCCAATGGCGCAAGCTCTGGGCTGGCCTGATAAAGCTTTGGGCTGGCAAGATATTGCGCAACTCGCAATTTCAGAAGAGGGCTGGTCTGCTTATGGACACCCCGAATGGGGACAATTCAAATTCGGTCACACACATCCTTTTTACAGCAACAGCGGTATTGTCTCGATCATTGCAGAGACATATGCAGGGCTGGATAAACAGCGCGGTTTAACGGAAAGCGATTTGCGATCTACTGAATTAAAAGAGTTTATGACTGAAGTAGAAAGCAGTGTCATTCATTATGGAACAAGCACTGGCTTTTTTGGGGAACGAATGTTTGACCGTGGGCCATCCTACTTAAGTGCGGCGGTGCTTTATGAAAACCTGATCGTCGCGCAGGAAACAAAACGGATCAGCGGTCAGTCTTCACAAATTCCTGTTGTTGCCATTTATCCAAAAGAAGGCACATTCTGGTCAAATCATCCTTATATTATTTTGAATACACCCTGGGTCACTGCTGAACAAAAAGAGGCGGCGCAGTTATTTGAAACATTTCTGCTGGATAAACCTCAGCAGTTGAAGTCACTTGAGTTCGGGTTCAGACCAGCCGATCCATCTATTCCATTAACGTCTCCGCTCAACCCTGAACATGGGGTTGATATCAACCAGCCGCAAACTATCCTTGAAGTGCCAAGTGCTTCGGTGATTGAAGGTATTCAAGATTTGTGGCGTGAAACGAAAAAACCGGTTGACCTGATTGTAGTGTTCGACATCTCAGGCAGCATGGAAGGCGATAAGATCACATCGGCGCGGGCAAGCCTTTTGCAATTTATCGGCAAACTTGACAACCGCGACCGTTTGCGAATTGACTTGTTCAGCACGGATATAAACACACTTACCCCGCTTACCCCCATTGGCGATAAACGCCAGCAGGTATTGGATAGTGTTTCTGGAATTTTTGAGCAAGGCAATACCAGCTTGTACGATGCCACCCTGAAAGCATATAAAGATTTACAAGTGGAGGGTAATCCAAAACATATTCGCGCAATTGTAGTCTTAAGCGATGGACAGGATACCACTTCCACGACAACCCTGGATGAAATCGTCCGCGAAATCCAGGGCACAGAAAGCGAAGGTGGTAATGCGATCAAAATATTTACGATTGCCTTCGGAGACGATGCAGAAGCAGACATCCTGAAAAGTATTGCAGATCCAAGCGGCGGCAAGCAATATGATAGTTTGCCAGAGACCATCCAAAAAATCTATGATGAGATCGCGACCTTCTTCTAATCTGATATGACAAACCGCCCGCCTCTTCTTACCTCGATCCTGCATCCACTTAATCTATCCATGCTGGCGCTGACAGTTGCCGCCGGCCTGTGTTCAGCATGGTGGCTGGCTCCAATCGGTTTCGTCTTCTGGCTCATCATGGTCGTTGTAGTTGCACGAGACCCTGGCTTGCAGATCACATTCACAAGACAATCACGCGAGCCATTGGCTCAACGCTTTCAAAACCGCTTTGACCGCCTCGACCGCGCTCGTATTTCTATTTTCAACTCATTGCAGGGTGTCCCGCCATCATTTCGCAGAACCGTCGAACCAGTTCAGGATGCATTGAGCGATCTTGTAGATCATGCCTATCAACTCTGCTTGAATATGACGGCTCTTGACAATAATTTCTCAGTCCAGCAAATTTCCAGCAACTTCAATAATGATATTGAAACCATGCAAGAGAATATCCGAAGCGCGGCAGATACATCTGAAAAAAAGGAGTTTGAAGAAACTCTCAAATCTCTGCAGGGGCGCAAGGTTCAGATGAAAAATATCAGTACACTGCTTTCCCGCTTTGAGGCACAACTCACAGGTACGAATAATGCCGTGGATAGTGTTGTGACGGGGATCGTGGGATTAAAAGGTCGGGACGCAAAACAAGTCGAAGGAAAAATTCCTCCGCTGCTACAAATTCTCCAAACCGAACAGGCGGAGTTAAAACAGTTCGATGCTGAATTGGAAAAAACATCACTGGTTTAAGTTCACAAACATATTTGGGAATTGTTAAGGTCTGGTAAACATTTCATCCAACCTCCAACATTAGTGTACATTTACCGTAGATATACATGGAGGAACCCATGACAAGAAAACTTTCAATCTCATTTATTATCACTCTATTAATTTCACTTTTTGTAGCCAACCCTGTATTGGCGGCTAAATCTTATTACGCTGAACGCTTTGACGTTCAGATCGATCTCCAGGAAAACGGTTCAGCGATTGTGACTGAAACCGTGGAATTTCATTTTATAGGCGAACCGTTTACATTTGCCTTTCGTGAAATCTCTGCGCAGGAAACAGACGGCATTACATTCCTTGATGCAAGTATGGATGGTGTGCCTATGTCACTGGGAACGCAGGCTGGTCAGGTGGAGGTCAAGGCTGGCGATCCGCTCAAGGTAACGTGGCATTTCTCCCCCACATCTGATGCGGCGCATGTGTTCACCGTCCGCTATCGAGCGGATGGAGTCATCCGCAAAGGAGATGCCGATACGATGATCTGGCGCGCCATCCCCGAAGATCACGATTACTCGATCTCAAGTTCAACCATCACGTTGACATATCCCTCACAAGCAACTCTGCTTGAACAGCCGACCCTCAGCCGATTATATGAATCCAATCCGACAGACGAACGCATCATCCTCACTTCAAGCGGTCTCGCCGAAGATGAAGATCTTATTCTGACAGCAAGATTCACACCCAACAGCCTGGCACAATTTCCTCCGCAATGGCAGACACAGAAAGAACAGAATGACGCCGCCTCATCCCGCGCTTTGCCAGTTGGGTTTATTGCAGGGATTGCCACCATAGTATTAGGTGGATTTGGATTATTTACTTATACCCGTGCCAACGAACGCGATTTAAATTTAAATACGATTGTTTCCACTGCAATACCTCCATCAGATGAACCCCCAGCCGTTATTGGCAAACTGACTAGCCAACCACATAGTTTCATGGGCACAATTTTTGATTTGGCACAACGTGGCATTCTGGAGGTACAAGAGCAAACGGGTCATTGGGGAACAAAAAATCATATGCTGATTCGAAAAGAAACTGGTACATCCCTGCGTCCGCACGAACAAGGACTCTTGAATGCATTGTTCCAGGCTGATGAAACACAAATGAACATGAATCAAGTCGCTGCGCGCCTGGCAACAAAAAACAAACTTTTCGATGAACCGTTGGAGCAGGAACTCATCCAGCGCGGCTGGCTTGATGTAGAGCGCAAGCAAAAACGTATAAAGTTGCTTGCAATGAGCGTGATAACAATGTTTATTACATTGATGCTATTTGTCGCATCAATGTTTTTGGGATCTGGTTCAAGCAGCAATATTAATTTGGCAGTCTTATTTGCAGGGATAGCAGGAATAAGTGCGGGTGTATTTATTCTTTCAATTGCCCTTCTAGTTTATGCCATGATATTCTCAGAATTAACTCCATCCGGTGAAGAGCAGTCCGCACGCTGGAAAGGTTTTGCTGAATATCTCAAGCAGGCAAGTAAGGGTAAAGAACCTGCTATCAGTTCAGATTATTTTGAGCGTTATCTGGCATATGCCGCCGTATTTGGTTTGGGAACAAGCTGGGCGAAATATTTCCAGAATCTCGGTGGTGTGCCTCTGCCGATCTGGTTCCAGGCAACAGCAGGCGGCGATGCCGACTTCAGCGCAATGGTAGCTATTATGTCTGCATCTGATTCAGCAGGCGCAAGCAGTGGTGGAGATGGAGGTGGAGGCGGATCATCTGGTGGTGGATCGAGCGGAGCAGGATAAATTAAAAATCAATTGCATCAGGAAATTTAGACTTCTACTGTGTACGACATTAATTCAAATCTTCAAGAACTAAACGAGACATTTCTTTTCGAATTAACGAAGGCAATGGGGTTGCCTCAAACAAACAGCGTTCGAACCATGATTCGTTTGGCTTTCGGCAAAGCAATGCTTCGTGTTTCAAGAGTCATTTTGGGTCTTGACCATGAAATTGAGCGAAATGGAAGCATGGCTGGCGCCCGCTGGCTGCTGCCACACTTCGTAGCTGGATACGAAGCAAGCGGCACAGAAATAATTCCAAAACAGGGTCCGCTGATCATTGCATCCAACCACCCAGCATCCTACGATGCAATAACAATTTCAGCTTACATCCCGCGTGATGATTACAAAATTATTATCGGCGAGATACCGCCTTATCGCTATCTTCCAAATTTAAGTAAACATGCAATTTTTTCGCCTAATGTGAAAAATGCATTTGGGCGTATGCAAACCCTGCGCAAAGCCATTCAGCATTTAAAAGATGGCGGTGCGTTATTGATCTTTCCACGCGGCGGAATTGAACCCGACCCCGCCTTTATGCCAAACCCCGATGCAGAATTTAATAAGTGGTCACGCAGTCTTGAAATCTTCCTTAAGTCAGCGCCAGAGACTCGCGTGTTGGTCACTACTGTAAGCAATGTGATTTCTCAAAAAATAATGAAGCATCCCATTACCTGGTTTCGCAGATCGCACCCGGATAAACAACGGCTGGCTTTTATGTATCAAATGATCCGTCAAATCGTAAGTGGAAAGGAGTTGTTCGGATTGAAACCACGTGTTACATTTGGGGAATTGCTCACCAACGTTAATCACAAAAACATTCTTGCAGAGATTGAACAATCGGCAAGAAGGACGCTCGCAAAACATATATCAATCAATCACCCATCAGAATTTGGAGGAACAGATCATGCGTTTAAAAGGAAAATCAATTGCAATTCTCATCGCTGAAGGCGTTGAAGACTATGAATATTTTGTCCCTATGATGCGCTTGCAGGAAGAGGGTGCAAAGGTATTATCTGCGGCCATGGATCTAAAAACATTTAAGGGAAAAAATGGATTAGCAGTCACGCCTGATACAACCATCGAATCGCTCAAAGAAAAGGACCTCTTCGCGATCATTCTCCCCGGCGGCTGGGCACCCGATAAATTGAGAAGATATGACGTGGTGAAAAATATTGTCCGCGAGATGGATGCGGCGAATAAGATCGTTGGGATCATCTGCCACGGCGGGTCCATTGCTGTCTCAGCTGGCATCATCAAAAAAGGTCAACGCGTTACTGGGTCAGTTGGAATTAAAGATGATATGGTAAACGTTGGTGGTGTCTGGGCGGATGAAGCTGCTTTTCGAGAGGGCAATCAGGTTTGGGGGCGGGTCGTGGCGGATATTCCAGATTTCAATCGTGAATTAGTGAAGGCTTTAGTCGAAGGCTTGTCCTGAGTTTCATCGAAGGGATAAAAATTAATGCTTCATCTTTAACTAAAAAGGTTCGACGTATGAACGTCGAACCTTTTTAAATTTTTTATCTATCATTCATCCAGAACTAATACAGCTTCTTTTGAACAAGTCACTTTTTCTATAGAGCCAATATGGGGCAATTCAAGAAATGGATTGTTGAAAGTATCCATATTGAATTTCGTATTGCCGATCGTGATTTGAATACGGACAACCGAACCAAGGAAAGTTATATTTTCAATAGTTGCATCCACTACATTAGCTTTCTTTTGTTCAGACGCAAAGCTAAAACGTTCAGGGCGAATGGCAACCCGTACCTTATCACCCTTTTTCCTGCTTTTCAAATCAGTAGCTGTTGCAAATTGCACTCCATCTACAGTTAGCAATCCTTTCGCAGGGTCAACCACTTCACCGTTCGCATTATTCAGTGTGCCCACGAAATTGGCAGAAAACACAGTAGTTGGGAAGTTGTAAATTTCAAACGGAGTTCCCACCTGTTCGATCACGCCTGTATTCATAACAACGATACGGTCAGAGATGGATAGGGCTTCCTCTTGATCGTGCGTCACAAAGATGGCAGTGATTCCCAGGGATTTCTGAATGGCGCGAATCTCAGCACGCAACGACACGCGAATCTTGGCATCCAAAGCGGAAAGAGGCTCATCAAGCAAAAGCACCTGTGGACGGTTGGCAAGCGCGCGCGCCAATGAGACTCGCTGCTGTTGTCCGCCTGAAAGTTGATATGGATATTTGTCCGCATGCTTTTCGAGATTGATCAGGCTGATCATTTCACTCACGCGTTGTTTTACAACAGCGGCAGGTTCTTTACGGACAGTGAGCCCAAAACCAATGTTTTGGGCAACGGTCATATTTGGAAACAATGCATACGATTGAAAAATCATACCGACATTGCGCTGATTGGGAGCCTTATCTGTAATATCTGCACCATCCAGCAAAATTTTTCCAGAGGTGGGAATTTCAAACCCAGCCACCATACGTAAGGTCGTAGTCTTTCCACAGCCCGAAGGACCAAGAAAAGATACAAACTCACCCTTTTCAATATCAAGGTTGAAATTGTCAACGACAACAGTATCACCAAATTGTTTTGTTACGTTTGAGATGGATAGATAAGACATTGAAAATTCTCCGCCAATTCTTTAATGCGCGCCTGCGGCTTGACCTTGACCGCCAGTCACAAGTTGAATCATTCCCATTGCAAACCATGTAAGCAGGAAACTTACAAAAGAGAGCGCAGCAGGTTCATACGCGCGATGTTGTCCTAGTAAAAACAAATAAGGACCAAACGCATCCACGCCTAAAAATGAAGCCAGAGTTACTTCACCTACTACAATGGCGAAGGTCAACAATGCGCCGCTCAACAGTGCCGAGCGAATGTTCGGGAGTATGATCCGCGTAATGATGGTGAACCAGTTTGCACCGAGGCTTTGAGCCGCTTCTGTCAGAGTGCCAATATCTACAGTACGCATTCCCGTATCCACTGAACGATACATATAAGGCATGGCAAGCACCATATATCCAGCCACAATTAATATATTGGTACCTACTTTGAAATTAGTCAGCGGCTGCATCAGTTGAATTTCTGTAAAAGGTACGTTAATAGGCGCGCTGTAGATTCGTATCAAGCCAAAGACAAGAATTATCGCTGGCACAACGAAAGGCATTAAGGTAATAAACTCTACAATGCGGCGCGCTTGAGGAAGGCGAAGGCGAATCCAGTATGCGGTTGGGACGATCAAGATAATACTTATCACAATGGTTGCAACCGCAAGCACATTTGAATAAATAAAGGTTTCCCAAAAATCCTTGTCTTCAAATGCACGTTGATATGCTTTAAAAGGAATTGCAGGGTCCCAACTTAAAGAAAATTCAAATGTAGCGAGCAAAGGCAATATAAAATATAAAGCGCCGAGAATAAACCAAATCCAGCTCCAAAAGGGAAATCTGCGAAGACGAGCCATGAAACTCATTTAAGCCACCTTTCGGTTTTAGCCTGAAGCCATGAATATCCAGCTAATGAGATCGCCATGATGACCACCATTCCAATTGCCATGGCATACCCGAGACCTGGATTGTATAAGACGTCGCCTCGAATCTGAGCTCCGATCTGAATCGTGACGATGCCGATTCTTCCGCCTGTGAGAGCGTACGCAGTAGCATACGCGCCAAACGCATTTCCAAATAATAAAATCATCGCTCCAAGAATTGAAGGCAATAAGACGGGCATTGCAACTTTTAACCAGTATTGGGTTGTGCTGGCTCCCAAATTTTCAGCAGCTTCACGCCACTCACGTTTGAGGCCATCCAAAGCAGGAGCCATGATAAGAACCATTAATGGGAACTGGAAATACATGTAAACCAAACTTAACCCTAAAAAGCTGTATAAATTAAAACCTGCCTGATAAATATTTATATTAAGATAATCTCTTAAGATATGGGTAATAAATCCCTGACGACCGAGTGTTGCAACGAATGCAAAAGCTAAAGGAACACCTGCAAAATTAGAGGCAACACCAGAGAAGGTGATCAAAATAGAACGAAGAGGTTTGGGCAATCCACCTACTGTTACTGAGTATGCAAGTAAAAATCCTAAAATGCCCCCACCGAGTGCAGTGACTGCACTGATCTGAATACTCAATTTATAAGCCTCGACAATAAATGGCTCTGAAAATAATTGAATAATATTATTGAATGTAAAGTTACCATTTATATCTGTGAAACTCGCTGTAAACAAGCGCAAGGAGGGAAGAAATAGAAAAAGAATTGCAAAGAGCAAAAACGGGGCAATACCAAGCCAGACTTTCCAATTGGTTGGGGTGGCAATATTTTTTTTAAGATTAACGGTGGTCTGTGTCATAGCCTTCATATCCTCAGAACCAGTCTAGTTGTAGTGAGACCCCGCAAATTGCGGGGTCTCACTATCCTACATAAAACTTATTACTTAGGGTGCGGCTTGAACATCTGCACCAACCGCTGAATCCCAGTTGGTGGTGATTAATTCTTTTGCTGTATTGAGTTGGTCAAGAGTTGGGAATACTGCGCCGGAGACATCAGGCAATTTGTCGAGAAGCTCCTGAGGAATAACGCCGCGGTCGCGGAGGTCGGCCTCACGAATTGGGTGGCAGTAGCCTTCCATCCAAAGAAGCTGTCCTTCGTCTGAATAAAGGAATTCCATCCAGAGTTTGGCGGCGTTTGGATGTGGAGCATATGCGCTGATGGCCTGAACATAGATGCCAGCGAAACGTCCTGTGGCAGGGATCACAACTTCAGCAGTTGGGTTACCTTCAAAGGAGTCAACAGCGGCAAGAGCGTTATAGTCCCAGGTAACGCGAACTGGAATTTCACCTGTGGCAACCAAGCCATTATTCGCAATCAATGGGATGAGGTTACCAGCTGAATTCAATTCAGCAAAGAAATCAAGGCCGGCCTGGGCATCCTCTAATGAACCACCATTGGCAAGTGCTGCAGCATGGACGGCCTGGATGGCCTGGCTCGAAGCGCGGGGATCGCCAGACAAGGCAACCTGACCAGCATATTTGGGATCAAGCAAATCAGCCCAATCTTGTGGAACATCAGGTTGAACGGAGGTATTCACGAGGAATGCCATTACGCCGTAGTAATCACCATACCAATAACCATCGGCATCCTTAGCATCATCGGGGATCGTATCCCAAGTGGAAACCTTATAAGGCTGGATCAAACCTTCATCTTTGGAGGAAGGTCCGAATGCAAGTCCTACATCAATTACATCAGGAGCCTGAGGGCCGGTATTGTCCTTATTGGCTTTGATGGCTTCGATTTCGTCAGCAGAACCAGCATCAGGATTTAATTCATTGACTTCAATATTGGGATACTTGGCTTTGAAGGCTTCAATCACGCCACCATAGTTACACCAATCTGGGGGTAAAGCAATTGTGGTGAGCATACCTTCAGCTTCTGCGGCGGCTACAAGATCAGCCAACGGGTCAGCAGCTGGGGCTTCAGTAGCAGCAGGTGCTTCGGTGGCAGCTGGGGCCTCCGTAGCGGCAGGCGCATCAGTGGCAGCAGGTGCTTCGGTAGCAGCTGGACCGCATGCAGATAACATTGTAGCGGCGATTACGAGCAGAGCGAGCAAATAATAAACGAACTTAGTTTGACGCATTTTTCTCTATCTCCTTTATGGTTTTGTGTTGATTGGACGAACAGAACAATATACACATCTTCCCTGCACACCTCCAATCCATTAACAAATCGTTAACATTGTAGCATTATCAATATTCAAAGTCAAACATAGAAAAACACGCAAGCCGAATCTTAACTGGTCATTCAGTGAGCTTTCACCCACAATGCGCTACGAGTTTTTCGGAATCAAACATCACTCACGTAAACATCGGTATTGTTTGGGTGAATGAACCTATTTGTCGCCAGGAGAATCAGATTTGAGAGGAGGTTGTTACGGATATTTCTGATTTCAATCGAGAGTTTCTGAAGGCTTTAGCCGAATAAGATTTATTAATCATTTGGTTTTATCCTAAATAAGAAAAATCCCGCAGACTGCCATCAAAAACTTTACTACCCTGCAATTACGGTTTAGTGATCTAGCACATGGGCCAGGCGCAACTTACGGAGTTTGGACCGTTTCTTGGTTTGATGCTCCTGCATCCTCCGCAAAATATCATCCAAAACCCGCACTGCGCTGACCACGTAAGGTCCCTTGTTGAGCATGACACATTCAGCACGGCGCCCCATCGCCGCGTCTGTAATCTCGGCGCGCGACGGCATGCCCTCTTGGGCGAGGGTCTCTAGAACCTGAGTGGCCCAAATCACGGGAACATGCGCGGCTTCACAAACCCAGAGAATCTCTTCCTGAACTTCCGCCAGGCGCTCGAATCCGCATTCGACAGCCAGATCACCGCGAGCGATCATCACACCGCAAGATGGGGCTCGCATAGCTGTAAGCAACATGTCGGGTAAATTCTCAAAGCCGCGCCGCGTTTCAATTTTCAGCACGATGGCAGGTTGGCGACCACCCAAACTCAACAAGTGCTGCTGGAGCGACTCTACATCCTGTGCGGTGTTGGCGAAGGACAATTCGACAACATCGGCATGCTTAACCACAAAGGACAGATCCTCGATGTCTTTGGCGGTCATTGCAGCGAGGCGTAGGTTACTCTCAGGAAGATTAATACCCTTATCGGCTCGCAGTTTTACGGGCTTCAGATGCTCCTGGGTAATTTTTATGAAAACTTGCGTTTGCTCCAACTTTTCAACAACGCCGCCAATTTTGCCGTCGTCGAACCAGATCGACTCCCCTGCCCGCACGTCATCGAAGACCTGCGGAATTGAGCAACCAATTACTGCTGGAGTAAGAGTTTTTCCGTTCTTATCGTAAGTTGCAGGACGACCTGGCTTGAGGTTACGAGTCAGAATGAGCATGTCACCCTGCTGTAAGGAGATGACGTTTTCAAGCGGTGGCAACTCGCCGACGCGGCCATCCTGGTCTTCTGGCTTGTCTATGTCACGCTCGCGATGCAGAATCATACCCGGAACAATGTAAGCAGTCTTGGTCGCCTCTACCAGGCAGCCGTGCTCAATTACATCAAGCACGTTAAAAGCCCGATTAGAGTCACGCGCATCTATGAATGTTATGCGATCCCCGATTCGTAGGAGGGCCAGCCACGCCGATGGCATAAAGAGGCAAGTACTCACTGAAGAAGGCGGAGGCTGAGGAGAAGTATCTGAAGTCAACCAGACTCGTGCAGGCTCTGTGACTCGTCCGTACACATCTCGACGGGGCTTGATTCGGAGCACTGCTGGCCCCGGCTCAAGCGGACCCGTGCGCAGTTTTGGTCCACCGAGATCCATGACGACTCGGCAGGATTTTCCCAATGACCGCTCAGCCTTCCTCAAATGCTTGATCATCCGCAGCCAAGTAGCAGCATCATCATGAGCGCAATTAATGCGCATGCAATCCATACCTTGCTTGAGTAGATTATGAACGAGAGAGTAATCATCGGCAGCTTCGCTCGGCATGGTGACCATAATCCGCACTGTGCGCCCTTTTGGTGCTGTTCCCAACAAGACATCAGTGTGTTCGGCGAGTAACTGCTCACCGTTAGCGAAATCAACAATTGCAAATTCCTGTAAAGGCGGCTGCCAGGCGCGATTCAGCAGACCGTGTAGAACTACAAGAACGGCATCTACCGTGGCTAAGACATGCGACTCTGCCCGCCCGAGTGAGGAAAGCCCAAGAGTAGCCAACTGGATCTGCAAAGGGCGCAGGTCGTGGCGACGCAAAGCAAGGTAATGTAGGAGATTCCTGGCACTTGCCTGGTAATTCAAGTGAACATCTTCAATACGTAGCTGGGACTTGGCTGAACCAGTAATCATATCCGTCCGGATTGCCTTAAGCTTTCTCAAGACAGTCATGATATGCTCCTTCCCTGGATAAGCACCATCGGTGGAATTTTTCGTTTTCACAAATATATTCTCCAAGAACTGAACGGCGTGCGCTTAACCTGCGCAAACCGTAATTGAAGTCGTGGCGGATATTTCCGCTTTTAATCGCAAGTTGATGAAAGCTTTAATCGAAGGATAAAGGCTTCTGTTTCATCGTTTCAGGAATGGGAACATCCAACAATTTAAGGATGGTGGGTGCGATCTGCAAATGTGAGCTTGTTTCACCCGTATCGCCTCCACCCTGACCGTTGGGATTAATCACAAAAAATGGCACAGTGCGCTGTTCGGGAGTTGTGCCGCCATGTGCGCCATCTTTATTAATTCCATGATCGCCTGTGACAAAAATAGTATAGCCTAGCTCTTTCCATTCCATAATAAGTGGTGCAAGTTTGGAGTCTTGATAAACAGCGTGGTTGCGATATTCTTTTGAATCAGAACCGTATGTTTCACCATGATAATCCATGCCCATTGGATGAAGCAAAAGATAATCAGGTGAAAACTTTCTTACAAGTGAAGTTGCAATATTGAAGAGTTCAATATCTGGATATTCATCTTGAGTATAAAAACGCCCATGTTGAATATTCAAAGCATTATTATCAACCTCTTTATCATCAATAGGATTGTAGGGTGCACGATTGTACAACTCAGAATACCAGGAATAAGCAGCAGCGGCAGTCACCTTACCAGCTCGTGCAACAGATTGAAAAATATTTGGCATCTTTGAAAGCCTGATAATCGAATTTGCAACAATGCTATGTTCACTGGATGGTACGCCCGTATGAATAGTTTCGTACATCGGGCGGGACATGCTAGGCAATTCGCCCACAATTTTATACAGGCTTGCCAGTTTATTTTCCACAAGATGTCCCAGAAAACCCATATTATCTTTTGCCACATCGTAGCGCAAACCGTCTGAAAGAACGAGAATTACCTTGGTCACATTTATGGGCCCTCACCATGTGCCAAGCGAAATTCAATATCATCCAATACATCTGGCAGATCCCAAATGCCGTCAATTACATAATGGGCACCAGCCTGATAAAGTTGAGTTTCAATTTTATTGATGGCATGATCTCTATCCTCTGGCGAAAGCAAGTTAACTTCTGATTCATTCATTCCAAGCAGGTTTCCTGTCAATGACAAGCCCACAGTCCACATCCCTGCATTTAGTCCTTCTTCAATATCCGGTAAGGTATCACCAACTTTCACCATGGCTTGCATGGGAAAGACACCCAGTTGAATCGCGTTCTCATAACACATCCACGGATAGGGCCGCCCAGCGGGGACTTCATCAGGGCAAACTGTACAATCGGGTTCGTAGCCATTTTCTTTGGCTTTCGGCGCAAGCACTTCCATCATTGAGCGAAGATAACCTGTGGTGGTTCCAATTTTCACCTCTCGCTCACGCAACTCTTTTACTACATCTAAAAGTCCATGGATCGGTTCTGCAAATTCCTTCAGAACAGATAACTGCAGCGGCACAAAACTATTGAATAGACTGTCAATATCATCTTCTGAAGCAGGCTTGCCATGAGCCGTCTTCCATGCTTCGGCTACCTGGGGGCGCGCAAGAATGGTTCGAAGATGATCTTTCTTCATTAACCCCATTCCAGAGCGGGCATCTTCCACAGCTATTTTTACGTTTTGATTCTCAAACAGGCGCAAAAAAACAGCCGTTGGTGCGAAAGAGCCATAATCAACAGCTGTCCCTGCCCAATCCAAAATGACAGCTTTCAATGGTCCACGATAAGAGCGTTGAAAAACAAAATCCATTTTTTATTCCTCATTCTTTTCAGAAATATGTATGTTCATTTCAATCAATGTTTTGGCAATTGCAGACCCTAGCGCTTTTACATCTGCAAGCCCAAGTCGCCCGATATGACCAACGCGAAAACAATCTGCACGAGTCAATTTGCCGGGATAGATCACATGACCCTTATCGCTTAAGCGTTCATAAAATTGCTGAAAATTAAAATTGGGATGCTCGGGATAATAAAAGGATGTGATGATATATCCCTGATCTTCGGGCTTAAGATAAGCCTGAAATCCCATTTCTTGCATCGCCGAGAGTGTCGCTTCATAGTTTTTTTTATAACGAGCGCCGCGAGCCACGACTCCGCCCTCCTGCTCCAATTCGATCAACGCCTGATGAAAAGCCAGAATCGAATGTGTGGGTGGAGTAAAACGGAATTGTCCGTCACCTTCGAGGCCTTCCCATTGCGCAAACAGATCAAGGCTGAGAGTGCGAGCCAAGCCTTTTGCTGCAAGGAGCGCCTCTTTATGGGCAAGTACAAAAGAAAAGCCCGGAACGCCTTCAATATTTTTATTGGACGAAGAAATTAAAAAATCAATTCCACAGGCTTTCATATCAACAGGGTAAGCGCCAAAACTGCTCATTGCATCTACAATGTATACGCACTTATGTGCCTTGACAATCTTTCCATACTCTTCAATCGGATTGATGATGCCTGTTGTTGTTTCGCAATGAATTGCGGCAACATGCGTGATGGCCGAATCAGATTGAAGTGCCTGCTCAAGCACTTGAATATCTGGCTGGGTATTTTCAGCAAAAGTTAATTCAGTTGCAGGAATGTGATGGATATTGGCAATTTTTAATAATCGTTTTCCGTACGCGCCATTAATTAGAATAAGTAATTTTCCATCTGAAGGAATCACAGAGGAAAGCGTTGCTTCAATTCCAAAAGTACCGCTGCCCTGCATCAAAATAGAAGTATAGTCATCAGAGTCACTGCCCAGTGTAACTAATCTCTGACGCACATCTTTTACAATGTTGATAAACTCAGCATCACGCGAGCCAAGGTCACGAAGCATAGCCTGCTTGACAGTTCGGCTGGTGGTCAATGGACCGGGTGTAAATAACGCCTTATCTTTCCATGAGGATAATTGACTTGAGAGTACATCCAATCCTAAAAACATAATTTCACCTCTTATATCAACCAGCAGGCATCCGCATCGAAGTTAACCTGAAATATATCTCCCACTGCTGGCATTTTTAATTTCCGTTCATTGAACATATCCATGGATATTAATTGACCCTCAACATCAATGCGGACGCGAATGATGGAACCGAGATAGGTGATCGAATCCACTTTACCAGTCAAGTTATTCGCGCCTTCCAGATAACCTGGGTTTAACTCCTCAGGACGAATTGCTAGTCGAACTGCGTGTGCGCCATCTGCACGATTTAAGGCGCGGCTGGTTCTCACAGGCTGCTGCCCAACTTTTACCAAGCCTTCTGGTGGATTAATAACATCAACTGGCAATAAGTTAATCTGCCCGACAAATTTAGCAACAAACTCAGTTGCAGGATATGTATAAATTTCAGATGGTGTTCCAACTTGTTCCATTCGTCCCTGACTCATCACCACCACACGGTCCGAAAGAGAAAGTGCCTCTTCTTGGTCATGGGTTACATAAATCGTAGTGATACCCAACTGCTGTTGAATACGACGAATCTCTTGTCGCAGTTCAACACGGATTTTGGCATCCAACGCGGAGAGAGGCTCATCGAGTAATAGTATTTGTGGGCGAATTGCCAGAGCACGCACTAAAGCAACTCTTTGTTGCTGGCCGCCTGAGAGTTGATATGGATAGCGCTCGCGAAAGTTTTCCAAATGGATCAGATCGAGCATTTCGTCTACACGTTTGTTAATCTCTGTTTTGGATTTCCCAACCACCTTTAAACCATAACCGATGTTGTCAGCAATAGTCATATTCGGGAATAAAGCATAAGACTGAAAAACCATTCCAACGTTACGTTTATTAGGCGGTACATAGGTCAAATCCTGATCGGCGATTGTGATCTTTCCTGAGGTAGGCAATTCAAATCCCGCGATCATTCTCAAGGTTGTCGTTTTTCCGCATCCGCTTGGGCCGAGGAAAGACACAAACTCGCCCTGTTCAGCACTTAAGTTGAAATCATCCACAGCGGGCATATCTGCAAAGGTTTTATTGACGTGAGTAAGTTTAAGGAAAGACATGAATTTACCTCGGGTATTGTATTTTTTCTAACGCCCAGTGAGTTGTTGACTGGTATCGCCGCGGCTAACCAACTGTATGAGGCCAAGACACACCCAGGTGAGTGCGAAACTCATGATGGTTAAAGCAGCAGGTTCAAAGGCCTTTGTTGTTCCGATGGAAGTCATATAAGGTCCGAGCGCCGGGCGAAATAAAAAGTCAGCGAGGATCAGTTCACCTATCACTGTAGCGAAGGTGATCAATGCCCCGCTCAGAAGCGCAATTCGCAGATTAGGTAAGATGACATTGACTAGGGTCTGAAACCAGTTTCCGCCAAGGCTTTGAGAGGCCTCAGTAAGTGTGCGCACGTCAATCGAACGCATACCTACATCAATGGCGCGGAACATGTAAGGCATGGAGAGAACCACGTAGCCGCCTATCATCAGAAAATCTGTCCCCGTTGCTGTTAAGGTCAACCGGAAAGGCGGGCGTCCAAATGTGCGGATCAAACCAAAGACATAGACGATCACCGGGATGATAAAAGGCAGGATGGTAATGATTTCGACCACAGGTCGTAGTTTTGGGAGTTTTAAATAGATCCAATAAGTGGTCGGCAGGAAAATCAGGATGCTAATGATCACTGTAATAATGCCCATCGTGGCGGAGTATAGAAAACTTTCCACAAAGTTGGGGTCAGCCAAGACAATTTGATAGGCCCGCAAACTAATTATCCCCTTTTGCATACGGAGGGAAAAGTCAAGAGTGCCATACATTGGCACAAAGAAATAAAGTAGTGCGAGCGTGCCCCAAAACAAGCCCCAGAAGTTAAAGCGAGGAGTTTTCATGATTTCAACCACCGCGCTGTGCGACGCTGTAAAATTGTGTATCCCGTTATCGTAATACTCATAATGACAACCATCCCCAGTGCAAGTGCATATCCTAAATTCGGATTTCCTAGTACATCCCCGCGAATTTGTTGGCCAATTAATATAGTTACCAAATAAATACTTCCGCCGGTTAATGCCTGGGCAGTTGCGTATGCGCCAAAAGCACTGCCAAATAACAAAAGCCCTGCACCAAGAATGGATGGCCACAGGACGGGAAAAGCGACATATCGCCAATACTGCCACGAGCTGGCTCCCAAATTATCTGAGGCTTCGCGCCAGTCTCGCTTGAGACCTTCCAATGCAGGTGTGATAATTAAAACCATCAAGGGAAACTCAAAATAGGTATAGGCCAACGTGAGTCCAAGAACACCATAGAGAGTGAAACCGTTGTCATAGATATCAAGCGGGCAGGATTGGACACCTGCCGCGTTTGAAAAACAAATATTCTTGAGGATTGCCGTGATCAGTCCGGTGCGGCCTATCGTAGCGATAAAGGCAAAGGCCAATGGCACACCTCCAAAATTGGCGGCCAGCCCCGAGAACGTCATCAAGATATTACGCATCCATTTGGGGGCCTTGCCAATCGTAATGGCATAGGCAACGAAGAAACCAAAAACACTGCCAACCAGCGAGGTAATGACACTCACCTGCAAACTGACTGAATAGGCTTTGAGAATCGCCGGGTCTTTTAAACCGATAATATTGTCAAACGTAAAATTCCCGTTCAAGTCTCTAAATGCGCCAATAAATAAATTCATGGAAGGCAGAATCAAAAAAACAATGATAAAGATAAAAAATGGAATAACGCCGATCCAATTTCCAAGGACGTCTAAAATTTTGGCTCTTCTTGAAACCTGCTGAGTTTGAGAATTTTCCATTGCTGCCCTTTCAACTGAGAATGGCGTGGCCCAGTTTACCTGAGCCACGCCACAAATCAGAAAATCTTATTGAATGAACCCAATACTCTTACTTGATGTCAAGACCAACAACCGAGTCCCATTGTTCCTTGATGGCTTCACGGGCGGCACTGAGCTGGTCACCACTTGGCACGGTCGAGGCAATAAGCAGGGCAGGATCAGGAAGCTTCGCCTTCAGTTCATCAGAAAGCACGTTGCGGGCATTCAAATCTGCGAGGCGGGCGGGAGCGCAATATCCCTCGACCCATATTGCCTGACCTTCGTCAGAATAAAGGAATTCTTCCCATAAACGGGCAGCTGCCGGGTGCGGAGCATAGGCGCTGATGGCCTGATAGTAATAGCCACCCCAGTTTACGTCGGAAGGATATATGATCTCAATGTTCGGGTTGCCGGCAAAACTGTCTTTGTTGGCATAGGCGTTCCAACTCCACTGGAAGGTAATAGGGGTTTCACCCTTACCAATTACGCCGGAGTCAGCAATCAATGGCAGAAGGATACCCTTTTCATTCAATTGCTTAAAGAATTCCAAACCAGGTGTAATGTCATCGAGGCTGCCACCATTGGCGAGAGAGGCTGCATACACGGACTGGGCAGCCTGATTGGAGGCGCGAGGATCACCAGCAAGTGCAACCTGGCCTTTGTACTTCTCATCGTTCAAGTCAGCATAGCTGGTGGGAATGTCACTCACAACATCGGTATTGACTTCAAGAACCATCACACCACTGTAATCCACATAATAGTATCCATCGGGATCATTTGTACCTTCAATTGTGTCCCAAGTTTCAACTTTATACGGAGTGATCAAGCCTTGTTCTTTGGCGAGAGGACCATAAGCAGGACCAATATCAATTACATCAGGAGCCTGTGGACCTTTGTTCTCTTTGTTGTCAATAATGGCCTGAATTTCATCAGCAGAACCACCATCAGGGTTGAGGGAATTAACCTTAATGCCGTATTTCGCAGCGAAGGTATCCATCATTTCGCCATAGTTGCACCAATCAACAGGCAAAGTAATGACGTTAAGCTCACCTTCAGCCTTGGCAGCTGCGATTAAAGCATCCATGCCGCCACCATCTGCGGCAGATTTTACAACTGACCAGTCACTAGCTGCAGGTGAAGCAGGCGTACCACAAGCGGCAAGCACGAGACTTGTTGTGATCAGAACGAACAAAATAGTACGAACAATCTTTGACATTTCTTTTCTCCTTTTTGAATTTTATACTTCCGCATAATAGCAAACTGGCATTAATGTCAACAAAAGGATTAGTTAACGTTTAATTAAATTATCAATTTACATTTCGAATAAAACTACAGAAACTATTATATAGATCCATCTGAAGAATAATTTAACCAATCTATAACATCACCTTAACCCTCTTTCTTCCTTTTTGTAGAATAATGCAAGTAGATATTGATTGTATTTATCAAATTTAAAATTAAATGTTGATGGTTTTTATTCAAGAATGAAATGTTTAAATTCAACATTTAAATATTTCATTCCATAAGGAAAAATAATTATTCCAAATAGAAAATACAGATTTCAATCTGGAATAATTATTTAACATTTTAAACAACTAGAGATGAGATAGTAAAACAAATTCACTATTAAAAATTTCATTTCTACAAGGAGAAATAATGGCAAAATCATTCCCCGAACTACTCGCCTCAGTCCGTCAGATGCTGGTCGGACTGGAAGCAAACGCAGAGGACGTCGCTGTACGCGGCGCGACCCCTGCTTTCACAAAGAACGGTCAAAGCCTGCTAGACAGTGTGCATGCCCTTGAAGCTGAGCAAGACTCTCTAAAAGCCGCACTAAAAACCAAGACTGCTGCCTTGGATATTACGATTGCTCAGTTAAAAACGTGGCAATCCGAAGCCAATAGCGCCGTCAAACTAACCTATCGTGATCAGCAGGAAAAATGGGTCGAGTTCGGTATTAAAGCCAAGAAATAACTTTGATTTAGTAAATGTCCACCTATTAAAACCACAGATACCCTTAAAACATCGAGGGTATCTGTGGTTTTTTTGTATTGTGCAGTTTCTAAGCTATCAACACATGAAACTAAGCAATAGGCAAAAGTTCACCTGCAACCATGCCCGGGAATTCAGCGCGAAGCTTTTCTTCAATTTCGGGAGAGAGCAAAGGAGTTGTATTACTTGCCATGATATCTTTCACTCGCTTCATTGCTTTTGTTTGAATATCAGTTGAACCTTTCTTTACCCAAACTGTTCGCGCATCGCGGTCTGCCAACTTCGTCATCACAGCCTCGGTCTTCATACGGGCGATGGTATGTTTGGCAACAATAAACGAACCGCCTGGACCAACTTGTTTGATTAAATCAAGTGCCAGGTCTTCTTCATTAAATGAGATACCATGCTTGACACGCTTCATCATCTGCGCCACTTCATCATCGATCACGGCTTTTGCAAAGTCAAAGGTTGTCAACGCATCGATCAAACCGCCAATGTTGAACATATCCATGCCGCCTACTGTACCGCCCATTGCAGACATGCCTGTTTCATATCCTGCTTGCGCATCATTTAATTTTGAATTGGTCAGCCCAACATAACCTCCGCACGGCACGTTGTAAAAACGCGCCAGTTGAGCAAAAGCCATATGTAACATTCCGCATTCGATCGCGCCTGAAGTGTATGCACCAGAACGCATATCCGCCACAGTAGCAAGAGTGGCGTAGATCGTGGGTGTACCTTCCTTCACCATTTGCATTAATGTTGCGGTTGCAAGAAATTCAGCATTGCCTTGTGCGAGAGTCCCAGCCATAGACATAGGTGAAGTGAGTCCTGCATTCGGCACAATGGTTGGGTAAACAGGCAAACCCTCACTCGCAAAATAAATCACATTCTCAGCTGAAAGTTTATCCATAGACAGCGGTGAAACAGTAGGGCAATAATGATGTGTGAGGAATGGATGTTCCTTGTACGCTTCCTCCCCGCCTGCAACAATATACGCCATTTGCATCATGGCAAGTGTGTCTTTGTGATCTGTAGTGGTGACACGGATCGGTTTGAGACAATACTTGAGAGCCGGATACAACCTCGAGATTGTGAATTGATCCGCTGGTGCGTCTTCCGCCAAAGTGGAAATGGAAAACATGTCATAACCAGGCAATTCGTTGATGAGATGCGCGATCTGAGCGATATCACCTGACTCAGCGCGTCTTTCCACGCCTGTAACTGGGTCAATAATATTTGGAGCAGAACTCGCCGTTACAATGACCGGGCTATCCCGTGGAATCGTTTTATCAAATTTCGGGTCACGCGCGTGAAATGTAAAAGACGGCGCATACATCTTGCGATATTTTTCGATCACCGCAGGCGGAAATTTAACACGCTCATCTTCTACAGAGCAGCCATGCTGTGCGAAAATTTCACGTGCAGGCTCATAACGAACCTTTAGACCAACCTCTTCAAGAATTTCAAGCGCAGCATCATGGATTCGTTGCACTTGTTCCTGGGTAAGAAGTTCTGCAAATGACATGGGTCACATCCTTTTTTAATTTGTTAATGCGAGGAGCGATCTCCGCAACAATGACGATCCTCTACTCAACCAATGATTTCTTGATCTTTCTTCTTTGCTGCGGTTTCTTTTTCAATAAAAGTTTTGCAGCAAATTCTCGGCCTTCTTGTGCCAGCTTCCGTCCTTCTTTAAGAAATGGGTTATCAGCAAAACGATTTTCCTGTGGCAAGCGCAGAAATTTCTTGATCGTGTAAAACTGGTCACCGCGATAGATCATATGCTGTACACGCAATTTGCCTGCTAATTCTTTGATCTGTTCGACGGGAAACATCTCCAAGCCTGAGTGTGTCACTTTCAAAGATGCAGCTGCAATCGCAAAGCAGACAGATTCTTCCATGCTCCAGCCTTTGAGGTAACCATAAATAAATCCGGATGAAAAAGTTGCACCCGCACCAGAGCCATCCACTGCTTTCACTTTAGGTGCATAGACCCGTACGATCTTTTCACCATCCACTACCAAACATCCTTGACTTGCCATGGTAATGATCGCAGTCTTGATACCAGCTTTAAATAGTTTTTTAGCAACAGAAAGCATAGCACGTTTTTTACCGATCTGCGCAGCATCTGTCACTGCCTGACAAATCGTAGCGCGGCTTGCATATTTTGCCAATACATCAGAGTCTTTATGCCCATGCTCCAAATTAAGAAACACGGGTACATTTTGTTTTTTTGCTTCATCCATTGCACGAATAATATGATCACCGTCATACCAATCCACATAAAGAAGTTTTGACTTTTTAATGAGCGACAGATCAGCCGTATCGAGTGTGCTTAATATCTCAGGTGAACGCTGCCAGAAATATGTGCGTGCTCCTGTTTTATCAGATACATTCACTTCGATGGGCGTTCTATATTTTTTGGTAAAGCGCACCTTACCTTGCACGCCCCAATCCTTTAATCTCTTAGCTACATCATGACCAAGTAAATCATCACCAACCGATGTGCCGATCATCGCAGTGGGCACATCCCATTGACGAAGCGCACAGGCAATGATGGCAGCATCGTCATATATAAATTCGCTCACCTGATGAACAATTGCGCCCGTATTATGTCTCGGAAGTTTATCCAACGCCATAATATAGACGGGAGTCAACATACCGAAACCTACATAAGCTGGAGTTGGTGTTTTGGAATTAGGCACGTGCTCGCTCGCCCTTCGGGTCGAATAATACGGAGGCGGTCACTTCTGCTTCGTACATACCTTCAATTAACTCCACTTGAAAGCGATTGCCTTGTTTTGCCAAATCAATGGGCAAGAATGCATAAAGAATATTTTTATTCACTGTAAAGCCATAGCCCCCGCTACGGACACGAGTAATCACCCTGTCTTCATGATTAACTGCTTCGCCGCCATAAATCTGGACAAACTCATCTGTATCGGTCAATACCAAAGTACAGAGTTTACGCCTCAAGCCTTCAGCTTTTTGTTTCACTAAGGCATCTCGTCCAATGAAATCACCTTTGTTAAGATCAACACAGAATCCAAGACCTGCTTCGTACGGCGTTGTGGTTGGCGTGAGATCTGTTGTGAAATACTTAAACCCTTTTTCCAAACGCAAAGGATCAAGCACCTTGTAACCACCAAGTTCCATATTAAATTCTTTACCTGCTTCGATGAGCATATCCCAAATCATCGTGGCGCGATTGTTCGGGATATAAAGCTCCCAACCCAACTCACCCGCATAACTGACTCGTTGTGCCAACACATTGACACCATTTATATTAATTGGCTTGGTAGTTAAGTAGGGATGTGCCTCATTAGAAACATCACTCGTTGTGATTTTCTCCAACACTGCACGAGATTTCGGCCCCCACAAAGCGAGACAAGCATATTCTTGTGTAATATCTCGAATTGAAACTTCACCGTCGCTTTCATCCACATGCATTTGAATACGAGCCAGGTCATTGGCAATGAAGCCTGAACCTGTAATCACCCAGAAATAATCTTCACCCAGTCTTGTAACAGTTAAATCAGATTCAATACCACCATTTTTATTTAAGAACTGCGTATAAATCGCGCTGCCAGCTGGCTTGTTGATATCACTATCAGTCAATCGTTGCAATAAAGGTAATGCGCCTTTACCTTTAACTTCAACCTTTCCAAACGAAGTTAAATCAAACAACGCGACACGTTCTCGGGTGGCATTATGTTCCACACGTAAGCGTTCAAAAAATGGAGGTTTCGCCCAACCCCACTCACGTTGATCTTCGCCCATGCGACGCCATTCTTTATCAGGTTGGTAATAGTTAACGCGCTCCCAACCAAACTTTTCACCGAAGACTGCGCCGTTTTCCATCAAACGAAAATGCACTGGGCTGGTGCGATGCGGTCGTGCTGATTCATGTTCATCATGCGGGAACTTCATCCGATAATAATATTTGACACATTCCTGCGTGCGCTCAGCTGCATATTTAAAATCAGCATAATAATTTCCGAACCGAGTGGCCCGATACCCGTAAACATCTATTGGCGCTTCGCCGTCAATGATCCATTCCGCCATCAACTTGCCCATGCCTCCCGCACCGCCATATCCATTCAATGACATGCCTGCCATAATCCACATGCCACGCGCGCCAGCCATCGGCCCAAGCAATGGTTGGCAATCAGGTGTGTATGCACCAGGATGGCGAACCAATGTGATAATGCCCGCTTGATCTAAAAACGGCAAACGACGAATCGCGCCTTCAAGTAACATTTCAAATTGATCGAAATCGCCTGGGAAACTTTTACTTCCATGTTCCCACGGTGTTCCATCGATCCAGCGCGGCAATGGCTTCGGCTCATAACCACCAATCACAAGTCCGCCTGCCTCCTGCCTCATATAAACTAAATTATCAGGGTCGCGCAAACATGGAGTATCAGAGGCAAATTCATGCCCTGGCACGGCGCGTAATGCAATATGTTGATGGTCAACTGGAGTGGTTGGGATCTGCAACCCTGCCATCGCAGCGATACGAGGCGCCCACATCCCCGCTGCATTGACGATGATCTCGCATCTTATCTCGCCTTTATCTGTTACAACCGCTTCAACATTTCCTTTGGCTGATAGTTTAATTCCAGTCACGCGAGTATTTGTATAAATTTCAACACCAAGCTCTTTTGCAAAGCGCGCCATCGAAGTTGTTGTTGTATATGGGTCAAGCTGCCCGTCACGTGGAAGATAAATACCGCCGTACAAATCTTTTTTAGAAAGCTGAGGCATGATTTTTAAAGATTCATCAGGTGTGATGATTTCACAATCCAAGCCTAATGCCTTCGCACGGCTGACGCTTCTTTCCATTTCAAGCAATTGCTCTTTACTGGATGCAACGCGCAAACTTCCTACATGATTAAATAATCCAAGTTCGCTGTATAACTCAATGCTATACATACGAAACCTGAGCATTGCTTGTGACGTGGCAAATTGAGTCACAAGCCCAGCCGCGTGAGATGACTCACCGCTAGCAATCTCGCCTTTTTCTACAATGACAACATCCTTCCGCCCATTCTTCGCAAGATGATATGCAACCTGTGCCCCATAAATCCCGCCGCCAATAACAACGATTTCTGCGTGTGTTTTCATTTAAAATACCTGTTTCATCATTAATTAATATCTACTAATTGTCTACTTTTATTTCAATCAATCGAACTGATTCGTTCATCGGGAAACGACTAAAATCAAAATCTATAACATATGTAAATAGGTTGCCATCCATGGAATATTCCCCCATCCAATCAGTTACATCTTGAGAAATTAAATTCCCGCGAACTTCGAACCTATAAGCTGCATAGCGGTACACGCCATTTGGCGCTTCTTTATACTCTGTTGTCATACCTGCAGGAACATCACCAAAAGAAATACTATCGCTAGGAAATCTAACAACAAGATTAGTAATTGTGGTGGAGCCATTATTAATAATTCTCAAGAGGGCTGTCTTAGATACTTGAGTAGGTGTTATTTGAGCGGATTGTGAAGCACATCCACTTAAAATAAAAGATAAAAATAAAGAACAAAATAGTTTATTAATTACTTTTTTCATTTCGCAACCAAAACTTCCACATCATATTCCCCAATTTCTCTTTTCGCTTGCTTACTCAATCCATTATCAGTGACCAATTTATTAATCTCATCAATCTCAGCTACGGGAAAGTTAGACACTGCGCCCCATTTGCTATGGTCAGCGACAACAATTACCTGACCTTTTGTCCGTTCAATCATTCTTCGTACAACTTCTGCTTCGGGATTCGTTGGAACCGTACAACCATGTTTTAATGAGATTCCGTCTACGCCAAGAATCGCTTTGTTGGCAAAGACCAAGCCTAAATTGTCAAAAGCGAAGCGACCTGCCAAAGAGTTTGAACGACTCTGAAATTCGCCTCCAATCAAATGTAATTTAAAAACTGGTTCCGCAATATCAGTCAACACACTCATGTTGTTTGTATAAACCGTAATGCGCGGGTTCGGTGGAATATTTTTCAAAACTTGTGCGGCAGTAGAACCACTGTTGACAAAAATAATATCACCTTCCTCAATCAGAGAAGCCGCAAGTTCACCGATAATTTTTTTCTCGTTTGGAAAGTTTTTGATGCGTTGTTGAAATTCTTGATCAAACATCACACGTTGATTTAATATCGCCCCCCCGTGCGTTCTTTCCAAAATTCCTTTTTGCTCCAACCATTCCAAATCACGTCGTACTGTCGCTTCAGAAGTATCCAGCACATCCATTAAATCTACTGTACGCGCAATCTGATGGATCCCCAAATATTCTTGTATTTTTTCGCGACGTTGGGCTGGAATGAGGGGTTTTCCCATGTGAAGGATTATATAAGTATTTGAAGGAATTTGCAAGTTTTTGACATTTTGCTTATAATGGCGTTATGCCAAAAATTGTAAAAGATCTAATGCACCCAGGCGTAATGACCTGCAAGCCAACAGCTACTTTGGGACAAGTGGCTGTCTTGCTTAACCAGCACAAAATCCACGCTTTGTTTGTAACCGATCGTGATGGTCGTATTATAGGTGTCATTTCAGATTTTGACTTAATGGCTGGCGAATGGCTCTCCTCGGACTCTGAAAGCTTAACCACCATGCGAAAATTAACAGCTGCGGATCTTATGTCGCAGCCAGTTGATTCTATTGAAACAAACATTTCCCTTGCTGACGCAGTAGACCTTTTCATTGAAAAAAAGGTAAGCCGCTTGCTAGTCACTGAAAATGAAAAGCCTGTGGGCATCCTTTCGCTTTCAGATTTTATTGCCAGTATCGCAAGTGAAATCAAATCAAAACGTGACACGGTCGGAGATGTAATGTCTGATGCCATTTTAGTTTGTCGTGGCAAAACTTCTGTTTCGTCTGCCGCACGTGCAATGACATCTGCTGGCTGGCGTTCAGTGTTAGTAGTGGATGCAAAAGGAAAAATTCTTGGCGTGGTCAGTGGGCATGACTTGCTTCAATTTGTAAAAGAAGGCGTTGGAGAAAAACTAATTGTCCGCGATGTGATGCACCCTGCTTTGACAATTGACATCAATGCCAGCTTACGAGAAGCCGCAGATATGATGATTAAGAATCATTATCACCGACTCGTTGTCGTTGATAAAAACGATCCAGATGCATTTCCTCTAGGTGCAATCTCTACATTTGACATTGTTGCAGAAATGTCAAAACCAGATTCGGTTTGGCAGAAGTAAACCTTTACAACGAAGGACACAAAGGTTCACAAAGGTTTTAAATTCTTTTCCTTCGTGTACCTTAGTGACCCTTTGTGGTTAAAAAATTCAGGAGCAAAGATTCATGTCAGATTTTCCAACACAGGCGCAAGTCGTCATCATCGGTGGAGGTGTAGGCGGATGCAGTATTGCTTATCATCTAACAAAATTAGGTTGGAAAGATGTTGTCATCGTTGAGAAGCACGAATTGACATCAGGCTCTACCTGGCATTCCGCTGGGCTCGTTGGTCAGATGCGTTCAGATGCGAATTTGACTCGTATGATGCACTACAGCACAGACTTATACCGAAGTCTCAAAGCTGAAACAGGACAAGATACTTCATGGCGTGAAGTTGGCGGAATTCGTTTGGCATGTTCAGCAGAAAGAATGGAAGAAACAAAAAGATTAGTGGGGATGGCTCGTTCTTTCGGTGTGCCGATGGAGTTGATCTCGCCAAAGGAAGCACAGGATATGTTTCCAATCATGTCTTTAGATGGCGTGCTTGGTGCAGCGTACACACCCAACGATGGAAGCATTGACCCTACTGGCTTGACCAATGCACTTGCTATCGGGGCAAAGAGTCGCGGGGCAAAGATATTTACAAATACTCTTGTCGAAAAAATAAATTTAAAAGATGGTCGTGTCCATGAAGTAGTGACGGATAAAGGGACGATCAAGACTGAGATCGTGGTCAATGCCTCAGGTATGTGGGGACGCGAAACAGGAAAAATGGTCGGGTTGAATCTACCAGTGATCCCAATGGCTCATCTTTATATTATGACCAAGCCTATCGAAGGTGTGACGAATAAATTCCCAAATCTGCGCGACCCTGATCTATTAGTTTATTGGCGTGAAGAAGTTGGCGGGTTTATTACAGGTGGCTATGAACGTCAGCCCGCAACTTTTGGGATGAACGGTATTCCAAAAGATTTTAAATTTCAACTGCTACCTCCAGATTGGGAACGCTTTACCCCATTGATGGAAAATTCTATTCGACGCGTGCCTGCGATTGAAAATGCTGAAGTCAAAATGTTATTGAACGGCCCAGAAGGCTTCACACCCGATGGTGAATTTTTATTAGGGCCAACCACTGTCAAAGGGTTTTGGGTAGCGTGTGCCTTCTGTGCCCATGGACTTGCTGGCGCAGGCGGCATGGGCAAAGTAATGGCAGAGTGGATCGTAGATGGAAGCCCTGAATGGGATATGTGGCGACTCGATGTGCGCCGCTTTGGTCCGAACTACAACAGCCTGGAATATGCCACGGCGCGGACGTTTGAAACTTATACACAATATTATGACATTCATTATCCTGGCGAAGAAAGAATGTCGAAGCGCAATGTTCGTACCTCGCCCACTTTTTATCGTCTGCGTGATTTGGGTTGTACATTCGGTGAAAAGATGGGATGGGAACGCCCGAACTGGTTTAGAAAATATGAAGAGCTTGCTACACATGGTCATGAGCCAAGAGGCTGGTCGCGCCATAATTGGTCTCGCGCCATTGGACATGAACATTTGATGACCCGCGAGAATGCAGGCCTCTTCGATGAAACATCATTTAATAAGTTTGAAGTGCGTGGAACTGGCGCTTTGAATTTCCTGAATCATGTTTGTGCCAATGAAATGGATCAACCCATTGGCTCGATGACATATACACAATGTCTCAACAAACGTGGCGGCATCGAATGTGATTTCACAGTTAATCGCCTTGCAGAGAATCGTTTCTTCATTGTTACTGGAACTGCGTTTGGTCAACACGATATGTCGTGGCTGTCATTGAACATGCCTGAAGATGGCACAGTGACCATCGAAGACGTCAGCTCTAATTATGCCTGTCTCGGCATGTGGGGACCAAAAGCACGCACCATCCTCGAAAAAGTAACTATGGATGATGTCTCGAATGATGGCTTTCCATATATGACTTCAAAGCGAATGAACGTGGGTGACGTACCAGTGCTCTCTTCGCGCGTGACTTATGTTGGCGAGTTGGGCTGGGAGTTTTACTGCCCAATGGAATACGGCTTGCGACTCTGGGATACGCTTTGGGAAGCGGGTCAATCGGAAGGCCTGGTAGCGGGCGGTTACAAAGCCATTGATACTTTACGCATCGAGAAGGGTTATCGTTATTGGAGCGGCGAGATTTCCCCAGACTACACTCCTTATGAAGCAGGTCTTGGATTCGCAGTCAAATTGAATAAAGAAGCTTTTATTGGCAAAGATGCTTTAGTGAAACAAAAAGCAGAAGGCATTAATAATAAACTTTGCACAATTACTTTAAATGATGACCGCACCATTGTGATTGGAAAAGAGCCTATCCGCGTTGGCGATCAACTCGTGGGTTGGGTGGCTTCGGGTGGATTTGGTTACTCGGTCAACAAGTCTATCGCTTACGCATATCTCCCAATGGAATATGCAAAGGTTGGCACAAAACTAGAAGTTGAATGTTTTGGTGAACAGGTTGGTGCTGAAGTTGTGCAGGCAGTATTATGGGATGCCAAAGGTGAGAGAATTCGTCAGTAAGCAGAATCAGATGTAGGTTAAGCATGAAGCGAATGTTGATGACGCGTCATTCCTAATAGATAGTTGAATCCATCCGAGGAGAAGAATATATCGAATGAAATTATCCAACTAATAAAGAAAGATCAAATTCTTATTCAAAGAGGATGCCATGACCACACTTGCAATTGATAAGGCAATTGATAAAGTTCCGTTTCTCGCTGATTCAAAGAATATCAAAAAGATTCCATTAAGCGGTGGGATCACAAATCTGAATTTCAAAATTGAAGCAGATGGAAGAGCGTATGTGATTCGCTTAGCTGGCGAAGGTACTGAGCAACTTGGCATCAAACGTGATGTGGAATATGCGGCAAACAAAGCGGCTGGTGATTTGGGCATTGCCCCGGAGGTTGTATTTTTTATTGAGCCTGAGAATTATATTGTGACTCGTTTTATCACTGGAAAACCGATCCCACCTGACGTGATCAAACAACCCGACTATCTTGCGCGGGTTGCAAAAAAGTTACGCCTCTTTCACATGCGCGGACCAAAATTAAACGGCGAGTTCAATGTCTTCCGCCGTGTGGAAATGCTGGAGAAGATTTCAAGAAAAAATAACGCCAAATTCCCGCATGATTGGGATTGGATCATGCAAAAGATGAATGAAGTTAAAAAGGCATTGGCAAAAGACCCGTACACCCCAACACCCACTCATAATGACTTGTTGAATTTAAACTGGCTGGAGGAGGAAGTAGCTGGTGATATCGGCGAGATCCGCTTGTTGGATTGGGAATACGCAGGCATGGGCGACATCTTCTTTGACCTTGCTAATTTTTCACATCATCATCGTTTGAATGAAGAGCAAGTTGATAACTTGTTGTATGAATATTTCGGTGAAGTGACAGATAAACAATACGCTCGCTTGCGTTTGATGTGGCCGATGTCTGAATTACATGAGTCCATGTGGGGCACAACGCAGACAGGTATTTCCAAACTGGAAGAGGATTTTCAGGGTTATGCAGATTTATGGTTTGCCCGCTTCCGTCAGCATGTGACAGATTATCGCTGGGAAGAATGGTTGAAGGATGTTGGGAAGAAGAGAAAATAGATAGGTATACAAGTAAACAGGTAGGCAGGTACATGTATATATATTTACCTGTCTACTTCAATATTAAATTAACCAGAAGATAAAATAAGGAGACTCTATGTCAATCGTAAATGCAAAAGAAATCATGTTCCCAGCGCTGGAAAACGGATATGCCATTGGGGCATTCAATGTCACAGATCTGCTTCAGTTTGAAGCCGTGATTGATGCTGCTGTCGAAAAAAAGGCGCCTGTAATCGTTCAAACATCTGTCAAACCATCTCAATTCCATACTCCTGAATTAATGGTGGCGATCTTTAAAACTCTTGCATCATCCGCGCCAATCCCTGTCTGCCTGCACCTTGATCATTGCACCACCATTGAGTATTGCAATACCTGTGCTGATGCTGGCTATACCAATATCATGATCGATGCATCCAAACATTCATTTGAAGAAAATATTCGCCAGACAAAAGCAGTCGTGGATTATGCTCACAGCGTTGGTAATATCTCAGTTGAGGGTGAACTCGGAACTGTCGGCGGCGTTGAAGACCAGATCAAGGTCGCAGAAGACGAAGCGCAACTAGCTAACCCAGAAAAATGTGTTGAATTCGTTGAACGTACTGGTGTGGATATTTTCGGCCCAGCTATTGGAACAGCACATGGCGTATATAAAACTAAAAATCCAAAAGTTGATTTCGAGCGCATGGCTACGATCAACAAGATGTTGAACGGCAACGGTATCAAGTGTCCGCTTGTGGTGCATGGCGGAACGGGCCTGCCAGATGATTACATTGTCAAATTGTTGGAAGCTGGCGGCGCAAAATTCAACGTATCCACTGAGTTAAAGCATACATTGATCGATGCAAAGTTTGAATATCTTTCTTCTCATCGTGATGAATATGATCCCGGCAAACTGGATGTCTTCGCCCGCGATGCCACCCGCAAAGCTGTTATGCACTGGATCGATAAGTTGGGCTCCGCGGGTAAGGCGTAAGTGCAAGAGAGCAGTGAACAGGTATCAGTTTTCAGTAATCAGTAAAACCTAGTGGTCGAGTAGCTCTGAGCGGTTTTTGCGAAGAGCGTATCGAGACCAACAAGTAAATAGTTACAAAAAATAACTTGAAAACGTGTGGTCTCGATACATGTCTCGCCAAAGAACGGCTCGACATTACTCGACCACCGAAGTAATAAATTTTTTTATGGAGAACAAAATGAAGAATATCGACGAATATTATGCCCCATGGGTTAAAGGCATTCCCATGTACATCTCGGAGCATATTGAAAAAGCATGGAGAGATCCATCATTGCACCGCATGATGTCTAACGAAAATCCACTGCCCCCTTCCGAGAAGGTTTTGGAGGCGATGTTCAAATATGCCAAGATGACCAACCGCTACCCCGATCAGGGACTTGTTGTACGCAGCAAGATTGCGGAGATCAATAATGTAGATGGTCCGCAGAACGTGATGATCGGAAACGGTTCCAGCGAAGTGTATGACAACATCTTCCGCATGTTCATTGAACCCGGCGATGAAGTGATCCAGCACACACCCTGCTTCGGCATTTACGGTCTGCGCGGAAGTTTACTTGGCGCAAAGATGATCTCCGTGCCAATGATCTACAAGGACCATTTGCTGCAATACGATCACGAAGGATTGATGAAAGCAGTCACAGACAAGACTAAGATCATCGTGATCCCCAACCCCAATAACCCAAGCGGCAACTTTATGGATCCGAAACACTTCGTGCCATTTGCAGAATTGGGCATCCCGTTAATAGTGGATGAGGCCTATATCGAATATGCAGGTCTGGGCATGTCACAGGTGCAATTAACTAAAAAGTATAAGAACGTACTCATCACCCGTACGCTCTCCAAAGCTTATGGTTTAGCAGGTATGCGCTTCGGTTACACCATTGGTCATGAGGATGTAATCAAGCAAATTGCCGGTTCACTCCTCCCTTGGAACGTGGGCACCAT
Source organism: Anaerolineales bacterium (assembly GCA_014379595.1). Lineage (GTDB taxonomy): Bacteria > Chloroflexota > Anaerolineae > Anaerolineales > Villigracilaceae > Villigracilis. Next base: position 56,528 of record JACMLM010000011.1, read on the forward strand.
CCCGATGTGGGCAGCGCTCGCAGCCTTTGAAGATCCCGAGGGACTTGCAGAACGCGTCAAGTTTAATAACGATGCAGTTTCATTTATTTCTGAATCATTGAGTGTGATTCCCGGGTTCCATGTGATGCCCTCCAAAGCCAATTACATCCTCTTCGATTGTGGTGACACCGGCAAGACAGGCGCGGAAGTACTTGCTTACGCTGAGACCAAAGGCATAATCCTACGCGGTGAAAGCAAGAAGTACGGCTCCGATGGCTGGTTCCGCGTGACCATCGGATCGAAAGAAGAGAACGAACTCTTCGTCAACACCGTGCTTGAGTTTTTTGGGGTAAATAAATAAAAAACCTTTAACCACGAAGGACACAAAGAGCACTAAGGAAAACCTTTTAAGAACTCCCCTTTGTGTCCTTCGTGTCCTTGGTGTTTAATTTTTTGAACTGGAGTTAACATGTCAAAAATAAAAGCAGTATTCTTTGATCAGGACGGCGTGATCATTGATACCGAACGGGATGGTCATCGTGTTTCGTTCAATATGACCTTCAAGGAATTCGGTTTCACTGATGAATGGAGCGTTGAGTATTATCATGAACTACTCCAGATCGCAGGCGGCAAGGAACGCATGAAACAACATTGGAAGACCAAAGGGTTTTCCAAACCGATGACAGAAGAGGAAATTGATAATCTCGTTAAGGAAATGCATAAGCGTAAGACTGCCTTGTTCGTGGAACTGATCGAGACAGGCAAACTTCCGCTGCGTCCGGGCATTCATCGGTTTATGAAAGAGGCGATGGATGCAGGTTTGAAAATCGCGATCTGCACCACATCTAATGAGCAGGCGGCCAAAGCGATCACCGAAAAAGTTTTGTCTGATATCAAATTTGATCTTGTGCTTGCTGGTGATGTGGTTCAAAAGAAGAAACCTGATCCCGAAATTTATAATCTTGCACTTTCCAAACTTGGTCTTCAACCTGATGAAGCATTCGTGGTGGAAGATTCCAAAAACGGACTCACCGCTGCCAAAGCCGCGGAACTGAAAACCATTGTCACTACCAATCACTACACTGAAACTGAGGATGTGAGCAAAGGTGATGTGATCGTTTCCTGCCTCGGCGATGCAGATGGTGAAAAAGCCGAACTTCGCAAAGGTGAAATCGCTGAATTCGATGGCGTAGTGCATGTGAATCAAGTGATGGAGTTGTTTGGATAATGTCCGTATTTTGTTAACAAAACAAACTCAAAGATGTGCCGATTCGGACATCTGAGCCGTACCCTTTATACTTTCCGAGTGTTTTGGAATATAAGTGTAAAGGGGTACCCCAGCAGTAGGAGGCCGTATATTGCCAATACAGTGTTTGCTCTACGTCATAAGTTCAGGTTCTTGATGTCAAATTAATACACACAAGGAGAATTACGAATATGGCTAAAAGTACAGACCAAGATAAGAAAGTCTTGCATAATTTGGGATACGCTCAAGAACTTTCCCGTCGCATGAGCGGTTTTTCGAATTTCGCAATTTCATTTTCAATTATATGTATTCTTGCAGGTGGCATATCATCGTTTCCTGCTGCTTTCAATTCTACAGGTGGTGGCGGTGCTTTTATTGGATGGCTGGTCGGTGGATTTTTCTCGCTGATGGTCGCATTGAGTATGGGACAAATCGCCTCTGCCTACCCCACGGCTGGCGGCTTGTACCATTGGGCTTCTATCCTCGCTGGAAAATTCTGGGGTTGGTTTGCCGCATGGTTTAACCTACTTGGTTTGCTTTTTGTTGTTGCCTCAGTAGATGTATTTTTGTATGTCGTGTTCTTCAAAGACCTGTTACTTGGTGCAACACTCGGTATAGACACATCATCCTTCACAATTTGGCATCAACACGCATTTGTGATTGTTGCCTTGGTAACGCAAGGGTTGCTCAACCACTACGGTATTGGCATTACCACCAAAGTCACTGACCTGAGCGGTTACTTGATTTTAGCACTGACGGTTATCTTCATCATCGCTTTGTTTGCCTTCTCACCTGTTGCACTTGATTTCTCACGTTTGGTCACATTTTCTAATTTGACTGGTGTAGATGGTCCAGGTGGAGGCGTAATTCCAATTGTTGCCCCCAGCACATTTGCGGCTTTCTTCTTCGGCTTGATTTATGTGATGTATACCATTACAGGTTTTGATGCTTCTGGTCACACCTCTGAAGAAACTCATGATGCCCAAGTCAATGTACCAAAAGGTATGTGGACTTCCGTATTTTATTCATGGATATTTGGTCTCGTGATGGTAGCCGCATTTGTATTAACCATGCCCAGCATTGAAGAAGGTGCCGCCGCAGGTTTTGGTTCATTCTTCTATATGTGGAGCGCTTCTCTAATGCCTGCCTGGCTTAAGATAGCGCTTGCAGTAGGCTTTGTGATTGTGAACTACATTTGTGCATTGGCAGGTCTTACCTCCACTTCACGCATGATGTTTGCCTTCGCACGTGATGGTGGTTTACCAGCATCCAAACTCCTTTCACACGTCAGCACACAATATCGCACACCCACTTATGCCATCTGGACTGGCGTTGTATTAGCATTCATCACAACCTTAACAGGAATCATCGGTGTTGCACTTGGTTTACAAGGTGTAGATATCTTCCTCGTGCTTGCTACTGGCTGTGCAGTATTTTTGTATATTTCTTATGCAATACCTGTCATTGCTGGTTTCTTTGCCGAAGGAAAGACTTGGACCACAAAAGGTCCGTTTAACCTTGGCGGATTATCCAAACCAATCGCGCTTATTAGTGGTCTTGGTGTATTGCTTTTGTCCACTACAGGTTTCTTCCCACCCAATGTCCCTGTATTCTATTTGACAATTGGCATGATTATCATTTTGCCAATTCTATGGGTTGCAGGTATCAACAAAACATTTGAAGGTGTTCCCACCGGTGACAAGATCCGCGAACGCCAGAAGATGATCGCTGAGATCGAAGCCAAATACAAAGATTAGCCTTGATGCTTTGAAAGTTATATAATATAAAAGCGGTATCTTTTTTAAGATACCGCTTTTATTCTTCTTTTATGATAAGAGGACGTCTTATGAAATATCTACTTGGCATTGATCAAGGTACTACGCAAACAACAGCTGTCATCGTAAATGAATATGGCGAGATGATCGAAAAGAATTCTGCACAATTGCCTGCACAGTTTCCACAGGCAGGCTGGGTGGAGCAGAATCCAAAAGATATTATTCAAACAGTAAAAGACGCTTGTAAACCTTTGCTCGATAAATATGATATTTCAGCAGTTGGGTTTGACAATCAAGGCGAGACATTTATTGTTTGGGACAAGGATACGGGCGAGCCTGTGACTCCCGCCATTGTTTGGCAGGATACGAGAGGCGAATCAGTCTGTAAAGCACTCGCCTCTTCTCTTGACCCGAACCTGCTTCGCCAAAAAACGGGACTCCTACTCGACAGTTATTTCTCCGCGCCAAAACTCAAGTGGGTATTTGAGAACAATCCCGAGATTCGCAAAAAAGCACATGCAGGCAAATTAAAATTTGGTACAACTGAGACATGGGTCATTTGGTCTCTAACAAAAGGTCAACTACACATCACAGACCCATCCACTGCTTCGCGAACGCTCTTATTTGACATGAATACCTTTGAGTGGGATGAAGACCTATTGAAATTATTTGATGTTCCAAGAAGTATGTTGCCCGAAGTAAAACCGTCCGCTGGATATATCGGCGACATTGATTTTGGCAATGGAAAGCCATTACCCCTACATGCTTTATTGGTAGATCAGCAAGCCGCATTGTTTGGTCAGGCCTGTTTCAACACAGGGGAAATGAAGTGCTCGTTCGGCACAGGCAGCTTTCTATTGATGAATATTGGAGATAAGCCGAAACTCTCCAATAATGGATTGCTCACAACTGTGGGATGGAATTTCAACGGCCATACCGCTTACGCTTTTGATGGCGGCATTTTTGTCACGGGTTCAGCAGTGCAATGGCTAAGAGATAATCTTAAGTTTATTCCGGACTCTGCATCTAGTAATGAGTCTGCAAATAAATCCAAAGACAGCGGCGTTGTGGTTGTACCTGCTTTACAAGGACTCGCGGCCCCCCATTGGCGGACAGATGTGCGCGGCGCAATGTTTGGATTAAATCGCAGTACATCTTCCGATGATATTGTAAGAGGTACATTGGACGGGATCGCATGTCGTGTATATGAAGTGGTTACAGCCATGTCTCAAGATGCAGGCAAAGCACCTCCGCATCTCAAGGTGGATGGTGGTCCGTCGGGGAATCCATATCTCATGCAAATGATCGCGGACTTGTTGAATCTCGAAGTACAAGTCTCAGCTGCTTTAGAAGCTACTGCAATTGGTATTGCTAATCTTGCTGGGGTTTCAGCACTTGGAACGAGCTTTGATGACTTGGCAAAGAATTGGAAAGCAGAGACGATCTACCAGCCCAAGATGAAGGAAGAAGAAAGAAGAAAGAAGTTAGAGCAATGGGGCAAAGCAGTTGAGGCTGTTAAGGCATATCATGGAAAGTAATGTCGTTGCGAGGAGGGCATTTGCTCTTCCCGACGAAGCAATCTCCCACGTTACATCGGAGATTGCTTCGGGCGTAGAACAAGAACGCCCTCGCAATGACATAGTGTATGACGTCGCCATCATTGGCGCAGGAGCAGTGGGTTCTGCTATTGCTCGAGAACTTTCTCGTTATCAATTAAAGATCGCTTTAATCGAATCAAATTCAGATGTAGGGATGGGCACCTCCAAAGCCAGTACCGCGATTTGGCATACAGGCTATGACGCAAAACCTGGTTCATTGGAAGCAAAACTTCTCAAACGCAGTTATGCTTTGATGGATAAATACCTAGTCGAAGCAAATATTGCTCATGAAAGAATAGGCGGGTTATTAATTGCATGGAATCAAGAACAGCTCGACACATTGCCTGCCTTATTAAAACAAGCGCATGGAAATGGAGATACGGATATAAGGATTATTTCAGCTGAAGAAATATATAAACGAGAACCAAATATCAACAAAGGTGCATTAGGTGGATTATTTGTCCCAGGCGAAGGGATTCTTTGTACATTCTCTGTTCCGCTGGCTTTTGCATATCAGGCTGTATTAAATGATGTCAAATTGTTTTTAAATCAATCTGTTCAAGAAATAAAGCAAGCAGAAGATCGATGGATCATTGATAATGAAATTGAGGCGAGATATATCGTCAACGCGGCGGGATTGTTTTCAGATGAGATCAATGCCCATTTTGGAAAGAGTAGTTTCAAGGTCACGCCGAGGCGCGGGCAGTTGATCATCTTCGATAAACTGGCACGTCCGCTGGTTAATCATGTGTTGTTGCCTGTGCCAACATCCAAAACAAAAGGTGTATTGATCTGCCCAACGGTATATGGAAATATTTTGCTCGGTCCAACTGCCGAAGATCTAAATGACAAAACAGCAACCGAAACAACGGAAGAGGGTTTGAACTTTATTTTGGGAAAGGCACGTGAGATTTTGCCATCATTGTTGGATGAAGAAGTGACAGCGACCTATTCTGGCTTGCGGGCTGCGACAGAACATAGTGACTATCAAATTGAAATGGATGCGACACTTCGTTACTTGTGTTTGGGTGGGATCCGTTCAACGGGCATTTCTGGCGCGATGGGCATTGCCGAATATGGCGTTGAGCTGTTGAAAGATGCTGGCTTGGATTTGAAATTAAAAGATGAATTCAAATTAGTAAAAATGCCAGCCATCGGACAGGCAGATATTCGTCCGCATCAAAGCGCAGAGATGATCGCGCGAAATGCTTCGTATGCTGAGATGATTTGTCATTGTGAAAGAGCTTCTCGCGGCGAGTTGATCGATGCGATGAATGCACCGATCCCTGCGACATCCTTGGATGCCTTGCGTAGAAGAACACGCGCTTCACAAGGGCGATGTCAGGGATTTAATTGTCATGCGGCATTGGTAAAAACTCTGGAGAATCGTAGTAACGACTTCAGTCGTTATATAAGTGTAATTAAAAAAACGACTGACCCAGAGGGCTTAGTCGCTGCTACAACTAGCGATGTGTTAATCATCGGAGCCGGACCTGCTGGGTTAAGCGCTGCGATTGAACTAAAGAAACAAGGCATAAAAAATATTATGGTCGTTGACCGTGAACCCGAAGCAGGTGGAATGCCGCGTTTATGTCATCACACAGGTTTTGGGCGTGAAGATTTATGGCGTATGTGGTCAGGCCCAAAATATGCAAAATATTATCGTGATCTTGCAGAGAAGAAGAATGTGGATGTGCAAACATCTATAACTGTAATGGGCTGGGGAATTTCAGACTCGGGAAGTAGTGCGACGCACTCCATTAACTTCACATCTCCAAATGGACTTGGTGAAATTAATGCAAGCGTTGTTTTGCTGGCAACAGGCGTACGCGAAAGACCGCGCTCTGCACGTTTAATCCCAGGAACTCGGCCGCAAGGGATTTATACAACTGGTTCATTGCAAAGGTTTGTTTATCAGGAAAAACTGCCCATAGGAAAACATGCTGTCATCATTGGTGCAGAGTTGGTGAGTCTCTCTGCATTGATGACACTCATGCACGCCGATGTAAAATGTGAAATGATGGTGACCGAAGAAAAGCATCATCAAATTGAGTTCCCATATATCGCGATGAAATGGGCAATAGCAGATATCATCACGCGCACGCCTATCATTACAGAGACAAAAATAACTAACATCTTTGGCAAAAAACGTGTGGAAGGTATTGAGATCACTGATAAAAATGGAAAAACAAAATATGTAGAATGTGACACCGTGATCTTTACTGGCAATTGGATTCCTGAAAATGAACTTTCACGAACAGGCGGGTTGGAAATTAATCCCACCACACGCGGGCCTGTCATTGATAAAAGCTTCCATTCTACGGTCAGAGGCGTATTTGTGGCAGGGAATCTAATTCGCGGTGTGGAAACTGCTGACCACTGTGCTTTGGAAGGAAAATGGGCTGCACAGGCAATCGCAAGTTATATTAAACAAGTGAGATGAATATTGGCAGATGAATTGCTCGACATTGTAAATGACGAAGATATCGTAATAGGTCAAGAAATGCGATCTACCGTCCATCAACTAGGATTGCAGCATCGCGGCGTGCATGTTTTCCTGTTTACCCGGGACGGAAAAATGCTTATCCAAAAACGAAGTGCAGACCGTGCCGCATCTCCGTCCATGCTGGACTGCTCCGTATCAGAGCATGTTCAATCTGGAGAAAATTATCTGCAAGCGGCGACTCGTGGCTTGAAAGAAGAAATGGGACTAAGTGATATCGAGATCAAACCACTTGTCAAAATTAAGATGAATTATGGTGTCAACGATAATGAGATCAGTGTTTTATATGAAGGAATTGTTGACCCATCAACAGTGAAGTTCGACCCCGTTGAAATCGAAGAAGTGACATATTACAGCTTGGAAGAAATACAGGAAATGACGAACAGGAAAGATGTCAAATTCTGCAGTTGGTTTGTGCAAATCTTGAATTGGTATATGCAAAAGCCAGCGGAGTTAACTGTATTAAATACATATTGACATCTAAGGTTGATACTCGCCGTTAATGTTTAACCCATTGTTCTTTGTTATAATTTCACGATGCTTACTCCTGAACAAATCGAAGCCAAACTTGATCGTATCCTTTTAAAGGTACAAAAACCAGGCCGCTACGTGGGCGGTGAACTCAACAGTACGATCAAGGATTGGGACAAGGCGCAAACTAAAGTCGCCTTTGTTTTTCCTGATATTTACGATATCGGCGTTTCAAATGTTGGGTTGAAGATCCTGTACGATCAAGTCAATCAACGTGATGACTCGCTGGCCGAACGTGCCTATGCGCCATGGACAGATATGGAAGCGCTCATGCGCGAACATGAGATTCCACTTTACACGCTCGAGTCAAAACGACCCTTGGCCTGCTTCGACTTAATCGGCTTTACCCTCCCCTACGAGACTCTCTACACCAACACCCTCAACATTCTTGACCTCTCGGGCATTCCCGTCCGCTCCAATGAACGAGACGAGACTCATCCCATCATCATCGCAGGCGGACATGCAGCCACCAATCCCGAGCCGATGCACGCCTTCATTGACGCATTCGCCATTGGCGAAGGTGAAGAAGTCATTCACGATATTATCGACACGATACAAAAATTTAAGTCAGCGCCAAATTTCAAACGCAGAGACTTACTGGTTGCATTGGCACAGATCTCTGGCGTATACGTCCCGCAATTTTATGAGACCACTTATCTCGAAGATGGAACAGTAGCATACACAGAACCCACCATCCCCGAAGCACCGAAATTAGTACACAAGCGGATCGTTGCAAAACTGCCGCCACCGCCGATCAAATTCATCGTGCCGAATATTGAAGTGGTTCATAACCGCGTATCGGTGGAGATCATGCGCGGATGCACGCGCGGGTGTAGATTCTGTCAGGCGGGTATGATCACGCGTCCAGTTAGAGAAAGAAGCGTGCAAGAAGTTGTAGATGCCGCAGACGAAGCCATCCGCTCGACAGGGTTTGAAGAACTTGCATTGATGTCGCTTTCATCTTCTGATTACACATACGTCAGCGATCTGGTGGATGCGATCAGCAAACGTTTTGAAGGGCGCAAGCTGACTGTCTCGCTCCCATCTCTGCGAATCGAATCTGTTTCAGTGGATTTGATGGATAAATTAAAACAACATCGCTCCGGCGGATTCACACTCGCGCCCGAAGCCGCCAGCGAACGGATGCGCCGCATCATTAATAAATTTATTCCTGATGAAGAGATCATCAATACTACACGTGATATTTACAGCCGCGGCTGGACAACGATCAAGTTGTATTTCATGATCGGGCATCCCAGTGAAACGATTGAAGATGTACAAGCAATAGTTGACTTGTGCAAACGTATCATTGAAGAAGGTCGCAAAGTAGCGGGCTGGAAAGTAAAACTAAATGTTGGTGCAAGCACTTTTGTGCCGAAGCCGCAAACACCTTTTCAATGGGTTGCCTGTGATACCAGAGATAATATTTTAGAAAAACAAGCCTTACTCAAACGTCAACTACTGAAAGAAAAAAATATTAAGTTAAGCTGGACAAAACCCGAAGAGGCTTTGTTGGAAGCATGGCTTTCACGCGGTGACCGCAAGCTTGCTGAAGTGATTTATTCCGCGTGGAAGAACGGTGCAAAATTTGATGCGTGGGAAGGCGATCAAAAACACGAAAAGTGGATGGCGGCATTTGAAGAGCATGGCCTCGAACATACTTTTTATACATATCGCCAACGCCGTACCGATGAAGTTTTTCCATGGGAACACATCACCGCCGCCCTTCGCAAGAATTTCCTCTTTCAGGATTTCCGCCAGTCGCTCGAAGGTCAGATCCGCGTGGATTGCCGTTTGAATTGTTTTGCATGCGGCATTTTGCCGACCTTTGCAAATCTGCGCCGCGAGAATCCAGGCGAAGGTTGGAAGTGCCCAGATGTTAAATCTCCTGCGCCGAAAATAATAAATATTGAACTGCCTGTTGTAGGTGATTAAGTGGATAAAGCCTCGTTTCTTGAACGCCTCCAGCGGGAGCGCGATAAATTTGAATTGCTTCTGAACCAGGTCGGCTTTACGCGCCAGATGACGATGAAAGGTGTTTCTGGCAGCTTATCCATTAAAGATCTGTTGGCTGATATTCTCACTCGCGAACAATTTATTGCAGACCGCTTGAGCGAGATCGTTCATAGCGAGATTTATGCACCGTGCGCGTCACATACGGCATTACAAAATTTTCAAGATAAATATGGATATCCAGATTACGAATCGCCATTGGCGGAAAAAGAAAAAATCAATCACCTTGTGATCGATAAGCACAAGAATATTGGTCTGGATGATATCGTCGAGCAGGAATTGGCGGCGTATACGAATATCATCTCGTTATTCAAAAAGTTGACATCTGAGCAATGCCTCGACCATGATCTTATTCACCGCATCGCTGAACATACGTATAAACCATATCGCCGAACGATCATTGAAATTAATCGCTGGCTGAGATCCATCGCATCGGAATCAAATTAATCATGCGGGCACGTATTACATTCACAAAACAAGGTGCATTAAGATATACAGGTCACCTTGATCTACATCGGCTATGGGAACGCGCCATGCGCCGCGCACAGTTACCCATCAGTTATTCCCAAGGATTTCATCCACAGCCAAAGATCAGCATCGCCGCCGCCCTGCCGCTTGGATTCGCGTCGCTTGGCGAAGTTTTGGATGTTCGCCTTAATGAAGATATTCCCACAGAAGAAATTGCATCACGTTTAAAAGATAATCTGCCTCCAGATATACAAGTTACAAAGATCGAAAGTGTGGATGAACGCGAGCCAGCTTTGCAAACGCAAGTAGTCTCAGCCACGTACGAAGTCCATTTGACAGAACCAGTGGACGGGTCAGAATTGAAGCGAAAAGTCGAAGAGTTAATGATGTCTGAATCCCTGCCGCGTGAACGTCGAGGAAAATTCTATGATCTTCGTCCGCTGATCGAAATACTGAGTGTGGTTACAGAAGCAGATGGAAAAGTTTGGCTGCAAATGAAACTAGCTGCACGCGATAGTGCCACTGGCCGCCCTGAAGAAGTTTTGAATGCACTGGGTATCGAGCCAGAATATACGCGGGTGGAAAGAACCAGTTTGATTTTTCAAGAATAATTTATAAAATAAATTCAAAGGAGAAGTATTATGGCCCTGATCGTATCTTTATTTTTCGGTTTTTTTCCAATGTTTATCTTTGCTATTCTTATTTACTGGCTTGACCGTTATGAAAAGGAACCTGCGGCTTTGCTCGGTGCGGCTTTCTTTTGGGGCGTGGTGATCGCAGCGGGCGGCTCATTTATTATCAACACAGTATTTGGGCTGGGCATTTATATGTTTACAGGTTCAGAAGGGACAACTGAAGCCGCAACAGCATCCATCGTTGCTCCGATCGTGGAGGAAATTCTCAAAGGCCTGGCAGTAGCTATTGTGTTTTTCTTATTCCGCCGAGAATTTGATTCAGTTTTAGATGGCATTATGTATGGCGGCATGGTTGGCTTGGGTTTTGCCGCTACAGAAAACGTGTTGTACATTTATCGCAATGGTTATCTTGAAGGCGGCTGGGCTGGATTGTTCCTGTTGGCTTTCATCCGCGTGATTCTTGTCGGCTGGATGCACGCCTTCTTCACTGCATTTACAGGTATCGGCTTTGCGCTTGCCCGCACAAATAGAAATACGCTCGTCAAGTTTATTGCTCCGTTTGTTGGTTTGGGAACAGCTATTTTTGTACATGCCTTTCATAATACCTTTGGCGGCCTGATTGGCGGGTTGGGCGGCCTCGCCGCAGGCACCTTTGTAGATTGGGTCGGCTGGGCAATGATGTTTGTTTTCATCATCTGGATGATCGTCCACGAACGCAATATTGTAAAGAAACAACTTCAAGAGGAAGTTTATGCAGGGCTGATCACACAGACACAATATCAGAGAGCAATTTCACCATTGACGATGACCACAGCCCCGCTAAGCGGAAGAGCAACCGCCCGCTTCTATCGTGTTTGTGGTGAGTTAGCTCATAAAAAGGAACAAATGGCAAGACATGGGGATGAAAAAGGAAACGCTGCGATCATCAAAGCGCTGCGGACTGAACTTGCCTCACTCGCACCATTAACAGTTTAAATTTCACGATTCATTCTTAACTCAAGGCTGGTGACTGTTTCACCAGCCTTTTTTCTATCCCGTAGCAGTGACTGAATTCGCTATGGTAAAATTTGTTTTATTTGCCCTCGTAGCTCAGTGGATAGAGTATTGGCCTCCGAAGCCGAGGACCGCAGTTCGAGCCTGCGCGAGGGCACTTTGATACCGCAAACAATGCGTCGCACCAAACCGACAAGAGAATCTCCGTGATCAGAATCATCGAAACGAGTAGATTCAACCTGTCGAGTGAGGTGCGACGCATTCTACTTAATTCTTGGATACAATAGACTTGTGTCTCGCAAAATTATTTCCCTCTGTTTCAGCATTTTAATTCTTTGTACAAGCTGCATTGACATTTCCAGCCAGGGCGCATTCACGGCAACCCCTGATTTTGTCACCGCCACATTGCCGCCTCCGTTAATTCCACCAGCGACTGAAGTATCTACTCTGCCTACATCTGCATTAAGTATCACTGCCAATCCAACGATCTCACCCATCGAAGGGACAACCACTACGCAGGTAAATGTCCGCGCGGAACCATCTACTGTGGGAGATAGCCTGGGAATCATCCTCGCGTTTTCCAAAGTGCAGGTCATTGGCAAAGATGAATATGGAAAATGGTATCAGATCATATACGCTGAATCCCCTAATGGAATAGGTTGGGTCGCTGTAGCTTATGTGCAGATGGATGCCACAGCACAGATCCCTGTTGTTGAAATAGAGTCAGGCTCGGGGTACGGAAGAAGCGGGCTTGTCATCCAGGGGATTAACGTCAGAAGTGGTCCAGGCACAACTTATGATTCACTTGGCACATTAATCCCAAATGATGTAGTGACTGTTAGAGGCAAAGACCCCAGCGGCACATGGATGCAAATTGAATTTGCAAATTCGCCTGATGGAAAGGGTTGGGCGTCTTCTGAATTTTTACAAGTGAATGGCTCTGATTCGTTGCCAGTCATTGGCGATATCGCACCAACAGTAGAAATCGGAACGCCAGCGGATATTCCGCTAACAGCTATTCCCTCTCAGTTATTCGCCAGACAAGATGGTGATTCGATCTCAGCTCCATTTACCGTTGTTATTTTTTCGTCTACGGGTGCAAGAGCCTTGCAGGTACAAGGTGACGTTTCTGCTCCAGAGGGAGATACAGAAGACTGGTTGCAGTTCAATTCGTTTAGCAATAATATTCTTGTGGAAGTGAAATGTTCAAATAATGAATTAAGTGTGGAATTGTGGAATAATAGTGAGAGTACAAGTGAACCTGTGTTACTCTGTGGAGTAAAACGTGTAATAAAAATAGAACCTGCGCAACCTTATTTTCTACACATACGAGCAAACGCCAGCGATAATTTACAATATATTCAGTATTCTTTAAAAATATCAGTAGTTGAATAGAATTTATTTTTGGAGGCAGAAATGTTCAAAAACCGAATGATGACTTTGTTGATATTATGTTCCTTGATCATCGGGGCATGCAAACCTAACAGTGAGGTCAGATCTTCACTCTCTGCTGTTTTGAGCGAGCTGACAGGTACTGTGGATGCGAAACAAGCTGAAGAATCCTCTTTCGCACCAGTTACTAAAGATTATGTACTCAATGAAAATGGACAAATCCAGACTGCAGACGACGGGCGAGTACGCCTTGACCTTTCCTCTGGGACGATTGTTCGCGTTTCACCATCTTCCATATTTACTCTTACATCAAATGATGAAGTCGAGGGTGGGCTCGCCACAAAAATCAAACTTGAAATTGGAAAAGTATTTATTATTCTTAACGGCGGCAGCGCAGATGTGGAAACGCCGTCTGGCGTGGCCTCTGTACGCGGCTCCTATATGAAAGTTGAAGTTGATCCTGAAACAGGTAATGTATATGTTACTTGTCTGGAGGGCAATTGTTCTGCAACCAACCCAGCAGGCACAGTAAATTTTGGAGCTGGAGAAAGAACTATTCTGTTTCAACAAGATCCAGCAACTGGGAATTGGACGCTTCCTATTGTGGAGCCAATGACACCCGAAGAATTTCAGGAATGGCTGGATGAAAACCCAGAAGCACAGGAATTATTCAATCAAGCCATGTCTACCATGACCGCTCTGGCTGAGCCTACTGAACCATCAGCCACAGAACCTGCAGCTACAGCCACAGAAGTCCCAGCCACTGAAGAAAGCAATGCTTGTTTCCAAATTATTCAACCTGCCAATGGCTCAAGCCTCCCAGGAATGGGAAGGATAGCATTTGAATGGGAAACTCAGCCCGGCGCACAAAAATATATTGTTACGTTTACAGATCAAAATGGCTATCGCGGAATCATTGAAACGACTGAAACCAGTATGGAAAAATTTATTGAGATCCTGCCGAATGGCGGAGATTATAGCTGGGCCGTCACTTCATATGGTGAAGATGGGAATGAAATCTGTACAACTGAATCAGCATCTTTCTCCAAACCAGCATCGGAACCAACGCCCAAGCCAACGAAAGTAAAAGAGGATAAGCCAGACGAGCCTAAAGATCCAGAAGCAACAGCACCTCCTTGCGATCCCTACATGTATTATTGTCCATAATAATACTAAGTAGGCATAATCAGATGACAAAAGAGAAAAAGCCGTTCAACCTGCGCCTTGTATTATTGCTAAGTACGGTTGCAATATTGTTGGTCATCCAAGTCGCGGCTCTGATTCCTGGAATCACCACACCGATTGAGCTTATCGAATATTCCGCACGCGATGTGTTGATTCGCTTGCGCGGTGCACAGGAACCTTCTGCTGATATTGTGATCGTGGCCATTGATGACGACTCATTCAATTGGACAGGATATCAATGGCCGTGGCCGCGCTCCTATTTGGCTGAGATCGTGGATCAGGTCAATGCTGGAGGCGGCAAAGTTGTCGGCGTGGATATTTTCCTCTTTGAACCAGATAATGAGCCTGCAAATGATCAAGCCTTTGCAGATGCGCTGGGTCAAACTCCATCTGCTGTGAGCGTGCTTCAGATCTTTGAAAATTCTGTGGAAGGTTTTACAACATCCACTCTTTTACAGCCATTACCGCCTTATCAAAAAACTCTCGATGGAATTGGCGTAACAGCATTCACGCGTGACGAAGATGCCATCGTCCGCAGTGTACAGGCGTATGATATATACAATGATGAAATTTACTATCATTGGGCGTTTGAAATTGCACGTTTATATCTGGGCGTAGACGCTCCATCGAATCCAACCAATACAAGTGTACAGTTTAATGGGCAAGCTATCCCATTGCGCGGAGGCCAGGTCCTGGTCAACTTTGCAGGGCCTTCGGGAACGTATCCCACATATTCTGCAGCGTATGTGCATGACGGCATTACACTGGAAGAAAACCCTGATGCATTCCGCAACAAAATCGTATTGATCGGCGCGACAACCGTAACATTGCAGGATATTTATCCCACACCATTTTCAGCGCAGGTACCAACAGCGGGTGTGGAAATTGTTGCGAGCGCCATTGATACTTTAATCTCGGGCCGATATTTAACCGAAGCACCACCCTGGATGGCGCTTGCTTTTACAATTCTGGCTGCGATCATTGCCGCATTGATCTCACGTTCCAAACGACCTACTTTCACAGTGGTGATGCTGATTACCATGATGTTAAGTTATGCAATTGCAGGCGTAATTTTCTTCATTCGTGAACGTTATATTCTTCCCATTATCATGCCACAGATCATGCTTTTTCTAGGCGTGGTGCTCCCCACACTTGAACAAGCTGTTTCACAGGAACTTGAAAAGCGACGTGTACGAAATTTGTTCAGCAGATTCATTTCACCAGAAATGGTAGACCAAATGATGGCAACACAGGATATTAATTCCCTCAATAAACGTGCTGATGTAAGTATTCTCTTCTCTGATATTCGTGGCTTCACAACTCTTTCAGAGAAACTATCACCTGAAGATGTAGTTGCGTTGCTCAACCCGTATTTGGAAGCGATGTCTAATGTCATCTATAAACATGGCGGCACAGTGGACAAATACGAAGGCGATGCGATCATTGCCTTCTTCGGGGAACCTGTCCAATTCAAAGATCACGCAGTCCGAGCATTACGCGCCTCATTGGATATGCGCAAGGCTTTGGATGAACTGAAAAACCAGTGGCAAAAAGAAGGTCGTTCCAATCAGATAGAAATGGGAATTGGCATTAATTCAGGTGAGGTATTCGTGGGTCTGCTTGGCTCTGCACAACGGATTAATTATACGGTCATCGGTGATAACGCCAACCTGGCCTCCCGCCTGCAAGATCTGACGAAAACATACGCGTGGCCCGTGTTAATCAGCGAAAGCACCTACCAACAGGTCAAGGATGAATTCGATACAGAACTGGCCGATTCGGTCATTGTAAAAGGAAAAACAAAATCCGTTAATGTATATAAAGTCATTGGGCGCAAGGGATCGCCAAAATCAGAACAGCTTCAATCCTGGCAAAAATAAAGTCAATTTTATTAAATATGGAAAGAAAAATTCGTGTTTTAACCAGATATTTCGTTTGTGAAAGACTTGTGCGTAATTGTACAAAATTAAATTTTATGGTAGAGTTATAAAAATAGTTTAAATCACGAGGAATATACCTACATGAATGCAGAGAAAATCCCCGACATTATTATTGGTCGCCTCCCCGTCTATTTACGTGCTCTGCAACGCATGGCGGATAACGGCATCAAAACCACTTCCTCACAGGAGCTGGGTGAACATGTTGGCATCTCCGCTGCCCAGATCCGCAAAGATATCTCCCAGTTTGGCGAATTTGGAAAGCAAGGCACTGGCTATTCCATTGCCTATCTACTGGACAAACTCCGTGAGATCCTAAAAGTTGACCGCATCTGGGATGTAGCACTTGTTGGCGCAGGCGATATGGGGCACGCCCTCGCCCGTTACCAGGGCTTTACCAATCGCGGCTTTCGCATTGTTGCAATTTTCGATAGTGACAAAACAAAAGTTGGGCAAAAAATTGACGAATTCGTCGTTGAAGATGCCGAAAAAATACCAGAGCGTTTAAAGTCCGCTGGCGTCAAGATTGCCATGCTCACCGTCCCTGCTACTTCTGCGCAAAGCGTAGCCGATAAACTCATACAGGCCGGTGTCAAAGCCATTCTCAACTATGCACCCATCAGCCTCAACGTACCGAACAATGTCAAAGTGCAATATATTGACCCATCGACACATCTGCAACGCATGACGTATTATTTATAAATCATTACCAGAGAGATCGCGATTAAATTGCGGTCTCTTTTTGTTTAATATAGATGAACAGCCGCATCATACTCACCCAAACCTGTCCCCGTCCAATCGCTTTACATAGAATCAGCACCCAAAATTAATCAAACTAAATTCTCCAACAGGAATCTGCCTACGTGAAAAATCACTCCTTGATCACAGCATTAAAAAACCTAAAAGGGAATCCACGAGGATGTGTTTATCCTGAACCGTTATGGGGTATCCCTTACAACTTATATTTTCCTTACGTTTCAATTTATATGATTGCATTGGGTCTGTCTGATAAACAGATCGGATTGATTGTCAGTATCAGCTGGGGCTTCCAAATTATTCTGGCGCTCTTAAGCGGCGTAGTCACCGACAAACTAGGACGTAGATTAACAACCCTGATCTTCGATATCATTTCATGGAGCGTACCAGCTTTAATTTCAGCCTTTGCACAAAATTTCTGGTACTTCCTCGCAGCAGGCGTCATCAATAGCGTGTGGCGTATTACACATAACTCATGGAGCTGCCTGCTCGTGGAAGATGCAGAACAAGATCAGCTTGTTGATATTTATACGTGGATATATATCGCCAATGTGTTGGTGGGGTTTATCGCTCCAGTGGCAGGAATACTAATCGGCGCGTTTTCACTCGTCCCAACCATGCGTGGGCTATATATCTTTGCAGCTATTATGTTTGCATTAAAAGCGATTGTCACCTACCAGATGACGCAGGAAACCCAGCAAGGCATAATACGTTTGCACGAGACCCGTCATCAAAGCTTCTTTACTATATTGGGCGAATATAGGGGTGTTCTTCGCATTCTGCTTCAAACCCCGCAGACACTTTATACCGCAGGGATCATGCTGATCATTAGCATTTCCAGTTTAATTAGTGGAAGCTTCTGGGCCATCATCGTCACTGAAAAACTACATATCCCTGATCAGCATCTAAGCATCTTTCCCCTTGTCAGATCATTTATCATGTTGCTGTTCTTTTTCATTATTATGCCGAAAATCAAACAGCTCCACTTTAAACTACCATTGACGATCGGCTTTCTCGGCTTCGTTGCTAGTCAAGTGTTGTTGATCACAGCACCCACCCAAAACTACTTCTTTCTGATCGTCAGTGCTCTCCTTGAAGCATGCAGCTACGCAGCGGTCAGCCCCCTTGTGGATCAAATGATCGCGCTCACCATTGAACCAAAGGAACGTGCCCGCATCCAATCAATTTTATATGTTGGCATCATCCTGCTCACTTCACCATTCGGCTGGATCGCTGGAACGCTCTCCGCAAGCAATAAGGATTTTCCTTTTATTCTAAACATCGTTTTATTTGCAATTGGTGCAATCCTGGCTTATCTCGCAGGCAATGCTTCGCAAAAAAGAGATATGACAAAAGTGATAACAACGTAAGGCAATAAAATCCAGCCTAAAGAATTCCAATTTATAGTAAAATTACGTCCGCTGGGGCGATGGCGGAATCGGCAGACGCAACGGACTTAAAATCCGTCGGTAGTGATACTGTGAGGGTTCGACCCCCTCTCGCCCCACAAAAAATGTCATTGCGTAGAACCTGAGAAAATTCAAAGGGCGCAATGACAGTTTCGTCTATAGGAGTTTATGTTTTTTACTCGGCAGCAACTTGAGGAAATCGAAGATAAGAGTCTTGCGTCGTATGGTATGCGAAGCAAAGATTCAAAAGGCCGCGCCTATCTGGACAGCGAACCCAATTACCGTACCTCTTTTCAACGCGACCGTGACCGCATCCTGCACACCACTGCTTTTCGCAGGTTGGAATATAAGACTCAGGTCTTCATTAATTTTGAAGGCGATTACTTCCGCACCCGCCTCACCCACACACTGGAAGTTGCTCAGATCGGCCGAACATTGGCCCGCGCCTTGGGAGGGAACGAAGACCTTGTCGAAGCCATTTGTTTAGCACATGACCTTGGGCATTCTCCATTTGGACATTCAGGTGAAATTGCCCTCGCCAGATTGATGAAAGACTATGGCGGCTTCGATCATAATAAACAATCATTGCGCATTGTTACTGAGCTCGAACAGCGCTATCCTGAATTCCCAGGTTTGAATCTTTCATGGGAAGTGCGTGAGGGCATGGTCAAGCACGAATCTGAATATGATATTTCTGACGCGCGTGACTTCAGTCCCGAATTACGCGGCAACCTTGAAACACAAATCGCGAATGTGGCTGATGAACTTGCCTACACTACGCATGACCTCGATGACGGCTTGCGTTCAGGCATGATCAGCCCACAATTGTTGGAAGGTGTCTCTTTATGGGAAATCCTGCGCGAGACATATAACTGGCATGGTTCCATTCTCGGTGATATCGAACGCCACCGCATGATCCGCCATCTTGTAGGGCTAATGGTCACCGATATGTTGCAAGCCACAGACATTCGAATAAAGGATAGTAAAGTAAAGACCGCAGTAGATATTCAAAAGCTTAAACACAATATAATCGGCTATAGTGAAGAAATGCAAAGGCGCAATCGTGAGTTGAAAGATCTGCTTTACAGAAAACTTTATCGGCATTATCGAGTTGTGCGGATGCAGGTTAAGGCTGAACGCATCATCTCCGACCTGTTCCATGCCTACCGTGCTGAAGCAGCCATGCTGCCTGATCACGTTCAGTTCTTCATTGAAAAGCGCGGCCTCGAACGCACGATCTGTGATTACATAGCAGGTATGACAGATCGCTACGCTATTGAAGAACATCAAAAATTGTTTAACCCCTTTGAAAAACCGTAAACGTTGTTCAATTGAGGGGGGACGAAAATTCTTCCCCTCTTCTTCTCCATTATCCGAATACATATCAAGAAAGGAGCGATTAATATGACTCAACCCAATTACCTAACACCCGAAGGCGAAGCAAAACTCAATGCCGAATTACAGGAGTTAAAAGGCACAAAACGTGAAGAGCTTTCAAAACGCTTACGCTCCGCCATTCAAATGGGAGACCTTTCGGAAAACGCAGATTATCACAAAGCCAAGGAAGATCAGGGGTTTCTCGAAGGCCGCATTCAGGAGATCGAAGCGATCCTTCGTAATGTCGTCATCATTGAGAAAAAACAAAGCAAAGGCGTTGTCTTTATCGGTTCGCGCGTGACAATACAGGAAGATAACTTTGACCCTGAAACTTATCATATTGTCGGCGCTACTGAAGCAGACCCGCGCCATGGCAAGATTTCGCATGAATCTCCGATTGGCCGGGCACTAATGGATAAAAAAGTGGGCGATGTTGCCGAAGCCGAAACCCCCGGCGGTACTGTTAAATTTAAAATCATTAAGATCGAATAGAAAATATTAAACAAAAAAACAGCCGAACCAAAATGGTTCGGCTGTTTTTTGTTATTAACCTTGTCTTGGCCAAATGGCTAATTCAAGAGTGATGCGTTCAAAATAACTGTCAGCGGGTAAAGGTCCGCGACCATATTCCAAGTCTACAACAGTAGCAAGCAATTGCAAGGTAGCCGTTTCAAGCAAGACCTGCGATTGTTGTTCAACAAGAACCAGTTCACCCTTTGGCTCAAGCCGGGCACGGATTCCAGGATCAGTGAAGGAATGCTGCGACATCAATACTTTTGTAGCGGTCTTGATGTCGTTCTTATCAAATAACCATATCTCAAGTGCAGTAACTTTCTTGGGTTCGCCTACTCCAATGGCTTCTGAAACTCCAACACCGTATTCACCCATGAATTCACCAGCCTGTGTATCAATGCTGAATGATTCATCGTATAAGTCATCGCCCAATACATAAGTAGTCATGGTCTGTGTAATGGGAGGGGCAAGTCCCATTTGCTCAAAATTCGTCTTCTCGGCATTACGGCTGAGCTCTTGCGATTGCATCGTGACAGTCACTTCACCACTGCCACGATTGCCTAATAAACGATAGAGATACCATCCCCCATAGCCCAATAAACCAAGCAGCACTACGATCCCACCGAATAAAGCAATTTTCCCCATAGTGGAAGTACCTGTGTCTTGAGTGGGGACAGGCCGAGAAGAAACTATGCTTGTGATCAACTCACCATACGCTCTAATTACGCCAGGGTCGGCATTTCGTGGATTAGCTTGAATATTAGTGAATGCCGGCTGGGCACCCACTCCAAGATTATCCCAGCGCTGGATGGCCAGATTCGGGTCCGCATTCACGCGATAGGAGTCAATCGCCATGCGAAGATAATCTTCCTGTAAATCTGCACGCAGGTAGGATGGTGTCGCGTTCACAAATTCCACTGGTGCGATCACCCATCCAATCAACAATCCCAAAACTAATCCTCCAATTGCCAGAGCAATTGCAAGAAGAGGGAGTTTTTTTAATAAGGCAACAATAAACTGCATATAGAACTCCTTTGTTTACATTTCCCTAATTATACATCCTATTTTTCAAGCCTCACATAGCAGAATGATTACCGCGCTTCCATTAAATACAATGTGCGTTGTGAGCCTTGTACACCTTCGCTTTTGTGGATACTAAAACTGGCAGAGAACGCGGATTCAAAACCATCACGGGTATAACTTGGAAATATATCCTCGCGTGAAGCGAGTAATTTTTGTACCTGTGAATCAGACTTTGGCACAAACTCAATAACCAACCATTTGCATCGCCCTGCAAAAAAATCTGCCAGCTGCGGCAGAGGTACATTATTGGAAATAGCCAAATGATGAATGACAGCAAGCGCCAGGATCATATTGGCAGGGCCACGCGCGCCAAATGAATCACGCTCTTTATTATCCCAGCCGATTGATGGGCTTGGATTTGTTAAGTCTAAAACCAGAGGTAAAATATTTTGCTCTTTTTTTGTTTTTACAGTCCGATAGTTTTGCTCAACCGCTGCAGGATCAATATCAAATGAAACTGTGAATGCACCTGACGATGCAGCCTCACGGCTAAATACACCCGTGTTACCACCTAGATCCCAAACCAGCTCAGGCTTTTTCTCAACGGCCCATTCACGGACTAGCTGCTTCTTATGTTCGAAAGCTGAATCTGTATAATTTGTGTTCTCGTAGTAATCACCCCATTCTGTGCCAGCAGGTTTCCACGTTAATTTCTTGATCGTATTTTCAAGGCTCTCGATCAAACCAGTCAAAGCCTGTTTGTTCATACCATTTTTACGCGGCACCACTACTTTATTTGAATATCTTTTTTGCGCGCCCGCATGAATATGAATATGAGTCAGTAAACCAAAATTAAATTTTGTTCTCGATGGCAATAATCCACTTGCAAGATCAAGCGGTACCCCATCAATATAAACACGCAACAGTTGATTCAAACGCACATCTCGATATGCCATCAAAACAAGCGGCGCAAGAAAATGCTGACAAAATTGCTTATATGCCACCCACGGCTCACCTTCTTTATATATTTCAAACGAAAGTGTATCGATCAACATTGCTTTGCCGCGCACAAATTGGATGTTATATGCGCTTGCATCTTTCAATGACATGTCAAGTTTCAATGCACGTTTTTGAATCGATAACGTCGCAAGGGCTGCATCTTTCAATTGACTAAAAGACCATTCATAAGGATAAGATATAAATGCAGCACGCTCAGGTTGGATGACTTTAAATGCCGTTTCTGACTTAACTGGAAGTTGATCTGCCTCGACATGCGGAATCAGCAGACTGGCTTTCACCAACTTATCGTACAGCCCAGAATCCATCAACCGCGCGTAATTGCTTTCATACGCGCGGTTGATCTGTCGGTACAGGATTCCGTTCCTTGAAAACAGGAACCCGCTAGGGTCACGAAAGGAAGCGGATAGTTGTTCAGTCTTGGGCATTATCAGAATCGTCGTCCTCTTCCTCTGGTTTTGGCTTTGCTCCAAATAATGTTTTTATCCTGCTCCATGAGGCACGTACTGCAACACCCAAGCCCAAGAGGGCTGCAATCGCAATTTGGATAATAAAACTCCCGGAGCCAGGGTCAAGATATGGAAGTGGTGAAAAGTGCATATGGTCTCTTTCTATTCTACAGTTTCAGGAATAATCTCTTCCAAGAGGAAGGATTCGGAACAATTGACACATTGTGCTTCACGTTTATTGGCAATGACTAGTAAACCTTTACATTTGGGGCATGACACAGCCAGTGGCTTCTTCCATGAAGTGAATTCACAATTTGGGTAATTGATACAACCAAAGAATGTACGACCTTTGCGTGTTTTTCTTTCCACAAGGTCACCATGATCAAGTGGACATGAAACACCGATCTTTTCCAACCAAGGTTCAGTGTAACGGCAGGTTGGAAAATTCCCACAAGAGATAAACTTTCCAAAACGGCCATATCGAATAACAAGTTCACCGCCATCATCAGGACAAATCCGCCCAATGGGTTCGGGGCCAGATTTTGTAACAGGCATTTCAGCCTGCGCTTTTTTTACATCTATTGAAAAGGGGTCGTAGAACTCTCGTATGGCATCGGTCCACAACATTTGTCCGTCAGCGATCTTATCGAGGTCTTCTTCCATATGGGCAGTGAAATTAAAATCCACAACTTCAGGGAAGTATTGCACCATCAAATCAGTAACTTGAATCCCAGTATCTGTTGGGATGAGACGCTTATCCACGCGTTCTACATAGCCGCGCTGTTGAATAGTTGAAATCGTCGGCGCATACGTGGAAGGACGTCCAATGCCATTTTCTTCAAGAGCCTGCACAAGTGACGCTTCTGAAAAACGCGGCGGCGGCTGTGTGAAATGTTGCTCAGGGATGAGCCGTACTAATTCCTGTTCCTGTCCTTCAGCAATGCCTACAGGAATCTTCACATTCTCTTCGTCTTCCTCAGTTTTAACATCTTCATTTTTAGCTTCTTCATATACAACTAAAAAGCCAGGGAATTTAACTGCGGAGCCAGAGGCCCGCATGAGATATTCATGTTCTTTTGTTTTGCCTGTGACTTCCACCTGCAACGTATCGAACACGGCAGATTCCATTTGCGAAGCCACAAAGCGCTGCCAAATCAAACGATATAACTTGAACATGGCGGGGTCAAGAAAATCTTTTACTTTTTCAGGGTCGCGCATAGCAGAAGTTGGGCGAATGGCCTCATGCGCTTCCTGCGCATTTGCAGATTTGGTTTTGTAAGCTGGCGCTTCAGAGGGAAGATAATCCTTCCCATATTTTCCTGTCACATATTCACGCGCTTCATTTTGTGCAAGCGTGGAAACATTCATAGAGTCGGTACGCATGTACGTGATCAAACCTGTCGTGCCGCCCTCACCTACATCCTGGCCTTCATATAATCCTTGCGCGAGGCCCATTGTACGTTTGGAAGTGAATCCAAGTTTACGCGATGCTTCCTGCTGTAATGTGGAAGTGGTAAACGGCGCAGATGGTTTACGCCTACGCTCACCGCGTTTGACTTTCGTCACTGCATACGCGGCAGTTTCCATATCAATGAGAATCGGCTTGACTACATCTTCAGTTGTAAGTTCTGGATCTTTATCATCAATACGTGCCAGCTTGGCCAGGAAAGATGTTTTAAGACTCCCGTGCTTGAACTCGCCATGAATTGACCAATATTCCACAGCTTTGAAATCATCGATCTCACGTTCACGATCAACGATAAGCCTGAGAGCCACCGATTGCACACGCCCCGCTGACAGACGTCCGCGTACCTTCTCCCATAAAATGGGGCTGATACTATAGCCAACCAAACGATCCAACACACGGCGTGCCTGCTGTGCATTGACCAGGTCCATATTAATTTCACGTGGATGTGAAAACGCTTCTGCCACAGCTGGTGCAGTGATTTCGTGAAAAACTACGCGCTTGGTACGCGCCATATCGATCTGTGCAGCTTCTGCCAAATGCCAGGAAATGGATTCTCCTTCGCGGTCAGGATCGGTTGCGAGGAATATCTCATCTGCAGTCGCAGCCAATTTCTTGATCTCTTTGACTACATCCTTTTTCTCATTTGGCACACGATATTTCGGCTCGAAATTATTCTCTACATCTACAGATAACTGAGACTTAAGCAGATCGCGCACATGCCCCACCGAAGCACGGACTGTATAGCCCTTACCAAGAAAACGCCCTACCGTTTTTGCTTTTGCTGGAGATTCAACAATTACTAATTTGCCTTCACGAATGATTACTTTTTCTGGCCTAGGAGGCGCGACCATATCCGCATGTGCATCAGTTTTGCCCATACGATACAGTTTCGTCCCACACACAGGACATATTCCAGTTGTAACAGGAGATGACTTTGCATTAAATCCAGCAACAGGGTCTTTCATCTCTCGTTTTGTCTTACATTTCATGCAGTAAGCTTCCATCAATAATCCTCTTATTATTCGTCCTGAGCGGAGGCGAAGCCGCAGTCGAAGGACAGGCTATATATAAGCACAAATTCGCACTTCACTTACGCTTCGACTGCGTTCGGACGGTAGTACTGTCCTCACTCCGCTCAGCGAGAAATTACAAATATTTTTCCTGATTATGTTTGTTCAAGTGCTTAACCACGTCACGTACTTTTTGTGATTGATCGGTCTTGCATACCATCAAAACATCGCCTGCATCAATAATAACCATATCATCCACGCCAATAGTAACAATCAAACGATCTCCATTACCGCCATAGACAAGTGTATTATGCGTCTCGTGCGCAAGGTGTAAACTGCTGTTCGTTGCAATATTACCATTCATATCAGGCAAAAGCACTTCAAACAAGGAAGACCACATACCAACATCACTCCAGCCCAAGCCGCCTGCAGGAAGTACAGCGACGCGTTCTGCGTTTTCCATAATGCCATAATCCACTGTTTCAACTTTGAGATCACGCCAGTGTTCATTCAATATTGCGTCTTGTTGGTCAGTACCCCATACTGGGACTATCTTCTTTAATGCGTTGCCAAGGTCAGGCATTTGCTTATCGATCTCGTTTAAGATCGCATCTGCACGCCAGATAAACATACCACTGTTCCATGAGTGATCACCTGTGCGAAGTAATTTTTGTGCAGCTTGCTCATCTGGTTTTTCAATAAAACGCTTTACTTTGTAGGTGGGATATTTATATGCACCAGTCAATGGTTCGCCTTGTTGAATATACCCATAAGCCGTTGAAGGCTGACTCGGTGCAATACCCAGCGTCACCAAATAGCCATTTTCTGCAACATCAAACGCGGCGTTTAATAAATAATGAAACAGGTCACGGTTACGAATGAAATGATCTGACGGCAACACTGCCATCTCTGCATTTGCATCACGTTTGTGTAATACTGCCGCGGCCAGGCCCACAACAGAGGCCGTGCCACGCGGAGCAGGCTCAATAATATAATTCTCTTCGGGAATCTGAGGAGCTTGTAAACGCATTTCACGCGCCTGCTCTTCGACAGTTACAACCAAAATGCGCTCAGGCGGAAATAAATTTTCCAAACGCTGCACAGTGCCTTGAAATAATGTTTCCTGCCCAATTAAGGGAAGCAATTGTTTGGGCTTTTCTTTTCGCGAAATAGGCCAAAGACGTGTGCCGCCTCCGCCTGCCATAATGACTGCATAAGTATGTTCGGGCATTGTAAGAAACCTATTATTCCTTTGGTTTATAAATTGCTTGCTCTTCGCGCACTGCGACATAATTCATGCCACCCACCTGGCGCACCATGCCTTTCAGTTCCATTAGCGCGAGTGTAGCAGAAACTTTCTCAATCGGCAAATCAGTTTGATTGCGAATTTCATCCACATGCAATGGCTCACCGCCAAGCACATTTAATAATCGCGCTTCTGTTTCATCGGCAGGTATTATTTTACGCGCAGATTTATGTTCACCGATACGGGTAAAATCCAACGCCTGCATGAGATCGCTGACATTCAATAATGGCTGCGCACCATTTTGGATCAATTTATTTGTCCCTTTACTTTGCGGCGCAAGTATACTCCCTGGCACTGCAAATATTTCTCGGCCTTGTACAGCTGCAAATTCTGCCGTGATCAATGCACCGCTGGTTTCACCTGCTTCAACCACAACGACCGCCAATGATAAACCAGAAATAATGCGATTGCGCGGCGGAAAATTGGAAGCATCTGGCGGCGTGCCAGGTGCATAATCACTGATGATCGCGCCTCGTTCCATCATTTGTTCAGCCAGCTTCAAATGCTCGGGTGGATAAATTTTATCCACGCCGCTTCCGAGAATACCTATTGTTCTACCGCCAGCTTTCAGCGCAGTTTGATGAGCGATTGCATCCACGCCGCGCGCCAAACCACTGATGACCGTGATTCCATTGGATGCAAGGAACGATGAAATCTCTTCTGTGATCTGCCTGCCATACGGCGTCACGCGACGCGTGCCAACAATCGAAACAGCAAACAAGTCATCGGGCAGATACTCGCCGCGAATATACATCACTGGCGGCGGTTGGTCAATCTCTTTTAATCTTGATGGATACGCTTCATCCTGCCACGTCAGGATTTTTATCCCTTGCGATTCGATCTTCGCCCACACTTGATCGAGATCAACTGTTTGACGCGCCGCGAGGACTCGTTCGATCACTTTAGCGCCCAAGCCTGCTTCTGATAAAGCGGCAGAATCAGCACCCCAAGCGGATTCGAGGTCGCCGAAATATGCGACCAGTCCCTGCATACGCACGGCGCCGATGCCTTTAATTAAATTGAAGCCAACCCAATATTTTTTATCGTCCATAGTGTTGTTTGGGGATTGTATCACTCACCCATCGATCCCCTATCATAATTTACGAATCTTTATTCTCGATCAAACCGTCAAGCAAGTGAACTTTCATAGTACGCTGATCCATATCCACGTTAAGAATGACCGATGGTATAGCAGGCAGAAGAATCTCTTTCCCAGATTCATTCCGAACGATATAAACATCATTCGCGCCTGTTTCTAAAATTTCAACCAACTTGCCCAGCGGATTCCCGTTATCGTCCACGACATCCAGATCAATTAATTCATATTGATAATGTTTGCCTTCGGGAAGCGGCGGGACTTCTGAGGCTTTGACATATACCCATTGATTGCGAAATCTGCCTGCATCTTCAGGCGTATCCACGCCATGCAAACTGACAAGCAATCCTTGATTATGCTGACGAACGGTATCCAGCGTAAGTGGTTGATGTTTCTCGCCGATCAAAACGTTGCGTCCAGACTTGATACGATCAGGAAAATCGGTGTGCATATCCATGATGATCTCACCGCGCACACCATGAGGACGGCGCAGATAACCAATTACTAAATAGACAGGCTCGCCTGACGGCGAGCCTGATGAATTCTGTTTCGTGGGCATTAGGGTTCCGTTACATCCAGCGTGGCTTGTTTACCTTCTCGGTCCGCAGCCACTCGCAGCAATGCGCGAATGGAGTTTGCTACCTTCCCGCCTTTGCCGATCACGCGTCCCATGTCGTCTTTGGATACACTGAGTTCAATCCGCACACGTGAGCCGCTTCCGCTTTGGCTTACTTGTACTTCTTCAGGATGTTCAACAAGGGATTTGGCTATAAATTCAATAAGTTCTTTCATATTATTGCCTACTTATTTACGTCATTGCGAGGGCGGTAGAACACCGCCCTCACAATGACGATGCTGGTTAATTGCTCGTAGTTCTCTTTGGTGCGGCACGTTTGGTTTCGGCTTCAGCGGCTTCGGCTACAAGAGCCTCAACAGCTTCGCCTTTTTTGAAGCGGTCAAAACGAGCTTGCGTACCAGAGGCCTTGAAGATCTGCGCCACTGATTCGGTCGGCAAAGCGCCATTCTTCATCCAGTGGAATACGCGGTCTTCTTTAATATGAATGGTGGCGGGGTTGGTACGTGGATTATACACACCCAAGATTTCCAAAAAGCGGCCATCGCGGGGGGCTTCCTTATCCGCAGCGATGATGCGGTACGTGGGTTGGCCTTTAAGACCAATACGACGTAAACGAATTCTTACCATTTTTACTTACTCCTATAGAATGTTTTGCGCTTCAGACAGGCAAGAGAGAGTTTTGTGTGCAAGGGACACACGCCTTGCGGGCTGAAATCACAGGGGAGTATTTTACCAGAGAAAAAGGCGGAATTGCCGTTTCGGGGTTTGCAGACGGTATATATAATGGAATATATAAAGGTCTTATACAGTCAAATCGCTGTATAAACCATAGTTAGGTGGCTAAAAATGTACACTAACTTTGGAATTACTGTAAAATTGGGGGAAACGAAAGGACGGGTGTTATGGGATTTTTGGACTATTACAAATTATACTGGAATACATTCGCCAAAAACTGGAAATCGAATCTCGATTGGCGTGGATATGGGGTCGAATTATTGTCGGCAGTTATTTCTGGCGGTTTATTTATTCGGGGAAATGGATGGAAAGCCGTGTTAGATAATCCAAGAGACTTCTTATTGAGTACGCTTGCATTTCCAATTGCATTGGCGGTGCTTTACTCTCTTTATCACCTTCTGGTAACACCCGCAAATTTATATATCGACAAGCAAAAACTAGCATGGAGGCGGACTTGGAGGGATGTTGAAATTGCGCCTATCAATTTCTCAGACGACGAATGGTTTGGTGTAGGGTTATCCATTGTTAGTGACAAATCAGATGAGTATAATGTAACCAACTTTTATCCAAAAATAATAAAAATAACTCGTGGTAATGATGTAATATATCAATCAAATATTCCTGATGTTGGGATTGAACTGAGAGTTATTGAGCGAACAATAGAAACAGGTTCTTTTTATCGTCGCACAAATGCTCTTCATGTTCCTCACCGTAAAAACATAGGCGAATCTACTGTAGCCTTTCATGTTGCTAAGTTTCGCGATGACACTGCATATCCAAATTTTGTTGAGATTGAAGGCATTATAGAAGCAGAGGATAGTCAGCCACAGAATTATGTCGAACACGTAACTTTGCCATGCAAGATCGAAATTGCTTTGCGTGGTTTATTGAATTCCTTAGATAAAATGGATATATGTCAAATCGTGTGTGAAATACGCGAGAACGAAGAAAAAGGTTTATCAATCACTATGAGAAGAATTCCAGAATATGAGTACGCATAAACCCGCCACCTAACACCACGTGCGCCTGACTTATGGGAGTCTGCGCAACTTCCAAGCATTTTTTGTGACTTCGAGTTCATACTGCTCCCAAGCAAAGTCCACGCCCGCACACCTGTCATGTTTCGCAAACACAAACTCTAAAGACAAATACAGCAAACTATTAATCGTTATGGAGAAGACATGAGTTTAGCGATCAATAAGATTTTGATCTACGCGAAGGACATGCAAAGAACGTCTGAGTTTTACGAACGGCATTTCGGTTTCAACTCCAAAGCAGATGATGATGGGAGAATCATTGAGCTAACTTCCGCCAGTGGAGGCGCCAATTTACTAATTCATCAGGCAGGAAAAGGAGTCAAGTTAGGTCAAGTTGGCATAAAGCTAGTTTTCGATGTGAAAGATGTCGAAGCATATAAGAAAAAGTGCGCAAAGTTAGGTCTTAAGTTTGGAAGTACGCATCAGGCAGAGGGTTACTCATATGCAAATGCAAAAGACCCAGACAAAAATTCTATTTCTATTTCCAGCCGCGCTTTTCGAAAAAGCGCATAATAGCTTCGCCCAAGAGGATGCGTCGCACCTGACTTAATGAGAAAATGCGAATCGAGTAGATTTTGCTGATTAATCAGAAGAATCCACCCGTCAGGTGCGACGCATTATCTACTCACCCCGAAATCTCTTTCTTCACCACTGGTGCGACCTTTGTCCCAAGCAATTCAATCGCTCGCATCATTTTTGCATGTGGGATTGTGCCAATGCCGAGTTGAATTAAAAATCTTTGATGATTAAATATCTTGTGCTGGAATAAAATCTTTTCGATCACTTCATCGGGGTTGCCAACAAAGTCTGAGCCGCGCAGGGTGCGGGAGTTTTCAAATTGTTGACGGGTCATCCCAGACCAGCCACGCTCGCGCCCGATCTTGTTCATCATCATCTGAAGGGATGGAAAATAATCATCTGCGGCTTGTTGCGAGTCGTCGCCAATAAATCCATGTGAATTAATACTTACTGCCAGTTGCGAGGGGTCATGCCCAGCCTGGGCAGCGGCCCGATAGTACAGCTCAACAAGAGGCGCGAAGCTTTCGGGCATCCCGCCAATAATGGCAATCGCCAGTGGCAGTCCCAAAGTCCCAGCTCGCATGACAGATTCGGGCGTCCCACCCACTGCGATCCAAACTGGAATCTTTTGTTGATACGGACGAGGATAAATTCCCTGCTCAAATAATGCAGGGCGATGTTTGCCAGCAGACCAGGTCACAATCTCGGATTCGCGCAGTTTCAAAAGCAAGTCAAGTTTTTCGGTGAATAATTCGTTGTAGTTATTCAGGTCATATCCAAATAAAGGAAACGATTCAATGAAGGAACCGCGTCCTGCCATGATTTCTGCACGGCCTTTGGAAAGCAAATCCAACGTGGCAAAATCTTGAAAGACTCGCACAGGGTCATCTGAACTCAAAACAGTGACGGCAGTGCTCAAACGAATATTTTTTGTCCGCGCTGCTGCTGCAGCCAAAATAGTCACAGGCGATGATGAAATAAAATCAGGGCGGTGATGCTCGCCGAGGCCAAAGAGATCCAAACCAACCTGGTCGGCCAGCTCAATGGTCTCCATCAGATTGCTCATTCTTTCAACGGGACTGAGCATCGTCCCCGTGATTGGGTCAGCAGTCAACTCCACGAAGGAATAGATGCCAATTTCAAAAGGTTTTTTATCTGTCATGTAAGTTTCCTCTTTTATTTATGTGTTTTATAAGACGCTGCATTCATCAAAAAACCTACAAGGAAAGAATGTTATATATAATAGATGAATAAATCAACTGACGGAGAATTACATGCCCAGCCATATACAAGGTTCTATTCTATTGAGAGATGTAACCGAAGCTGACCTGCCAATATTCTACGAACAGCAACTGGACCCTGATGCGACTCAAATGGCTGCCTTCCCATCCAGAGATCGGGATGCATTCATGGTACATTGGAATAACAAAGTGCTGCCGAACCCAGATGGCATCGTGAAAACCATACTCTTCAATGGTCAGGTTGCTGGAAACATTGTCAGTTGGGATCAATCAGGTGAAAGAGAAGTCGGTTATTGGATCGGGAAGGAATATTGGGGTAAAGGGATTGCGACAAAGGCGCTGACAGAGTTTTTAGGTTATGTGAAGACACGTCCGCTGTGGGCGCATGTTGCAAAGCATAATATTGGGTCTCAACGTGTGCTGCAAAAATGCGGGTTCAAAATTTCAAGCCAGGATAAATTTTCTGATGAAAAAGTTGGGGAGATCGAAGAGTTTATTTTGAAGCTGGAATAAAAAGGGAGAAAGAGCTGGAATTGATTGAAAAGAAAAACTAAAAAACTATCGCAAGAAGTATATAAGTCTTAGAAAAGAGAAGTGCAGTGTTTGAATCAATAAATAGACGCCAACTAGCAGGTGAATATCATTTCATTTTACGATACGTGGAAGTGGAATTGCTAAACCACTAAAGAATCTGATAGCCATCCAAAGGAAATAATGAATCATGTCACATTCTTTTCGGTCTTCCAATCGTATCGTTAGCAGAATCTTGATTTGTGTAATTATTTTGATTGCATATGTTTTATTTCTTGTAATGTCTTCCTACAAGTTCTCGACCAATCCAGCTAATGAGACCATTCCAACCGTTTCCTACTGCGAGCTAGTTCATACCCCAGAACGTTATGACCAAGTAATAGTACGCGTCCATGCGACCTACGTTGTCGGCTTTGAGTGGTCGTATTTGATGGATCGCAATTGTACTGAACAAACCTGGACGTTATTCATTTCGGAGGATAAAACTTGTTCAGTTAACTTACCAAGACCATTATTTCCACCCAAACGAAATGGCGGAAGATGGAAGGTCTCAGTTGTCGGTCAATTTTTTAGTGAACGTGGAAATTATGGGCACCTGGGGTACTATCCATTTGAGTTCAATGTTGTCTGCATCGAATCGGCTAGTTTATTCATTCCCTGGAATTGGCCATAATACAGCGTATAAAATTATAGACGCCTAGTCATTTTCTAAACATCACTGATGCTGAAAAGGCTCAATCAATAAAATAAAAATGTCGATAGCACAACAGTGACCAGCATCTCATCTACCCAAACAATTTTCCCAATCCTTTGCCCCCAGTTTTTTGAAACATCTTCATCATCTTTTGTGCTTCACGAAATTGTTTGATCAGGCGATTCACATCTTGTACGATCTCGATAGCTAAGGTTAGTCTTTAAATTTTGCTCTGATTCTCTGAATCGGCTTGTCAATTAATACAATCAGCAAATAAGAGAGCATGAAGACAACAATTATTGAGAGCAAAAAACTTTCCACGCCACGCCTTGACAATGTATGTATGGGCTTGCCAAAAAGAGAAAAAGACACCAATAAGCCAACCTGCCAATGCGATAAATAAATCGGGTAGGAAAAATCGCCGATAAACTTATCAATCTTCTCACTCAATTTCAGAATTTGGTCACCTGTTACGATTTTGTAAACTAAAAGAGAGCCAATAATAAGATTTGTATAAAAAGCCAATTCGTGAAAGATGTAGAAATCAGGGAGGTAGTAATATAGTCCGAGACCTAATATGCAATTAGCAACCAACAAAACAAATAACCAGCGAGCGGAAAGTTTTATTCTAGAAAAGGATTTACTTATTACTCCTTTCTTTGAATAAAAATAAATCCATGCACCAATCGAAAAAGGTAATGATCCAGCCAGTATCGGGGAATATCTACTGTCATCGTCCAGCCCAAGAGCATAAGTAATAGCAATATATATCAATGATGCAAAAAACCAAAAGCGAACACGATTTAATGTCTTGGAGATTCCGAGGCAAATCAAGAAATAAAAAAATAATTCCACGGTCAACGCCCAGGCTGGTGGAACGAATCGTGGAAAAACAGTAATCGGATTCCACGACGCGAACACGAGGGAAATATTTTGAAGAAGTTCAGCAGGAGAATTTGGCAGATACAAGCTGGGATTATAGTTTCGAGTGATATCTTCGCCGATATAAAGAATTAGCAAAGCTGTAAAACCTATAATAAGCCAGTATATAGGGTAAAGTCGCAATACCCTGTTAATAGCAAAATAATATCGCCCTCTCCAGCTATATCCATATGTTTCGTGCATGATCAAGGTCATCAAATACCCACTGATAACGTAAAAACAAAATACAGCATATTGTCCGAGGGGCGCTAAGTTTAAAAGATGTTGGCACATCACAAGCATGGCCAACACAGTCCTTAGAATTCCAAACATAAATTATCCCAAGCCTTCTTGTATGGAAATATATGTTACATAATTACCCAAACAATTTTCCCATTCCTTTGCCTCCAGTTTTCTGGAACATCTTCATCATCTTTTGTGCTTCACGAAATTGCTTAATAAGGCGATTCACATCCTGCACATCCATACCCGAACCAGCCGCAATACGGCGGCGACGGGATGCGTTTAATAAATCAGGGTCGCGGCGTTCTTTTAATGTCATTGAATTGATAATCGCTTCAGATTGCTGAAATGACTTTTCTACAACGGTTGGATCGATACCGCGTGCAGCTTGTCCCATTTGACCTGGGAGCATGTCCATAATTTGCGCAAGCGGACCCATCTTTTTCATTTGCTTCATTTGGTCAAGCCAATCCTCCAAAGAGAAATGACCCTTCATCATTTTCTCGGCTTGTCGCGCCTGCCGCGCCTGCGCGTCCATATCCTGGTCGCCATAAGCGGCTTCGGCCTTTTCGATCAGGCCGATCATATCGCCCATGCCCAAAATACGAGACGACAAACGCGATGGATCATATGTTTCAAGCGCGTCGAGTTTTTCGCCAGTACCAATAAAT
Source organism: Anaerolineales bacterium (assembly GCA_014379595.1). Taxonomy (GTDB): domain Bacteria; phylum Chloroflexota; class Anaerolineae; order Anaerolineales; family Villigracilaceae; genus Villigracilis. The sequence goes on from JACMLM010000011.1 coordinate 91,376, forward strand.
TTAATTGGAATACCAGTCACCGAGCGAATGGAAATTGCCGCACCACCACGCGAGTCGCCATCCATTTTTGTGAGGATGAGTCCTGTGATATTAATCGCATCACGAAAACCTTGTGCGATGTTCAATGCTTCCTGACCGATCATAGAGTCAACGACGAGCAAAATGTCTATTGGATTGACATTTGCAGCGATAGCTTTTAACTCAGCCATCAGATCCGCATCCATTTGTGACCGACCCGCTGTATCCACGATGACCAAGCCGAATCCACCCTTTTCAGCTTTATCTACCGCGCGTTTTGCAAGCTGCGGCGGAGTCAACGATGTATCAGTTTCAACTTCAACATCTAAACGTTCGCCAAGTTGCTGCAATTGTTTTATAGCAGCGGGACGGTATGGGTCACCTGCCACAAGCAGAACACGCTCCCCTTTTGACTTCATCAATCGCGCAAGTTTGCCTGAGGCTGTTGTTTTACCAGCGCCTTGCAAACCAACCATCATAATCACACGCGGTTTTGGGCCTGTAAGATTTAATGCAACAGGTTCACCAAGTGATGCAACCAATTCTTCATTGACGATCTTGATCACTTGTTGACCAGGGTTCAGTGCCTTCGATACTTCTGCACCAATCGCACGTTCACGAACCTTTGCAATGAAAGTTTTAACAACACTAAAATGCACATCGGCTTCGAGAAGCGCGAGGCGCACTTCTCGCATGGCGGCATCCACGTCCGCTTCGGAGAGTTTGCCGCGGCGGCGAAGTCCGTCAAAAATTTGATTAAGTCGTCCAGTGAGGGTTTCAAACATGAGTTAAAGTCTCCAGAGTAGAGAGAACATTTTAGCGTGTAGCAGGTTGAGGGTCAAGTAAGAGGCGATGCCTAAGTCCACATCCCGTTAAACATTTCTTTACAATGAAGGCGAAACTACTTATACTCGCATGTGTTGTCTTTCTAACAATCAATCTTGGTTTGCGGAGGATATATGTCAACAGAAGCAGCAGTGGTGAATGACAGAAAAGAGATTTTCGGCTGGGGCATGTATGACTGGGCGAACTCAGCCTTTAGCACAACGGTGGGAACAGTATTTCTTGGGCCATATATCGCAAGCCTTGCGAGGACAGCGGCCGAAGCGGCAGGCACAACAACTGTTTCATTTTTAGGAATTCCAATTGCACCTGATTCATTTTTGCCATATTGCATTTCATTTTCAGTGGGCATGCAGGTTTTATTTCTGCCCATCCTTGGCGCAATTGCAGATTTTTCAAATTTGCGAAAACGCATGATGCAGATTTTTGCGACCATTGGCGCAATTGCCACAATTTTGATGTTCCTGCTGACAGGCGATTTATGGTGGCTTGGCGGTGTGTTATTCATTGTTGCGAACCTTTGTTTCGGTGCGGCCATTGTTTTTTACAATGCTTATCTGCCCGATATTGCAAGCGAAGATCAAAGAGACCGCGTCTCTTCGTATGGCTGGGCAATGGGATATTTAGGCGGCGGTATTTTACTAGCGTTGAATCTAGCATTTTTTATTTTTAGTGAAGACATTGGTGTGCCGAGCGATCTTGCTGTGCGAATCAACCTCGCATCAGCTGGTATTTGGTGGCTTGGGTTTGCATTCATTACATGGTCAAGATTGCGGACGCGGAAAGCCTCACGCGCTTTACCTGCCGGTGAGAATTATGCGACTATTGGTTTCAAACAATTAAGAAAAACCATTAGTGAAGTTAAAAGTTTTCCTGAGACTTTGAGATTCCTGCTGGCATATTTTCTATACAACGATGGAATTCAAACCGTCATTGCCGTCGCTTCGACATTTGCTGCTGCGCCTCTGATTCAGGGCGGGCTGGAACTTGAACAACAGACATTGATCTCCGTTATTTTGATGATCCAATTCGTGGCATTTGGCGGCGCATTGTTCTGGGGCAAACTCGCAGGCTGGATCGGCGCAAAACAAGCGATTGTTGTCAGTTTGGTCATCTGGGCAGGCGTGGTCATTTATGCCTACGGCGGATTAAAAGGCCCCACCGCCACTGTACAATTCTTTATCCTTGGTATGTTTATTGCCATCGTGTTGGGTGGCTCACAAGCCATCAGCAGAAGTTTGTTTGCTCAAATGATCCCCAGAGGAAAGGAAGCAGAATTTTTCTCTTTCTATGAGATCAGCGAACGCGGCACATCATGGATCGGGCCATTGGTATTCGGCCTCGCAAATCAATTGTTTGGAAATTTACGCATTGCCATTCTCTCGTTGATCTTCTTCTTTATTATGGGGTTGATCCTGCTGCCATTTGTAAATGTGAGTAAGGCCATCTCGGATGCGAAAAAATATGGCGAGGAACCCGCAACAGGATAGTATTTAGATAACCCAAAACAGCGTGGATGTGATTGATGTCCGCGCTGTTTTTATTTAATATGGTGTTTCTTCTTCTTAAAAAATAAAGGCGGATTCTTAAATTTTGGAGCACGGTCACTGGACCAGGGAGTCTGGGGAGCCATCACCAATGTACAAAGGACGAGCAGTACGCGGTCATAATTAACACGCCAGCCTGCGAAATCTGTCCATGCTTGCTCACGGTCTGCTTTGATCGGGAGGCCAGCTTCCTCCAATTGGCGAATGACCTCGTCATACTCTTCTCGTTTAATAGCAATGGGGGTAGTCGGATAATGCGGGTCTCTTGGATGGGAAATATCAAAGTAGTCTGCGATACGCCGTAGGGCAAGGAAACCGGCGCGAATAGATAATGCGGCAGATGCTTCATAAGGAATATCGATCGAAGATAAAGTGAGCGCGGCGGTATCCAACACCGCCCCGGCGGATGTGATCCATGAATTTTCAGGGCGCGGAGAGCGAAAGAAGACCAACGCCGGAAGAGTTGTGTGGCTTTCCTCCACGTCTGCAAACCAGATTTCCCATGTTTTCCAATAATCGGTCAGCTTATCCAGTCCATGAATACGATTGAAGCGGAGAAGCATCTCCGATGCAGAAGGCGGACTTCCTGCACGTACTTCAAGCAAGTTCACAGCTTGTTCGCGGCGTGAGAATGCCGAATACATGGTCGGCAAATACGCAATAAGTAAACCAACCATAATGAGCCCCAGCATGGCTTCTGAGAA
>JACMLM010000012.1 GCA_014379595.1 Anaerolineales bacterium
GCAATCCCAACAAACTGCGGAAATTATGGTTAGGATGGAAGATGTTTTACTTAAAGAAAAGCCAGATATTGTAATTATTCGTGGGGATACGAACTCTACAATAGCAGCTACTTTGGTAACAAGTAAATTAAATATTCCACTAGTCCATATCGAGGCTGGAGAGCGCAGTTTTAACCGAACTATGCCAGAAGAAATAAACCGCCTTGTAGCAGATAGATTGGCGGATTTACATTTTTGCGTTAGCCAGGTTGCTAAGCATAACTTGGCTGTAGAAGGTATAACAGATTCAGTTCATTGGGTTGGCGACGTGATGTTAGATGCATTGCTGTATGCGAAGCCAATCGCTCGGACCAAATCTCGAATTCTAGATCATTTAGGAATTTCGCCGAAAAAATACTCACTTGTTACTATTCATCGTGCAATGAATACGGACGAACCTGAAAGACTTCGACAGATCATTTCTGCTTTAAATCTTGTTTCAGAAACTGTAATCCTGCCAGTACATCCTCGTACCCGTAAGGCATTATCTAACCTTAACATTCATTTGGAAGATCACGTAAAAGTTATTGAGCCTGTGGGCTACTTTGATATGTTAACGTTAGAGGAAAATGCACGATTGATTGCCACTGATTCCGGTGGTGTTCAGCGTGAAGCCTACTACCTCAAGATTCCTTGCCTTACCTTGAGAGATGAAACTGAATGGGGAGAAACAATAGATACAGGTTGGAACATATTGGTTGGAGCTGATCAAAAAACAATCTTGGATAACTGGTTCAATTTTTCTCCTCCAAATGAACATCCTCCTATTTATGGAACTGGGATTGCCGGACAGCAAATTGCTGAAATTATTAATAATTCAATGCTTCATAAGCATGAACAAGAGAATAGACTAAATCCATTGAAAGGGATGGTTTCAAAATGAAGGTAGGAATAATTGGCAGTGGAATAATGGGGACCAGCATTGGATATTTTCTCTCTAAGCAGGGGATTGATGTTGAAATATTTGAGGCTTCTCCAATGCTTGGAGGGTTGGCTGGGCCATTGACCCTTGAAGATGGTACGACTGTTGATCGTTATTATCATGCGATTCTTTCAAGTGATAGTCATCTGCGCGAGCTTTGTGAAGAATTAGGGATCGCCGATCAATTTCGATTTCATGAAACGAGAATGGGTTTCTTCTACAAGGGCAAAATCCATTCTATGAATAATGTTATTGAATTCCTGCGATTTCCTCCCTTAGGATGGATTGATAGATTCCGCTTAGGGTTTACAGTTCTATACGCACAATTTGTTCGAAACTGGCATAACTTGGAAAGTATTAGCGTTGAGAAGTGGTTGGTGGGTTTAAGCGGTGCTCGGACATTTAAGAATATTTGGCTGCCAATGCTAAAAGCCAAATTTGACGGCGGTTTTGACAATACACCTGCTACTTATATTTGGGCGCGGCTGGTCAGGATGAAATCTACAAGAAGCGGGGCGAATCAAAAAGAAGAAGCCGGTCATTTGATCGGTGGTTACAGTTCTATGATTAAGGCAATGGCTGATCGAATTGAAGCGGTAGGCAGCAAAATTCACTTACAAACGCCGATTAGTAAAATTGTGATTGAGCAGGGTGAGGCAAAAGGGTTCTTGATCGATGGGGAAACGCGCTCATTTGATTTGATTATTTCTACGGTGCAGCCTCCAATATTTCAGCACATGATTCCTGATGCGAGCAGTGAGTACCGAGAATTTTTGACTAAAACCCAATATTTAGGAATTATCTGCCCGATTATGGTCTTAGATCGACCATTAACTGGTTACTGGACGCTAAACCTGACGGATGAAAGTATCCCTTTCACTGGTGTAATTGAGACGACAACATATATTGAGCCTCAGTATGTAGGCGGCCATCATTTAGTATATTTGCCGAAATACACAGCCCCAGATAGCCCATTACAAAAAATGACAGATGAGCAAGTTAAAGTGATTTGGCTTAATCAATTGGAGATCATGTTTCCGCAATTTGATCGAAATTGGATCCGCTACTTTCTAGTGCAGCGTGCACGATATGTAGAGCCACTTCACCCTTTAAATGGCATGGATACTATTCCATCAGTACACACACCAATCAAGAAACTTTATCTTGCTACCAATGCACAGATATATCCAACTTTAACCAATGGCGAATCGATAAGCCGAAAAGCCAGAGAAGTTGCTGAACTTGTGATAAGTGAGATTCAATAGAATACAGGAAATTAATGCATGAAAAATAATAAGCCTTTAGCCAGCTTGTCTCTTGATCTCGATAACCTATGGTCTTATATGAAAACGCATGGAGATTCCGGATGGGAGTCTTTTCCTTCTTATCTTGATATTGTAGTTCCTCGTGTACTTGATTTTCTTGAGAGGCGCGGATTGAAGATCACCTTTTTTGTTGTGGGTCAGGATGCAGCTTTGCAGAAGAATTATGCTACTATTCGATCTATAGCAGATGCTGGACATGAAATCGGAAATCATTCTTTTAACCATGAACCGTGGTTGCATCTTTACTCTGAACAACAAATTGAGGCTGAATTATCCAAAACTGAGGAACATCTCGAGCGAGTCACTGGCCAAAAGACAATCGGTTTTCGTGGCCCCGGCTACAGTCTTTCGTTGGCTGTTTTGCGTGTTTTAACAAGACGCGGCTATTACTACGATGCTTCTACATTGCCAACATTTTTAGGCCCGTTAGCACGCGCTTATTATTTTATGACCACAAAGTTGAGCCCGGAAGAAAAGGAAAATCGTAAGTTATTGTTCGGGCAATTGAGAGATGGATTAAGATCCCTTCATCCTTATCGGTGGCACATTGATGGACTTAGTGAGAAACTGCTCGAAATTCCAGTTACAACCATGCCTATTTTCAAAATTCCCTTTCATATAAGTTATATTTTGTACTTATATAGATTCTCGCCGATCTTGGCCCGGACCTATTTTCGATTGGCAATGGTGTTATGTAAGTTGACTCATACTCAACCGTCGCTGTTGCTGCATCCTTTGGATTTTCTGGGTGGCGATGATATAAAAGAATTATCTTTTTTCCCCGCGATGAACCTTCCTGGTGAAGAAAAAGTTAAATTAGTTAGCGATATATTGAGTATCTATTCAGATTACTACACAATAGTTCCTATGAGTGAGCATGCTCGTGCTTTGTATAATGAGAAAGATATGACAGCTGTTGAGCCTAAATTTAGATCTGTGACGATACACCCACAACTTTAATAGTATAAATACTAAATTTTGCTATCTCTTTCTTCTTAACCATATGCCAAGAAGAAAGAGATTTTTTGTTATATGCAGCTTCATTTGCTTTTGCTGCAGCATTGCTTTCGGGAATGACAGCAGGGCGATCTGGATAAAGCATTACAATTGTGGGTACAGTTTGTAATAAGACTAAGATCTCTTTCTTCGCATCCTCCTTGAAATCCAGATCACCATGATGAAAAGTTCTGGCATAAGGATTTTTTGTCTCTACTGAAATCCATGGGGTCTCCAACTTAATTATTTATTTGTCTTTAGTTATATGCATCCAAGAAGATACGGTAAGTATCCTCCGCCTCTTTGCGCCATATATACATGCAGTCGCAAAAATAGCTTCCCTCTTCTCCGTTTCTTTCCCATCTGGCAAAGGATGTTGCCACCTGATAAATAAAATCTCCACTCATCCCCACATCTAAAACTACAGCTTTTGCTTCCTTGATACCTGTCATCTCAAAACAGAATTGATTAATCGCCTCCCGCCCCCGAATCTTTCGTTTTTCGAAACCAATAATCGTTGCCTCGTCTGAATAAAAAGCCGCATATCCTTCAAGGTCACCGCGCATCAGGCAGGCATCCATTTCCTGATTCAACATTTCGATATGATCACGAACGTTGGCTATTGTAATTGGGTCATTCATTGGTATCTCCTGTTATATTTAATTAATTCATTAGCGGTATGAGTACATCGCGCGAAAGATAGAAGCCGCGCTTGACCAATTCCTCATCGCCTTCATAGTTGCGGTCTTCATGCTCGATGCTCACAACATCATCATAGCCAATCGACTTGAGTGCCGTAATGAACTTCGCCCAATCAACATCGCCTAGACCAGGTAGGCGCGGCACCTGCCAGCCCATGCCCTGGGAGAGTACACCATTATTATAGAGACCTTCGAGGTCTATGTGTAAATCTTTTGCATGGACATGAAATATCTTGCTTGAAAATTCACCGATAACACGTTCATAATCGATCATTTGCAATATAAGATGCGATGGATCAAGGTTTAATCCAAAGTTATCATCAGGGATAATTTCCCACATCTTGCGCCAAATTGCAGGTGTGCTGGCAAGGTTGTTTCCGCCGGGCCACTCGTCAAGTGAGAAAAGCATTGGGCAATTTTCAATACCCATCTTAATACCATGTTCTTTGGCGAATTTAACAATTGGCGGCCAGACTTTGGCATAGTCTTCCAGATTCTGTTCGACTGTCTTGTCCTTATCTTTGCCAACGAATGTTCCAACAACTGAAACTTCAAGCAAGGCTGCGGCTTCGATTACCTTCTTCAGGTGGCTGATGACTGTGTCGCGATGATCAGCTTCCGGGTGAAGAGGATTCGGATAATAGGCAAGCGCGGAAATTGGCAGGTTGTAATCATCCAGCATTTTTCTTATTTCTTTTGCTTTGGTTTTATCCAGCGTGGTCACATCGATATGTGTAACACCTGCATAGCGGCGGGCGGCTTTTTCAAGGGGCCAACATGCAATCTCTATTGCTTGAAAGCCGCTTTCAGCACCCCACTTGGCGGCTTGTTCAAGAGTGTTGCTGGGTAATGCAGCGGTGAGGAATCCGAGTTTCATTTTGTCTCCTTTATTTAATTTTGACCCACGCCTTCTCACGTGCGCTTTGCTCAATGGCTTCGCATAATTGCATTTCATAGTGGCCGTCGGCAAAAGTTGGAAAGTCGGGCGACTTGGTGAAATCACCTGTAAGAATATACTTATATACTTTTATATAAAGTTGTTTGAATGTATCAGGAAAGCCTTCGTTATGTCCACCAGGATAGGATGCCACTTCGCGTGCTTCTGGCAACAACAGCGACGGGTCCTTCATTAACACCTGATTTGGTTCTGTCCGATGACCGATCCACAACTCGTTTGGTTTTTCTGAATCCCATCCCAGCGAAGACTTCGAGCCGTTGATCTCATAGAATAGACGATTCTTGCGTCCCGATGAAACCTGCGAAATAGTGAGTACACCGTGCACATCATTTTCATAATGCAAAATGATCGTGGCGTAATCTTCTGTATTAATGGGTTGATCAATATAATCTTCAGGAGTTAGAATTTTTCCAGTAAAGGTCTCAAGTGGCTTAGCAGGCTTCTTGCGAATCGGGTGGAAGGTCTTGAAATCGGCATAGACTTCTTCAACGCGCAAGCCCGTAATAAAAGTTAACAAGTCAAGCCAATGTGATCCAATATCCCCCACAGCGCGTAATGTGCCTCCAAGTTTCGGCTCAAGCCGCCAGTTCCAATCTGTAGGGAAGAGCAGCCAATCCTGTAAATAAGAACCTTGTATCACGAACACATCACCCAACTGGCCATTTTGCACCATGCTACGCGCCTGTTGTGCCATCGGATACATTCGGATGTTGAAATTTACAGCATTGACAAGCTTCTTTTCAGCGGCCAACTTGACCAATTCGGCTGATTCACTTGCATTCATCGAAAGGGGTTTCTCGCAGACCACGTGTTTGCCGGCCAGTAAAGCTGCTTTCGCATTCGGATAATGTAAGTAATTTGGTGTTGCCAAATGTACAACGTCAATATCTGTGTCAGCGAGCATTTCATCAAGTGAACCATATACGCGTGGAATTCCCATCTCAGCAGCTTTTTTTTCTGCTTTTTCTTTGACCCGATCTACAAGTCCTAGTACATTAACACCGCTGCGGCGCAGACCTTCTACGTGTGCTGGCCCGATAAAACCAGTCCCGGCCACGCCGACTCCAATGTTTTGTTTGGTAAGTTGTTTTTTGGCCATGAGTATTCTCAAATCAAATGAGCCCGGTGTAGCGTTCGTTTTGGCTTCGATTGTTTTTCATGACTCGCTCAGAGCTTTGTAGTGTTCA
>JACMLM010000058.1 GCA_014379595.1 Anaerolineales bacterium
AGGGTACGAAATGTCTTTGCCCATGAACTCAGGAGCCGAAGCTATTGAAACAGCTGTGAAGCTCGCACGCAAGTGGGCGTATCAAGTAAAGAAAGTTCCTCGTCATCAAGCGGAGATCATTGTTGCGGCAGGCAACTTCCATGGGCGCACTGTCACCATCGTTTCATTTTCCAGCGAGCCATCTTATCGCGATGATTTCGGTCCATTTACGCCGGGCTTTATTACCGTTGCTTATGGTGATGCAGATGCCATTGAAAAAGCAATTACACCTAACACTGCGGCTGTATTACTTGAGCCAATTCAAGGTGAAGCTGGTGTGATCATTCCGCCTGATGGCTATTTGAAAAAAGTTTCTGAAATTTGTAAGAAGAATAATGTTCTCTTTATGGCAGATGAAATTCAAACGGGTCTCGCACGGACGGGGAAGCTGTTTGCTGCTGATCATGAAAATGTCCGCGCTGATATCACCATTATCGGCAAAGCTCTCGCGGGTGGTTTTTATCCCGTCTCGGCTGTGTTGGCAGATAAGAATATTCTCGGCTTGTTCACACCTGGCGAGCACGGATCCACTTTCGGTGGCAATCCGCTTGCAGCAGCAGTATCCCGCGCTGCGTTAAGAGTGATCCGTGAAGAGAAGCTTGCAGAGCGCTCTCAACAGCTTGGCGAATATTTTATGGAGCAGTTGAGCGAGATTCCCAGTCCGCATGTCAGAGAAGTGCGTGGGCGCGGCTTATTTATTGGTGTAGAGCTTAAACCTGAAGCGAAAGGTGCCCGCCGTTTTTGTGAGGCTCTGCAACAAAAAGGTATACTTGCAAAAGAGACTCATGATAATGTTATTCGCTTTGCTCCGCCGCTTGTCATTGATAAAGAGACGATTGATTGGGCGCTTCCATCCATTCGTGAAGTGCTCAATATGGCGTAACAAGCGACATCCAAGTTCTCGCCCACAGGGTGCTTCTCAAAGAACTTGGATGTCTGGTCGTGGATTGTGCGTAACTTTATGATAGTTTTTTTGTTAATATGACGATAATCTGTGTGCCTTGACACCATCTGTTTTTGTACCTATTATATAAGTGTTCGTTGCTGCGTATCTTTTGGTTGATTTGGGGCATTGGGTCCAACTGCAATTTATTAGATATAAGCTTATTTTTATCACTGTGCGGAAGGAATAGAAAATAATATGAGAAGAGCGAAGATCGTTGCGACCATTGGCCCTGCCTGTGATTCAGAGCAGGCTCTTGAGTCCCTAATAAAAGCGGGGATGAATATTGCCCGTTTGAATTTTTCACATGGCACGCATGAGCAGCATAAGACCCGTGTTACCACCATTCGTGAGGTTTCCAAAAGATTGGAAATACCTGTGGGCATTTTGCAGGATTTGCAAGGCCCAAAGATTCGAGTTGGCAGGTTGGATGCACCATTGCAGTTGTCGACTGGTGAACAGGTGTGTTTGTATGCAACACAGGATGAAGCCCCCAAAACTGATAATCAGCTTATTCCTGTAGATTTCCGTGAGCTTTTCGAATCAGTTCATATGGGTGACCGGCTTCTGCTCGATGACGGGCGCCTTGCGCTTCAAGTTCTATCTGCCGAAGGGCGCGTAGTTCAAGCAAATGTTTTGGTAGGGGGTGCGCTTTCATCACACAAAGGCATCAATCTTCCCGGTGTAAAACTTCGTATTGCAGGCTTCACGGAAAAAGATAAAGCTGATCTTGCCCTGGGTATTTCTCTAGGCGTGGATGCAGTTGCAATTTCGTTTGTTCGCAGCGCAGAGGATGTAAAAACGGTACGAGCCGCGATAGAAGAATTTTCCAAAGTAGAAAAAAAACGTGTACCATTATTGATCGCCAAATTGGAAAAACCAGAAGCCATGATCGAGTTGGAAGCGATTCTTGATGTAGTAGATGGTGTGATGGTAGCACGTGGTGACCTCGGCGTGGAACTTCCGCCTGAACGTGTTCCTTCTTTGCAGAAGCATATTATTCATTCTGCGAATGCGCGTGCAAAATTGGTGATTACCGCTACACAGATGCTTGAATCAATGATTCAGAATCCGATCCCAACACGAGCGGAAGCTTCAGATGTAGCCAACGCGATCTTTGATGGTACAGATGCGGTGATGCTTTCTGCTGAGACTGCTTCTGGTGATTATCCTAGTGAGGCAGTAGCTATGATGTCACGTATTATCGTGGAAGCCGAGTCCCATTTTAGAGAGTGGGGAAGTCGTCAGGATGGCCGTGCAGGTTTGGGTGAGAGTGATGCGGCTTCCATGGCGCGCGCTGCGAATGTTTTGGCTAAAGATCTCGAAGTGCAGGCAGTGGCTGTGTTCACGATGCAGGGTCGCTCTGCCTGGTTGATGTCCAAAGCCAGACCGTCGAAACAAATCCTTGGTTTTACACCAGAAGTAGAAACCTACAATCAACTTGCATTCTTGTGGGGTGTTCAACCGCACCTTGCACGATTTGCAATTACGCTCGATGAAATGCTTGCAGATGTGGACATCGCCTTGCTGAATTCAGGGATTAAGTCCGGGCAGCAGGTTGTAGTCATTTGCGGATATCCAGTTGGAGGACAGCGCCCGCCAAACATGGCTTTGCTTCACACAGTGGGGAGTGATGCAACAGTGACCTTGGCACGCAAGCTGGCCGAAGGAAATGTAAAGAAAGCCAAATAAAAAATGTTTAAATAAAAATAAAGAGCACAGAATTTCTGTGCTCTTTATTTTTATACATTGATAACTAATTTATTTTTCAAACGTCGCAACTAATATTCCAATTCCGATCAACACACCGCCAACTAGAAAAAGTGGAGTAATTTTCTCAGCGAGAAAAAACCATCCGAGAAGAGTACCAACTACTGGCTGCGCAAAGAATGTGAGTGATGCTACTGCGGCGGGTAATTCGGCGAATGCATAATTCCAGAGGAACATTGCAACCGCAGTGGATATAATTCCCAAAAATAATAATCCGCCGATAATTCCCCAGGTGATCGGGCCGACTCCTTGCGTGTTGATTTCCCATAATCCAAAAGCTATGCTGGACGGCAGACCTCCCAGCAACATCACGGCACTGGACGTTAACAAGTCTACAGATTTTGATACCTTGCGAACCAGCACGGAATACAAAGCCCATGTCAGCGCTGCTGCCAGCAGACTCATGTTGCCCCAAAACAAGGTTGGCGAAAGTTCTGCGGTACGCGGATCAATGACAGCAACTACGCCTAAGGTTGAAATGAATAATGCGATAATTCGCCTTGTAGTGGTTTGTTCACCAAGTAAAAATGGGGCAAAAAGCAAAACAAAGGCTGGCGTGGCAGATGTAACAAGTGACCCGTTAGATGCTGTGGAAAGTTTTGTCCCCACGAATTGAAACCCAAGCGAGATGCCATATCCTACAAAGCCAACAAGTAGACTTTTCCAAAATAATTCTTTCGTGATCGGGGTTTTATTTTTGCGGAAATAAATTACGATTCCCAAAGTCAGCGCACCCATGATGAGACGTAGGGTAAGCAATGAAAACGGTGGGATAACTTCGAGAACAACCTTGCTGACGACATACATCCCGCCCCAAATGGATGCGGCCGCGAGGCCAGCGAATAAACCTGTAAATGTGTTTTGTTTTTGCATCATATCCCCGATTATATCGAAATTGTTGTTGTAAAATTATTTTACAAATGGTTTTAAGACATCAGTTTGAAATTTTCGAAACAATAAAATACCGGTAATAGTTCCCGCAATGGTTAATTCTGAAATTCGCATAACAGTATTGTTCAAAATATATCTACCATCATGCAAATAATTTGGAAAACCAACTATTGCCCAAAATATTCCATCTATTATGAACTCACTAATAAAAGATGCAAATGTCCAAATCAACATATTTAGTATTAGCCAAGAAATGATTTTTTGACCATAATACTTGCGCAGAATGATTCCTTGACTTAATCCCATCAGAGTGCCAAAAAACAACCCGAATAAAGTGTAGCCTAATATTATTTGCAATTCCCAGTGTGGGCCTAATTCATCTATTAGCATAGAAGCTATAGGCCAACTTGCCTCTTGACTGACAATAAATCCTAATGTCCAACCACATATGACTGCTAATACCCAGGCTTTTATGTGAATGCCATATCGCTTTAGGACAAACCATTGCGCTGTCCCAATCAAAAACCCCTCAATAGTTAAGCTCATTACTAGCACTCTAAAATTTGACACTGTCCCAAAAATATCTAGCAAAGCCTTTCTGGAAACTTCGCCCCATGTCGAACTCACATACGCAAGAATTGGTCTGGTTATCAACAGTGACTCAATGTCTTCGAGAAAAATGAGGGGATAGAGAAATATACCAAAAATGATGTCACTTAACAACATGCCGATTATGCTTGCGATTATCCATTCAAGGCTAAAATTCCAAATGGTTTTTTTATGCTGAAAAACTAAAGTGTCCTTAATATTTTTTAGTTGGACTGCCCAATCTGAGGATGTCTCTGCGGAGTCTGAGTAGACAGAGTCTGACTGGCGCAACTGTAATGATAGGTTTCCTTTTGGGTCGTTTATTCCTTCAAGGATTTCCCTAGCAACATCCCGAATGTCAATATTAGGATTATCAAGAGCATTAATCAAGTAATTCAACCCGCGCTCATCTTCTAATTGTATAAGAGCCTCGGCTGCATCAAGCGAGAGCATCCAGTTGTTCTTATTCTTGAGAACAACAACTAGACCTTGTATATCACCTTTTTGTTTTAGCTTTGTTACATTTCTCATTAGATACTTACGGCTCTTTTTATTATTTGTAATATCTTTTGGCTCAACTATTATTCAAACCCTTGCTTATCTCTTCGTATTTTCTTGATCGCCCCAACTCGTTTCTTCTCTTTCAATCTTTCCTCTTTCGAAGCCTTCGTCGGCTTTGTCTTGTGACGTAATTTCGGTCTTTCACTTGCTTTCCTCACCAACTCATACAATCGCCCAATTGCATCTTCTCGATTTTTCTCTTGTGTGCGAAATTTACTTGCTTCAATAATAAGTACACCAGCATCTGTCATGCGTTTGCCTGCGAGTTTGATCAGGCGCGTTTTTACATCTGCAGCAAGAGAAGGGGAGGTGATAACGTCAAAGCGCAATTGAACAGCAGTGGCGACCTTGTTGACATTTTGTCCGCCGGGGCCAGAAGCGCGAATATATTCGAGTGAGAATTCTTTTTCGAGATTTTTCATTTCCCTCAAAATTATACCTGTAATGAAATTTATCTAAGAGCTTTTACCACAGAGACCACAAAGAGCACGGAGAAAAAACCTTTAAAATCTCTGTGGACTCTGTGATCTCAGTGGTGCAGGTTAGGGATGTTGTTAGTGCGTAGATACGTGCTAGAACATCAAAGCGTTGACTTTGTCAATCGCTGTGCGCTCAGGTCTCAGGTCCGCTTGGGTGAGGCGGTTGAGAGGTGTATCCACGAGATTATATTGTGTAGTGAGATTCTGCCTGGTTGTATCCAAATACAGTAACCCAGTCACCAGCCAATTGTTTCGCTGCGATTCTTCCATCACACGCAAAGCCTCGTAGCGATTGGAGGGGTCGTAGCTGTTTTCAAGATTTTTCAATACAATGGTTGAACCATCATGCAGCTTAACTTCGCGTGATTCGCCGGCTTCCAATTCGCGATCGAGCATGATCTCATTGCGCGGTGCGATATAGGAAATTTCATGTATCGGATGCTCATTATCTTTACCCCACGGATACGAATGATGTGCATCTTCGTTGTTGTTGAAGGTAACGCACGGGCTGATAATATCCAAAACCGCAATGCCATCATGCGCCAGTGCAGCCTTTAGTAATTCTTTTACCTGTTTGGCATTTCCTGCAAATGAACGCGCAATAAAAGTTGCATTGCTTACCAATGCTTCCATACAAATATCAATAGGCATGTAAGGATTCTGTCCCTGCTTTTTCAGGTTGAGACCCCTTTCAGCGGTTGCAGAAAATTGACCCTTTGTGAGTCCATATACGCCGTTATTCTCAACAATGTACACCATGTTCACATTGCGGCGCATCACATGTTTGAATTGACCCATACCAATGCTGGCCGAGTCACCGTCACCTGAAACGCTAATACCTCTCATCGAATGATCGCCGAACAATCCACCAGTCGCAATTGATGGCATACGTCCGTGCAGGCTGTTGAAGCCAAATGTGCGGTTTAGAAAATAGGTGGGCGATTTGGAAGAACAACCAATGCCGCTGAATTTCAAAACATTTTCAGGCACGATGTTCATTTCATACAATGCAGTCACGATCTGATTCGAGATCGAGTTATGTCCGCAGCCCTGGCACAATGTGCTTGGATTGCCGCGATAATCATTTTTTGTGAGACCGGCGAGATTGATATTCGTTGGTGCGCCAGCCATAGGGAGTGCTTCTACCATTTTGTTTTACTCCTATTTACGTCATACTTCATGGATTAAATTACTTCCGCTTCGCTTTCGTTCTTTAGCCTGCTACGACTTTCTTTGTCACTTTCTTCGCCGCCACTTTTTTCGCAATGCCCACAGCCTTCTTTGACGCAGTTTTCTTACTGATCGCTGTTCTCTGATTACTGGTAGCTTTTTCATACTTTTCCAGAATTCCTTCACGAACCCATTTTGCAGAAGCAGGCATACCATCACCATAAGCGACTGACTTGAAATTCACAGCATACTGAGGATATTCAGTTTTAAGAATTTGATTCATCTGTCCATCACGATTCATCTCGACGACGAAGACCTGGTCATATTTGGCAAGGAAAGCATCTACTTCCTTTGTGAAGGGCAGGGCACGAACACGTAAAAAGTCTGCTTTGATGCCATGATCCTTATCAAGCTCATAGCGTGCTTCCAGTACAGCCGCTTCAGTAGAGCCATAAGCGAGAATGCCAACCGTTGCATCTTCTATTGGATAAGATATAGGAGCAGGAACATATTGCTTGGCGGTTTCATTCTTGCGCTTTAGGCGATCCATGTTCTTCAGGAATTTATCTGATTCTTCAGTGTATTTGGCATGTTCATCATGGCCTGTGCCGCGTGTAAAATATGAACTCAATGGATGTTTATTGCCAGGGATTGTGCGATAAGGGATGCCGTCACCATCTTTATCCAGATATCGTCCCCAGTTGCCTTTGATTTCTTCAATATCCTTTTCCCATAATACTTTGCCGCGGTCCATTGGCTTTTCAGGATATTCAAAAGGTTTGCTCATCCACTGATTCATGCCCATATCTAAATCACTTAATACAAATATAGGGGTTTGGATTCGCTCAGCAAGGTCAAAGGATTGCCATCCAAAATCAAAGCATTCGCTCACGTCACCGGGCAATAAAATGATGGAATGTGAGTCACCGTGACCAATGAAGTAGACGAAAGTTAGGTCGCCTTGTGATGTGCGCGTAGGCAATCCCGTGCTCGGACCGATGCGTTGTACGTCCCAAATTACTACAGGGATTTCTGCATAATAAGCGAGGCCTGCAAATTCAGTCATTAGTGATAAACCTGGCCCAGAGGTCGATGTCATTGAACGCAAGCCAGACCAGCCCGCGCCAACTGCCATACCAAGGGCGGCTAATTCATCTTCTGCTTGAATAATTGCATAAGTATTTTTTTCATCTTCACGTTTGCGGAGGATAGGGAGGTAATCGATCAATGCTTCGGCTAAAGAAGATGCAGGTGTGATCGGATACCATCCCGCAAACTGCACACCGCCAAAAATGGAACCAATCGCCGCCGCAGTATTTCCATCTGTCATGATCAATCCATCTGTTTTGTCCATCGCTTCAAGTCGGAAAGGATCTTTCTTCTCGAGATTTGCCTTTGCCCATTCTGCGCCAGCTTTCACAGCATTGAAATTCATGTCAATCGGTTTTTGTTTGCCTTTAAAGTGGAAACTTAACGCTACAAGAATCTTTTCAAGATCAATACCAATTGTTTCTGCAAGAACCCCTACATACACCATATTGCCAACGAGATCACGAAAATCCGCAGGGACATTCGGATCATTGCGGACGATGGTTCTTATGGGCATAGGATAGATGGCAACATCTGTTCGGGTGATAGGCTGCTTGATGTCGTCAGAATAATAAAATGCACCACCGGGCAAAACAGATGCCAGGTCCCGCGCGAACGAATCAGGGTTGAGCGCCACCACAATATCGTTATGATCGCGGCGTGCAATGAATCCATCTTTGTTGACACGAATGGTGTACCACGTTGGCAAACCCTGAATATTCGAAGGAAAAAGATTTTTGCCCGAAATAGGAATCCCCATCTTGAAGATCGAACGAAGAAGGGTGTTATTCGCGGTAGAGCTGCCTGATCCATTTTTTGTGCCAACAGTAATCGAAAAATCATTTACTATCTTATTCATATAACTCCTAATAGATTATGGGCGATGGAATAAGAGATCGGTATGTTTGACCAACGCTTCATACCCGACCTCGAACTGGTTATTGCAAATAGACTCGATCATACGCTGATGGTATTGCCACACTTCTTGTAAGTACTCATATCCGCCAGCAAACACATTCAAGCCCACAGCTTCGTAGGCTTCCCAATATGCTTCCAACACGCCGGTGACAAAAGTATTGTCAAGGCGATTAAAAATAAGCAAATGCAGTTTACGATGTTCTTCGTGGGGGACTAGTACTGGTGTGCCGCGTATCTTTTGGAGCGCACGCGTGATCAGCGCTTGTAATTCCTGTTTATCTTCATTTGTTAATTTTGCAACCGCTTCATACCAATACGCAGCTTCCAAGTGATTACGCATATCGGAAAATTTCTGGAAATAATCGTTATTCAACGCAATTGCATAGCCGAGGCTCTGACGAATGGCTGGCGTAAAGGAATATGTCAGCTTGCGTGTGCCTGTACGCGGACGAACTTCCACCAGCCCTAAAGCACGTGCTACTTCGAGTTGTTCGCGAAGCGAGGCTAAGCTAATATCCAGTTCACGGCTAAGCTCAGGCAAAGAGGGAAGTCCGCTTTCAGCTTCTGGGTGAGAAGCAAGATAGCGAAAAAATTCGGAAATATCAGAGGGCGTGCGTTCACGAAGCATAAATAGGATTAATCCGATTAATAGGATTATATGTAGAAACATGCATTCGTCAAGAGAATTAGGTTACAGATATGTTAAAAAAAATAGAGTGTACTTGTACAAGTACACTCTATTAAAAAGTGGCGAAACTTTTTAGTTATTGGGTGCTCCTGCATTTATCCAGTCTGTAATGATCTGAATTTGCTCAGCGGTTAATTTAGGTCCACGTTTCGGCATTTCACCGTCAATGATTTGTTGTAATAGATAACTATCATCAGGGTTGCCTGGCGTTATGATTGTGCCATTGAACGAGCCAGCCATTAATGTTTCATATGATCTCATATCGAGACCTTCTTTAATTTGTTCAGTGCCGTGACATTTCACACAGCTAGTATTGAAGATAGGCAAAACATGATTTGCGAAACTGATGTCGGCATCTGATGATTCTGTGGGTAGGTCTATAACGGGTACAGTAGTGGAGGTTGGTAGAGGAATGTCAGTAGATGTGGGAGCCTGTGTAGGCTCCGCAGTTGCTTCAGTTGTAGCAACAGGTTCGAGCGGAGTTTGAGTCGTTTGAGGTCCACATGCAGAAAGTGCTGTAATAAAAATTAAAGTCGATATAAGTAGGTTTTGTTTTTTCATTATTTGCTCCTGAGTAAATTTAATGTACTAAGCTGAAAATGGGATGAAGAAAATGTGTGTTTTCTTACATGTGCAATTTTGCGCGAACAGTTAAATGATAGGAAGTATTTGCAAGGTAAGGTATAATCGTTATGTCACGCATTAAGCGTAAATTCATTTCAAGGCTGAGTATGGCAGGCGCATTTTCACTTCCCAACGAATACTGGTTGTCCATTCAGATCACCCCGCAAGACGTTGAAAACTTACACACTTTTCTTTTTGAGCGCGAGACGCCGCTAACCACACGCGACCTCTCTGCTGAATTTGTAGAAGCGCGTGTTAAGTCTGAACGTGCTGCTGCGGAAAGTAAACAAAAAACGGGCGGCAAGAGTTTTCTTCCAAAAGAGAAATATCAGATCGGCGACGAGCTTGTTTTCTCCGCTCTTGCATGGAATCGAGGCAAGGTAACTGCATTGCGCGCTGGCGTCAATCCAGCTGTTAGTGGTTTTGATGTTCTTACAGTGGAAATGGATGATCGTTCCGAGCGTATGTTTGCGGCGAATCTCGAAGCGCACTTTTTGAATGAAGCTCCGATCGCTGTACCTGAAGATGACAAGATGAGTCCATCGTTCATTTTACAAGAGCATGGTAATTTCATCGAAAAGAAACTGGAAGCTGCTTTTGATTCGGACGAGGGACTAGTCAAAATTGCAGGGCGTTGGTTTCCACGAGCACTTTTGATCGATATTAATCAAGGTCAATTAAATCTTGCAGAAGCTGTATTGGATATGTCTGGCGGTGAGCCACTTAATACCGAGGCTTTGGTCAAGGATATTGAATTGCCCGCAGGCGTGAACACCAAACTGGCCGAGTTTTCTTTGAATTATGCCTTGCAGGTTGACGAACGTTTTGATGAAGTTGGCCCTGCGGGTCAGGTCTTGTGGTGTTTACGCCGGCTCGAACCTGATTTTGTAAGAGAAGTTCCTCCATCATTGCAGTATGTCGAGATTGAGCATGATCGCGAAAATCTTACTGATTCAATGAAAAATCTTGAAGCGCAGTTAGATGATGAATTAACTCCGCATGAAGATGCTGATATCCAAAAAGAAATTTCGTCGATTACGATTCCTTTGATCTATCCTCATTTGCGGGCTGGTACGTTGCCTATGTCTGCTCGGGCGCGTAAGTTATTCCCAACTGCTTATGAATCTCCGCGTGTGCGGTTTACACTTGTAGATGGCAAAACCAAGCAGCGTATCCCCGCGTGGGTGGTTCTTGAGAACGGATATGTATTTGGTCTGCGTGAATGGTATAAATCTCATCAGTTGATCCCGGGTTCACTTGTGCAATTGCGGCGCGGCGAAAAACCTGACGAAGTTACTGTTGAAGTAAAAAGCCAGCGTTCTTCAAAAGATTGGGTTCGTACGGTAATGGTTGGCAAGGATGGCGGTTTTGTGTTCGCCATGTTGAAGCAAGCCATCACTGCAGAATTCAATGATCGCATGGCTATTTATGTCCCTGACTTTAAATCGCTTGACCCTATTTGGGAAAAGAAGCGGTCTTTTGAAGACCTCGTGCTGCTGGTAATGCGTGAATTAACAAAATCGAATCCGCAGGGACATGTTCATGCTCAGGAGTTATATGCGGCAGTAAATCTGGTGCGCCGTGTTCCGCCTGCTCCGCTTTTTGCATTGCTTGAAACCAGCCCTGCCTTCAAACATGTAGGCGATTTACATTTCCGCCTCGATGAGGATGCACAGTCATGAGCCTTTTAAAGCCTTCCCTTAAAACTCCGTTTCATATTGATTTTGAATGGTGGAAACAAAATGAACGTGACTGGCACGTATTTCTGCGTTCATTGTTATGTGCTGAACATCAGGAAGCCTTTGCAGATGTTGAAGAAGGTGAAATGATAGATTGGATCGACGCCGAGACGGCGGAAGTCAAGCCAGTGGATGGTGTTCAACATGCATTGATGAGTCATTGTGCATTGTTGCCTGAATTTTCAGATGCAAAAACAGCGATGGTCGAAGCAGTTTTTAGAACTTTTCTAGTAAACGGCAATGTTCCCTTGTCTGCTGAAGATTTAGGAAGGAAGCTGGGCAGACCCGCAGATACTATTTTGAGAACAATTTCTGGCTCGCGAGTATATCGTGGGTTAAGACCCTACCAGCTGAATATTCCAGTTCCAGAAGCTGGCGGGTAAAATTAATATATGCCTCCGTAGCTCAACGGACAGAGCGCCTGCCTTCTAAGCAGTAGGTTGAAGGTTCGATTCCTTCCGGAGGCACCTTACAAATAGTGGTTGGCAGCTTCCTGTCTCTAGTATAGGTGGGGAGGAGTCCAGCCACTATTTATTTAAGTAGTGCTTATGTAAGACGTAAATTATTATTTGACTACAAATGATCACGGTTGTATCATCCGCTATCGATATTACTTCAATAGTTTGAGAATCCATTCAAAGTGACATCTAAAATCTGTACCAAATGCTTCATTGAAAAATCAATAGAAGATTTTCCGTGGAAAAGCAAATTATTAAACAGACGACACGCTGTTTGCAAAATTCGCAAATTTGATGTAGTACGGATGGATGTGCACTAAGAGATCGCCAGTATTTCATGTTACTTGACATGCCTTCTTGCAAAAAGGTATAATTTAGAACAATCAGTAAAAACCTTTTTTTAAAGAATTTATTTTGTTTTGATCAGTGGGAGAACAGCCTGGAATATGTCTTGATCTAAATAGTATAATTTGCCGCTCTGCAAACACGACTGCAAGTCCAACATCATACTAGGAACAGACCAGTGACTCAATCAAGTATTCAAAAATTAATCCTCAATAAAGGCACGGCTTCTGCCCAGGAATTTGAACTTACCCAGTCGGAGATCATTATCGGTCGTGAACCCGAGGTGGATATCACCATTCCAGCCCCGGGCATATCCCGCCGCCATGCCAAGTTAACACAGGGCGCGGATGGATACACACTGGAGGATCTGGGCAGCAGTAACGGCACTTTTGTCAACGGTGCGAAGCTGACCGGACAGCGGCTCCTGAAATCAGGCGATCAGGTTCGGCTGGGACAGGCCGTCAATCTTGTCTATGAAGCTCCACCTCCGATAGCTCCAACTCCTCCCAAACAAGCAGCGAACGCCGCGACGGCCTACGAAGCTGCACCTCCCATAGCTCCAACTCCTCCCAAACAAGTGAACGCCGCGACCGTGTTTCGCCAACCCATCGGTTCGATGCAGACCGTGTTTGGCATGGAAGCGGTGAAACAATCGGAGGCTTCTGAACCTCCACAACTGGTGATTGCCGTGGCCGGGGGCAGCTCACAAACACATACCCTAACGCGCCCAAACCTGACGATCGGGCGGGTGGAGGATAACGACATCGTTGTCCCCTCGCAGGTGGTCTCACGGCAACATGCGCGTTTGGAAGCGGCGAACGGCGGTTATAAGCTGGTGGTTGCGCCGGAAGCGAAGAACCCCATACTCTTTGAAGGACGGCCTTTGGAGGGGTCACGAGTCTTGCATCATGGTGACATGTTCAGGATAGGCAGCCTTGATCCCGGCATGATGGTCACCCTGACCTACAACGCCCCCAGCGAAGCCTCCCAGCAGATCGATCAGGATATCGTATTTGGCGAAAAGACCCTGATCCAGATTGGGCGCGACCCAACCAACGATGTTGTGGTCCCATCGCCCAATGTATCCCGCTTCCACTCCCAGATCCAAAAAGTAGGTCAACGATATCGTGTCGAGGACTTACGCAGTTCCAATGGAACATTCGTCAATGGCGAACGCGTTGATGGGTCGATGTGGCTGAAACCCGATGATTCGATCCGCGTTGGGCAATATCGTTTTGTGATGGGCAAGGACCAGCTCGCCAGCTATGACGACAGCAATGGACTAACAGTTGATGTGGTCGGATTAAACAAATGGGTCCGCCCGGATCTGAATATCCTTCAGAACATCTCTGTCGCTTTCAAGCCAAGAGAATTCATCGTTGTCGTTGGGCAAAGTGGTGGCGGCAAATCTACATTCGTGGATGCGGTTGCCGGTTATCGTCCGGCCACGCCCCCATCGAAAGTATACGTCAACGACATTGATATTTACACTCATTTCGACTCGATCCGTAATGAGATCGGGTTTGTGCCGCAAAAAGACATCATCCACATGGAGTTGACAATCTATCAGGCTCTGGATTACGCTGCACAATTACGCATGCCGGCGGATACATCACCCGAGGAACGACACAAGCGGGTCATGGAAGTCCTTGCAGACCTCGACCTCACGCATCGCAAGGAAGTTCAGATCAGTGGATTAAGCGGCGGACAACAAAAACGAGTCTCCATCGGTGTTGAGTTGCTGACAAAACCAGGCTTGTTCTTCCTGGATGAGCCTACCTCCGGCCTGGACCCAGGCACGGAAACTGCCCTGATGCAATTAATGAGGCGTCTTGCTGACCAGGGTCGAACGATCATTTTGATCACGCATGCCACTAAAAACGTAATGCTGGCCGATAAGGTGATCTTCCTGGCGCGAGGCGGTTACCTGGCCTGGTTTGGCCCTCCTGATGAAGCGCTGACATACTTTGATCAGCACCGTTCGGAACGCGAACGCAGGGCTGGCAGGATCGAGTTCGATGAAATCTATGCCATCCTTGACAACCCGAACAAAGGTAAAGCTGAGGATTGGGCGAAGCAGTATCGCGAAAGTAAGGCCTATCAGGAATATGTCGCGAAGCCCCTTGCCGGCAAGATGTCTCCGGAGCACGCAGCGACCGTGCCGCAGCCCGCGCAAGCTTTGAAAAAAGCAGGCAATACGAGACAGGTTTCCTCCATCAGGCAATTCATGATCCTGTCGGCGCGCAACATAAAAATCCTTACCCGCGACCGTTTTGCTTTGGGGTTGATGTTGGCCACTGCACCGTTGGTGAGTATGCTTGATGTAGTTCTGGCCCTCGTTATGGGACGAAACCCCTTTGATTTCAATGAGGGCGATATGGCCCAGGCTATGATCACCCTTTTCTTAATGACCATTTATGGCATTATGGTTGGCGGTATTTCACAAATGCGTGAGATCGTCAAGGAAGGGGATATATATAAACGGGAGAGGCTGGTTAATCTAAAGATCCTGCCTTATGTTTTATCGAAGGTATGGGTTGCTGGGTTGCTTGCCTTATATCAAGCTGCGGTATATACCATCGTACATTACCTGGCTTTTAAGATGCCTGGAGGCGTGCTCGAATTCTTGCAGATATATATCACAATGGCGCTTGCAACCTTTGCGGGAATGATGCTGGGTTTATTCGCCTCCGCGCTCGCGCCGAACGCTAGTTCTGCTCCATTACTCGTGATCATGCTCATGCTGCCCCAGATCGTTCTGGGCCGGGCATTGGTTCCAGTGCCCGGATTTGTGAGCGCGCCAACTTCAACCCGCTGGGCCTTCGAAGCCTTAATTAGCATTACGGGAGCAGGTTCCGATGTTGCGGCAGATGTTTGTTGGGCATTACCTGAGGAAGATAGAAATGCCTTGACATTGGAAGATAAGTTAACATATGGCTGCAAATGTATGGGACTCAATATGCTCGATCAGGAATCCTGCAATCATCCGGGGTTGGGCAAGTGGCGTGTTGCCGGCGTGGGTGAATCATTGCCTGTTGAGCCTCTACCACTTGGCGACCCACCCGCTGAGCCCGTAATCCCTGAACAACCTGTCCAACCCGCTGATCAATCTGACAATATAGCCATGGCAGAGTATTTCACCAAACTGCAAGAATGGGAAGATCAGGCGACTGTCATTCAGGAAAATTACAAGAGAGAGCTGTCAGATTATCAGGCGCGGGCCGAGACATATCAAAGCGACAGAGTGGCCTACGAGACCGCCCGCGGACAAATGCTAGTCGCCGTGGCTCCTGCTGAGGGAGTCGTGAGGACTTTCTATAACGGCACAGCCTGGGCTTATGTGGACAAGGAAGATCCCCTGGCTTATTACTCCAAGATTGGTTTCACCTGGTTCGTACAATTTTTGATCTGTTTGATTTTGTTGGTCGCAATTCTATATCTGCAAAAACGCAAGGATGTAATATAGGTTCTCATGAAAAAATCCAAACTAGTAATAATTCCACTTGTGCTGGTAATCGTTTCATTGGCTTGCGGGGCAGGCGGTGGTGATACTCCAAGGGAAAGTACCCTCCAGGCCATTAGCGCGCAGGTCCAAGGAACGGGCACAGCCGCCGCGGCGCAACAATTAGACCCGTCAGCCATTGCCGAGACTGCACAAGCGGAAGCCACTGCATTCAGCCAATCTTCCGAGACACAAGCAGCCCAGGGGGCTGCGGGTCCAGACGCACAGACAGCTACTGCCGAAGCGTTTGCCCCCATATTGGCTGAGTTGCCTAAATATGATATTGACCCCTCGGCCGGTCGACCAGGGTGGATCCATCCTCCTGTGACTTTGGAAGTCGAAGGCTACATGAATTTTGATCACGTCAATCATTTTATTACCACACTCGCGCAGGATTTTGTCATTTCTGCTGACATCACATGGGATGCGATAGGTAGTGAATCAAGCTGTGGCTTTGTAATGCGCTCAGACGGGAATGAAGTTGCGATGGATACATACCTTGCAACCATCTCGCGGGTAGCGAGCGGGCACTTTTTGTTTCTCACCGTGGCGAAAGGGGATGTTGTGACCGGGCAGGATATCTATGCTCAGGACCTCGACCCGGCTTTCAACTGGCAGAATGAGGCGACCAACCGCTTGACCGTTGTTGGGCGCGGAAACCATTTCTGGATCTATACCAATGGGACTTTGATCGGCGATGTTGACCCAAGCGCCCCGCCGGTATTAGTGCTTCCACCAGAACCCAAACAGCCTAAAGGATCAGATCCTGTAGCGATGGCTGCCTACCAGCTAGCGAGAGCAAGTTTTGATCAAGAGGTGCAGCTGGTTAAAGCAGAATACAGTGCCAGAATGAAAGCGCTTAAAAATGCCGATACCACTTTCGACCGAGGTTTTATGGCATTGGTGGCATTGAGCCGCGCCGGTACCAAAGCCACCTGTAAGTTTGAAAATGCCTGGTTGTGGTTGATAGAGTAAACAATTCAACGTAAAAATTGTTAGGCTTCGATGGCTTGAAAATTTGGCAACCTTGGAAGGTTGATCTATTGAATCATTGATTATTATCAGGAGAAAGAAATGCCTAAATCCAAATGGACTGGAAAGAGTCTGAACAAGCGATATCTTATTGATGAAATGTTAGGACAGGGCGGTATGTCCGCGGTTTTTAAAGCCACCGATCCCAACCTGAAGCGTGTTGTGGCCGTAAAGATGATCCACTCACACCTGTCAAACAATCCAGATTTCGTCAAGAGATTTGAGGAGGAGGCTGCGGCAGTCGCTCAATTACGCCATCCAGGAATCATCCAAGTATATGACTTCAGTCAGGATGACGATATCTATTACATGGTGCTGGAGTTCGTGCCAGGCGAGACGATCCAGGACCACCTCAAAAGGCTCAACACAAACGGACGCCGACTTTCGGCTGCGAAGGCCATTGAATACATGGCAAATATCTGCGACGCAGTAGATTACGCTCACCAGCGCGGAATGATACATCGCGATATTAAACCGGCCAACCTGATGCTCAATACCCTGGGCCAGGTCATCCTGATGGATTTTGGAATCGCGAAGATCGTTGGCGGTCAGTCCCATACAGCCACAGGCGCCGTGATAGGGACTGCCATGTACATGTCACCTGAACAGATTAAAGGCGAACGCCCTGATCGGCGGAGCGATATTTATTCCCTGGGTGTAACACTGTTTGAGATGGTCAGCGGCCGGCCGCCGTTCGAAGCCGATTCGGCTATGACACTCATGATGATGCATATCAACGACCCGGTGCCAAACCTGAAGAGTCTTAACCCAGATGTGCCAGATGAGCTAATGATTGTTATTAATAAAGCGCTCGCCAAGGATCCAAATGATCGCTACCAGACCGCCGCACAAATGGCTGCCGCACTGCGAAATGTTTTAGGGCTGGCCCAGTCGGGTGCTTCTCGCGATATCCCTGCAGCGGATGCAACGATGATGGAAAAATCACCGCTGTCTTTTGCAGGCCCCGCAGCTACGATGTACGAGCCGTCAGTCGAAGCAAAAGGAACTGTTGTGGAGAGCGGTCCGCTTCCAACACCATATGGAACTGTAGTAGAGAGCAATCCGCTTCAAACACCATATGGGGCGAGTTCAGGAGGTGGGACTGGTGTGCGAGGAACATCAATTGAAGGTTCAGCGGTAAGACCAAATACTACGGGAGCTGTCGCACCCCCTAAAAAACGCGCGCTGGCATTGCCGCTTATTATTGGTGGACTACTTGGCGTGGGATGTCTGATCTTCGGTGGGATATTCCTCGTCAGCAACCTTTTAGGCAACGAACCCAATTCCCCAACTGCACAACCGGTTATTCCAGTTGTTATTAATACGGATGGTCCCACGGCGACTTTTGCTGCTGAGGCAACTTTAGCAGTTGCTACTGAAATCCCAACTGAAACAGCGATCCCACTCAGCCCAACACCAGATACACCGTATGTTGTCATATCGGGTATTCGGCTGGAAAATGCCGTTTATGTTGTTGATTATGATGTTAACAATTTCCCAGATGCTTCAAACTTACATGTTCATATATTCTTCAATAATATCCCCCCGGAGCAGGCAGGCTCACCGGGCTCCGGCCCGTGGAAGTTAACTTGGGGATCATATGGAGACCCACCTTTTACACAGTATATTGTGTCAAGCCGGCCACCAGATGCAACACAAATGTGTGCGCTCGTTGCCAATCCCAACCACTCGATCCAACTTAACAGTGGAAATTGTGTGGATTTACCTCAATAACCCATGTTTTCATATTCGTCTTTGCTGGTCACAACAACAAAAAGAATCCCTTAAGTCGTAAAAATGCGACGATGAAATCCACATAGATAAGCGTATACTAAGATTGCGAGACTAGGTAAAACACTATATGCCTAGTCTCGCTTTTAATTAGAAGATCTTATTCCATTAGTTCAACAATTATCCATGGTAAGCAAATATGGTAATGTGGCGATTTCCTAGGTAAATTATATTGGCGTCGTGGACAACATGCGGCGATGAGTCAACTACAATTGTCTACGCGCGCCCATCACCGCATTTTGAAATTCTTACGCACGATTGCAGATTTAGCTGGAAGTGAAGAAATACAATCTCCGCATTTGGCAGAGGCTTTACAATATTGACCCAAGTTGATAATAGGATAAGAGAACATTTATAAGTTGAAGAACATTTGCATAAAGTATTAAAAATTTTGGTACATTCGAAATGCTAATTAGTAATTTATGCTGGTTAGCCAGAGTAGTTCTCAATCATCGGAGGATACAAAGATGGCCGTGAAGACAGAACGAGTAGTAGTAACGGGAATGGGTGTTGCTAGTCCGTTGGGTTGCGATTTGACGGAATTCTGGCAGAGCTTGCTGGCAGGACGATCTGGGGTGAGATCATTGGAGGGGACTATTTTTTCCGGCCTACGATCCAATATTGGCGCCATGGTCTGGAGCTACGACGAGAATCGATATTTTGAAAGTAAAGAAGTAAGGCGCCTGAGCCGTTCATCCCAATTAGGGTTGGTTGCCGCAAAGCAGGCCGTTTCGGATGCAAAATTAGTCGAAGATAAAGTTGATCCTTTAGATATAGGGGTATTAGTTGGCAGTTGTATCGGTGGTTACACTGCCGCAGAGCCGTTCATTAAAAGCCATTATGAGCACGTGCGCGTGAGCCCGTTTACCATTCCGATTTCGATGAACATCGCGCCGGGATCAAATATCTCCATCAAATATGGATTTCAGGGGCCGTTACTAAATGTGGAAGCAGCCTGTGCAACGGCGGCGCATTCCATTGGATACGCCTATAATATGATCCGCAGTGGGAACCTACGAGCCGCGGTTGCTGGAGCCACTGACTCCGCTTTTTCTCCGACGGTAGTGGCGGCTTGGGCAGCCATGCATGCCATTTCAAGCCGGGAAGATTCCCCAGCGGAGGCCTGTCGGCCATTTAGTGCTGACCGGGATGGGCTCGTCCTGGCTGAAGGAGCAGGTGTACTGATCATGGAAGCGGAAAGCCATGCGCTGCGCCGAGGTGTTCCTATTCTTGCAGAAATTAAAGGCTACGGCGCTTCCGCCGATAGCTTCCATTTGACTCAACCCACTCAACGTGGACCTGTAAGTGCTATGCACCGGGCACTGGCAGATGCGGAAATGCACCCAGGTGATATTGACTACATCAATGCCCATGCTACTGGAACAGAGTGGAATGATAAAAATGAGACCAAGGCAATTAAGGAAGTCTTTGGGCAACATGCTTACGAGATTCCGGTGGTTGGAAACAAAGCCGCTCTGGGACACTCAATCGCTGGGAGCGGAGCCCTAGAGTTGATCGGCTGTATTCTCTCCTTACGTGACCAGATCGTACCGCCGACGATCAACTACAAAGTGCCAGACCCGGAGTGTGACCTGGATTACGTTACTGATGGCAAACGAAGTAGGAGATTGCGTAATGTGATGAGCAATTCATTTGCGTTCGGGGGCAGTAATGCGGTATTGATCGTGGGGAAGTACGCATAATGGTTCTCTCTTCTCGCAATTACTTTTCAAGGAAATATATCGCGCGTTTGATTATCGCGCCGGAATTTTTATACTCACGCTTCAATAATTTAAAACCTAATTCACTAAAAAGAGTTTGCCACTCCTCATCGCGTTTGTTCGAATGTGGCTGATCGTAAAACTCCAGGTTCATAAGATTGTCCAGGGTAGCGGTCAAATATTTGTGAGCAGGCGAGGTAATAATATCTTCAAACACGAGAATTTTTCTTGATACCCTTTTTGCTTCAATTAATAATTCTGTCGGATTAGGGCAATGGTGTAAAACAAAAAGTATTAAAGAAATATCAAATTGATCGTCTTTAAAAGGCATTTTGAGCCCATCGTATATTGTGGGTGATATAGAATCGACAATGCTATAGTCCTGAATATCTAATGGAACGACCCTTAGATTTTGTTCTTCTAATATTTCAGGCACAGTGCAACTGGCCGGTCCAATGTCCAGAATAATCTCACCTTTACTCAAATATGGAGAAATGCTCTTGGCAATTCCCTTTGCCCTGGATCTTAATAATTGATAAACAAGATATTTAGGAATACGATAACTATATAAGAGCTCAAGAAATTTATTATCGTTTTTCACTAGTGCAATACTCCTTGTTAAGTTTCTTCACATGGCGCCTATTGGGGGTATTCCTAAAATTGAGATTAATAAATGCAGAAAATGATACATGCATGTCAAAACTCCTACTTACTTGATAATTGGAGTTGCTGCCAAGCATCTTGCACATTGAAATTTTATAGTATATTGTAGTCGATGTGTATTACGATCTTGTCAATTGGCTCCCAGGGAGACATTCAACCATACCTTGCTTTGGCTGTTGGGTTAAAGAACGCAGGATATAAAGTTAAGTTTGCCGCAAATTCAAACTTTGCCAGTTTAGCCGCTCAATATGATGTGGACTTTTTCCCCATTCAGATGGACTCTTTTGAATTTGTCCAAAACCCCGAGGCACAATCCTGGCTTGAATCAGATTCAATCCTTAATCTTATCCTGAAGACTAATCGCGTGATCAGGCCAATGATCGTGCATATTCTTGCAAATGTACTGGATGCCTGCCGGGGAAGTGAGCTGATCATCTATCATAGTTATGCCTTGCCTTTTGTCTATTATTTTGGAAAAGAGTTGAATATTCGTTGCATTCCTGCAAGTTTGCATCCGATGCCCAACCGGGCACACCCGGCAATACTGTCCAATATCAGGCAGAGTCCAAGTAAATCCTTCAACCTATTAACTCATCTGCTTGTCCATCAAATCTCCTGGCAGGTGTTTTTGCCTGTTGTTCGGAAGTTTTTGAAGGGAAAAACAAGTGTCTCGATTGTTACCCCCTATCAACAAATCCTTAAAGAACAACAGCCACTATTATGCGGATACAGTCCCACGGTATTACCCAGACCTGCCGATCTTCCTGATCAGATTACTATTACCGGGTATTGGTTCCTGGAAGCGCCTCCTAACTGGCAACCAGATCCTGAACTGGTTACATTTTTGAACTCCGGCCAACCCCCAATTTATATAGGTTTTGGAAGTATGGGCAATGCCGCTAAAAACCTGGACACCGCAAATATCGTGCTCAAGGCTCTGGAGGAGACAGGTCAACGCGCGGTATTGGCAGCAGGTTGGAGCGGGTTGGGACTCGATTTGCAATTGCCGGGCAACATTTTTTTGCTCAAGAGCATCCCACATACATGGTTGCTTCCCCAAATGGCTGCAATCGTCCATCATGGTGGAGCGGGGACAACAGGCACAGCATTAAGCGCCGGGGTACCCAGCATCGTTATCCCACATTTCGGTGACCAATACTATTGGGGCAGGCGTGTTGCCGAACTTGGCGTTGGACCCAAACCCATATCCAGGAAAAAACTTTCGGCTGAAAATTTAACCCAGGCTATTTACATCGCTACTCATGATCGGGCGATGAAAGAAAAAGCGGCTGCCATCGGTTCACAGATTAGAGCTGAAAACGGTGTTCATCGGGCCATTCAGGTAATTAGTCAATACATCAATACTTGAAGTGACCATTCAGGGCTACCCAAAACTATCTGCTAATCTACACTAGTCTCGTGAATTTCTAAATTCCAATCCCATAACCTGAATTCCAAGCCTTGACCTTCAACGGCTACGGCTGATCCATAGTGCGAATCGACATCCAAAGATAGCAGTGTCCAGCGGGCAGCGTCTTCTGGATCTGGACGGGTAGCGCGGAGGATGGCTGGTTCATTCGGCGTTAGCGAGACATCAAAACTTTCTAAAGGTAATGATAAGCCTAATCCTTGAGCTTTGATGTACGCCTCTTTACGTGTCCAACAGGTGAAAAAGGCGACTTCCCTCTGTTCAAGGGATAGTATCTGTAATTCAGCGACTTCAGACTTCGAGAAATATTGGCGGGCTATAGACTGTGATGAGATCCCTTGACGAATACGTTCCACATCCACCCCGACTTTGCGTTTCTGAGCTACTGCAACCAAAGCAAAGTCTCTGGAGTGTGAGAGGTTGAATTCCAGTTTGTGATCGTTTAATGCAGGTTTTCCATATTGATTGACAGAAAAAGTTAACTCGCCAGGTTCGGAGTGGAGATAACGCGCCAGTATGCCGCGCAAGAATCCATGGGAGGCGACGAAGCGGTCTCTGTCCGCTGGAAAATGAAATCGAGCGGCGCGTTCAGCTTCGTCTGTAGAGAGAGTCGCTTCCCACATCTTCAGGGATTCATTCGGAAATTCCAAACGAGCGCGCCAGATGTCGACGTGCTGTGGCTCCAAGCTTAAAGCAGCGGGAGGATGCGACCATGCCGACATAATATTATCTTTTTGCATATGATGAGGATACTATCTCAGCAGTGATGGAGGCTATGATCGCTTCTCTGTCAGTGTTGATGAAGAAGTGGTCGCCTGGAAAATATATTGTTTTGAAGTTGGTATTTGTGTGTGATGCCCAGTCTTCCAAACGATCTCGGCTTACGCGCGGATCATCCTGCCCCCCAAAAGCGATAATGGGACAGCCAAGCGGATGTTCATTGGATATGTATTGATAACTTTCGATGGCTTCAAAATCGGCGCGCAACGTGGGGAGGAGCAGTTCCATTAATTCGGAATGATTCACAACTTCAGCGGGAATACCATTGAGTTCCTGCAACGACTTCATAAATTCAGCATCGGGCAATGTATGAATCGGTGGATGTGGATCAGGCAGTTGAGGCGCACCACAAGCGGAAACGAATAAGATATTCGGTTGAGGAAGTTTGCGTCGACGCAGATGCCGAATCAGTTCAAAAGCGACCACGCCACCCATACTATGACCAAAGAAAATAAATGGTTTATCCAATAACGGCTGGATCGCCTCATTAATTTTTTCAACCAAAGAGAGCAGTTCTTTCATGGCAGGTTCGTTAGTGCGTGAGCCTCTTCCTGGGTAATGAGCAATCCATGTTTCCATAATGCTGGGAAACTCGGCAGACCATTTATTGAATACCGTCGGACCACCGCCAGCATACGGAAAGAAGAACAGGCGCATCTCTGCCTTCGAATTGGGCTGAGGGCAGACGAACCATTTATTTGAATTGGATGACGCTTGATTCACTTTGCGTTGGTCTCGGGTTTCTCAAGGAAATCCTGCGGAGTGAAGTATTTCATGTATGTGGAGAACAACTGACTGTTTACTGGATGACAGACGATGCCCGTACCATTCAAGCCCGTGAGCGTGTTGGTGAGGTCAAACTCTGGCATAAAGACCTGCTTCTCTTCCACCTCTTCAAGTAACGGCAGGTAGGGTTCCCATCCGCCCGACGACATATGATTCACATGCTTGAAGAGTTCCGTGCGCCATTCGTCAAAGGAAACTTTACGGGCGCTGAAACCTTGATCCGCCATCCAGTCTGCCAGTTTGCTGAAATGAAGCGGTTCGTGGTTATCAAGATGATAAACCTTGCTCAAGTTCCCTGGATCCTTTGAGAGATGGATGATCGCGGCGCTGACAAAATCCACAGGCACGATGTTGACCATCACATCCAGATTAGGAACACTGCCAAGAAGTATGCAGGCTCGCGTCATGCTGGAGATCAGGTTGTCTGTGTTCCAAGCACCAGAGACACTATGTCCCGATACCAAACCTGGACGATAAATGGCATATGGGATTCCACGCTCACCCGCCTGCTCAACCAACTTTTCAGCAACCCATTTACTTTGAGCGTAACCGCCGAATGGCGCGCCAATATCATCGAGATCAACATTCTCCTGGAAAATACGACCATCGTTTACGCCGCTTGAATATAAAATGGATAATGTCGAAACAAAATGAACTGGCTTTAATTTTATGTGGCTGGCAAGCCGCAGAATTTCCTGCGTGCCCAGCACGTTGGATGCTTTGTGTGCATGATACGGATAAACAAAATTGACCATTGCGCCATTGTGGTAGATCACATCTATTTCATGCGCGAGTTGTTCAAAGACTTCGTCGGTGAGTCCCAGTTGTGGTTCGCCCAGGTCGCCTAATACAGGCTTAATGCGACCCACAAACGAATCATCCCATAACAGATAGGAGTTTAAGTTGCGCTTCAAACGAAGAACGCCCTTCTCAAAATCATCCGCACGCAACAGACAATGAATTTCCGCTGAAGTTTGTTTCAACAAATCATGGAGCAGGAACGCGCCAACGAAACCGGTCGCGCCCGTGAGCAAAATATGTTTTGGTTCGTCAACATGTTCGTACACCAGATCACCCGCGGTAATGTTCGGGTCGAGTTGCGCTTCCGCGTTCAACTCTTCCAAACTCAATTGACCACTCTGAATAAAATTGCCGCGGCTTGCATAGACCACTTCGCCCTCCCCTTTCAAAGCCACGTCAATGACCCTCGCCAGGTTGGCAACAGTCGGCTGTTCAAACAACGCGCGCAAAGGAAGTTGTGCCGCTTCGAGTTCATACTTTTCACGCAACAGAAAAACCAAACGCGTTCCCAATAATGAGTGACCGCCTAAATCAAAAAAGTTATCATGCACACCGACAACTGAATGTCCATTCTGATCTTCCAACCCTAAAACCTGCGCGCAAATTTGTGCAAGCTCCAATTCCAATGGTGTGCGCGGCGCAATATACAAAGCCCGTAAATCAGGACGCGCCTGTGATGGTTGCGGCAATGCTTTGCGATCCACTTTTCCATTGGGGGTTAGCGGCAATGATTCTAAATTGACAAAAATGGATGGCACCATATATTCAGGAAGTTTCGTGCGCAGGAACTCGCGCAATTGACTGGCATCCGCCTCTCGCTCCGCGTCGCCTGAAGCTGGCACCACATAAGCGACCAGACTCGCATCTGACGACCTTTCCTTCCAAGCCACAACGACAGCCTGCCGAATAGCAGGATGTCCTGCCAATGCAACTTCCACTTCTCCCGTTTCGATGCGGAAGCCGCGCACTTTCACTTGCTGATCGCTTCGTCCAAAGAATTCGATATTCCCATCTGGAAGATAGCGGGCGATGTCACCAGTTTTATAAATAACTGAGGATGAGTCAAATGGATTGGAAATGAATCGTTCAGTAGTCAATTCGGGACGGTTCAAATATCCGTGGCTGACACCATCCCCGCCAATGTATAAGTCTCCGATCACGCCAACAGGGACAGGTTGAAGATTGGAATCCAAAATATAAATCTGTGTGTTGGCAATCGGTCTGCCAATGGGAACCGTGTTGGAAACGCCCTGATTTGAAGTGACCTGATAAATCGTAGACCAGATCGTGGTCTCAGTGGGACCGTATAGATTCCATAATTGAGATCCGCGTTTGAGCAGGCCCTCTGCCAGGTCATTGGTAAGTGCTTCACCACCACATAATATTTTGAGGTCATCCTTGCCTTGCCAGCCCGCCTCAAGCAAAGACCTCCAACTGGCTGGCGTGGCTTGCATAAATGTTGCATGCGAATCAGTTAATGCTTGCGCTAGTAAAGCGCCATCAGCAGAAACCTCTGCACTCGCAATCACCACTCGCGCGCCCACTGTCAGCGGTAATAACAATTCCAGAACCGCAATATCAAATGAAAGAGTGGTGACAGCGAATAATGTATCATCCGCGTTAATTTGTAAACTCTCACGCATCGAACTCAGGAAATTGACCACCGCCTGATGATGGATCTGAACGCCTTTTGGTTTTCCAGTGGAACCCGAAGTGTAGATGATGTAGGCGAGATCATCGGGCTTGGCAGAATAAGATTTCCTTTTTCTTTTTGTCGAGGGCGATTGGTCGAGCGCATCCAAACATAATACCTGCGCTTTATTCTCTGGCATATCAGCCAGCAGACTTGTTTGTGTGAGAATAATGGATGCGCCTGAATCTTCTATCATGAAGGCAAGGCGATCTGATGGGAAGGATGGATCCAAAGGCAGATAAGCGCCACCAGCCTTGAGTACACCGAGTAGACCAATCAGCATCTCAATAGAGCGATTCACAAAGAGACCGACAAGTGTTCCGGCTTTAACTCCTTGAGCAGTCAGAACTTTAGCCACTTGATCAGCGCGTTTGTCCAGTTCTTTATACGTCAAACTCTTTTCTTCAAATTGGACAGCGACTGCATTTGGCGTACGCTTGACTTGTTCCTGAATCAGATCATGGATGCGAAATTCGCGGGGGTAATCGGT
This sequence comes from Anaerolineales bacterium, assembly GCA_014379595.1. Lineage (GTDB taxonomy): Bacteria > Chloroflexota > Anaerolineae > Anaerolineales > Villigracilaceae > Villigracilis. Next base: position 26,991 of record JACMLM010000058.1, read on the forward strand.
CTGTGTTTGATTCCAATCCATCACAATTTGTTCGCGTTCCGAATCGCTCAGCAAAGAATATGTTGAAACTGGTTTTATCGGATCAGCAACAATGTTCTGCAACAAAGAATGAAAATGCTCCAACATGCGCTGAATAGTTGCGGCGTCAAAAAGATCGGTATTGTATTGAATGGCTGCCGCTAATCCATCACCTGTCTCAGCCATCATCATAGTCAGGTCGAACTGAGCAGGTTCGCCTCCCAGCGCAATGGATTCCAGAACCAGACTGCCAATCTCCATGCGAGCCCCGTCGATTCCCAAAGCGAACGGACTGAGAGCCTGGACTTCCGCTTCCTGTGCTTTTTGCAGAATGAACATCGTTTCGAAAAGCGGCGGACGGCTGGAATCACGCTGCAAGCCCATGCGCTTGGCAAGCAGAGCAGGTGGATAATCCTGGTGTTCGAAAACGCCCAAAGCTGTCTGGCGAACGCGCTGGAGAACTTCATTAAATGTAGGATTGCCTGAAAAGTCAGCTCGCAACGCAATGGGGTTAATGAAATAACCGACCAGGTCAGCTAATTCTGAATGACTTCGTCCAGCAGTCACAGAACCAACGATGAATTCCTCCTGATTCGAGTAACGGTGCAATAAAGTTTGGAAAGCGGCTAGCAAGGTCATAAACAATGTGGAACTCTGCTCTTGAGCAAGGGCTTTCAATTGTTTGTAGAGTTCGCCGTCCATAATTAAGTGTTGTGAGTCGCCATGATAAGTCTGCATTGACGTGCGCGGCCGGTCGCTGGGAAGATTCAATGCGGGAAGTTCACCACCCAGATGATCCCGCCAATATTCCCAATGCTTTTCGCCTTGTGGGCCAGCCAGCATTTCTCCCTGCCAGTGAACATAATCTGAATAACGAGCGTTGAGAGGCGGCAAAGAAATCTCCTTGCCAACTTTATTCGCTTCATAAGATGCAAGCAACTCGCGCGCCAATACGGTCATTGACCAGAAGTCAGTGACAATATGGTCCATGGACAGCAACAGGATGTACTCCGTTCCTAATACTTGCCGATGACCGTTATCACCATGAACAGCATCTTTTTTGAACAAGAGCACCCGCAATATGGGCCCATTCTCCAAGTCAAAAGAGCGATGAGCTTCGGCACTCAATCGCGTGTGTAATTGAGCATCGCTCCAAGCCGAGGCGTCTTCAACATGTAAATGAATATCCGTTGATGAGTGAACCCGTTGAATAGGCTCACCTGCCACGACATGGAATGTACTACGCAACGTTTCATAGCGCGCAACCAACTGTTGAAAGGCTCGCTCAAGAGCAGGAACATCCAGCTCGCTAATAACGCGAACCGCACCGGTGACGTTAAATGAAATTTCTTCGGGAAGAAGTTGGTGCAGGAACCAAAGTGCCTGTTGACCATATGAAAGTGGACTCTCGTCCGAAGACTCTTGCGCGACGATAAGCGGCGTGTCATTCGAAGCCTCAGGCGAATCCAGATTCCCAAGCGCTTCGGTAGCGAGACTGGAAATCGTCGGCCCCTGCAGAAGACTTGCTATCGAAAGTGTGATTCCTAATTTCGATTCCACTGTGTTCTTGAATTCGATCGCCATTAATGAATCGAGTCCCACTGTATCCAGTGGCTGATTAAGACCCAGGCGATTAACATCCATTCCCAAAATGCGGGCGGCTTGTCGTTGGAGGAAATCTTCCAAAACTCTCTGGCGTTTGTCTATCTCAGTTGCTAACAGAGATGCATGATTCAAATCATTGACGGGCAGTGATTGTGGCTTTGGCTCTTTATGATTTCCGCGATCAATGGTTTCTTCATGATGTGGTTGAGATTTTCCATTGGATCTTGGAGTAAGAGATGGAGCAGGAACATCCATTTTAATAATAGAAGATTTCCTGGTAGAGGGCTCCAGCCAATAACGCTGACGTTCAAATGGATAATTTGGCAAGGAAACTTTATGACGAGTGTATCCTTGATCGAAGCCAGCCCAATCAATTTCTGCACCCTGAACATAGAGCTTACCTAGGCTGTCTAACATCGTTTGCCAATCATCCTGTCCCTGCCGCAAGGATGGTAACCATGAAGATTTTGATTCTGGAAGGCATTGCCGACCCATGCCCAATAAAACTGGGCTGGGCCCAATTTCAATGAAAGCATCTATTCCCAAGTTGGCAAGTGACTGCATCCCCGCGGAGAATTTCACTTCTGCGCGGAGGTGTTGTCGCCAGTAATTTGCGTCAGGGGTTTGATCAGGCTCGAGAATACCGCCATTCAGGTTCGAGATCAGTGAGAGACGAGGGGCATTGAAATGTATACGACGTGCGGCTGATTCGAAGTCATCCAGAATCGGATCCATGAGAGGCGAATGAAAGGCATGAGATACGTTTAGCGGTTTGGAAGAAATCCCAAGCTTGGTCAGCTCATCCAAGACAAGCTGCACAGCGGAGCTTTCACCGGAGATGACCGTGTTTTCGGAACCATTCACAGCCGCAATGGAAACTTGATCTTGATAAGGTTTCAAAATCTCTGCAATGCGAGCTGTATCTGCAAACACAGCGGCCATTGTTCCATTTTGAGGCAGGGCGCCCATAAGTCGCGCGCGGTCAGTAATTAATCGTAACCCATCTTCCAAACTGAATACACCGGCAACGCACGCGGCGACATATTCTCCAACACTATGGCCAAGTACAGCATGAGGCGCAATACCCCACGACTGCCACATCTGCGCCAGCGCATATTCGAAAGCAAAAAGCGCGGGCTGGGTATATGTGGTTTGATGAATGAAATCGTCTTTGTTGGTTGGGAAGAGTATCTCCAAAAGCGGACGATCCAAAATGGATTCCAGAATCTGCGCGCACTGATCAAGCGCGGCGCGGAAGACTGGCTGCGTTTCATAAAGCTGACGCCCCATGCCGGGATATTGCGAACCCTGTCCTGTAAATAAGAAAGCAATTTTAGGTTGAGCGCCTGGCTTTACATGACCTATTGATGCAGAAGTTGTATTGGAGACAAATGCGACCAATTCTTTTTTCAATTCTTCACTGGAGCCAGCTTGAATGGCCAGGCGATGATCAAAGTGCGAACGGCTTGTATTTGCGGTGAAGGAAATATCTGAAGGGGAATGATTTGAATTTTTTAATTGATAACTTGTTTGATAAGCAAGTTCTTCTAACGCTGTTTCAGTTTTGGCTGATAAAGCAAGAATATGGCGAGGGCGTTTCGGTTCATCTGTTAATGTTTCCGAAACAACCAGCGGCGCTTCTGAAAGAATAATATGAGCATTAGTACCGCCGAAGCCGAATGAACTCACTCCGGCAAAACGCGGCTGGTCGCGGCGTTTCCAAGGGCGAAGATAAGTTCCAATTTCGAGTCGAGAGTCTTCCAATAAAAGATATGGATTTACTTCTTTTAAATGTAAGTGAGGTGGGATGGCTTCGTTTTGCAGAGCAAGCACGGCCTTGATCAGCCCGGCGATTCCTGCTGCAGACTCCAAGTGACCAATGTTCGTTTTTGCTGAACCCACTAAAACCCTGCCTTTTGATTGCCCATCATCCAGAACCGCACGCAACGATGCGATCTCGATCGGGTCACCAAGCGGCGTACCTGTACCATGCGCTTCCACATAACTGATTTGATGCGGAGCAACGTTGGCATTCGCAAGAGCCTGCCGAATGACATCCTGTTGAGCCAGTCCATTCGGAGCAGTCAGCCCATTACTGCGTCCATCCTGATTCACCGCAGAGCCGTTAATGAGTGCAAGAATATTATCTCCATCGCGCACGGCATCAGAGAGACGCTTGAGAATTACAACACCACAACCTTCACCTCGCACATAACCATCTGCACTTGCATCAAATGTTTTGCAACGTCCATCAGGAGACAGCATTCGTGCCTGAGAAAATGTGATGGTCAACTCAGGAGTCAGGATGAGGTTCACGCCTCCGACTAAGCCCAGATCTGATTCGCCGCTTCGGAGACTCTGACACGCTAAATGCACCGCCACTAATGATGATGAACAAGCAGTATCCACCGCCATGCTCGGACCGCGCAGGTCGAAAAGATACGACAAGCGATTCGCCGCGATGCTATGCGCGTTGCCTGTCCCAGCATAGGCATCAATCTTTTCCGGATCGTCGAACTGCAAGCGTGAGTAATCAGAACTGCTGATTCCGATGAACACGCCCGTGCGACTTCCAGCCAAGGATTGAGGTGGGATAAAGGCATTTTCCAACGCCTCCCAACTCACTTCCAGAAGGAGACGCTGTTGAGGATCCATGCGAGTCGCTTCGCGCGGAGAAATCCCAAAGAAGTGCGGATCAAACAAATCAATCCCGTCAAGGAAGCCTCCCCAACGAGATGTGACTTTCCCCGGAGTGGCGGGATCCGATGAATAGAAGTCATCTACATTCCAACGATCAGGAGGGACTTCGGTAATTGCGTCCACACCGTTACGTAACAATTCCCAAAATGCTTGTGGATTTGATGCTTTCGGGAAACGACAACTTAAGCCAATGATAGCAATCGGTTCGTTCGTGTTTTTCAAAGAAAGTTGAATGGGTGTAGGAGACGGACTTACATGTTTGACTTGTTGTGAATCATTCGCCAAATAATTAGCTAACAATTCAATGGTTGGATAATCCCAGGCGAGAGTCGGTGCGAGTGTACGGCTTAGGTAAACTTCCAAGTCTCCCGTGAGGCTGACAGCTTGAATGGAACCCAATCCATAATAAGTGAATGGCTGGCGCGGATCAATAGACGTAGATTCAATTTCCAACATGGATGCTATGTGTGTCATCAACCAGGATTGAATCGCTACTGCTGATTTGTTTTGTTTGATATCTGGGATCGATTTTTGAGCTATTGGTTCTGTTTTCTCAGCCTTTTGAACAGTCACCTGATTCAATGAAGATGACCTGACATTCCATTGACCAACGACTTCCAAAGTGTTTTCAAGGAAGGCTTTCTTACACGCGCGGCGTTGGATCTTCCCACTGGAGGTCTTCGGAATGCTCATGGGCTTGACCAGGACAATGGCGAATACTTGCAGGTCGTGCTTTTCCGCCACTGCCTGACGAATAGCTGAAGCCACTTCATTGATATCAGGCTTGCGATTTTGGCGGGTAACTTCTTGAACAATGACAAGTCGTTCCTTGCCGCCATCCGTTACGGAAAAAGCAGCTCCCCCGGCAGGTTGCAAAGCAATGTGAGAGGACTCCACAGATAATTCAATGTCCTGGGGGTAATGATTGCTTCCGTGAATAATGATCAAATCTTTCAAACGCCCCGTGACAAAGAGCTCCCCATCTTTTAGAAAGCCCAAATCACCGGTGCGCAGGAACGGCCCGTCACCAGTATCCGATAAATAGGCCCGGAAAGTATTGCGTGTTTCATCTTCCAGGCGCCAATATCCCTGTGCGACACTGGGACCTGAAACCCAAATTTCGCCGACTTGATCTGAAGTACTTTGTTCAAGCGTAGTTGGATTTGCAATCACGATCTTTTGATCAATGATGGGTTTGCCGCAGTTCACCATTGTCCATGAACCGTCATCATCTGGAGAAGCTGGAACGACAAGATCATGTTCGAGAGATTTTCGGTCAACGGTAAAGGTGCGCGGTTCGGATGGACCATCACCACCGGATACGATCAGAGTACTTTCCGCCATGCCAAAGCATGGGTAGAAAGAAGATTTTTGGAAGCCGCACCCTGCAAAAGTGCGTGCGAAGCGTTCCAAAGTCTCCGGGCGAATCGGTTCGGCTCCACAGAATGCTAAAGTCCAGGAACTCAAATCCAGAGTTTCCATCTGTTCGGGTGTGACTTTATCAACGCACAGATCGTAGGCGAAGTTGGGAGCGCCGCAGGAATTGCCGCGATAGCGGCTGATAGCTTCCAGCCAACGCACGGGACGCTGCAGGAAGGATACCGGTGACATCCAAGTGGCCGACCCGCCCAGGTACATTGGTTCCAGCATGCCGCCAATGAGTCCCATATCGTGATAACTGGGAAGCCAGAAGACGCCCACAACGCTGGAGTCGATGTGGAAGCCATGAGAGATGGCTTTCAGGTTGTGCATCAGGTTGCCGTGGCTGACCATAACCCCCTTGGGCTGGCTGGTGGAGCCGGATGTGTATTGCAGGAAAGCAAGAGTATCGGAAGTGATCTGCGGGTCACGCCAATCCGCTTCCAGCCCGGCTGGGACCTGATCGGTGTTTAACCAATGTAACGCCTGCAGATCTGGGGCGTGCTCAAAACGCTGTTCGATGTTTAGGAGAATCGTTGATGTGGTCAATGCGAATGAAGCCCGTGAATCATCCACAATGGATTGGATGCGCGGCACTGGACGATTTAGACGCGGCGGGTAGGCAGGCACCGCTGTGACACCGGCATATAAACAGCCCATAAAGGAGGCGACAAAATCCATACCCGCTGGATACAGAAGCAGGGCCCGCTCACCGCGCGCGCCAAAACTTTCCAACCATGCGCCAATTGCGCGGGCACGGCGATCCAATTCGCCATAGGTAATAGAGATGACCTCGGACTGGTCATCTTGAATGAAGCGATAGACAAGTTCATCGGGCTGCTCTTGCGCCCGGGTTAGGAGAATTTTAACAAGCGAATTTAATGGAGGGGAAAATTGGGAGGAGGCCAGGCGGGAGGTTTGCTTCATGGAACGATTTTACCTAGTTTATCCGAATTTATTTAAGTTATAACACAAAAGATGTTATTAGTTTGATAGCCAAAGGTATAATAGGACATGTAGGGGATTGGATGCACCAGAGCTGAGAAACTTACTTTAAGATCTAGTGAATTCTTTAGAGATCGCCCCGCTACATTGTTTAGGCGCAACGATTATCACCTCTTGGACACAATGGAAGTATAATAGCCACTTGGCTCGTCAAAAGTAGTGCACCTTGATTCTTCTAAGCAGTAGGTTGAAGGTTCGATTCCTTCCGGAGGCACTGAAAATATAATAAACGAGCATAGGAAGGAGCAGGTTCATGCCTACCGTTATTCGTAAATCAGTTGCAACACTTCTTGAATCCCGCCGTGAGATTCTTCATGCAGTAAGTTGGCAGGTTCGTTCCAATGGTTGGAGTCCGCCAACAGATGAATATGAAACAGAAGAGTCGTACGTTGTACGTATGGAAATAGCGGGGATGCGCGAAGATGATTTTGAGGTTTCCCTCGAAAAAAATACCCTGCTTATCTCGGGTTCACGAACTGACACTGCACATGAACGCCGTGCATATCAACAAATGGAAATACAATATGGAAAATTTGAAACAGCCATAAGCCTGCCGGGGCCAGTAAATATTGATCTGACTCGCGCAGAGTATAAAGATGGTTTTTTGATCATTGTCCTCCCAAAAGAAAATCAAAACAAGGTTGAATAGATACATGCCCGCAGAACGATGGCAAAACGGTATTCAGGAATTTTTTCAAACAATTGGCGAAACCGATGATGAACTTATAAAAACGTTCATGTCATCGATGTTTTTAAGTGCCCAGAAAACTAGCGACGATTCCGCTTCATCCGCACCACAAGAGGCGGAGAAAAACGAGGAGCAGAAGTTTCCCGATGTACTTCCCATCCTGCCGTTGCGTGGCCTAGTTGTGTATCCGAACACTGCTGTCCCGTTGACAGTGGGTCAAGTACGCTCTATCAAACTTGTGGATGATGTTGTTGGCGGTGACAAACTTGTCGGTTTGGTCGCCGCACTTAATCCTGAGCAGGAAACTCCCGGTCCTAATGAGTTGTATCAAGTTGGAACTATCGCCACTGTTCATCGTTTGTTGCGTGCGCCAGATGGGACAGTTCGTCTATTAGTGCAAGGAATGGAACGCTTTCGTCTCGGTGAATTCGTTGCAGAAGAACCCTATCTTAAAGCACATGTTCACCTGATTCCTGAAACTCAGGAAACTAATCTTGAGACAAGTGCTTTGGCGCGAAATGCACGTGACCAATTCCAACAGATCACACAAATGATTCCGTCATTTCCTGATGAATTGGCTGGTTCCATTACGTCGCTCGAAGACCCTTTGCAAACCGCATATACGATCGCAAACTTTCAAAGAATTGCTTTAAAAGATGCTCAAGAAATCCTTGAGTTGGATTCTGTATACGAAAAGCTTAAGAAGCTGATTGGTTTGTTGGTACGCGAAGCTGAAGTCTTGCAGATCGGGCAGAAGATCCAAAATGAAGCTCGTGGTGAGATCGAAAAAGTGCAGCGTGAATATTTTCTGCGCGAGCAGATGAAAGCTATTCAACGGGAGCTGGGGGAGCTGGACGAACAATCTGAGGAAGCCGAGGAATTTCGCAAAAAGATCGAAGAAGCGAAGATGCCCGAAGAAGCGCATAAGCAGGCCAAACGTGAGTTGGATCGGTTGTCACGTTTACCAACTGCTGCAGCAGAGTATGGAGTCATCCGTACCTATTTAGATTGGCTGGTTACGCTTCCATGGTCAAAATCCACGCAAGATAATCTAAATATTGCACATGCGCGCGAAATTTTGAATAAAGACCATTTTGGGCTTGAGGATGTAAAAGACCGCATTCTTGAGTTTCTTGCAATTCGAAAATTGCGTATTGACCGCAAAGATGACAAGAAAGCCCCCACAGAGGACATGATCCGCCGCGAACGCGAAGGTGTAATTCTTTGTTTTGTTGGGCCGCCCGGTGTTGGTAAAACATCTTTGGGTCAATCCATTGCGCGTGCAATGGAACGTAAATTTATCCGTGCTTCGCTTGGTGGTGTACGTGATGAAGCTGAAATTCGTGGGCATCGCCGAACATATATTGGCGCTATGCCTGGGCGTATTTTACAATCTCTACGGCGTGTTGATTCTAAAAACCCGGTCTTCATGCTTGATGAAGTGGATAAACTTACTTATGATTTTCACGGTGACCCCGGGTCTGCACTTCTGGAGGTTTTAGACCCCGAACAAAATGGCGAGTTTCGAGATAATTATCTTGAAGTTTCATATGATCTTTCGCAGGTGTTTTTTATTACAACTGCAAATACACTTGAAACTATCCCCGGTCCATTGCGTGATCGTATGGAAATGATCTTTCTTTCTGGATACACCGAGAATGAAAAGATGGCTATTGCACGTGGTTATCTAATTCCGCGTCAGATCCGTGAGAATAGTTTGCGCGAGGGCGAAATTAAATTTAATGACGATGCTTTGAGAATGATCGTGCGTCAGTATACACGTGAGGCGGGCGTACGCAATTTGGAACGTAAGATCGGGACAGTTTGTCGTAAAGTAGGTACAAAAATTGTTGAGGGCAAAGGTAAAAAGATTGTGATCACGCCCAAGCTGGTGGAAGAGTATCTTGATCATCCAATTTTCTTAGGCCCCGAGGAATTAAATAAACGCACATCCATTCCTGGTGTGGTGCCCGGCCTTGCATGGACTTCCTTTGGCGGTGATATATTATTTATTGAAGCAACATCCATGCCTGGCGGACGAGGTTTTCAAGTAACGGGTTCGATTGGTAATGTGATGCAGGAATCAGCACGTGCCGCAATGTCTTATGTTCGTTCGCGAGCTGCTTCCTTGAATATTCCCCCAGAGTTCTTTGATAAATTTGATATACATATGCATATCCCAGCCGGGGCACAACCTAAAGACGGTCCATCTGCCGGTGTGACGATGGCAACTTCTCTAGTATCGTTGATCTCTGGTCGCAAGGTCAAGCCTCAGGTTGGTATGACCGGCGAGATCACTTTGCGAGGGCAGGTGCTTGCCATTGGCGGCGTCAAAGAAAAAGTTTTGGCGGCGCATCGTAACGGCCTGACAACTGTGATCCTGCCAAAGCGCAATGAACAGGATATTGATGATGTTCCTGATGAAGTCCGCAATACGATGAAATTTATTTTTGCCGAATCTGTGGATGATGTGATCAATGCTGCTTTGGAAAAAGCAAAGCCTCCGAAGAAAAAATCGAAGCAGCCAGTTAAGAAGAAAAAAACTACGCAAACAAAGGCGAAGAAGAATGGCAAACCCAAAGATACTGCTCGCAGAAGATGATGTAACCATGGTCTCGCTATTAAAGACTCTTTTGAAAATGGAGGGATTTGACGTGATCGCTTTGTCTGCAGATGCGGATGTATCTGCAGCCGTCCGGAAGGAGAATCCTGACGTCCTTTTATTGGATGTACATTTGGGGCACCAAAGCGGCCTGGATATATTGGACAGCGTTACCAATTCTCAGGATACAAACACGCGTGTAGTTATGTCTTCGGGTTCGAATGTTAAAGAAGAGTGTATGCAGCGCGGCGCATTCGGTTTTTTACTTAAACCATATATGCCGGATGAACTCATCACAGTCTTAAAGCAAGCCATCAAAGCTGTATGATGCCCCGTGAATATTCGTGAATTTCGTTTCCCCGCTGATTATTCTCAAACTTTAGAGTTATGGGAAAGTATTGAAGCCGGTATGAGTGTTGGGCGTTCAGATACGCCGGAAGAAATACAAAAGAAACTTAAACGTGACTCCGATCTGTTTTTGGTTGCTGAACTGAATAATGAAATTGTTGGCACGGTTATTGGCGGGTATGATGGCCGCCGCGGAATGATCTATCATCTTGCGGTTCATAAAAGTGTTCGAAAGCAGGGTATTGGCGGATTGCTCCTTAATGAAGTTGAAAATCGCTTGAAAGCGAAAGGCTGTTTAAAATGTTATCTTCTGGCTTTTGCCGGTAATACGGATGCCATTCAGCTTTATAAAAAACATGGGTGGTATGACCAAAAAGAAGACATTGTTTTTGGAAAAGAATTTTCATGACGATTCGATTTGGGATCTTAACTCTCTCTGATCGCTCATCTCGTGGTGAACGTGAAGATGCCTCCGGTCCCGCTTTAGCGGCTCTTATCCGCGCTCAAAACTGGTTAGTCACCAAACAAGCGATTCTCTCAGACGATGAATCTGCCATTCGCGCAATTTTGATCGAGTGGGCAGATAGCGGCAGCTTTGATGTTATTTTAACTACGGGCGGCACAGGCTTTGCTCCACGTGATGTTACCCCTGATGCCACACGCGCCGTCATTCAACGGGATGCACCCGGTTTAGCTGAAGCCATGCGCGCTGAGAGTTTGAAAAAAACACCTCATGCCATGCTGTCTCGTGCAGTTGCGGGCATTCGAGGAAGCACGCTCATTGTTAATCTACCAGGCAGCCCAAAAGGTGCAGTAGAAAACTTGCAAACGATACTGTCTGTTCTTCCTCATGCAGTTCAACTTCTTACAAATTCCCCTGGGTCTGAGGCATCGCATTAATCTTTCATTATTCTTAAGCAGTTCACCTAGCCACTAGGTACAACTCATTGGTATAATCCGCCCGCTTGCAAAGTGCCGCAGAAATATCTAAATTATTCTTCTAGTTTTTATGCGTAAATTCTTCTAGAAAATTACTTGTAGGTGTAAATAGCGGTAAAAGTAAATCAAACAATTAAGGAAAGAGTAAGCATGATAGATGTAAATGAACTTCGCAAAGGTGTCACATTTGAATTGGATGGAAATCTCCTGAAAGTATTGGATTACAGTCATAACAAAACTGGTCGTGGCAATGCCAATATTAAAGTAAAAGCCCGCAATTTGATAACTGGCTCCACAATTGAACGCACATTTAGCTCTGGTCAATCAGTTCAGGATGTAGACCTTGATTTCGCCAATGTTTCGTACTTATATAATGATGGCGAGCTATACTACTTTATGGACAATGTCACATTTGAACAGCCGGGCATCAAAAGAGAATCTCTCGGTGATAGTGCTAATTATCTAAAAGAAGGCATGGAAGTAAAACTTACTTTCTATAAAGGCGAACCGATTGATGTGGAATTGCCAACCTCGGTGGATTTGAAAGTCGTTGAAGCTGAAATGGCCATCCGCGGTGATACTGCCACAGGCGTAACAAAGAAAGTCACCACTGAATCAGGGATACAAGTGCAATGCCCGAACTTCGTCAACGTCGGAGATACCATCCGCGTAGATACTCGTACGGGTGAATATATTACACGCGTATAAATTTCTCTCTGTAACAAAAAATATGAAAACACCAGATGGGCGTGAGTGCCCACACTTCTACGGCGATTATTATCGCGGCCGCAATATAGAAGAATGCCGTCTCCTTAAATTACACGGCCAACAATGGACACGTGACTTGTGCAAAACTTGTCCCGTCCCTGATATTGCACGTGCCAATTCATGCCAGCATATGCAGTTGAAGCCTGTAGTTGCACGTCCAATTACAGCTGCTTTTCAACGCCGTGTGCAAGTGAATGCATTTTGTGAAAAGACAAAGCGTGATGTCTCCGAGCCGCAAATCGGCTGTGGAGAGTGTCACTCTTTGCCGTTTAATTTTGAGATAAAAGAATAATCTGAGAGACTCGCGGGGGAGTCCAATAAACTAATATGACGCTGACACTATTGCTTGATCTAGACGACACCCTGCTCAATACCAATTTAGAATCTTTCATCCCCGCTTATTTTCAAGCATTGGCAAGAGACCTTGCTCCGCAGATCGCTCCTGATCTGATGTTTCGTGCGCTGATTGCTGGTACGAGTTTGATGAATGAAAGCCAGGATTTCTCACATACTTTAAAAGAAGTATTCGATGCAGAATTTTATCCACAGCTTAATCTTTCCCGTGAAGAACTTGAACCTGCTGTTGAAAACTTTTATGATCATATTTTCCCAACTTTATCCGGGCTTACATCTCAAAGGCCCGAAGCCAAATTATTTATTGATTGGGCTTTTGCTCAGGGTTTTCGCATTGCGATAGCCACCGATCCGCTCTTGCCGCGTAAGGCTACATATCATCGTTTGAGATGGGCAGGCTTGGAACCAGAGCGATTTGAACTTGTTTCAACTTTCGATCATTTTCATTTTTCAAAAACTCATCCTGCTTATTATGCCGAAGTCCTCGGCCGTATGGGCTGGCCTGACGGTCCAATTCTTATGGTCGGCAATGACATAGATCGTGATATTTTACCGGCGCAAAAGCTTGGGCTGGCTACATATCATATAGATGACGAACCCGCTTCCAGGTCCGGACCTGATGCGGGCGCGCACGGTAAACTGGCTGACCTGCGTCGGTGGATCGAATCCACCGATCTGACATCTCTAACTCCATCATTCAAATCAATTGATTCAGTACTGGCAATATTATCCGCCACCCCGGCCGCCTTTAATGGATTATTAGGTGGATTGGATTCGTTATCATGGTCTCGCGAACCTACCTCGAATGATTGGGCATTGACTGAACTGATTTGCCATATGCGTGATACTGAGCGCGAAATACATCATATGCAAATTAAGTTGTTTCGCGCGCAAAAAGAACCATTTATTCCACGGCCTGATACAAGCATATGGGCCAGCCAAAGAGATTATCTGCATGAGAATGGGGCATCTGCTTTGATCGAGTTTAACGATGCGCGGCGTGAAACATTGCATATGATCAAGGAAATTACACCAGATGAATGGGAACAAAGAGCACGTCACGCTATTTTTGGGCCCACAAATTTCCTCGAAGTAGCCAGCTTTATTACGGACCATGATCGAATGCATATTCAGCAGGCATGGAGTATTCTGAAAAAAATCTAATTTTTTGTGCGTGTCTTCCAGTCAGGTGCAGTGTTATTATTGAAAAGAAGGACAAACCTTTGTCCTTCTTTTCATATTTGAACTATGACCGTATGTTAACATAAGGTTTAAAGTTACAATTTTAAGGAGAACACGAATGAGAAAACGTGTAGTTGTTACGGGGTTGGGCTGTGTAAGCCCAGTGGGAAATAATGTAAAAGATACATGGCAGGCTTTACTGGCTGGAAAATCTGGCGCGGCTCCCATCACTGCCTTTGATGCGAGCGCACACAAAACCAAGTTTGCGGCAGAGTTAAAGGGATTCGATCCTGTAGCATTATTTGGCACGCGCGATGCCCGTAAAATGGATCGCTTTGCCCAAATGGCTACCGCCGCTACATTGGAAGCCATGGAACATGCCAACTTTAAAATTGACGAATCAAATCGTGACCGTGTTGGTATTTTGATCGGTACTGGTATTGGTGGGATTATCACCATACTTGAACAATACGATGTTATGCGTGAACGCGGCCCTGAACGCGTCAGCCCTTTTCTTATTCCCATGATGATCTCTGACAGTGCCTCGGGCAATATTGCCATTCGTATTGGTGCGCGTGGACCAAACATGTCACTGGCAACTGCCTGTGCATCTGGGACAAATGCATTGGGTGAAGCCGCTGAAATGATTCGGCGCGGTGCAGCAGATGCAATGATCGCTGGTGCTTCTGAGGCGGCGATCAGTTCACTTTCGATGGCGGGTATGAATGTGATGACTGCTTTGTCTACCCGTAATGATGATCCGCAAAAAGCATCACGTCCATTCGACAAGGATCGCGATGGATTTCTAATGGGGGAAGGCGCAGCGATTTTGATTCTCGAATCGCTGGAATATGCACAGGCACGTGGTGCAAATATCCTATGTGAGTTTGTTGGCTATGGCACTACAGATGATGCACATCATATCTCTGCCCCTGCAGAAAATGGTGCGGGCGCTGCTATTTCCATGAGCCTCGCATTACAAGATGCAGAATTGAAGCCTGCTGATATCGGTTATATCAATGCACACGGTACTTCAACTTATTTGAACGATAAAAGTGAAACCTCTGCAATTAAGACTGTGTTCGGCGAACAGGCGTATAAAATCCCCGTTTCTTCCACAAAATCCATGACAGGTCATTTGCTAGGTGCATCCGGTGCGCTGGAAGCAATTATCAGCACGATGGCAATTTTGGATAATATCCTGCCTCCCACGATCAACTACGAAACCCCTGATCCAGTTTGTGATTTGGATTATGTGCCCAATCAACCGCGCAAAGCTGAGCCGAATTATGTCATGTCCAACTCATTTGGGTTTGGCGGACATAATGCCACTTTGATCTTAGGCCGCTACAAATAAAGGAGATAGAATGCCATTCGCGCATATCACGGGCTGGGGCATGTATGTGCCTGAGCCTGTGCTCACTAACGACGACATTGCCAAACTGGTAGATACGAATGATGCATGGATTCGTGACCGTACAGGTATTCGCGAGCGCCACATTGCTCGTGAGAATGATTTTCCATCCACACTTGCAGTAGAAGCTTCGATCAAGGCATTACAGGTTGCAAATCTGGCTCCCACCGAGTTGGACTTGATCATCTGCTCTACATCTTCGCCAGAATATATTTTTCCTGCCACTGCCTGTATCATTCAAGATCAGATCGGCGCGACGAAAGCTGGTGCGTTTGACCTGTTGGCTGCATGTTCAGGTTTTATTTTTGCAACGAATATGGCTGCGCAGGCCATTCGCAGCGGCTCTATTAAAAACGCTTTGGTGATCGGAACAGAAACACTTTCACGTTTCGTCGATTGGAAAGACCGCAATACTTGTATCTTATTTGGTGATGGCGCTGGTGCATTTGTTTTACAGGCTAGTGATAAACCAGGCGGTGTTCTTTCTGCTGTAATGCATTCAGACGGCTCCGGTGCAAATTCTCTGACCTTGCTGGGCGGAGGAGCACGTCACCCTGCGACGGAATTGACACTCCATGAAGGAAAGCATTTCGTCCAGATGGATGGAAAGGAAGTCTTCCGCTTCGCTACGCGTGTTATGGGGCGTGCCGCAATAGAGGCTCTTGAGCTCGCAGGCATGACTACCAACGATGTGCAATGGATCATTCCTCATCAGGCAAATTTTCGAATTATTGAAACAGCCGCAAAATATCTAAAAATGCCGCTTGAAAAATTTATAATCAATGTAGAGAACTATGGAAATACATCCACTGCTTCAATTCCAATTGCAACAGTGGAAGGCGTGGAAAAAGAAAAACTTAAAGTAGGCGATAAGGTTGTGTTTGTCGGTTTTGGTGCTGGACTCACCTGGGGAGCCATGGTCGTTGAATGGACTGGTCCACTTCCCGCTACAAAGAATGTTCACCCTGAACAATATCGAAGGTTCGCGCGTTTCCGTTCTTGGATACGTCGTACACTTCGTTTTATAGAAGGCATCTTCTTCCGTAGGGAACTCTAATCGCTTTTTCATTCAGCTATGGTACGATAAGTTTGAAAATCAATAAAGGAGCGTTTTATGATGGGATTACCTCGTGGTGCAGAATGGATCATCATTCTTGTTATCGTTATTCTCTTATTTGGCCCAGGGCGTATCGGTAAGATCGCCAGCGAACTTGGGCGCAGCATCAAATCCTTCCGTGAAGGATTGGGACCTAAAGATGAGCAGGCTGAACAGCCTGATGTAAAAGAAGAGGATAAGTAAATAAAAAAGAAGGACACCTATAGGTGTCCTTCTTTTTTATTTACTCAATTGTTTTATTAGTATCTCTGGGTCATTGGTTGGCTGCTTGCATACAAACCCCTCGCAAACATATGCACTTGCTTTCCCATTTACAAGTGTTCGTTCATTCAATAATGCTGGCGCATCTTTTGATGGGGGATAAGTGGATGCGGCCACCACCACGCCCGGTCTGTATTCTGCGCGAATCACCTTGAGCATCCGCTCGAAGTTTTCTTCGCCCGCTTCGCCTATCACTGCAACCTGTTTCGTGTTTCTCTGTGCATTCTCCGCAGCTGAGAGCCATCTTGCAAACCCTAACGGATACCTTAAAGCAGAATCACCTACAAGTTTGAGTGCTTGTTCTGCTAGGTCGCGATATTTTCCTTCATCTGTGAATGCTGCTAATTTCAATAACGCTTCACAAGCCAGTGCATTGCCTGACGGTGTGGCATTGTCTGTGATATCTTTTGGCCGAATCAGCAAAGTTTCGCTATTATGTGCTGTATCAAAAAAACCACCATTGGGATCGTTGAATTTTTCTATCATTTCATCTGTCAACTCTTGCGCTGCTGTAAACCATTTATTGTTGAAATCTGTTTGATACAACTCAAGTAGACCTAATATCAATGCTGCGTAATCTTCAAGAAAAACTGCGTCGGTTGTTGTACTATCACGCCATGCACGTTTTAATTGCCCTTTGGGTCTCAAGGCTGATAGTAAAAATTCCGCGCTGCGCGTAGCCACTTGATAATACTCATTTTGAAGATTAATATCTTTCTGTTCATCATGCGGAAGCAAACTACCTGATTCCACGTTGATAACTCTTGCTGCTTCTGCAAATGCCGCGAGCATGAGACCATTCCATGAAGTGAGGATCTTGTCATCTGTGCCGGGGCGGATGCGTGAGGCGCGAACGGTATAAAGCTTGGAATGGGCTTCTGCCAATTTGACGGGAACAGTTTCAACGTCCAACTTGAAGCGGGCAGCGAGGGATGCATCATCCAGGACGCGCTGGAGAACTGTATTGCCCTCCCAGTTGCCATTTGCGGAGACTCCGTAAGCCGCTTCAAAAAACTCTGATTCATCTTTCAATGCTTCACGAATTTCATCAAGAGTCCAAACATAGAACTTGCCTTCTTCGCCTTCAGAATCTGCATCGAGTGAAGAATAGAAGCCGCCTTGTTCGTGAGTCATTTCGCGCATAACAAAGCCCAGCGTTTCTTCAATGATGCGTTTGAATGCAGGTTCTTTTGTAACTTGCCAGGCATGCAAATAAGCGCGGACGAGCAGGGCATTGTCGTATAGCATCTTTTCAAAGTGAGGTACACGCCAGAATTTATCTGTGCTGTAACGTGAGAACCCGCCGCCGACAACATCGTACATACCGCCGAGCGACATTGCTTGAAGACAATGGGTGATGAGTTTTAACATCTTCTCGGTGTTTTCAGTATTTTCTTTGGTGAGCGTTACATGTTGAAGTAAAAATTCAAGCACCATGGCTTGTGGAAATTTTGGTGCATCACCCCAGCCGCCAAAACCCCAATCATACGAAGTGGTGATGGCATTTGCGATGGCATCAAAATGTTCCAAGGAAAGAAGATCATTTTTTTCATTCTTATTTTGATGCTGTAAATGACCAATGATCTGCTCTCCAACTTTTACAATTTCGGTTCGATCATTCTTCCAAGCGTTCGCAAGCCCGGAAAGAATATCTTTGAATGCTGGCATGTTATAGCGACGCACAGGAGGAAAATATGTGCCTGAATAAAATGGTTTGAGATCAGGTGCAAGAAAAACAGACATCGGCCAGCCACCCGAGCCTGTCATCGCAATAACGGCCTGCATATAAATGCTGTCAATATCAGGACGTTCCTCTCGGTCAACTTTTACGTTGATGAAGTGTTCGTTCATGAAGGCGGCAGTTCCTTCATCTTCAAAAGATTCATGCGCCATCACATGGCACCAGTGACAGGCCGCATAGCCGATACTGAGGAAAATTGGTTTGTCTTCAGCCTTTGCTTTGGCAAGTGCTTCTTCACCCCACGGATACCAGTCCACGGGATTTTCAGCATGTTGAAGGAGATAGGGGGATGCGGATTGGGAGAGTCGATTCATTTATAAAATTATAGCTTACTATATTTTGTTTCGGGAAAAATCAAAAAGCGCCAGCAATTTGCAGGTGCTCAAGTATAACGATCCAATCTGCGTTTTGAGATAATTTTATGGAAATTGCCAGCCGATATTGCCTTCACTAAAATTAATTGTAAATTTCAATTTCGGTGAGTAATTCAAGAAGGCGCTGTTCGCTGAATCATTGACAGTGATAAATGAAAAACTTGCATCGCCAGACAAGCTGGAGCTTAAATGGATTCCATCTGTTCCAGCATTTGTGATTTCGATGTTTTCAAAACTTGCAGACGTGATTGGATAACTGCCATCAAGTTGAAGTCCGCTGAAAGTGGGGGAGTCGATCAAAATATCTTTTACAACTAATCCAGGAATCTCACCTTGTGCAGGCCAAATCTTCAAGGCACCATGTTCGAGATTGAACATCGGTCCGCCTGTACGAATTAATGAATTGCGCTGAATACTTGTCGTCCCATCAAATGGATTCGAGTTGAATTGCTGTGCGATGAGAATACCAGGATAAGTCACCACGTCGTAGCAGAGATTATCTTCAATCTTGTTATCTTTGCCGCCGTAAATCGCAAAACAATTTGCACGCCATGGAATTTGCACGGTGTTAAAACGGAAAACGTTATTTGTATTAACTGGGTCGCCTTTTGGAGACCATGAAGCAAGTGCGTCATCGCCTGTGTTGCGGAAGTGTGAATTTTCAATAACAGAATTGCTCGTCCCGTTGCAGAAATTGATTCCATCTGCAAACAGATTGCGGAAGCGACTGTTTGTGATCACCAGGCCATTCGTCCCGCCGCTGACCCAGAAGCCAACCTTTGTATGTTCCACCCAAATATTTTTAAGCCGCGAGCCTGTCCCTGCGCTGCCGTTGAATCCATTTTCAGGTGATTTGTCGTCACGTAGAATCGTCTCACCCAGGATAGCAAAATCTGCAAAGCGGCAGTTGTTGCCCACACAGTTGAAGCGTGCATATTTTCCATGTATATTTGAATACCACATCCCCGCGCCCTGGATCGTAACATCAGCCACATCAAACCCGTGAATTTCACTTTCAAAAGTCCCAACTGGAATCCAGACACCTGTTTTCGCGGTTCTCGCTTTTTCAATACATGCCTGAATCGCATCGCCAGCGTCTTGTCCGCTGTTGGGTACTGCGCCGCAATCTTCAATTGAGAAATAGCCCTCAGGTTTGGTTTGGGGCGGCGCGACCTGTTCCAAATCAATCAAATCGATCACATAATATTCGGCGTTGTCATCTTCATCTTTTTGCAGTTTGACAGTTGCACCTGCTGGAATATCGCCAACCAACGCGCGCGCCTCATCATAGAAATGATGAGCACCGCCCGCTTTGGGAACATTGAACGTCTCTTCCTCGCCGCCATATGACCATGCGTATTTTGAAGTCAACTGGATTTTCTTTCGAAAGACATTGTCTACATACAAGCTGATCGTTGACTCTAGTCCTTTGCCATCTTCTGAATCAGGAATCACGAATCGTACTACGACCGAATTAGCTGATTCCGTTGAAGTGAATTGGACATACTCCCCAGCCCCGTCCAACTTAACCGCACTGCGGCCAGATGATTCAGATGCAATGGTTCCAAAGATGCGATCTGGGGCAATAATTTCGCCATTGGTAGTTTCATTTTCGGCTTCATATTCCATCCACGGGACATCTGCACCTCGACTGCCCACAGGATTTGTCGAAGGTGGAATGACAAAGACTGGTGTCGGTGTGCTTGCAGCTAAAGCAATGCCATCAACAGATTCTAAATACCAGCGCGCATTTTCTGTTGTGACAGGGACATTTTCATATTTCACGAGTCCGTTTTCAACATACAGCACTTGCCAGTTGTGCCAGACACTACGAATAACAATCGAGCCTTGAGATGGGTCACTATCAAATGTCCAGCGTGAACTCATCCATTCGGGAAGAATGGGGATGACTTCAATATATTTTTGGAGGTGTTCAAGGGAAAGATAATTTCCGCTGGCGCGATTCTGAAGACGTTTGCTGCCTTGATAATCTTCAACGATCCAGAAAGAAGATTCATCTGAAATATCCCCTAATTCAGCTTGTCCATTTTTTTCGTAGAGATAGGTTCCTGTTTCAGCATTTTTGATGCGGACGATGGGGAATGATTCAGTGGATGAAATTTCCATAGTTGTAGCAGCAGGTATCGGCGTGCGCGAAGCGAGAGCCGTGTAGGATGTGCCGGGCGTCGCTGGCGTTTGTACAGACTGAGGCCCGGTACATCCCACGATCAAAAGGAGGAAGAGAATGAAACCAATGGAGCGGTGAAGCATCCTAAAAAGTGAGGCCGCCTTTTGGAGCATGTTGCTGTAAATAGAAGGCAGCGATGCTTGGAGGTATCATGGCGATGAAGGAAGCGGCCATGTAAAGGTTCAATGGGAATCCTCTCGTGAGAGTATATAAGCGCACGGAAATCGTTTGCAGCTCCGATTCTCGTAAGACCAGGAACGGCCAGAGAAAATCTCCCCAAAAACCAATGAACGCAAACAATCCAAGTACAAGAAGAACTGATGATGAAAGTGGAAGTGTGATATTCAAGAACATCCGTATTTCGGAAGCGCCGTCTATTTCAGCGGCTTCGTAAAGATCTCTTGGGATTTGGTCGAAAGCACTATTCAATACCAAAATCATAAAAGAACTGGCGGCGTAGGGAATCCATAGTCCTACATAGCTATTTAAAAATCCCATGTTTGCCACCACAACATAACGTGGAACCAGGTAGACAATTCCAGGCACTGCCATGGTGATCAAAAGGATCGCGCGAATGAGATTCTTGCCGATCGGGTTGAGTCTGGAAAGACTGTAAGCTGCCAGAGATGAAACTGCCATTTGTGCCAGGACGCCCCCGCCCGCGGCAATGATCGTGTTGATAAAAAGCCTGCTCATTGCAAAACGGTTCCAGGCATCCAGATAATTACCCCAAAGTGGTTTTGCAGGCCATAAATGAATACCAGGTTTAACAACATCAATACTGTTATGGAGCCCGGCAGTAAACGAGAATACAAATGGAAAAATGACCACTATGCTAATTAATATCAGCACAATAAGATAGAAAAAGATGATAAGCCGCCCAAACGGCGAGCGCCACTCTGCATTTGACATGATGCCACGGTTAGCATTGTTCATTATTTTTAACCTTTACTAAGATCTTCTCTGGTAAACACAACGTACAAAATGGAGAAGAGTGATAAGGCTACCAGCATGGAGACTCCCCATGCCGATGCCAACCCGAAATCAGTTCGGGTAAAGGCTATGTTATAAATTTCCAAAACAGGTGACGTGGTGCTGTTGGCGGGTCCGCCGTTGGTCAAAATAAAAGGTTCGGTAAATACTTGTGCCACAGTGATGATCTGCAAAACCAGCATGATCTGTATCCTATAACGCAGCAGAGGCAGGGCAATATAGCGAATGCGCTGCCAAACTGTGAAACCGTCAAGCTCTGCGGCTTCGAAAAGTTCCGGGGGAATTTCCCGAAGTGCATACATATATAAGAGTGTGGCTCCCCCTGCGCCGATCCAGGTCATGATGACAATCAGCGCTGGCTTGGCCAGAAGCGGATCCTGTAGCCAAAGCTGTGGCGAAATATTCACAAGTTTTAACAAGCTGTTTAAAATGCCTCCCTCCGGCGCATAGATCTGTCGCCAAACGAGCAGTCCGACGGCGATGGGAATCAACGTGGGGAGGTAAACAATAGTTTGGAAAAAAGATGACATGCCACGCATCTCATTAATGATCAACGCCAACACAATCGGGACCATCGCTCCCATGACAAGGCTCAATAATACATAGATAATAGTATTTTCCCAGGCTGTGTAAAAGATGGGATTGCCAAACATGCGGACATAGTTGGAGAATCCAACCCAGCCTTGAACTCCCCCAACATTAACCCTTTGAAAACTGTAGAGAATAGTATTTACGATCGGATACCAGGTAACCAGTGTAAAAACGATTAATGCCGGCAGGAGAAATAAATAAGCCACTCCCTGTTTCTGCCAGTTAATCCGCCGGCGTGGTGAGGTTGTGGCCTTGACCTTCGTAGTTGCCGTCATCGTAGTGGTCATATTCAAAATTCTCCTTATTAATCTAGAGACTGTTTAAGAGTCATTGCGAAAGATTCCTGCATGGGAAGTGCGTAAAAAATGAATTTGATAATGACAACTTTACCGCTTATTGCATAAATTATAAGGCTTTATTTCAGACAGTTGTTATAAGAGAAGTTGTTGGAAGAGGTGACGTAGATTCACGCCGCCTCTTCCAACAAATATCAAGTGTTCAAAAACTTATGGAAGCAGATCGAGAACGTTCGTTTGGAACGTAGCTTGTGCAGCTGTAAGAGCGGCAACTGGGTCAGCAGATTCATCAGTGACGATTAGGCTGACTACATCGCCCAGTGCTGCATAGTAATCCTGGCCTGCGATCTGCGGTTCATTCTGCAGACCAATCACGGCATTATTGAACAATGCGTAGTTTTCAACCGGGAGATTAGCATACTCTGCTGTGAGGGCTGCGATCTTTTCCTGGAATGGTCCCACGTAGATCGGGTAGCTTGGCTCACCAATCACGGCGGTCGGATTGGTTAATGTAGCCTCATATTTAGCCTTAACTTCACCTTCGTCAAACTGGACGAACAAGCGATAATAGAAACCAGCTTCGATCTCATCCGCGCTAGCGGTGGCGTTGATAAAAGCCACATCACCACCACCGAGAGAGACCATTTTCCCGTCTGGCCCAGCTGGCAGCGGAGCAAAACCGAACTGGGTCATATCCACATCAGGATAAGTCTGTTTGATCCATTCCAACTGACCACCAGCCATCAAAACCATGGCGGCCTGACCGGTGGCAAGCTGATTACCGTTTGTATCCCATTGCAGCAGTTCTTTCGGCAGAGCATCATACTTCCACTGCATGTCTTTGATGAAGTTTAGTGCAGCCAGTGTTTGAGCATTATCGAAACCAGCAGTGTACTTCCCATCAGCATCCTTGGTAACGATAGATGCATCATCTAGGCCAAAATTGTAGCCAATGACTGTACCATGCCAGCCAGCTTGGTGAGCCTCACCTCGAATGAAGGAGAATCCGGCCACGCCAGCGTCACGATTAGTGAGTTTCTGAGCTACAGGTCCCAACTCTTCCCAAGTTGTGGGAGGAGCATCATAACCAGCATCTTCAAGCATCTTGATGTTATAGGCTAGACCCATAACATAAGCTTCAATGGGCATGCCGTAGATCTTGCCGTCTGCAGATACAAGCTCCAGAAGGCTGGAGTTATAAACTTCATCCAGTCCCGAGGCTTCGTACAAACTGGTCAGATCGGCTGCAAGACCCTGGCTGACCATCAGGTCTCGGTCAGTTAGGTAAGCTTGGAATTGGGTCGGCACCTGGTCAGCAGCAACAAGTGCGGGGAACGAGTCTGGGGTATAGGCGTACTCGTCACCGGTGACGGTCACGTTCGGATATTTGGCTTGGAAACGTTCAACTGCTGCATGCCAGTCTGCCAAACCGGTAGGATTGGACTCAGCCGGGATGCCAACCACACTGATTTCAACCGGACGACCACCGGCGATTTCATCAGGAAATACGATGGTACCAGCCGGGACTTCCTCCACGGGAGCTTCAGTAGCAGCAGGAACATCGGTAGCAGCCGGGACATCAGTGGCAGCCGGGGCATCCGTAGCAGGTGCTTCGGTGCCAGCCGCCGGGCTGCAGGCGCTAAGAATCAGCGCGAACAACAGGATCAGATTAAGAAACAGAGCAGACGATTTAACTTTCATGATGTTTTACTTCTCCTTTTGAATGTGTAAGACAAACGATAAACTTGGGTTTGCAGACCTTGTCTTATTGCCGAGTATATAAAAAAAGAAAACCAATGTGGTCTAAGTATAGTCTAAATATAGTTGAACGTTCAACCAAAAATGTGGTAAGATAGCCAAAATGGAATCTCTTACCAAACGCCGTCCGCCAATAACAGCTGTCTGGGACGAAGAGCATGTCAAAGCTCTTCTACACTTTCCGCGTTTTCCAGCGCGGCTAATTCAGCAGGAACCTTGGCAATCCTGGATCGGGCAGCGGGGCGGCTTGAAAGCGATCAATAGTTATTTGCAAGGGTATCCATTTCCACCCAGCCATCGCCGCATTTTGGATGTAGTGCTATCCAATCCAGAATCAGTTGCTGGGGTTTATGCAGACCAATTAAGCATCAGCCGTGCAACTTATTTTTATCAATTGCGTGAACTTGTCACTGCCATTGCTCAGGCTCTTAATTATTGGGAACCTCAAGCTACAGACATTCAAGAGATTGCTCCTTTCCAAACTAATTTACCCTCGCCCCTAACTAACTTGATTGGTGTAGAGGCACATGTACATACTTTGACCCGTTTAATGTCGCGCGATGATGTTCGTCTGCTGACACTTCTTGGTCCTGGTGGAATTGGAAAGACCCGCTTAAGTATTGAGATCGCACGTCGTTTGGGAGGCGGTGCTTGTTTTATTGACTTATCAAATTTGCATGATCCATCCAAGGTAATAACTGTCATAGCTCAAAATCTTGGAGCAAAAGAAGGCACAGTTTCAGGGGTGAAGTGCTTACTTCGTGCCCGTAAATTTCTACTGATTTTAGACAATTTTGAGCAAATTCTCCCTGCTAGGAGCTTAATTATTGATCTTTTAGGGGTATTACCCTTGCTTAAAGTCCTGGTTACCAGTCGATCTGCCCTACATATTTATGGCGAACATGAATTTATAGTTCCACCATTGGCAATTGCAGACATCGAATCCGTGAAGGGCCAACAGCTCTGGGCGCAGTCCCCGGCAGTAGCTTTATTTGTACAACGCGCTCAGGCTATAAATCCCAACTTTTCGCTTAATAATGAAAATGTAGAAGCCATCACCGAATTATGTCAACGTATGGAAGGACATCCGCTGGCAATCGAGCTGGCTGCCTTCCAGATAAAATATTTCTCGCCTCACGCCATGCTTGGTTTATCTGACAACCGCCTGGATTTCCTCAGCCAGGATACACAGCGGATGCCGCTTCACCAACAAACCATGCGTGCCATGCTAAATTGGAGTTTTGATCTTCTCTCTCTTGAGCAGCAAACGCTTTTATGTAAGCTGTCAGCTTTTTCAGGTTGTTTCACTATTTCTGAAGCAAAAGCTGTTTGCTCAGCCGAAAATATTCGGGCAGGTTTAATATCTCTGGTAGATCAATCCTTGCTTGAGCAGCATCCATCTCAGGGCGAAGAGCCGCGCTTCCAACTGCCTGGCATCATTCGCGAATATGCTCATGAAAGACTGATGGAAATGGATAGAATCACATGATGATTTTGGATCAAGCTTCTGTTGAAACATATTATTAGGTTGAGGAAAAGTGGCAATTGCAACCTGCTTCTTGACAAAAAACCTTTTTTCTCCGATAATGCAGTTGAACGTTCAACTAAGGACACCTTATGAGCATTACTGTTATTCATGTTGCCAAAGAAGCCGGAGTTTCCCGCACTACTGTTTCAAATGTATTCAGTGGAAAAGGGAAATACTCCGACGAAACGCGTGACGCAGTTTTAACTGCAGCTAAAAAACTTGGCTATAAGCCTAATCTGGCAGCACGTTCATTAATCACCAATCAATCGAGATTGATCGGTTTGATACTGCCTTCCTATGTTGACACCAATACACTTACCAACAGCCCGTTTTACAATATCATTATGGACAGTGTTTACTCTGTCCTGCGCGACGAAGCTTATTATGACCTGATCATTTTTTCGGTTCCTTATAAGGAAAAACTTCTGCAGGTGAGCGGTTGGATCGATGCCCGCAATGTAGATGGCATCCTGGCAATCGGTGAATATGACCAAAATTTCCTGAAAGATTTAAATTCTAAAGACATCCCAGTTGTTTTAATTGATAACTATTCACGCGGAAACTACGCAAATTTCTCTTATGTCAACTCAGATGACGAGACTGGGGGGTATTTAGGCACTCAGTATCTGATCAATAAAGGCTATAAAAAAATTGCCTTATGTGGTGTAGAGCTGACGGGTCCATTGATGCAAAAACGGTATGAAGGTTATAAACGTGCACTGAAAGAAGCAGGTTATAAGGAATATGTTTTTGATAAAAGTGATACGCCATTTGAAGCCGGGATGCAATTTTCTGATTTACTAACGGCACAACAAATTGATGCTGCCTTTTGCACTGAGGATATGGTGGCGGTTGGCGTGCTTCATGGAATGCTCAGGAAAAACGTGCGCATCGGGCGGGACTTTGGATTGGTCGGCTTCGATAACATTTACATTGGACAACAGGTTTTCCCCGAATTGACATCGATTGATCAAACTATCTTCGAAAAAGGTGAGACTGCAACGAAGACCCTTCTGAAAATACTGCAGAAGAAAACTTCACTTGGCAGCCGCTTGATTCTGCCAGTGAGCCTGGTTGCAAGAGAGAGTGCATAGCTCTCTTTTTTTAGTTATTTGGTTGAACGTTCAACAAAAATTACATAATATTCCCAATTTCCAACGTATTTTGGAATATAGGGCATGCATTTTTTAGGAGTCATTATCGATGGC
This sequence comes from Anaerolineales bacterium, assembly GCA_014379595.1. Lineage (GTDB taxonomy): Bacteria > Chloroflexota > Anaerolineae > Anaerolineales > Villigracilaceae > Villigracilis. The sequence goes on from JACMLM010000058.1 coordinate 54,088, forward strand.
AAAGACGGCTGATAAATATTTATGCGTGGATCCATGGAAAATTATTGAAGATGGATTTCACCCGCAGAGAAGCCAGGTATCTGAATCATTATTTTCATTAGCGAACGAGCATCAGGGTGTGCGCGGATATTTTGACGAGGGCTATTCTGGGGAAAGTTTGACGGGTGTATATCTCAATGGCATCTATGAGGAACGCTTTACTGAAGGCATGTCATATAAAGGTATTTCCAATCGTCTGGCGTTTATGGTCAACACAGTTGACTGGTTATACACACGCATTGAAGTAGATGAGGAAATACTTGACCTGGCAAAAAGCAAATTCTCCAATTTTCGGCGGGAATTGGATTTTCGCACAGGGGAGTTGCAACGTGAATTTGTTTGGGAAACAGCTTCTGGAAAGAAAATTCAGCTTATCTTTTTGCGGCTGCTCAGCATGGAAACGAAAGAGCTGGCGTGTCAGCAAATTCGTGTTACGCCGTTAAATTTTTCAGGCAAAGTTACATTAACAATGGGCATAGACTTTTCCATTCAACATCGCATGTTTGCAGAGAATTTTTGGGATTGTCCGCGCACAGCTGATCGGGCAATTCTTGGCGTTAGCAAGAATATTGGGCATCGTCTATTTGTAGGTATGAAAATATATAGTGAAACGGAACAAATTTCCATTGAAGCGGATAAGTTTGTGGGGGTTCGTTTAGATGTAGATACTGTCGAAGATCAAGAAACAGTTATCGGGAAGTGTGTGGCGCTGCACACAGATCGGAATCCTGCTCAAGCGTTGGATGATGCTTGGGAGAGAGGTATGTCTCAGTTACAGGCGTCCCCAAAAAAATATGAGGATGTATTAAAAGAGAATCAGGTTTATTGGGGGAACTTTTGGGCGAAATCAGATATCAAGATTGATGGTGATGCCGATACTCAACAGGGAATTCGATTTTGTATTTTCCAAATGCAGCAGACATATCGGGGCGTAATTGACGGCGCGAACATCGGTGCGAAAGGGTTGACGGGTGAAGCTTATAACGGTAACGCGTTTTGGGATACCGAGACGTATTGTTTGCCATTTTATTTATTTAGTAATCCGACAGCTGCCAAGGCATTGATTGATTATCGTTATAAGACTTTACCGCAGGCAATGGAGCGCGCAAAGGATTTGGATTGCGACGGCGCATGTTATCCCGTGGCGACGATTGATGGCACGGAGAGTTGTACACTTTGGCAGCATGCCAGTTTGCAATTCCAACCAACGACAGCTGTGGCGTATGCAGTCTGGCATTATGCAAATGTGACAGGGGATAAAGCATTCCTGCAATTAGAAGGTGCAGAGTTATTGATTCAAATTTGCCGTTTCCTTGCCAGCCGTGGACAGTGGTCACCGAATGGCAAGTTTGGTTATTACGCAGTGATGGGCCCTGACGAATTTCAAATGATGGTTAACAACAATGCATACACCAATTACATGGCGAAGCGGACATTTGAATTTGCTTTGAATGTTTTAGATGAAATGAATTTATCAACACGGGATTGTTCACCTGCAGAATTGGATTCGTGGCGACGCATGTCAACAGAGATGATCATCCCCTATGATTCAAAAACAAAGCTTTATGAACAACATACAGGCTTCTTCGATCTTCCACACGTTGATGTGGATGCTATTCCTGTAGAAGATTTCCCGCTTTATCACCATTGGTCATACGACCGCATTTATCGCAATGACATGATCAAGCAGCCTGATGTATTGATGTTTATGTTTTTGTATAACCAATCATTTTCTTTGGAAGAGAAACAGGCAAATTACGATTACTACGAGCCTCGCTGTATTCATGAGTCATCGCTTTCACCGTCTGTTCATTCAATACTGGCTTCAGAATTGGGTCGCCATCAGGAAGCATTCGATTTTTTCCGTTTTGCAACACGTATTGACTTGGACAACTACAACCGTAATACAGGTGAAGGAATACATACTACATCTATTGCTGCGGCTTGGATGAATATAGTTTACGGCTTCGGCGGGATGCGCTCGGATGGCAATGTCTTATCTTTCAAGCCATCGATTCCATCACATTGGAACGGATACAGTTTCCAGGTCACGTATCAAGGCTCTGTCTTGCGTCTGGAAGTTGAACAAAGCAGGGCTACTATCCGCGTGACAGATGGGGAGCCCGTCAGTGTGAAATTCTGTGGGCAGTTGATGAACGTAAATCGAGATAGTGTCAGCATCGAAATGTAAGAACTCTTATAACAAAGCACACGAAGATCAAAAAGGAAAAACTTTTGGTGTTTTCGTGATGAAAAGAATCGCGGATCAAGGACTTCATATGGACTGGAACATCACGGAAACAAATCAACTTACTCCTCAAGATATTGACCGCCAGGGGAACAAACTGCTGATCGGCAATGGCTACATTGGTTACCGCGGCACGCTGGAAGAATTTAACAAAGAACAAAAGACCGCCACTATTGTCTCAGGTTTATATGACAAGGTCGGCAATCAATGGCGTGAACCTGTCAATTTGCCGAATGGATGCTTTGTACAGATTATCTACAAAGGCGAATCGTTACATGCTCTCACTAGTAAAGTCATTTCTCATGCCCAAAGCGTGGATATGCAATCTGCTGTCCACATGCGTGAGACTTTATTTGAGACTTCCGATGGTAACTGCATCACCATCCGCTCACGGCGTTTTGCAAGTTTAGCTCGGCATCATTTACTTTGCATGGAATATTCCATCAGTGTTGATCATGAATGTGAAGTAGATATTCACACAGGTATTGATGGCGACGTATGGGATATCAATGGTCCCCACTTTGTCGAAATGGAAACATATGAAAGGGATAATGTCATTTCAGTAAGCGCTATTACACATGAAAATGCAGTTCGAGTCGTAGTTTCTGAAGCTGTATTATTTCCTGTTGAAAATGAAACAAGGACTACATCCTTTCGTGATTTTGATAAGGTTCCTATTCAAAGTACTCTTACTTTTTATAAATTTATTTCGCACGTCACTGGAATTGACTCAACTGATCCAGTGAAAGCTAGCCGCGAACTTTGCAAAGAATCTGCCTTACTTGGTTTTGACTCTTTGCTCGCCGAACATACTGCGCTTTGGTCACAGCGCTGGGAAGCTTGTGACATACAAATCACAGGAGATGAAGAAGCACAGCAGGCTTTGCGCTTTAGTATGTATCACTTGCTTTCTATCGTTCCTGCACATACGGAGCGCGCTTCAATTCCTGCACGCGGTATGTCAGGTCAAATGTACAAGGGCGCTATCTTTTGGGATACTGAAATTTTCATGCTCCCATTTTTCACACATGCTTTTCCATCATTAGCGCGCAATCTTTTACTTTATCGTTATCACACGCTTGATGGTGCGCGTCGTAAGGCACATGAATACGGTTTTCGTGGCGCGTTCTATGCTTGGGAGAGTCAGGATACGGGCGATGATGCCTGTACATTGTTCAACGTCACAGATGTTTTTACCAATCGTCCCATGCGTACATATTTCCGCGATAAGCAGGTCCACATCAGTGCAGATGTCGTCTATGCCTTCTGGCAATATTTTTCGTTGACGGGCGACGCATCTATATGGCGCGATGGTGGTACAGAAGTTGTCTTTGAATGCGCGCGCTTCTTTTTGTCCTATATTTATTACAACCCCGATAAACATCGTTATGAAATTCTCGATGTCACAGGTCCGGACGAATATCATGAGCGCGTTCACAACAATGCTTATACAAATCGCATGGCTGCAAATACATTGGAAGTTTGCCGAAAAGTCGTGACCTATCTTCAACAAAATTCTCCAGAATTTTTTGAGGAATTGATAACGACTCTAGACTTCGAGTCGGACCTGGCATTTATCAATGATGTTGTCTCGAATCTTTATCTGCCCGATTCAAACCCGACCGATGGCCTGATCCCCCAATTTGATGATTATTTCACGCTGGAAAATCTCCCCCTAAAAAGCCTGGTTGAGCGCAAGTTGCATCCGCATGAATATTTTGGCGGCGGAAGTGGACTCGCCACTACAACACAAATCATCAAACAGGCTGATGTGGTGCTAATGCTTTATCTCTTTGGCGAACAACATTCGCTGGAGACAAAATCCGTCAATTGGGAATATTATGAACCTCGTACGGAGCATGGCTCAAGTTTGAGCGCCTGCTCTTATTCGCTCATTGCAGCCCAAATCGGCAAAGTGGACTGGGCTTACAAGTACTTCATGAAAACCGCCACGATAGATCTATCTGGAAAAGGAAAACAATATGTAGGAACTCTCTATATTGGGGGGACACACCCTGCAGGTAATGGTGGCGCTTGGATGTCTGCAGTCTTTGGTTTGTGTGGCATCCGCTGCATCAATGACACCATCTCGATCAACCCTCATCTCCCTGCACACTGGGAGCAAGTCTCTATCCCTTTCATGCTGCATGGGCAGAAATTAAAAATCACATTAACTCATGAAATTATCAGCGTCAAGCCGCTGAGTCCGTTGGAAATTCCACTCACTATTTCTGTAGGCGAGTCAATTTATCCACTGCATGCTACGGGCGAGATAAAAATTCAAATTAATTGATCTAAAACATTTAAAGGAATTTTTATGATTCGAGAAATGCGTGCGGCTATCTTTGACCTTGACGGTGTTATTGTGGATACCGCTAAATATCATTATCTCGCTTGGAAACGGCTTGCCAACGAATACGGCTTTGACTTCACCGAGAGTGATAATGAACGTCTCAAGGGTGTAAGTCGTATCCGCTCTTTGGAGATTCTGCTCGAAATTGGCGGGCTGACTTTTGATAATATAAAAAAAACTAAAATGGCTGATAAGAAGAATGATTGGTATGTTGACTCTATAAGTCAGATGGACGCATCTGAAATTCTCCCTGGAGTAGTCGAGTATCTGAAAAATATTCGCGCTAAAGGTATTAAAACAGCGATTGGGTCAGCCTCAAAAAATGCACCCTTGATTCTTGAACGACTTGGCATTATTTCACTTTTCGATGTGATCGTAGATGGAAATAAAGTAAGCAAAGCGAAACCAGATCCAGAGGTCTTTCTCCGCGCTGCCAACGAACTTGCAATTCATCCTTATAACTGTGTTGTATTTGAGGATGCTGAAGCAGGCATTCAAGCCGCTATTAGCGCAGGTATGGGAGTAGTTGGCATAGGGAAGCCATCCATACTAAAGGAAGCGGATATGGTGATGGGCGGATTTTATCAACTTGAAATGATTTTGGGTACTTATTTAAAAACTTAAATAGATCAGCTTGGCATATTGATGGGTGGATTAAAAGCCACTGCTTACTTATTAAACTATACTGTATGGGGGATTAACATATACTGACCCATGACTATAATCATATTATCTTAATTTAAAGGAGAAAGAGAATGAAGAAATATAGTGTTTACCTTGCAGTTGTAGTTCTTGTTTTAGCTTCGCTTGCCTGTCAGACAATTATGGGCGGTGGAGATAATAATGATTTTACTCCGCCTACCGCAGATAGCGGTGATGTAAGTACTCCTGTAGCAGCTACACCTGAATCAAACGATGGCGGTGATATTACAGTTGGCGGTGAATCGCAATTTCCTGTTACCAGTGATGCGTTTAATGTAGCGAGCACATCTGAGTCGGTAAGTTACCAAACGAATCTAAGCTCTGATGATGTTTTAAAGTTTTATCGTGACGAATTTGGCAAAATGGGCCTAACTGAAGATGAGTCCCTGTCTGTTATCTTTGGCAGTACATTTACCATGACATTTACAGGACATGAAAGTGGTAAAAATGTATATCTTGTAGGTGCAGATGCAGGTGACGGTTCTTTATATATCACAATCGCATTGGGATAATTTCTATAAAAAAGCTGACGCTCTCCAGAGAGCGTCAGCTTTTTTATACTACAGAGTGCCGCATAATTATCCAGATCATCATTATATTTTTGTTCTACTTTCTTTCAGAAAATTTAGTGATTATGTAATAAGCGGCAATACTTCAACCCATTTGCGAACGGAATTTATCAGGAATATTTTTGAGCATTTCTCTAATTCATCTTTGTGAATAACTTGTTCCTTGATTTTGCCTGTTTCCAACAAATGTGCTCTAAACGTGCCAGGCAACAGTCCACAGGATATTAGCGGTGTGACTAATTGATTGTTTATTTCAACAACAAGATTGCCGATGGTAAATTCGGTAAGTTGATTATTTTCATTATATAGCAGGATGTCATCCGGTTTAGTTTTGGACTTGGAACTTGATTCTGCTATAAATGGATACATCTCGCGTCGGGTGGTTTTATGATATAGAAATACTTCCTGGGAATTAATAGGCTGCTCTGCCAAACGGACTTTGAAAGCACCTTTCTGTATCTGAATATCTTTCGTTTCTGAATTAAGTTCACCGAATTTATTCAATAAAACTCTAACACGCTGAACGGACTTAAATTTGGTCGCAAGTTCATTGAGATGAGTTTCAAATTTTTCTCTTGAAAATGTAAAATCGAAATATTTGGCAGAATCCTGAATTCTTGCAATATGTTTGTCAAGAAGAAAATATCCCTCTTCTGGAGTCCAGAGTATGGTTTCGATCAGAGAAAATTCTGGCTCGCTTTGCGTTAATACTTGAGCTTTGAGAATAGCTTCGTCATATTCATCTGTGCTGGTGGAATCCCATACAATGCCGCCGCCCACCCCATATTCTGCTATTTCACTTTCTCTATCAATGAGCACAGTCCGAATGGTTACATTGAACTGGGCTTTTCGATTTGGCGCGATATAACCAATACTTCCTGTGTAAATTTTTCGCGGCGTTGTTTCCAACTCAGAGATGATATTCATTGTGCTCACTTTGGGAGCACCTGTGATCGATCCGCACGGAAAAAGCGCGGTAAAGATTTCGTCTATGGAGGCATGAGTCTTTGCCTGAACCGTTGACGTCATTTGGAAGAGGGTGGAATATTTTTCGATCTTAAATAATTCGGGTACATGCACACTTCCAATTTCAGCAATGCGCCCTATATCATTGCGGATCATGTCCACGATCATCACATTTTCAGCACGGTTCTTCGCCGAATCATGCAGCCATTCGGCTTGTTCTTTATCTTCACGTGTAGTTTTGCCGCGCTTAACCGTCCCTTTCATGGGGTTGCCGTAAATTTTATCCCCATCTAGTTTAAAGAATAATTCAGGAGAAGCAGAACAGATCACATTTGAGCCAGTATCAATATAAGCCGCATATTTATTTTGATTTTGTGTGAGGTTTAAGAAAAGCTCCCATTCTTTATTTTTAAATTCAGAATTCAAGCGCATTGTGTAATTGACTTGATACGTTCTTCCATGCGCAATGTGATCTTTGATTTTCTCGATTGCTGCGTTATAACTTTCCCGTTCAATACTTGCTCGCCAGTTCAGGGGAATTAGATTTCCGATGTCTTCGCGTAGCGCCCTGTGGGTAAAGACATCGGAAGTCTTTAGTGTTTGCGGCTCAGAATATAACCCAAACCAAACCAATGGAAAATCACTCGTCACTCGAACATGTAGAGCATTATCAAATGCAGGTGCAGCTTCATAGCTGACAAATCCCGCCGCGTGCCAATTATTGGCGTTGACCAGCCTTTCCACCTCTCGCAAACTATCGCGTACATTATCAATGCTTGTCGCGCTTATAATGCAGTGCGGATTCGTAAAATGGAGCCACTCATTGTTGCTCTTTAATAAAACTTCATTCTTTTCGATCAAGGTAGCCTCGGTATGAAAAAATTCCTTTTAATTGTACCTCGCTGGTTTCCTGCATTTCTGATGATGACGGTTATTTTTATTTTCTCCTCACGCTCTGGAGATGACCTTCCCAACTTTCTAGGCTGGGATTATTTTGTAAAAAAAGGAGGCCATATGGTCGGTTATGGCATCCTCGCTTTGTCTTATTTCCATTTATTGAAAGAGGGCAAAAATCGATATTGGCTGGCATGGATCATGGCTGTAATATTTTCAGCCACAGACGAATTTCATCAATCCTTTGTCCCCGGTCGCAGCTCGTCAGTTTTTGATGTATTAATATTCGATAATTTTGGAGCGATCCTCGGGCTGTCGTTGTATTATTTCTATCAGAGTAAACATAAGAAAGAAAATCACTCACCATAAATTTTGAAAAGAGCGCGACTATGACTGTCACGCTCTTCCTGTTCTCTGATCACTATTCTCTTTTTATCACTCAAACTCAATTTCGATCTCTTCGTCTTCTTTCCAATCTTCCATTTTTTCAAATTCGATCTCGCCAAATAGCTCACTTTGAACTGCAGAGATATGATAACGCTTGATCAACTCAAGCATGGCGAGAAATGTCACTACAATTTCAATGCGCGTGGATTTATCAGTAATGAGTCCGCTAAAGGTCATGCGATGAATATTCTTCATGGTCTTGGTAATGAATTCGATCTTCTCGCGAATAGTCACGCGTGGAGCTGCGATCACTGTCCCGAGCGCCTGCTTATCTTTCTCTTTTGAAAAAGCTGATTCTGCTGAGGCGAGCAAACCTGCCAGGGTTAAGTTTGAAAGGTCAAGTTTTGCTTCCACTTTTGGCGGAGGCGCAACCCGCAAATAGGTTCGCAAGTTATTTTCCTGCCGCTGTACCATCCAGCCTGCGATCTCTTTATAACGTTTATATAAAATCAAAAGTTCAACGAGTGCAGTGCCAGGGTCTTCCTCGCCTGGCTCGCGTTCAATGGGGCGGGGCAATAATGCTTCTGATTTAATTTGAACTAATTTTGCTGCGATCACAAGGAAGGATGAAATTTCATCGGGCTTCATTTGTTCAAGCCCGCGCAGGTACGATAAATACTGATCCGTGACTGTTGCAAGCGAAATGGCCGTAATATTTAATTCAGAGTGTTCGATCAAACTTAGCAAAAGATCAAGTGGCCCCTCGTATTCAGGGGTTTGTACTTTATATCCGCCAGTTTGATTTCCTAAAAGGGTGTCCATAGCGGACTGATTATATACGATATAATCCGCTCATGCCAACCAGGTTAACTCATCTCAATGAACAAGGTCATGTACAAATGGTGGATGTGGGTGCGAAGCCCGAGACCGAACGTGTTGCAATTGCGCGCGGCGAAGTGCACATGCAGAAAGAGACATTTGACCTGATCCGTGATGGGCAGATCAAAAAAGGGGATGTCTTAACTGTGGCACAGATCGCAGGCATTACCGCTTCAAAACGGACCTCGGACCTGATTCCGTTATGTCATCCTCTCCAACTCTCAAAGATTGACGTAGACCTCGTTCTCGACGAATCCATACCTGGTGTTGTCATCACCGCCACTGTCAAAATAACCGGCAAAACAGGGGTAGAAATGGAAGCTCTGACTGCCGTCTCTGTGGCTGCGCTGACTGTCTATGATATGGCAAAGGCTGCCGAAAAAACTATGAGGATACAGAATATTCGTCTCATTGAAAAACATGGCGGTCAATCTGGTGATGTACATAATGAATAAAATAAAATTGCTCTTCTTTGCCACGATCCGTGATCGTGCTGGTGTGAAATCTCTTGAGCTTGATATCCCTGCTGAAATGACCGTCAAAGATTTGAAAGATAAATTATCAACAGATTATCCAGGCCTAAAAGATTCCATGAAATCTGTATTGGTTGCTATTAATCATGAATACGCTTTTGATGAAGCCATCGTCCCCCAAGATGCAGAAATTGGCATGTTTCCTCCTGTAAGCGGTGGATGATCTTTAAACATGCAATCTTCCAACCTTCCAACAATTTTCTCCATCACCGAATCCGAAATTGACTTGAATAATCTGGTTGCACAGATCACGCTCACCTCAACAGGTGCGGCAGCAATATTTACAGGCATGGTACGTGGAGTCACATCTCGTGGTGATGAACATGAGACCGAATATCTTGAATATGAAGCTTATATTCCAATGGCTGAAGAGAAGATGAAGCAAGTGGCAGATGAGATCCGTGAGAAGTGGCCTGTCATTGAGGGTATTGCCATTGTCCAGCGGATTGGCAAACTTTATCCCAAAACGCCGACGGTTTTAATAGCGTGTACAGCTGCACATCGTGATACGGGTGTATTCGATGCTGCGCGCTATGGCATTGACCGCCTGAAAGAGATTGTCCCTGTTTGGAAAAAAGAAGTTGGTCCGAATGGAGAGGAATGGATCGAAGGAGATTACATTCCCAAGGCTGGGGAATAAAGAGAATATGTCTTTAATTGGTATTTGGAAGCAAATAGAGCCACCTTCTTTGGAAGAAGAAGATGTATATCTTAAGTTTGAATCTGATGGTATTTTGATTTATCAGGCTCAATTGAAAGAAAAAATACAGCAATCCAATCTCGCTTACAAGGTTGTCGGAAATTGTATTGTTTCTGATCAACCTTCGAAGCCGAAACAAGAAAGCACAGAATTCTTTTTTGAAAACGACGATGTTCTAGTTTTGATTCATGATGGCAGTCAGACAAAGTATTTTCGTCAGAGCCAACAATCCTGAGTTTTTACAAGTTTATACTATCCAATGTTTATACACACAGCCCGCCTTACCATTCGTAATTTCAAAGACTCAGATATCGACGCTTTTCTTGCGTATCGCAACGATCCTGAAGTAGCGAAATATCAAGGTTGGGGCATTCCTTATACCCGTGAACAAGGTCTGCAGTATATTTCTGAAATTAAAGATATCGAATCGCCAAAGGCAGGTCTATGGCTGCAAGTTGCGATTGAATTAAAAGAAACAGGCGAAACGATAGGTGATCTTGGTATTCGAATCAAAAAAGAAGATGCAAGACAAGTTGCAATTGGTTTTACAATTGCTTCTACTCATTGGCGAAAAGGATATGCTGTTGAGGCGATGACAGCCTTATTGGAATATCTTTTCAAAGAGTTGAATATGCATCGTGTAATCGCAGATTGTGACGTGGAAAATATCGCTTCATATCGTACACTGGAAAAGCTAGGCTTTCGCCGCGAAGCACATTTTGTAGAGAGCTTTTTTGCTGACGGCGTTTACACGAGCGAATATTACTATGGCTTGTTACAGAGCGAGTGGAGCGAAAGAGATCAGGTATAACGAATGTTTATGGGGCAGGCAGGCTGAGGCGCAGTGCGAAGCGGGGTTATATCAACCGACACGTTTTTTATCATTTGGGGTTTTATAGAAGGCAAGCAGTATAGAAATTTATCTCTGGAGGAGAAATGCAGGAACGAATTGTGATCACGGGGATGGGGACAGTAAACCCTCTTGGCTTGAATGTGAAAGAAACCTGGAGTAATGTAATAGCAGGCGTTTCTGGTGTTGCTCCGATCACCCTGTTTGACACAACTCCTTTGCAAGTACATATTGCAGCGGAAGTAAAAAGATTTAACCCCGCAGATTATATGGATGCAAAGGAAGCGCGACGGCGTGACCGCTTTGAACAATTTGCGGTTGCATCAGCAAGAGAAGCTTTGAGTAATTCTGGTTTGCAGATCACAGACTCAAACCGCGGACGTGTTGGTGTCATTATCTCATCAGCTATTGGCGGCTTGTATTCATTGCAGGAAGCTATTTTGATGAATCATACAGAAGGCCCGCGACGCGTGAGTCCATTCATGATTCCAATGCTAATGGCAAACGGCGGCGCAGGGATGGTGGCAATCGAGTTTGGAATTAAGGGCCCATGTTTTTCAGTAGCCTCTGCATGTGCATCAGGCTCGGATGGAATCGGTACTGCATTGATGATGCTGCGCACTGGAATGATCGATGCTGCTCTTACAGGCGCTGCCGAAACAACGATCACATCTACTGGTGTGGCTGCCTTTGACCGTGTTGGCGCCATGTCTCGCCGTAATGATGACTATATGATGACGCCGCAGCCCTTTGACAAAAATCGTGATGGCCTTGTGATGGGTGAGGGTGGTGCAGTTTTGGTGTTGGAGCGGGAGACGGATGCAAAGGCACGCGGTGCGAATATCCTGGCTGAGCTAGCCGGCTATGGTGCCACCGCAGATGCGTTTCACGTGACTGCGCCGCATGAACATGGTGAAGGTGGTGCAGCTGCCATTCGTATGGCATTGTCATCTGCTCAAGCGAATGTTGAAGATATTGGTTATATCAGTGCTCACGGTACGGGTACACTATTAAATGATCAATCAGAGACGCGTGCCGTAAAAGCTGCTTTAGGTGATTTCGCATATAAGACGCCGATTTCATCCACCAAATCAATGACCGGCCATATGATGGGCGCAACAGGCGCATTGGAAGCAATTTTCTGCGTTCAGGCAATTCGTGAAGGCATTCTTCCGCCCACGATCCACTATCAAACGCCTGACCCTGAATGTGATCTTGATTACATTCCAAACAAAGCACGTGAACAAAAAATATCACTAGCCATTAGCAACGCCTTCGGGTTTGGCGGCCATAATGCTGTTCTCGCAATACGGAAATTTTCGTAAAATTGTCCTTGTACTATCAGAAAATGCGTGCTATACTCCGCAGTCGCGAATTTTAGAGCATCAACCAATACGAAGTAAGGAACAGCAAAATGACAGATTTTATCAAGGCCGTTGAGGCCAAAGTTAATGAAAAAATTCCTCAGTTAAGTCCAGGCGATACTGTTAGCGTACACGTAAAGATCAAAGAAGGTGAGCGCGAACGTATTCAGGAATTCAAGGGAATTGTGATCCGCCTTCGTAAAGGTGGCAATGATGCCTCTTTGACCGTGCGCCGTATGGCAAGCAATGGCGTCGGTGTGGAACGTACTTTCCTTCTTCGTTCCCCACGCATAGACAAAATTGTGGTCGAACGCCATGGCAAGGTCCGTCGTGCACAGTTGTACTTCATGCGCGAACGCACTGGCAAGAGCGCACGCCTCAAGCAGAAGTTCGACTAATTTTATAAGACACATTTACCAACAGGGTTCTTAGAAAGACCCTAAAGGTCTTCAAGACCTTTAGGGTCTTTTTGTTTTGGAGGTTACCATGGCCAAACCACTTATCGGAATTACCACTCGCAACGGCAAAGATTCTGACGGACATCCGCTCACTGCGCTTCAACATTCATATATCAATGCAATTGTAAAAGCTGGCGGTCTGCCTGTTCCCATCCCCGCCATGCTGCCTGAAGAAGACTTCCTCGATTTATATTCACGCCTCGAAGGGATTCTCTTCTCCGGCGGGGGAGATGTCTCGCTGCAATATTTCAACGGATCAGACCACCCGAGAATTGGTGAAGTGGACGAAAAGCGGGATACTACCGAAATTAACTTAATGCGTGCTGCTGCCAACGATGGCAAACCGATCTTAGGAATTTGCCGCGGCGCTCAAGTAATGAACGTTGCTCTGGGCGGTACACTGTACACTCATATTCATGATCAACTAAAAGGTGCGCTTGATCACGATTACCCCGGCGACTTACGCCGCGCCATTGTCCATCCTGTAAACGTGGACGAAACCACACGCTCCGCAGAGATCTTTGGTGAAACTCTATTGAATGTAAATAGTTTGCATCATCAAGGCTTGAAAGATATTGCTCCGAGCTTGCGTGTAGCTGGTCACGCACCTGATGGCTTGGTTGAAGTTGTTGAAATTCCAGATCATCCCTATGCAATAGCTGTCCAATGGCACCCAGAGTGGTTAACTGACCAGCCTGCCATGCAGAGATTGTTCAAGTCGTTTGTGGATGCAGCGGGGAAATAATCACCGACTCTTTCTGAATGAATTGTAAAATCCTATCATCTGTTGGTGGAGATTTCTAAATATGACAAGAGCAGATACTATATTTGAGAACTTAGAAAAATTTATTAAACATATAAGCCGTTTACGTAAAAAACGTCGTGGCTCGGTCGTCGAAATTAGAAAGATTAGGGGGCCAAGAAAATCCCCAAACCACATCAGCCGCCAGAGTATTCTTGAAAAGACAGATGGTCGATGTCATGTTTGTGGGGGTTTAATTGCACCAGATGATAAATGGCAGGCGGACCATATCTTTGCTTATGCTCATGGCGGCAATGATTCGCTTGCTAATTATTTAGCCGCTCATACATATTGTAATAATTACCGTAGAAGTTTTAGCGCTGAAGAATTTCAGTGGGTACTAAAACTAGGAGTATGGTTTCGTACTCAGATTGAAAAGAAAAACCACCTAGCTCTTGAGCTAGCCGATAAATTTATGAAACACGAAATTCGGCGTGATTCACGCCGTAGGAAGTGAAAAGAATCGTGTCATTAACTAATAATCCCATCGGCGTATTTGACTCTGGTGTTGGCGGATTATCCGTCTTGAAGGCAATGCGTGAGCAAATGCCTGCAGAGAATATTATCTATTTCGGCGATCAGGAGCATGTTCCTTATGGTGCACGTTCAATGGAAGAGATACAGAAATTCTCCGAGGGGATCACACAATTTTTACTCGATAAAAATTCCAAATTGATAGTGGTAGCTTGTAATACAGCATCAGCCGCCGCGTTGACCTATCTTCGTCAGCGATTCCTTGATGTCTCTTTTGTAGGTATGGAGCCTGCTGTCAAGCCTGCGGCAGAAATAACAAAGACAGGCAAGGTTGGTGTTTTAGCAACTCCCGCGACATTTCAAGGAGCTTTGTATGCTTCTGTCGTTGAAAGATTTGGTACAGGAGTAGAGTTATTCCAAGATACTTGTCCCGGGCTGGTGAGTCGAATTGAAAAAGGGGAATTAGATACGGACGCCACGCGCACTATCCTGGAAAATGCGCTTCATCCCATGCTTGAAAAAAATATTGATACAGTTGTTTTGGGATGCACCCACTATCCATTTGTGATTCCGCTTATTCAACAGATCGTGGGCAAGGATGTCCGCGTGATTGACCCGGCTCCTTCGGTGGCAAAGCAGGCGAAACGCCTACTGGAGGCAGATGGGATGAGAAGTATCTCTGATACAAAAGGAAATATCCAATACTTTACTTCGGGCGATATATCCGTTGTTGAGTCAGTTTTGCCGAAGTTGTTGCAAGAGGATATAACGGTGCAGCAGGTATTTTGGGAGGATGATCGGCAAATAGTTGCTTAATTCAATTATATGTCTTGTCTACAATATATTGGGCTTGGATTTATAATGAGGCGCGCGCCAATGACTAAAAACACACACAAACCTTTATTTCTATTATTTATATTAATAGTACTGTGGATATTAATATCTTTAGTAGTGGCTTTCTTCCTTTATACAAAAAACGACTCAAACCAAGATAAAATTGCCGTTCCTAACCATATTATTTCTACTCAGGAAAATTATCAACTGATTTGGGAAAGGACGAATGTTGATATAGAAAAGGATCATGAATATTTTATTGCAACGATGGGAGAGAGAGTTGTAATTGCTGGAAATGACGCCTTGCACATCATCAACGAAACAGATACTCAATCAATTAAACTTGTTTGCCCATCAAGCGTATCAGTTCACAAAGATATGATTTTTGTTGGAAATTGCTTTAGTGAAGTAATAGCTTTGGATGTTATCGGGAATCAGATATGGAAAACCACGATTAAGAATGAGGGCAATATAACAAAATTAATTATTACAAACGATTTATTGTATTCTTACACGGAAAATGACAATGTCTATCGCATTTCGCTAACTGGTATAGTTGAAGATAAAGTTGATTTTGGTTGCTCAAATATATTAATAACATCCACCGCGATATATTCAAGATGTGATGGAGGAATATCCAAATATAATCTCCCATCAAATTTACTTACATGGAAAATTTACATAGACGAACCTGTACATGGATTGCCGTTATTGGAAAATGCAGATGTGATAGTTACCACAAACAAAGAGTTTCGAAATGTATTTGTTTTGGATGGGCTTACAGGTCATACAAAGTGGCACACATCAAGCAATAATATTGTGAGTAACATTGTTTCGCAAAATGGACTACTATTTTACTTAACAACTGCTGGAGAATTGATTGGGAAAAATGTTGGAAATGGAGATACAAAGGTAAAAATTCAGTTGACTTCAACAACGGATGAAACTAATTCTTTTACCGCCAGTTACCATTATTTGCTAGCAAAGGACAAGATAATTTTTATTTACACAGGAGATACTTCTCAATTATTTGCAATTAAGATAATACTATAACTATCAGTATAAGGTACTCTTGAATATTTTTACAGGGGGTTATGTGTGGGAAGCAGAGAAAATCAGCGCATTTGTCTAATTGCTTATCGAAGCATCTCATCGCTTATTTCCCCGTAAATAAAAATTTGTAAAACTTTCCCAAGTCATTCCCTCGCGGCCAGAAGGCTGGTGTGCTTTTGCGATATTCAAGATAAGATTGACCAAAGCGCTCAATCAATTCTTTTTCTTCCACAAGTCGAATCCAACTTATATACCCTAATGGTAAGATGATGGCAAATGCGATGGCATTTGCATTTCCGTTTAACAAGGCAAGCCCAATGCCCACACGTAGTGTACCGGCATAAACTGGATGCCTCAGAATACTGTAGATGCTCGATGTGGTAAGTTTGCCTTCTTCGGGATGATAAACATACAACTGCGCGAGATGATCCGCACCAAATTCGAAGATACTGCGAATCCACAATATCGCGCCGATGCAGAGCATAAACCAGCCGACTACGAAAAATACGATTGTCCACCAGCCTGGAGGAACAAATGGGCCGTTCATGTATCCTGCATGTGCAATAGCCGATAAGATGAGCGCCAGCCCGGGCATTGCGTAATGAGCGAACGCATTGCGATAAGCAAGTTCTTTATACTTTTCTTTATATATTTGTTTACGGGAGAAAAACAGGCTAAAGACGAGAAATCCCAGCGCAATGATAATGATCTGGCTGTCAATACTCCAGGTGGGGATATTATCTGTAATAATGAAATAAGCAGTTGCCAGCGCGAATAAGCCTAATGCATATAGTGCGATACGTACTCTGCCGCCAAGTGAATTTAATTCTGGAACGTGTTTTGCGAGCATGCTCATACCTTTAACTTCCATTTTGACCTCACGCATTAATATATATTTGCAATTGAATAGTAGGAGATGAGTTTCATTATAGTTTATAGTTTCTTGAGTGAGTGAAAATTAATTCCTAGTTTAATGACAAATTTCGTATAAAATTGTGCTGTCTTTAAAATTTGCCAAAGGAGAAATATGAATGAAAAAGATATTCAAATGGATCGGCATCGTGCTCGGCTCGTTGATTGGCATAGTTCTTGTTTTAGGCGTTGTATTATTCTTACTTGGCAATGCTCGTTTGAACAAGGTATATGATTTTCCATCTTCCAACATCGTTGTTCCCACTGATGCGGCCAGTATTGAATATGGCAAACATCGCGCTGAGACATTATGCCAGGGTTGCCATGGTGATGATTTAAGTGGGATTGTCAATTGGTTTAGTGCCGGGCCGCTCGGGACGATTGACTCGGCCAACTTAACTGCTGGAGAAGGCGGTATCGGTAGTGAATATGATACTGAAGATTATGTCCGCGCTATTCGGCATGGTATCAATGCTGAAGGAAAACCCATCTTCATGACAGCGGTTACTGCCACAGCGCATTTGAGTAATGAAGATTTAGGTGCGATCATTGCCTATTTGAAAACTATTCCGCCTGTAGACAATACTACCAATGGACAAAATTTCACACCATTGGCAAGGGTTTTGCTAGCAGCAGGCGCATTAGGTAAACTACCTGTAGAGGAAGTAAGCCATGAAACAAATGTAGTTGCTCCTGAACCTGGCGCAACTGTTGAATATGGGGAATATATAGTGAATATCAATGATTGCCGCGTGTGCCATGGAAAAGATTTGAATGGCGGTCCATTTCCTGACCCGACAATTACAAAAATATCCCCAAACCTAACTAGGGGGAGTGAACTTGCTTTTTGGACAGAGGAGCAATTCATTAATACAATGCGAACAGGTGTCACACCGAGCGGGCATGAATTGGATGCAGAATTTATGCCTTGGAAAGATTATGCATTGTTTTATGATGATGAATTAAAGGCGATTTGGATGTATTTAGAGACTCTCCCCAAACTGGAGCAGTATACAGAATAAAAGTTAATAAGAGCTTCCCTGAATTCAGGGAAGCTCTTATTCTTAATCGGCTGCCTGTACATTTAATTCTTCAGGAGACAGCTTTTTTCCGCGAAGAGCATCGAAGGTCAAATCGCTGGATGGCAAACCATATTTTGAATTGAAATTCTCAAAGATCCTGGAATAACCTGCACCGACTGCAGCCTCAAATTTTAAGCCCATGATCAAAGTCATTTTGCGTATGGTTGGTGCGTCAATACTCTCAATTTCCACAAAGTCTCCATATGGCAGTTCGTCCAGCATAATATGGCAATCATTTAGTTCATAGATAGTGCGATATTTTTCATAGATTAGGATTTGAACATAACCCAGCGCGCCCAGCAATTGCTGAGCAGTGTCGAGGTCGCCGATCGTAGTTTCAAGCTCTGTGCGCGAGAACACCCCGTCAATTATTTCGCTCGGTCCTTTGTACGTCAGAATCACATTGGCATCACGCCGTATGCGCAGCACTTTTCCATTGGCGCGCAGACTTCCATCGGGTAAGTCGTAGCGATAGTTTACTTCGTGCACTCTTGGGTGAATTAATTGGGCATTCAAATCACGAAGGCGTGTTTCGATCTTTTTCAGATCTTGTACATAAAACTTAACTTCGGTTTCCTGTCCATTCATTGTAATTAATGCATGCTAAGCAGAGTTTGTTTTTGTTCCACACTCTCGCCTGCTTTCACGCGGATGCGTCCCATTGTGCCATCGCGCGGAGCTTTGAGTTCATTCTGCATTTTCATAGACTCTAAGATCAGCATGACCTGTCCCTTCTTCACTTCCTGACCTTCCTCTATCAAAACCGCGACGACCAGCCCGGGCATCGGTGCTTTAAGATGAAACTCGCCTCCTTCTGCCACGCCCCCGCCTGCTGCGGCTTTCAAACGCCTTTCTCGTTCATCCTCAATCTTCACCTGATACTGTCGCCCGCGTAACAGAACTTCCCAATCTTCTTCACCCTGATAAACAAAAGACTCGTAAGACTTGCCGTCAAGAATAAGAGAAAAAACAGGCTGCCCGCTCACGGATTCAAAATCAACTTGAAGTAAGCGGTCACCAATGCGAACATGGCGTTCATCCACAACCTCGATCTCGAATTCATGATTGTCAATCGTTGTAATATATTTCATTGATCATCCTCATTCGCAATTAGCGATGCATCCGTTCCCAACGACCAACCCACTTCCAGTTACTTGTATCGCGCTCATTGCGGCGAACCACATTTGCGGTGCGTTCACTTTGTTGATGAGCAACCAGAGTAGCGAGAATGGCCGCGATCTCTGCATTGGCTGCGCGAGATTCGACTGCGTCATCCATTGAAAAACGTTCCTCCACAAAGCGCGTATCAAATTGACCACCCATGAAGCGAAGTGAATCCATCAAGGTTTGGTGAAATGGAATATTCGTGCGCACGCCAACAATTCGATACTCTTCCAAAGCACGGCGCATCCGCAAAATGGCTTGCGCGCGCGTCTCGCCCCATACAATGAGCTTCGCGATCATCGGGTCATAGAAAGGTGTGATCTCAAAGCCAGGGTAAACGCCAGTATCCACGCGCACACCAGGTCCAGTGGGGATGAGGCTGTGTGTAATTCTTCCCGTAGAAGGCATGAAACCATTGAACGGGTCTTCGGCGTTAATACGGCATTCAATCGCATGCCCATTGAATTTAATTTGCTCTTGTGTGTAACTCAATTGTCGGCCGCGTGCGATGCGGATTTGCTCGGCAACGATATCCACGCCTGTCACCATTTCTGTAATGGGATGTTCCACTTGCAGGCGTGTATTCATTTCAAGAAAGTAAAAATTGCGGTCCTTGTCTACAAGGAATTCAATTGTGCCAGCATTAACATAATCCACAGCTTGTGCAGATTTTACAGCGATGCTTCCCATCTTTTCGCGCAGTTCATCATCAAGAAAGGATGATGGAGATTCTTCCAGCAATTTTTGATGACGTCGTTGAATTGAACATTCACGTTCGCCCAAGTGAATCACATTCCCAAACGAATCTGCCATGATTTGGAATTCGATATGGCGCGCGCCTTCAATTAATTTTTCAAGATAAACATTCCCATCACCAAAAGCGGATTCTGCTTCGCGTCGCGCGGATGCAAGCAGGGTCGGCATTTCATCCAGACTTTTTACTTCCCTCATACCTTTTCCACCGCCGCCTGCAGTAGCTTTGATCAGTAGTGGAAACCCAATCGTTGGTGCAATTCGTAGAAGGTCATCATTGGTCATATTACCAACGTCTTCAGTACCAGGCACAACAGGAACGCCTGCTTTAATAACCGTTGCACGTGCCTCCGCTTTATCTCCCATCGCTGCAATCGACGATGGTTTGGGCCCAATAAATTTGATTCCAAGATCAGCACATTTTGCAGCGAAGTCTTCACGCTCTGCGAGGAAACCATATCCAGGATGAATGGCATCCGCGTAAGATTTTTTTGCCACTTCGAAAATTTTGTCTGCTCGTAGATATGAATCTCGTGACGGTGCAGGGCCAATCAAATAAGCTTCATCTGCGTAACGCACATGAAGGGCGTTGCGGTCAGCTTCCGAGAAAACAGCAACAGTGGCAATACCGAGTTCGCGGCAGGCGCGAATAATTCGGACAGCGATCTCACCGCGATTTGCGATAAGGACTTTTTTGAACATGAGTGATTTTGTGTTAGGCATGGTTATAACGGTATGTTTCCGTGCTTCTTCGCTGGATTTGCATCACGCTTGTTGCTCAACATTTCCAGCGCGTTGATCAAACGAGGACGAGTCTCTTTCGGCTCGATCACATCGTCCACATATCCGCGTTGTGCCGCTACATATGGGTTGGCAAATTTATCCTTGTATTCTGCTACCAATTCGGCTTTTCTTTTCACGGGGTCTTCTGCTGCATCCAATTCCTTGCGGAAGATAATATTCACCGCGCCATCAGGTCCCATAACCGCGATCTCAGCTGTGGGCCAGGCGAGGTTTACGTCACTGCGAATATGTTTGGATGACATCACACAGTATGCGCCGCCATAGGCTTTGCGAGTGATTACCGTCAGTTTTGGTACTGTTGCTTCGCAGTAGGCATACAATAATTTTGCGCCTGAACGAATAATGCCGTGATGTTCCTGAAAAGTACCAGGCAGGAAACCAGGTACATCTTCAAATGTGATAATAGGAAAGTTGAACGCATCACAAAAGCGGACGAAGCGCGCAGCTTTCTCGCTTGCATCAATATCCAATACGCCAGCCAGAACTGCGGGTTGATTCGCTACAATACCAACTGAGTGACCGCCTAGTCTTGCAAACCCAACCACAATATTTTGTGCATAATTTTCATGGATTTCATAAAACTGTCCGCTATCCACGATCATGCGAATGACTTCTTTTATATCGTAAGGCTTATTTGCATCATCAGGGACAATGCTATTTAATGCTTCTTCCATGCGCAATGGATCATCACCTGGTACAAATGGAGAATCCTCCATATTATTTTGCGGCAAATAACCAAGCAGTTTTCGGATGAGATATAAAGTATCCGCTTCGCTGTCAGCAGCTACATGGCATACTCCTGATTTTTCAGAATGAACACTTGCACCGCCGAGTTCTTCCTGTGTCACTTCTTCATGCGTTACTGCTTTCACTACATCAGGCCCTGTGACGAACATATAAGATGTATCACGTGCCATGAAAATAAAATCTGTAAGTGCAGGGGAATATACTGCACCGCCTGCGCATGGCCCCATAATTGCAGAAATTTGCGGAATCACTCCTGAAGCCATTGTATTGCGCAGGAAAATATCAGAGTAACCTGCCAGAGCTACAACGCCTTCTTGAATACGCGCGCCGCCCGAATCATTTAATCCGATCATGGGAGCGCCATTCTTCATAGCCATATCCATGATCTTACAAATCTTTTCGGCATGTACTTCGCCAAGGCTTCCACCAAACACAGTAAAGTCCTGTGAATATACATAAACGAGACGGCCTTCAATTGTGCCCCAGCCAGTAACCACCGAGTCGCCCATGAATTTTTGGCCGTCCAGTCCAAAATCATGTGTGCGATGAACAACAAAAGCATCCACTTCGCGGAAGGAACCTTTGTCTAACAATAAATCCAAACGTTCGCGGGCAGTTAATCTTCCCTTTTTATGCTGTGCATCAATGCGGGCCTGACCGCCGCCGAGGCGCGATTGCATTCTTAATTCATTTAATTTTTCGGTTTTAGATTTTTCGTTCATAGGCCTCTCGCGCTAGTGATTTCGTAGTGAATAGGATGAGGATCAGCAAAACCAGATTTACTATAACAGCGAACGGCCAATTTGGACGTGGAGCTTGCCAGATAAGCCGCTCGCACCAATACCAGACAGTATAGCCTGCTGCAGCGCCAATAAGCAGTTTCGCCGTCCATGCTTTATTCTGCCAAATGCCCCATAAAAGCAGTATCCCAATAGCTGCCCATATTGCACCGCTGATCGTGGTTATCATATGTATTGAAGGTGCTGAAAATTCATTTAACACAGTGCGCCATGCTAAAGACGTCCACACGCGCAGGGCGTTCCACGCTGTTAAAGTTAACACCAGCAATAGCACGAGGGTTACACGGAATACAGATCTGTTCATCTTTTAATTAAATGTCCATCGTAACGGGAGCAGTTCAAAGGTCCGCACTGGAAGCGTAGCTTGGGATGTGTGAGCTGGCACAGGTAGCAAAATCCTATTCATTAAATTTGGGCTCTGCCAAAAGATAATACAAACCTTTGCCGCCGTATGTATTATATCTTTCCAGATATCGTGTAAATTGACCGTAGTAAGGAGGAACATTCAGTAACTGCGCATTCGCAAATATAATATCCATGTCATGTTCGTTTAGGTATATAGGCGCTTCTTTATTTTGCAGCGCATGGAAATACTCATTGCTATTGATCAGCCCATCCATATTAACGATTGTGCGATCCTTAATAAAATATCCCACATTTCCACCGCCTGTCATTCCGATCACACTACCCGTTGGTGTATTCTCTTCGAGAAATGGCAATACTTCCATAAATGGGCGGTCAGCAGGAAAGTAGTTATGGCGCATGATCGTTGTTACATAATTATTAAATTGATACGCAAAAGATAAGCCAAGTAAGACCGATATAGCTTGAAACGCCACGCGTGCATATCTAGTTTTCTCTGGCACTGCCCGCGACATCGGCTTCGCATTCGCGGAGCGATGCCGAAGGAGCAGGTGTTGCAAAGGCTTAAGTATTAAATCAAGTAGTAAGCTCCCAACTAACGTTACCAATACCATTTGACCGACCCAATACCATTCTTTTGCCCCGCCATAGGCAATGGTGGTGTAGGAAAGAATCTGAATCCCGCAGCCAGCCGCAAGTGGAATAAGTGCCATATGTGAAATTTTATTTACAGCGCGTCGAGAGTTGAGGACGAAAATAATAAAAGCAAGTACAGCAAAAATAAACATGGAGAAGAAATATCGTTCATCTACTGTGTCGGAACCAGAATAGGCAGGGCGTAGAATTCTTGCAAACCACAAGAACACGTCTGAGGCGGGTTGCCATGCATCAAATGTTCCTCCATAACTAAGCCCGAAAAAGGAAGACCAGTTGGATGCAGGACGCTCATAGACTGTGTTTGTCATGGTTCCCCACCAACGTTTTATCTGTCCACTGACCGGGCTGGATGTGCCGAATGTTATTTTGTTATATAACATGTATAGCCCAAGCGCACCTCCTAAAATTCCATAATAGGTTATGCCCTCGTTAAGCCATTTCTTCCAATTTGTTTTTAGTTCTATAATGGGTGCTAATGGCTGGATGCTCGTTGATATATTTTTGCCTATCAAATATGCGGCTAGCCTGAGTGCAAGGATTAAAATTGTACTAATGCCCCAATCTATGAGAAAGGCACTTCGTGGAAAGTTTTTTCCAATTCCAAATTGAACAAGCAACGTATACAAGACAACAACAATAATTGTACTGGCAGTGAGCGCCGAAACGGTTTGACGGACCGTTCTCCAAACCGAATTCATACGCGGATGTTGATATGCACCAAAGAAATAAAGGAATAAAGTCTTTACGATAAGTGAAAGAAGTACCAATTCTATAGCAGAGGAAACGTAAAAGCTATTGTAAGACTCAAATCCGGTGCGCAGCGCAACGGAGGATGTCATTGAAACGAAGATGATAACCATATCCACTGGCAGGAAGAAGCGGATGGCACTGCCGCGAAAAATAATCCAAATTCCGCAAATTACAGCAAGGAAAACAAGGTCAAGGCGGCTGAACATGGCCATAACTGCTGTAAAAGCTAATATTGCAAGCTGCCTCGTTATCACTGGTTTTGTGCGCCACTCTTTCTCAAACTGCGACAATTTGTAAATAAATAAAACAATTGCAAAAGCAGCAATTGGAGTTTCCAGACCAAACTCATATACTACAGAGTGAATGTATATATTGAATGCCCAAAACATTGCAGCGAGTAAAGCAACAGCATGTGAGAGATTGCTTTTCACCAATCTATAGATTAATATGGCCGTTACGGCGTTAAGCCCGGCCATAACCATCAATAAAATTCGTAAGGGCAAAATCAGGTCGAAGCGGGCAAGAGCGAAAATAGGAATACATATCATCATCCATAAAGGATGATAACCATTCGTTAAGTTAATGCCATCGAATGTGCTGCCTAACCCTTCGGTTATATTTTGCGCAACTTTGAAATAATAAAATGCATCGTCGCGTGAGAACCATGAGTTGGGAAAATTATATGCATCGGAAAGAGCGGCATACAAGTGAACGCTTAACACTACTACAGTCAATAACGTTTCAAATAAGGAGAATCTTTTCAGAAAATTCATTTTTTAATTTTACGCATTGGCAAACGCCTCTGCACATATCCTATGGAATATCAAGTATGATCTTGCCAAAATTTTCACCGCGCCATAATCGTTCCTGTGCGGCTGCGGCTTCTTTGAGTGGAAAAGTTTTATCAATCACTGGTTTGAGTTTGCCTGCAACAATCAAGTCCATTACCTCAACGAAATCTGAAATTGTGCTCATGGTTGAACCAATGATGGAAAGGTGTTTTGCAAAAATAAAACGATTATCAATTTCAAAGCGTGGTGAACCACTGTTACCAACTGTGAGCAAACGTCCGCCTTTTCGTAAAGCACGTAAACTTAATGGAAATGTTGTACCGACATTATCAACAACTACATCCACGCCGCGTTTTTCAGTTGCAAGAAATACCGCTTTTGACCAATCTTCCTCTTTTGATCGATCTATCGAAACGTCTGCTCCAAGTGACTCGGCTTCTTTTAACTTTTTCGCACTAGACCCAATGACGATGACATGCGCACCAAGATATTTTGCGACTTGAATACTCGCAGAGTTCACGCCTCCTCCCGCGCCGACAATTGCTACTGTTTCCCCAGCTTGTACGCCCCCGCGCTTGACCATTGAATGCCAGGCTGTCTGGTAAACCAATGCAGCTGCCGCTGATCTATGGAAGTCAAAATCCTGTGGCAACTTATATAGTTGACGAATAGGTAGACAAATATATTCTGCATAAGTACCGCGGATCGTTTCTCCGAGTAGATGCCAGTTGCGGCACATATTATCTTGCTTATTCTGACAAAATTCACATTGTCCGCAACCAATATTGGCATTGATCGCGACCCTATCACCGATATTAAATTCAGTTATACCTTCTCCAAGCCCAGTTACTTCTCCAGAGCCATCTGCTCCATTGATGTGGGGGAGCTCCAGTTTTAAGCCCGGCCAGCCGTTTCGCACCATAACGTCCATACGGTTCAGTGCTGCGGCACGCAAACGAATTAACACCTCACCTGCTTTTGGCTGAGGTGTAGGGAAATCTGTATATTGAAGGACTTCAGGCCCGCCGTGTTGGTGGAAGACGACTGCTTTCATGGCTATTTTTTGCGGGCGATCGCGGTCAATGAGCCATTATCAGAATAGATACTAAAACGATTTAAGAAATTGATGATTGTTGAAATAAGCTTGCCAGGATTCCCACTTAAGCGAAATACACGACGAAATAAAAAGCCAAGCGTGGCATATTGCCCGGCACTCCGAATTTCAAGTACGTCAAAATCTTTTTCCAAGATTCGTCGAATAGTTTCAGGTGACCAATAAAAAACATGCTCGGGAAGTTTATATGAGACCCAATTTTTGCCAGAAATTTTCGAGAGTGTGCTTGTTGGATCTGGTGTTGTGATGGCCAGCACACCACCGGGTTTTAAGAAGCTATGAATAGCTTGTAAAAATTTATTTGGGTCATAAATATGCTCAAATGTATCGAAGGCAACGATAAGATCAAAACTTTCAGGTTCATAGTTTGCAGATTCTATTAAACCAAGTTGTACACGCTCACCCCATGATTTCTTTGCGATCTCTACGATGTAATCAGACGGGTCGAGACCATATACGTCGAATCCCATTTTTTGTGCGGCTGTGAGGAAGTAGCCCGGGCCGCAGCCAATATCTAATGCGCGGCCCGATGATTTATAAGGCGCAATCTGCTTTAATCGGCGTGTAAAAGTCTTTTCCCAATTTTCACTGATCTCAAGATATTCATCATAGCCTTGACCAGAGATGTTGGAATTGTAATACGCTTCATCTTTGTATAATTTTAGAATCGCATCCTGGGTTAAACGAGGCGAAAGATAATTTAATCCGCAAGATGAGCAGGCTACAACTTTGTATGGGTCGAAGCTATAGCGGAGAACTGCTGATGGGCTGGGGCCGCAAATTGGGCAGGTGGCAGGTTCGAGGTCCAAGGGTGATGCGTTGGTTGTCATTTTCTTAATATCCCTGCCAGATCGCCGCGATCTTTTCGAGCGAAGGCATGTAGTAAACTTTTATTTAATTGGATTAATGCGATCAACAAAATCAATGTGCCACCTATGGCTAACAGCCTGTCCCGCAGCGCTGTGGGAATGAATTGTAAAAAGATATAGTATGCAATTTCGTTGAATGGCGGTTTTAAAATTACGGGCGTAAGCAGTTTTGAAAAGCCTACGCCTGCAAGGAATACCCCTACTACGAAAATAATCATCCAAAACTGTGTACCGTAACTCGGTTCCAGCCACCTCCAAAAGCTTGCACGAAAATAAACAGCGAAAGTATCGAGGAATGTGCCAAATAAACTGCCGAATTTCATGCGGCCAAATTTACCTTTGCGGACATATGAAACTTCAACAGGATATTCAGTAATCGTGTATCCGAAGCGGGAAGCTGCAACAAGTAATTCAATATCAAATGCGAAACGACTTACACGCAAACGAGGTACAGCCGATTCTAAAACTTCGCGTTTAAAGATCTTTATGCCTGTTTGTGTATCCGTGATATTAAGACCGAATAAAAAACTGATCACTGCACGATAAAGAGCGCTCATGAAACGACGTTGTAAGGGAAAATGATTCATGACAGGATCTTTGACACCTGCCACTACATCGGCTTTGGTCTTTTTCAGGGCGGCCAGCAATTTTACTATGTAGTGAGGAGAGATTTCCAGATCCGCGTCAAAAAAGACAATGAGTTCGCCGATTGCTTCTTCAAATCCGCGAAACAAGGATGCACCCTTGCCACTATTGGATTCGAGTTGAACGACTTTTACAGGATATCCGTTTTTTGCGGCACGGTTGCTTTCCAAAAAAGTGTTGTCGGAACTGCCATCATCTACAACGATGATCTCGAAGTCATCTGTCTTTAATACTTTACAAATTTTCAAAAGATTTTCATAAATATGTGCGCCTTCGTTATACGCAGGCAGAATGATCGAAACTTTGTTTGATCGTTTTTTATTTGTATTCAGCATTTAATCATTGACCAAAAATTGAAATGGTTTCAGCATTTATTTAATCCCCAATTCACTGCGCGAAATGACCAGCCGTTGAATTTCACTTGTGCCTTCGTAGATCTCTGTGATCTTGGCATCACGGAAATATCGCTCCACGGGTAATTCCTTGCTGTAGCCCATGCCACCATGAATTTGTACAGATTGATGGGTGACGAACATGGCAGTTTCAGATGCAAATAGTTTTGCCATGGATGCTTCGAGTGAATATCTTTCGCCTGTTTTTTTTGAATTTTCTCTTGCAATGGCAGCATTATAAATAAGAAGACGGGAGGCTTCGATGCGTGTCTTCATATCGGCGATTTTAAAGCCTGTCCCTTGGAAGGCACCAATTGGCTGACCAAACGCCTCGCGTTGACCGGCATACTGGCGCGCGGCTTCGTAAGCAGCCTCAGCAATTCCAAGCGCTTGCGTTGCGATTCCTATGCGGCCGGCATCCAGAATTGTCATCGCGATTTTGAAGCCTTCACCTTCCTCGCCAATCCTGTGCTCAACAGGTACACGGCAATCTTCAAAGCTCAACTCGCAGGTTGCCGAGGCTCGAATACCAAGTTTAGGTTCTTTCTTGCCACGTACTAAGCCCTTTGCATTACCTTCCACAAGAAAGGCACTGATGCCTTTTTGTTTTTTCTCAGGATTGGTCACCATAAACACTACAAAATAATCAGCTACTGGTCCGCTGGTGATCCAGACCTTGCGCCCGTTCAACACATACGAATCGCCATCCCGTACGGCGCGGCTTTTCATTGTGCCGGCGTCTGATCCGCTTTGAGATTCTGAAAGAGCATATGCCCCAATGCTCTTGCCAGATGCGATTGGTGTGACAAACTTTTTCTTTTGTTCTTCCGTCCCAAACTTTAAAATACCCTGACAATAGAGTGAACTGTTTACAGACATGATCACCCCATGTGATGCATCCACTTTACAGATCTCCTCCAGAGCTAGTACAAAAGCGAGCGTATCCATAGCTGAGCCGCCATACTCTTCGGGAATTTCGATGCCCATAAATCCCAGTTCCCCCATTTTTTTAATAGTGGTATGAGGAAACTCGCCACTCTCGTCTAATGCTGCTGCAATAGGGGCGATCTCATTTTGCGCGAAATCGCGTGCCGCATCACGAAGCATTTTGTGTTCTTTTGTGAGAGGATATATGGGAAGATCAGTCATTATGCAGACTCCAGAATAATTTTTAGAATTATATCTTATGTCTTATTCGGAAATTAGAGATTGACTTTTAATCTTGCTCTTAAATATAATGATGGAATTCAAATGCGTACCTTTGTATGCATATTGGGGTACATATATTTACCTTGAGAAAGGAGGCAGCCGGGTTATTTTTTTCCTGAAGGCTCGTTTTAGTTCAAAAGATTTAGACAACTTTTATTAAAAGGAGAGAGAGACTAATGAAAAAATATACTTTTAATTTGTTGGCACTACTTGCCTTAGCCAGCCTTATCCTTTCCGCTTGTGGAAGCCCCCCTCCCGCTGCTACGGAAGTGCCCACCGTTGAAGAACCTGCTGCAACAGAAGCACCTGCCGTTGAAGAGCCTGCTGCAACAGAGGCACCTTCCACGGAACTTGAGGGTGAGGTCTCAATTGTTTCATGGGCTGGTTATATTGAACGAGGGGAGACTGACCCCGCATTCGACTGGGTAACCCAATTTGAAGCAGAGACAGGTTGTATCGTTACGAACAAAACCGCTGCCACCTCTGATGAAATGGTTGCGTTGATGAACGAAGGCGGCTTTGATCTTGTGACCGCTTCCGGTGATGCTTCCAATCGTTTGATCGCTGGTGGTCGTGTTCAAGCAATTGATATTTCCAGAATCCCCAGCTATGGAGAAATTGACTCGCGTTTACAAGATGCTCCCTGGCACACTGTGGATGGTGTTCATTATGGCGTGCCATATTCATCTGGGCAAAATATCTTGATGTATAACACCGAAATTTTTGGTGACCAGCCTCCAACAAGTTGGGATGTAGTATTTGAAGAAATGACCCTGCCAGATGGCGAATCGAACTCTGGCCGTATTCAAGCCTATGATGGCCCGATCTATGTTGCAGATGCCGCACTTTACTTGAAATATCATAACCCTGAATTGGGCATTACTGACCCCTATGCATTGAACCGCGATCAATTTAATGCGGCAATCGAATTACTCCGTGGACAACGCAAATTGATCAACCGTTATTGGCATGATGCCTTCATCCAAATGGATGACTTCACTAATGAAGGTGTTGCTGCCTCTGGTTCATGGCCTTTCCAGGCAAATTTGTTAAAGGGTGGCGGTGCTCCAATTGAAAAAGTTGTCCCAGTTGAAGGCGCAACCGGCTGGGCTGATTCCACTATGCTGCACGTAGATTCAGAGCATCCAAATTGTGCTTATGCCTGGTTGGAATGGTCACTCAATCCCAAAGTACAAGGTGACCTTGCTGCCTGGTTCCAAAATATTCCAGTCCGTTTGGATGCTTGTGACGGCAACGATTTATTAGGCCCGGATGGCTGTGTGAACAACGGTCTTGATAATTTTGACAAGATCGTTTGGTGGCGCACACCAACCTCTGATTGTGGTGATGGCCGTTTGGAATGTGTACCCTACCATGAATGGGTCACAAACTATGTAGCTGTTATTGGTGGACGTTAATCTTTTAGCTTTCAGATTCAGGCGAGCGGGCGCCTGAATCTCTTTATTAAAAATAAAGAGATTTTTACTTATGACAAATAACCCATCAACACCTGCAATTCGCTTTAATAAAGTCAGTCGCCACTTTGGTGACGTTAAAGCAGTAGATGAAGTAGATCTTGAAATTATTAATGGTGAATTTTTTTCCATGCTTGGGCCTTCTGGCTCTGGCAAAACAACTTGTCTGAGAATGATCGCAGGGTTTGATAGGCCGACCTCTGGCTCAATTTATTTATATGGGCAAGATGTTTCCAACTTACCACCTTATGAAAGAGATGTAAACACGGTTTTTCAAGATTATGCATTGTTCCCTCATATGAATGTGGGCGATAATGTTGCTTATGGTTTGATGATTAAAAAAGTTTCAAAAGCAGAAAGAACGAAACGCGTGGACGAGATGCTCGAACTGGTTCAGCTTAAAGGATTTGCTGGACGTAAACCATCTCAGCTTTCCGGCGGGCAACGCCAGCGCGTCGCTCTTGCCCGAGCCTTGATTAATCACCCCAAGGTTTTGCTTCTCGACGAGCCGCTCGGCGCATTAGATTTGAAACTTCGCCAGCAAATGCAGATCGAGCTAAAAAATATTCAGAAGCAAGTCGGTATTACATTTATCTTCGTCACTCACGATCAGGAAGAAGCTATCACGATGAGTGACCGTATTGCTGTGTTCAATCAGGGGAAAATTGAACAGATCGGTTCACCCTCTCAAATTTACGAAAGACCCGCATCCACATTTGTGGCTGGCTTTGTTGGCACATCCAATCTCATTCAGGGAGAAGCTGCAAAGCGCATCAATGGTTCAGATCAAACTTTTTCCATACGACCTGAAAAAATTCATTTGGGTTCGTTGGGCGAGAAAAATGGATCAGATATGATTTCATTAGATGGTGTTGTTCGTGATGTCGTTTATCTGGGTTTATACACACGCTATCTTGTGGACATAGATGGCGGTGGAGACCTTATAGTCATTCAACAGAATCTCAAGACCACATCTATGGACGTGCTCTCCATAAAAGGACAAAAAGTTAGGTTGTCCTGGCACAAAGAGCATATGGTTAGCATAGGAGTCTAAAATGCTGACTCGCATCTCAACATACTTTTATCAACGTCAACGTTTGGTTTTATTTTTACTGCTTGCGCCACCTTTGCTCTACATGTTGGTGGTTTATCTTGGTTCGTTATTTTCCTTGTTAATTAATAGCTTTTATTCCATTGATGATTTTTCAGGTATGCTTATTCGTGAATTTACCTTGAAAACATACGGACAGATCTTCAGCCCAGCCAATCGTGAGATCTTTCTTCGAACGGCCTCGATGGCATTATCCGTTACTTTTGCTTCTGCATTGATAGCCTTTCCACTTGCTTATTACATTGCAAAATTTGCACCACCACGGCTTAAGACCTGGCTTCTTATTGGAGTGACCATTCCCCTCTGGTCAAGTTATCTTGTTCGTGTGTATGCTTGGAAATTAATTCTTGCGAAGGAAGGCATCTTATCCTGGTTCATCAACTTGCTTCATCTTAATGGACCGTTAGATTGGTTATTGAGCTTTGAAAATATCGGCGGGTCATCGCTTGCTCTTTCACCTATTGGAATGTTTATTGTCTTTGTTTATATCTGGCTTCCTTATATGATCATCCCCATTCAAACAGCGTTGGAGAGAGTACCCGGTTCATTAGTCGAAGCCTCAGGTGATTTGGGTGCGAAGCCTTTGCAAACATTCCGCACGGTTATTTTGCCCTTGTCTTTCCCGGGCGTAATTGCAGGTTCAATATTTACCTTTTCATTAACCATGGGCGATTTTATTATCCCCCTTGCCATCGGCAATTCGAAATTTTTTATTGGTCAGGCTGTTTACTCTTATCAAGGCACAGGCGGAAATGTCCCACTTGCTGCTGCAATGACGATGGGACCTGTAGTCATTATGATCGTGTATCTTCTGATTGCGCGCAAACTTGGAGCATTCGATGCCCTCTAATACCAGCTCTCGCCCAAAAGCGTCCTTAGGTCTCACATTGGCTGCATTCGGCACATTGTTATTTTTACATGTTCCCATGTGGATTATTTTTCTTTACACCTTTACTCCCGATGAGACGACATATAAGTTTCCGCTTCCGGGCTTTACTACCAAATGGTTTGGGATCGCCCTTCAAAGAGCTGACCTCTGGCGTTCGCTAACTTTATCTCTTCAAGTTGCAGCGATTGCGACATTTATCGCCCTTATTCTCGGTACTCTTGCAGCTGCGGCTGTTTATCGCAGTAAATTTTTTGGACGCGAATCCATCTCCTTTTTACTTGTTCTGCCAATCGCATTACCAGGTATCGTCACTGGAATTGCCCTTCGCTCAGCCATAGGCGGACTTGATATTCCATTCTCCTTTTGGACAATTGTCATTGGCCATGCCACATTTTGTGTGGTGGTTGTCTATAATAACGTGCTTGCGCGTTTTCGCCGTACAAGTGCCACCATGATAGAAGCATCTATGGATTTGGGCGCTAACTCGTTTCAAACATTCCGTCATGTTGTCCTGCCAAATATAGCAACCGCTTTGCTGGCAGGGGGGATGTTGGCTTTCGCGCTTTCATTCGATGAAGTAATTGTCACGACATTCACTGCCGGTCAGCAAACCACGCTTCCAATTTGGATCTTTAGCCAGTTATCACGTCCACGTGACAGGCCAGTTACAAATGTGGTTGCCACTTTTGTAATTCTGATTACTTTCATTCCGATCTTTATCGCGCAAAAAATTTCCGCTGACGCTTCAGATACAGAGGGTGATTCAAAATAGTATTGCTCTCGCGCCGTCCCCGGCGCTGAGAATCTTATGAGCGACGAGGTTTTCCTTGTCGCTCGTTTTCTTTGTATAATGAACGTATGATGAAACAATCTTTTTCCTATCTAAATAACAAATGTGAAGCTCGCGAGAATTCTCGTGGCGGCTGTGGAGTCTTCGCGCATGAATTCATTTTCAAAGGCGAATTGATATCATTATGGGGCGGACGTATTATTCATAAAGATGAGCTAGACCCGTCCATGCCGCGCTTTACCCAGCGAGTGCTTCAAGTTGATGAAGAATTATATTTATTGACCACTGAAGAGAAAGAGTCAACTGATTGTTTTAACCATTCGTGCAATCCTAATCTAGGTCTTACTGGGCAAATTGGTTTGATCGCCATGCGTGATATTCAAACAGATGAGGAATTAACTTTTGATTATGCTATGACTGATGGTGAACCGTACGACGAATTTGAATGTCATTGCGGCTCGTTGAATTGCCGCAGGAAGATCACGGGGAATGATTGGAAACTTCCCGAATTATGGGGTAAATACAAAGGCTATTTCTCACCATACCTTACAAGGCGGATTGAAAAAATAACCAAATGAAGCTCTCGTTTCCAGTTCGGATCTATTTTGTTGCATTGATTCTAAGGCTGATTCCTATCTTGCTCACCAGTGGGCTTGGTATTGGTCTCGACGACATGTTTCAGTACGACATGCTTGCTCGCAGTATCTCGTCAGGTAATGGCTTTCGCTGGTATGCACAGGATGATTTAAAATTACTCGCACCATATGTTGATTTTGATCTGGCTACTGCAAATGGATATGATCCTGAACACGGGTTATATACATCATTTCGTGCTCCCTTGTATCCAGCGTTTCTTGCCATCGTTTATTTTTTTAGCGGCGAAGGATTTTCTCGTTTCCTTGCTGCTCGTCTGGTGCAAGTCATTTTTCTTGGAGCACCACTTGCTCCATTAACTTATTTTGTTGCAAGATACTTTTTCACTGCAGCTCATCTCAAAAATGTCTCCCTGAGCGATAGCGAAGGGTCTCTGATACCGAAAGTACGAGACTCTCACCTGCATGATTTGCTAAGCAAATCACGTGCGGCGCAAGTGTCGGTCGCGGAGAACGCTCCCTCAGAGCGACATAGTATTTTTGAGATAAGTAATACTAAGGACAATGAACGTACCGCAAAAGTTTCAGCTTGGGTTGTAGCATGTTATCCGATGCTCCTTGTTTATCCTCTCGGTTTAGGAACTGAAAATCCATTTTTTATTTTGCTTCTTTCGTCTTTCTACTTTCTTTTAAAATCCATTCAAGAACCGTCAAAGCAAAATTTTATTTTTTCTGGAATCTTCCTTGCACTCACTGCCCTCACACGATCAGTTATTTTGCCATTTGCTGGATTGGCGATACTTTATTTAATTTTTCTGCCCAGACTCCGGAAGTCTGTTGGGAATCTTTCTGGTCTGGGCGAATCAAAGCAGACTTCCGAAGTCTTTCCCATAAAGGCTTTGCTTATTGGTGTCGCATTTGCTATTGTGATTGCACCTTGGATAATTCGCAATTCTCTTTTACATAACAAACCAACAGGTATCGAAACATCCATGGGATACAACTTATATCTCGGCTATCACCCCGACGGAAATGGATCGTTTGTCTTTGGCCCCTCTCTTGACCTGCTAACTATTATGGATGATGCCGAACGTGATGAAGTGGGTACGAGCCAAGCGGTTGAATTTATTAAAGAACAGCCTGAAAGGTTTATCCCGCTTGCCATTAACCGCCTCGGATATTTCTTTGGGTTGGAGAAACGTGTGCTGATGTATTTCTATGCAAATGACATCATCGGCTTTATTCCAAAACCGCTGTTGCTTACCATCGCTGCAATATTGCTTTTGCCATTTGTATTTGTTTCGATATCTGCCTCATTAGGCCTATCTCTTTTAAAATGGAAGCCACAGACTATACTTTTGTTTTTACTTTTTGCTTTTTACTTGCTACCTCATATCTTTATCTTATCCGAGGACAGGTTTCATCTTGCGTTGATTCCGTATTTAGCAATTCTTGCTGCACATTTTTGGTCTGTAGGATTTGGAGCGATTTCAAGACGTTGGAATGAGTCAAATATGGGGAAGTGGATGGTCACGTTTGCGATTCTCGGCGTTTTCCTGCTCTCCCTGAATTGGGGATTTGAGCTGTCGCGAGATGCAGATAAAATTGCAGCCTTACTTGGCCCAGACGGTAATAAATCCTACTTTCCATATTGAGAGACTCTATGAAATATTTGCTTGGTGAAAAACTAAACTTTGATTGGAAAATTGTCACAGTAACGATTGTCAGCACTTTGTTGTTGATGATCGATCATTACCATAAACTCACTGCCTATAAATACTGGGATCGAGTCATTCTTTATCTCGTTATTCCGCTTTTGATTATCATCATTTTATTTCGCGAAAACCCAAAAGATTATGGTTTTTCTTTTGGAGATTGGAAGTTAGGATTAACCTATACTGCATTAGGCATTCTTTTCATGGCTCCCATTATATATTTTCTCGGAAGTGGCGATGCATCTATGCAGAAATATTATGAAAGATTTCTCTCGGGCTTACCGTGGACGACATTTCTTGATTTGATTGGCTGGGAATTTATCTTTCGTGGTTGGATTCTATTTGCTTATGTGCGAAAATTTGGACCTGAAGCCTTATGGCTGCAAGCCGTCCCATTTGCAATTGCGCATATCAGCAAGCCAGAGATAGAAACACTTTCAACTATTTTCGGCGGCTTTGCATTTGGCTGGGTTGCGTATCGTACAAAGTCGTTTGTGTGGCCGTTTCTTATCCATTGGTTCATTTCCTCTTTTATTATTATCGTCGCGGCAGGTGTGCTATGACAAATTATGCTTTGCGCCCTGCATTGGAATCAGAGTCCGCTCAAATTAAGGCGTTAATTAATTTAGTTGAGATCAACTCGATGGGTCTGGATTGGAAGCGTTTTATCGTGGCTGTGAATGATAGTGGGCGGGTAATTGGCTGCGGACAGATCAAGCCTCACGGAGGAGACATCCAGGAGCTGGCTTCTATTGGAGTTTTACCTGAGCATCGCAGGCAGGGAATTGCACGCGCGGTGATCGAAATGCTGTTACGTGAAAGCACAAGGCCGCTTTATTTAATGTGTATCGCGCATAATGGGCCGATGTATGAAAAATTTGGGTTTAAATTAATTGATGTGGATGACATGCCGCGATATTTTCGCCGAATAAGGAAGTTGTTTGATGTTGCGGATGTATTTCGAAAATCTGACGAAGATTTATGGATCATGAAGTTAGAGTAAAATCATTCTTATGAAGAATGCGTTATATGCTTTACTCGGTGTGATGGCAGGTTTTGTATTGGCGGGCGTACTTGTATTTGTATCGCGCGCGCCTGCGGGTCAGTCGATCATTTTGCAGCCTGCGCCTACTGCCGCGCCCATCGCTGTGCATGTGATCGGTGCAGTGCCCCGCCCTGGCTTATATGAATTTCCAGAAGGCGCACGCGTGCAGGATGCGATTGATGCTGCAGGCGGTATGCTTGCAGAAGCGAATGTAGAGGCGCTAAATGTTGCTGCATTGCTTGAAGATGGCCAGCAGTTGGATATTCCTTTTAATGATGGAAGCGAGCCAGCTGCAGATGACACGTCAACATTTGACCTGCCTTCCTCTGCAACCGAAACTCCCACTGACGATTCGGGGAACAATTCGGAAGAAACGAACTCAGATGTAGAGCTTGTCAACATCAATACTGCTTCATTGGAAGAACTGGATACACTGCCTGGCATTGGCCCAACCACCGCTCAAAAAATAATTGATTATCGGGAAGAGAACGGCCCGTTTGCCACGCTTGAAGATATTATGAATGTTTCGGGAATTGGCCCTGCTACATTTGAAGAGATCCAGAATTTGATCACAACTTAATGTAGACGCTTCACGCTTCGCGTAAATTCAAGCTGGGCAGAGCAATCCTGAATCATGTACTTTCTTTGTAACTATTCAAATGTACTTAATAAGGCTAAACTTATAGGGAAAATTAATCTTTTGCCATCTAATCCGCTGTTTAGGTGATTAGATGGCGGCCGTCTATAAGCAGAGTTATACGGCAGGTGACCGTCTAAACACTAATTGGGCGGATATTACGGAGGCGGATTGCCATCAAACATGTTTTGTCTTATACTGAATTTTCCGTAGCTTCAACCTTTAGCAGCCATTACCAAGGAAAATATGCAACAAACTTCTTTAAATAAAAATGAACAAGAACGTCCATCTGCGCTTTCTCGTCTTTGGCGAATCCTGCGTTGGATGCCCATCACAACGATGCTATTGACCAGCGCGATCCTTTTAGTTCTTTTTCTATTAGGAGGAACAAACAAAATCAATGGATGGTTTTTGTCGCAATTACTTACTCCTGCTTTGGGATTGATCTTCCTCGTGGTAATCATAATTTATGTTATCGTGAAGAGAAGGTTTAGCAGACTCCTGATCATGACGTTGCTGGTCGCAGTGCTCTCTTTATTCCCTATCATTCTCTTGATTAAGCCAGTTGCTTATCCAGCATCGATTGCATCTACTACACCTTCTGCCACCGTCCGTCTCCCTGCAAACGTGCCTCTGAAGGTGCTTTGGGGCGGGGATAAATTGGAGAATAACTATCATGCCAAAACTCCTGACCAGAGATGGGCATACGACCTGGGTGTGGCTCCATACTTGACTGGAAGTTCGAACTTGGAAGATTATGGTTGTTACGGGATTCCAGTGGTCGCCCCCGTGGACGGTCTTGTGACATATGCTCATGATGGGGAACCAGATATGACACCTGGGGTGCTCTCAAAAAATTTTCAGGCTCCTTTGGGTAATCATGCTGTGATCCAATTGAAAACAGGAACCTATTTGGTTATAGCTCACTTAAAAGAGGGAAGTGTCGTTATAAAGACAGGCAATACAGTACAAGAAGGACAGGTGATCGGTCAATGTGGAAACTCCGGTAACACGAGTGAACCCCATATCCACATTCATCATCAACGTCAGGATCCTGTTGTGTACCCAGGGGACCTTTCAGAAGGTCTACCGCTTTACTTCAGAGATCACGATGGCGCGCCAATGCCTGAAGGAGGCGGACACATGGAAGAAGATAAAGTGATTGCCACAGGTGACATAGTCAAACACATTGGTAAGTAGGTGACAATAATTTGTAGGAATTCACGCAAGCATCAATTTCAAATTCAAAACCCCTTTACAAAATCTGCCCAACAAAGTGTGTAGTGGATTTTTGGGAGTCTGCACGATTTATAAGTATTTTCTGGCTTCGAGTTTTTTCTGCTCCAAACAGAGTCCACGCCATGTTGAAAGAATTTCAGGATTTGATCACAACTTAAAGCAGACGCTTCACGCTTCGCGTAAGCCTGTGTACGGCGATTCTGAATCATTCGTTTTCTTTGGAGCTATTCAAATATGTCTGATAGAGCTACACTTAATGAAAATTAATCTTTGACCGTCTAACGTCCTAATTGAATTAGGCGATTCCCCTAAAGGGGACGATGTAGTTGGAACGGTCTGTCTATAGGCAGTTAGTTGGAACTGGCCGTCTAAACACTAGTTAGCCCGCTCGTAATGAGTTTATTATTTCATGTTGCAGAAAATTCGCACCATTGCCCAGCCTGAAATTTCAAACAAACATAAGCCTCGTCTGTTTTGGCTAGGTTATTTTCAGTTGTTTCCTATTGCTTTATTAGTTGGGCATGTTCTATTTCAAGTTTTATTTTTGCGTCCGTATTATGAAAAAGTAAAAACCCAGCTTGAGATGGAGGCTAAAAATATATTAGCGCCACCTTCTGCTCAAGAGAGTACCTATGAAAGTTGGTTCACCGAATCTAACGCCAGCATCACCATAGGGTATGTTGCCAAAGATTTAGGCTTCACAGAGATTCGTCAACATTATGATGGTATCTTACAAAACAATGGGTGGCTTTACTACGATGAAAGTGATACAACAGTAAAATATTGTAAACGTGATTTTACAGCAACAATATTCTATAACGGACATGGTTTTTACCCAACTGATTACGATATCAACTTTGAAAGTGGACATGGCAGGTTAGTAAATGTTAGTGAGTGCGAGCGCCTTTATGGTCTCGGACCAAAATCACTCAACAATCTTATATCGGTATCGGTTTTCTTTATATGGTCGTGGCTATATGGGGGTATCCTTATTTTGACCTCATTCTTTAATTATGAAATCTACTATTTCATACAAGACAGATTAGTTTATAAACATAAAGACTTTTGGAACGCAAGAGTTAGTGGTATAAAATGGATACTAATCGGTTCTGTAAGTTTAGCTGCCATTGTCTACACTCTATTTTTCTTTGAGGTCTACGCATGACGTTCTTAAGTCTTGTCAGTAAATCTGTTTCTTAATTAGAAACGCGGGCTAACAAAGCGTTCTCAGAAACAACATGTTTAAGAACCTCCCTGAGATTGCTATGAGATGACATAATCCATGCAAATTCAGACTAAATTGCAAACTGCAACACTAAAATCGAATAAAAATCTCACACTTGATTAAATCAAAACAGGGCG
>JACMLM010000013.1 GCA_014379595.1 Anaerolineales bacterium
AATGGACTTCTTGCATAAGTACGTTTATTAAGAAGTTTTTTCGGCAGTTGTACTGCCGAACCGTCAGCAGTACAACTACTGACGGAACAAAACAAAGACTTTTGCAAGAGGTCTAATTTATAAAAATAATGGACTTCAACACTTCTCTATCGCAACTCCCCAAGCCTGCAGATAAACGCATCGCATTGCGTATCCACTCACAAGCAGAACGCGCCTTGCGGCAGGGCCATCCGTGGATATTCGATCAATCAATTACTGAACAAAGCCACGTGGGAGCACCCGGCGATCTGGCTGTTATCTTTGACGACAAGCGTCGCTTTCTTGCAATCGGTTTATACGATCCCACATCTTCGATTCGTGTTCGCATCTTACAAAGCCGCCAGCCTGCAACGATCAATGCAGATTGGTTTCAAACGAAATTAAATACAGCTGCTCATCTTCGTGCATCTTTAAAAGAAACTGATACCACAGGCTATCGGCTGGTTCATGGTGAGAATGATGGTTTCCCAGGATTAGTCATTGATCGATACGCTGAGACGCTTGTTCTAAAACTTTATACACCGGCCTGGATTCCTCACTTGAAAGAATTTTGTTCTGCGTTGGAACAGGTCAATCCGCATCAACGATTAATTTTACGACTCAACCGCTCGCTTTTAAAACAGACTGAATTCCTTTTTGGATTAAACGATGGAATGACTCTCACCGGTCAGACTCCCGATAACCTGATTCCCCACAGGGGGCTGTGCCAGTTTCGAGAAAATGGCCTTGTCTTTGAGTGTGATCCCATTCACGGCCAGAAAACTGGATTCTTTCTTGATCAACGAGATAACCGCGCGCGAGTTGAAAAATTATCAAAAGGAAAATCAGTTCTAAACGTATTTGCTTACACTGGAGGCTTTTCTGTTTATGCGGCTCGCGGTGGTGCAAAACAAATTACAAGTGTAGATATAAGTGCTCCTGCTCTTGAAACTGCTGCTCGTAACATGGCATATA
Source organism: Anaerolineales bacterium (assembly GCA_014379595.1). Lineage (GTDB taxonomy): Bacteria > Chloroflexota > Anaerolineae > Anaerolineales > Villigracilaceae > Villigracilis. The sequence goes on from JACMLM010000013.1 coordinate 994, forward strand.
ACAAACATATTCCAACAGTTGCGGCAGCATCGCATGAAATCATAGCAAAAGATGCTTTTGAAGTATTGGAAAATATGAAATCACAAAAACAGTTATTTGATCTAGTGATCATTGACCCGCCTATGTTCGCACAAAATCAAGCACAAATTCCAGCGGCTTTATCTGCATATAAAAAGTTAACTCGCTTAGGCTTGGGCGTGTTGCGCACAGGCGGTACCCTGGTGCAGGCATCCTGTTCTAGCCGCGTGGATGATGAAACATTTTTTAACTCCATTCATCAAACGGCGAGAGAATCAAATCGTCAACTAACAGAGATCGAGCGAACTGGTCATGCGCTGGATCATCCTATTGGCTTCAATGAAGGGGCTTATCTGAAATGTTTATTTGCAATTGCCAATTAATAAAAAATCCCGTCAATTCCGTTGACGGGATTTTTATTTCAACAACTTATTTATTACTTCAAAGCATCTTTCGCTGCATTGATCACTTCATCGTAATTCGGTTCTTCATTATTTGTTGGCATATATTTGACATAGGTCAACTTGCTGTCCCGACCAACAATGAAAACTGAACGGCGCAAGTAGCGGCGTTCCTTGATGAGAATTCCATATTTCAAGCCAAATTCTGCATCTAACACATCGGAGACAACCTTTACTTTATCCACCCCGGCAGCACCGCACCAGCGCTTTTGCGCCATAGGGAAATCAGTGCTGATAGTGTAAATAATAATGTCGTCGCCCAACTTTGCAGCCTCTTCATTAAAACGGCGAGTCTCGCGGTCACAAGTATCGGTGTCTAATGAAGGCACTGCAGAAAGAATAATCACTTTGCCTTTTGATTCTTGTAACGGATTCACAGGCGCCCAACCTGGCACGACCGAGGTAAATTCAGGAGCCATCTGCCCCACCTGCACTTCGTCACCAAATAGGGTAGCGAAATTATCGCCAATTTTAAAAACATCAGTACGAACTGTTGTCATGCTTGCGTTCTCCTTGTTGCCGTTTCTTATATTTTGAGTTTTAGATTTTACCTTATTTACTTTGGCCCATCCACGCGGGACGCAAGCTGGCTACTTTTTTATAAATCGGACATGCCGTCTCATGTGCGCCTGCCAAATATCCAGTGGACATGAGGAACTCATTTACGATCTCACCACCCGTAAAGATAAATGTCTTTTTAAAAAGTTTTGTCCACTCTTCTTTTGTAAGCGGATGATGCTTGTCAAGCCACTCTTTAAATGAGCCGAATTCTTTCTTCAATTCAAGTATTTTCTGTGCATTGACAATCGCCGCGTTGACCTTCAAACGGTTGCGAATAATGCCAGCGTCTTCAAGCAAACGAGCGCGGTCATTCTCGGTATAGTTTGCTATTTTCTCAATCTTGAATCCATCGTAAGCCTTGTGAAAATTCTCGGCCTTTTTCAGAATAGTAATCCATGAAAGTCCCGCCTGATTGATTTCCAGAACAAGGCGCTCAAAGAGTTGATCATCACTATCCAGTGGAAAACCATACTGTGTATCGTGGTAAACCTTATTGAAAGTATCTTGTGGGTGAGAATTACAGTAATCGCAGTATGTAGTCATATAACAATTTTACATCATCTGTTCTATTATCACTTGCAAAATTTCATCTACTGAAAGCGAGATATCCACGGTCAACGCGTTAGATGGTTCTTCGAGTGTATCAAATTGACTCTTAAGCATGTCTGGTTTCATGTAATGATCTTTGCGTTTTGACATACGAGACCAAATTAGGTCATAACTGCCTTTGAGATATACGAGTTGTACATCATCATTGTCTTCGAGCAATCGTTGACGATAACGCTCTTTGAGAGCGGAGCATGCCAGTACACCAGGTCGATTCTCTCTCAGACTAGATGAAATCAAATCTTGAAGCGAATCAAGCCACGGGGCACGGTCTGAATCGTCAAGCGGAATCCCATTCGCCATTTTTGCCACATTTTCAGGCGGATGAAAATCATCGGCGTCGAAAAAATCCCATCCTAAATATTTTGCTAACGATTTTCCCACTTCTGTCTTACCGCTGCCGGAGGCGCCCATAATGATAAAGAAACGAATTCTCATATAAATTTCTGCCAGACTACACGATAAGATGGGCGGTAAAAACTTTCGTATTTGGATGAGTGATGCACAGCGGGATAATTCTGTGTTTGCATGGATCCAATGAAATCATCCATTTCATTGGACGAATAATATTTCATGCTTGTAGCGATATTCCAATATTTTCTCAAGATTTGCGTATCACCACGAAACTCCTTTGCTGTTTGGATGAAAGCATCAAGCAGTTTTACAGGGTCGCCACCCTCTGCAATAAATGGTCGCAGGTGTATACGCACAATCTGTCCATCATCAGAAATGGGATCGATGCGCGGCTCATCAGATCCTGTCCCCATTTCGGAAAGCTCACGTTCCATCCATTTGTGCACACCTTCAGGATTGGAGATAGCGTGTTCACTACCCATCGCTGCCTGATGAATGAGCTTATATAAATCCTGAATTTGCATGGATGGATAGCGCACAAAATGGGACGATAGAATTGTTTTGAATATCATTAAAGGTTTTATCTGAGTCGATATAAAATTTCACCCGCTTTGGGAACATACAAAATATCTTCATCTTCTTTATCTTTCCAATCATCGATATTAATCTTCGATGGGTCCAAGTATCCCAAGTTGAGTCGCGCACAATCTTCAGCAGGTATTTTACTGGCTAATGTTACTTTTACATTTGGTTTTTCGATCCCATTTTCCATTATGCCCGAGCCGCGTAGATGCGTGCTATGTGCCAGCACACCCAGCGGAATATTTTTGAAGCGCTCCCAATCATTCAAAAAATACGGCAGGATGTGATATCCAACTTCAAAAATATATTTTCCATGCACATGGCTAACCACATCCAGATGTGGCGCATAAATAACAACCTCACCCCCCAAAGCAACAGCGGCTTCAAGCTTGTACATTGCCTTTGCGCCTGTCCATAATTCGTCATACATCGGAGGCGCACAAGATAAGATTTTTTGAAAGGGTTTGTCACACCAGCGGATATGACGTTGTGCTGATAAGCCAGCCGCTTCACTCCAAGCCGATAAATGATCGCCGATGAATATTCCACTCAGCTCATGGCTTTCTACTACTAATGAAATTAGAGTTATCGGTGTTTTCAATCGTCGTGCCGCCGCATGAATCATCGCACGGACGGGTGTATCTTTAACTCCGATTGTCCCAACCACACCCGCCAATGCACCTAGCCAATGCGTGGCGTTGATCATGTCTGCACCTGAGATGCCAGGGAAGAGATATTTTGCTCCACCTGAGAATCCGACTACTTCATGCGGGAAAGTTGGTCCAAGAATAACAATGTGATCATATTCAAGTGCAGCTTTGTTAATGCGGATATTGACTTCGTCTGGCAATGACGAATGCCAATTATTTCCAGCAATCTGTTTAATTTCATCTTGCGCAATCATGCCAAGCGATGTTAATGCTGATGGTATATTCCATTCGTGATTAAGCAAGCCAATATGTTTGAATGTGGTGGTTCTTTCTTCCGATGTTATCCCAACTAGCTTATATAGACTCTCTTCACTTAACGGCGGATGAGTCCCCAGCGCAACCATAAAATTCAGTTGTTTTGTGTCGTGCAAAATTTCAACAAGGCAACGAAAGAGAAAAGGCAATGGCAATGAACGTGTGTGATCAGGAATTAAAATAAGGACTCGCTCCCCAATGAATTTCTTTGACAAACCGTTTTCAAGAGTCGCGCGAATTGCGTCATGTGAGAGTAAACCATTTTCAGCAATTGCTTTTGCTTCAATCATATAAATCCGTTATCATCTGTTTATCCGCTTCTATAATCCGCTACTAAACCCCACTAAACGCAGAGAATCCGCCATCAATCGGAATCACCGTTCCCGTTACGAAAGCGGCAGCAGGTGAGATTAACCACATCGTCGCACCGAGCAGGTCTTCGGGAGTTCCGAAGCGATTCATTGGAGTGTGAGCAATGACCGATTTACCACGTGCAGTGAAGTCGCCAGTTTCTTTGTCTGTTAGTAGAAATCGATTCTGATCCGTAATAAAAAATCCAGGAGCAATCGCGTTGACGCGGATGTGCGGCGAATAATTCTGTGCCATGTGAACGGCCAGCCATTGCGTAAAATTACTGATCGCCGCTTTCGCCGCCGAATATGCAGGGATGCGTGTGAGTGGGCGAAAGGCATTCATTGAAGACACATTGAGAATCACACCTTTGTTTTGTTCTGTCATGCCTCGCCCAAAAACCTGACATGGAAGAATTGTGCCTAGTAAATTCAAATCGCTGACATGACGAACTGCATCAAGCGGCAAATCAAAAAAAGATAAATCAGCGGATGTTGTTGCAGATGGATGATTGCCGCCCGCAGCATTGATAAGTATGTCTACACTGCCAAACTCTGAACGAATACTTTCATTTGCTTGCTGTAATGTTTGAATATCCAATACATCGCCTTGAATGTAAATAGCACGACCTTTACTCTTTATGTTGTCATTAATTTCTGCAACAGACTTTGTTCCTCGTTCTGGGTTGCGACTCAAAATTACAACATTCGCGTTACATTCCACTAGCATATGGGCAATTTCAATTCCAAGTACGCCTGCTCCGCCTGTAATCAATACAGTGCGGTCAGTGAAATCATAGAGCGACAGGAATTCTTTTTTATCCATGCTAATCCTTGAGTAAATTTAAATGCTTTTCAAAGTGAGTCCGCAGCCCTTCATAATATGCGGTTTCATGTTTGATCAGCGCCGATTTCAATTCTACGCCAAACTTCCCGATTGCAGAACCAAAAGTAACATGCAATACTTCGCGTGCATGAAAATTATTTAACAAAGAGGGCAGGTCATTTGTTTTTGGCAGCATCACTAACTCTGCAGAGACATGGTAAGTACGTTTATCCACTTCATAACACTCACGCCCAAGTTCATATATTTTCAAAAAGAGATCGGGGTCATGACTTGCCAACACACGCAATGCTTCGAGATAGCTTGTGCCTGCTGTTTTTACATGAATGCGCTCGCCCCAATGTTTTGCCACCAGCGGATAGACACTGAATTTATCAGAGCCTGAATGTAAACTTAATTTGTATGTCCCAAAGTGCGCTGTCACTGCGGCATGTTTTTCTAATTCTGCGTCCAATGCATTTAAGTCGCCGATATAATCCACACCTTTTTCAAAACGACCAATAAAACGTGGCGCTAATGATGTAAACCGTACACCTAAACGAGCCAATTCGCTGGCGATGAAGAAATGTTCAAGCGGCGTGGTGGGCGAATCAGTTTCATCTACCGATACTTCAAAATCAAATTCATCTTTCAAATCAGATAGACGATTAAACATGGATACTGCATGTTGTATCGCCCTGCTATATTTGACCACTGAACGCTGTAAAGACTCCGCCTCGAACTCACCCCAAGCCTGCTGCCCATTCTGATTCAGATACAAAGCTGAGAGTTCATCCCAGTTAAATCGCGTGATCTTTTTCTTCAATATATCCGATGAATCTGTATCTGCTGAATTATCTACATGATCGCCAGGGTCCACCGTGAAAAAGGTATAGCCTGCATTTACAAACGGAGGAATATCTTCAACAGTTTTTAAGTGATCGGCATCTGCACCCCAGTGCCCATCCCATTTTGCGGCATCGACGGCTCGTTTGGCATCGTCCACCACTTGTTGTGGAGTCCGTCCTGTGCGGGAATTCTCACGGACAGATTGCTGTGCAAATATCGGCGCGAATTTCGTTCCGCGCAATGCGGCAATGTGACCCGGCGTAGCCAGTCCTAAACGGTCGCCAAAACCAAAGGAAGGGGTGAGGGAGAGAGGTGCAAGCATATTAGTTTCCTGTTCTAAATAAATGTCGTTACGAGGAAGAGCAACGACATGACTTTTTAGTTTATTTTAAATGATGTAACTTATTACGGCGGAGGTTGAATTAATTCCAGCGTTATGCCATCGGGATCAATAAAATAAATGGTATAGCCGCCTTTATTTACACCAGCCTCAATTGCAATCGGCTTCTCGGCTTTGAACTGAACACCGAGCGCATTAAGACGCTTGAACTCAGCATGAATGTCATCCACCATGAATGCCCAGTGACCAACACCGGCGCGGTTGGTATCCAGCGGAATATCCTCGCCGCGCGGATGAATATATTCCACCAGTTCAATATGATGACGTGACATTGGGATCGTTTCACCAGGCACACGTAACTGGGCTACTTTAAGATGTGCATCCTTGTATCCCACCAGCTTGTCAGTATATTCATTTTTCTGAATCTGATCACGCACAAATTCCAGGCCTAATACTTCGGTGTACCATTTCACCGATGCATCGATGTCCCTGACTGTGAATGAGACATGCCAGAATCCCTGGATCATATTAAAACCTCGCGTACTTTTTTCTCCATTAAAAGTAGTGTTTCCCTGGCTGTATTTTTACCGGCCATTGCTTCCTGCACGCCAGACCACAAAATATCTTCGATTAGCGGATATCTTGCGAACTTCGGTGGCACCATTGCATAGTGAGTAATGGTCTCTTCTAAAGCTTCCATTCTCCTTGCATCTCGCCCCGATTGAGTTGATTTTATTTTTTCAAAAATACTTTGGCGCACTGGAGTATGTCCGCCAACACTAGCTTCATGCCATTGGACTTCTGCGCTGGTCAGATACTTTGCAAGTGCAAGGGCACCTTCAGGATCATGTGCTGCTTTAGGAATCGCAAAAGAATGCCCACCCGCATAAGATTTACGAATCCCAGCTGGACCCGCCGGATACACTGCAACATCGAATTGATCGAACACTGCGCAGGTTTCACGCTTCTGATACAAGCCATAAAAGCCTGGAAAATCGCCTACCATCAATACATCCCCATCACGGAAGCGATCTGAAATTTCGTCGTAATACCAATTCTCAAGCAGATCGGGTGGTGTGACTCGATCTACAGAGTGTAAACGATGCAAATAATTCAACGACCACTCACCTGCTTCACTGTTGAAGATCGGGTTGAGTTCTGCGTCAAATAGATCACCACCAGCCATACCAAGCAATTCATAAAAAGTACCAAATAAACCTGAATGTCTTCCGGGAAAAGCAAATCCGTAAAAACCATCGCGTTTATGTTTGACCATCTGTTCAGCGGCTTCATCCCATGTTTGGGGAGCGCTGATCAAATCGGAGCGATAAAAAAGTATGCGAGCATCAAAGTTTCTTGGAAGCTGCATCAGCTTTTCGTGAGTCTGATCCGCTCCATTTACGAAGCGGCACAACTCCAACACGCGCGGCACAAAGTCGCTTAACTCATCTGCATTTACAAGTTCCTCCAATGAAAGTAAGTGTTCCGCTTGCGATGGACAATATTTTGTGTGAGTTGAAATCAAATCATAATGACCGTTTTCAGTACCGAGATCTTTTGCCATGCGTTCGTTTAATTCAACATGCGGGAGACGCACATCTACATGCAGATGATAGCCTGTTTGTTTTTCAAAGGCTGGTAATAATTCAAGCAGGCCATCATATTGAGGTCCGCTGATGAGCGCGAGATGAAGCTCTTTCATTAGAACATCGCCTCCACTGCTTGAATAATATCTGACGTTTGCGGCAGGACTGCGTTTTCAAGGCTCTCTGCTACTGGAATTGGGACATGCTTCGCTCCCAACCTGCGCGGCGGCATGATCAATGTATCTGGCGCTTGTTCATACATCCGGGCAATGATCTCTGCGCCCAATCCGCAGTTGCTATGAGCTTCATGCACAATGAGCAAACGCCCAGTGCCTTTTACAGATTCAAGAATCGTATTCATATCAAGCGGCTCAATTGTTCGCAGATCAATGACCTCGGCTTCAATGCCTTTTTGTGAAAGGGTCTCAGCCGCTTCGAGAGCAAATAAAAGTGTGCGTGAATAAGACACGATCGTGATATCGCGTCCATCGCGTTTGACTTCTGCCTTGCCAATTGGTATGGAATAGTCTCCTTCGGGCACGTCGCCTTTGGTGTTATATAGAAGTTTGTGTTCAATAAAGATGACCGGGTTTCCATCGCGGATACTGCTCTTCAACAATCCTTTTGCATCTGCCGGTGTTGAAGGCGCCACAATGATTAAACCTGGTACTTGTGCCAGCCACGACTCAAAGGATTGAGAATGTTGCGCGCCATTGCCACGTCCACCACCCTGTTGTGCACGCACCACCATGGGAATGGATACGGTTCCACCAGACATATAACGAAGTTTTGCAGCCTGATTCACGATCTGGTCCGCGGCTACAAGAGCAAAATCCATAAACAATAATTCCACTACAGGCCGCATTCCTGCCATCGCCGCACCAATCCCAACGCCAACAAAACTGGACTCGCTGATTGGTGTATCGCGCACGCGCTCTGCACCGAATTCATCTATTAAATCTTTGGTCACGCGAAAGATACCGCCATGATGGCCGATATCTTCCCCCATCAAAAAGATGCGCGGGTCCACTTTCATTTCTTCACGAAGCGCTTCGTTCAAAGCTTGAGCATAGGTTATGTTTGGCATAAATAATTTACCTAAATAAATACATCAGTAAATGCGTCAGCGGGTTCTGGTACTGCACTAGACTCGGCAAATTGAAGTGCGTCAGCGATAATCGCTTCAGCTTCGCTGTCAAGTCTAGTTAAATCATCGGCAGTACATCCCAATTCGAGAAGACGTTTTCCACAGCGGACGATTGGCTCATTCTCTTTGGCTTTCGCCACTTCTTCTTTGGTGCGATAGATTTCAGGGTCTCCCATCATATGTCCCCACAGACGATAAGTCATTGCCTCGATATAAATCGGACCGCCGCCTGCGCGTGCCTTAGCTGCTGCACTTTCAACAGCGTTATACATCGCCTCGACATCGTTGCCATCCACCTGAATGGATTCAAAACCAAATCCATCAGCTCGCTTATGAGTCTCAACTACCGAAGTTGTTTCATGTGAAGGAGTCATTTCGGAATATAAATTATTCTCACATATCAGAATCAATGGTAGCTTCCAAATAACTGCGAGATTAAGAGACTCGAGAAAAACACCTTGGTTGACTGCGCCTTCTCCAAAATATGCAAGTGCAACATTATCTTTTTTCTGCAACTGTGAAGCGAGCGCTGCTCCAGCCGCATGGGGGACACCTGCTGCCACAATTGCATTCGCACCGAGTAAACCAACCGATGGATCGGTGAAATGCATTGAGCCGCCTTTGCCTTTGGAACAACCAGTTGATTTGCCTAACATTTCTGCCATAGCTGCACGAACATCCAAACCTTTTGCAAGCGCTTGTCCATGACCACGATAGGTGCAGGTCATGTAATCATCTTTTCTCACGGCCCAGCAGCCGCCCACGGCTGTAGCTTCTTGACCAACACACGGGTGAAATGAACCGCGAATCTTTCCTTGTTGATAAAGATTACGAATCGTCTCTTCAAATTTGCGAATCACAAGCATCTGTCGATAGGCATCTTGTAATCGCTCTGGAGTCAAAGGCATAAGCTTATTTCCTCATTTCAATAAATATCTATACAATGATTTCTGATGGGCTGACACTTCGCGCTTCGCTCATTGACCGATAAGCTGCTTCCACCACACGCAGTGTACCGAGATTATCTTTGGCAGAAGTGAGCGGTTCGCTATCCGTTTGGATCGCTTCCATCAACGAAGCCATGGGACCGTAGAAAGCATCGGGAATCCATTTGCCTGGCAACGTAGTTGAAAAATTTTGTTCAGAATGTTCGCGGCTTGTAAACTTCAATGTGTCGCTGCGCCCATCCGGATAATCGTAATTGGTACCTATTGTGCCTTCAATGACACCATCTGTTCCGAGTACACGGAATAAAGAATACAATGCTGGCGACCAATCAAAGTGGCAGATCGCAATTAATATTTGCATTCCATTTGAATAATCCCAGGTTGTAATAGTCTTGCTCTCACCCTTGGCCTTTTGTGCAGGGTTTTTCGTGTGTCTACTTGTGACTAATACAGGATCACCAAAGAGATAACGTAAAGAGTCTAAATAATGAATGGAATGAAATAAAACTTCAAGGCGTGGCTGACTGGCGATCCATGGCCACATATCCCATGGAGTATGAATGCTTACTTGAACTTGTACATCCAGAATATCTCCAAGCCAACCTTGATTCATGATTGCACGCGTGGCTTGAATAATCGAGCTCCAGCGGAATTGTTGATGCACAGCCATCTTTATGCCAGCTTGTTCCGCAAGAGAAGTCATCTCTGCTGCATGTGCGTAATTAATAGAAAAGGGTTTCTGACAAAGCAGAGGCTTTTTGGCGGCGATCACTTTTGTGACAACATTGCGCTGTTCTTCTGGCACCACTGCAATATCCACGATCTGAACCATGGGATCTGACAATAATTCATCAAGTGATGTATACAGTTTTTTCAAGCTATGTGTCTGTATTGTTTTTTCAGCGGCTTCGTGATTAATGTCATATCCACCGATCAAATTAAAACCATTGGCTTTATAAGAGGGGATATGTCCATAATTAACTATTCCACCACATCCGACAAACGCGATTCCATAATCAGTCTTTGTCGGTAATTTGCGTTCCAACGCAGACTCAATGATGTGTGGAATGGAATCAACGACCATGCATTAACCTTTGACAGCGCCGATCAACAAACCGCGAGTTATATATCGCTCTAAAATAATGGCAATCACAATTACAGGCACGATCATGATCAGAATCAATACAGACATATTCCACCACTGCGGGCCGCGAGTTGCATTTTGAGCAACAATGGTCAACGGCAAAGTTTGTACTTTTGCACTTGAAAGGAATAATGCCAGCAAATATTCATTCCAGGTAAAGACGAGGACAAATAAAAAGGTGGCAACCAAGCCCGGGACAGCCAGAGGCAGAACGATGGACGAAAAGATGCGATAGCGCGAAGCGCCGTCAATCGAGGCACATTCTTCCAATTCAATCGGGATGGTGCTTATGTAATCGCGCATCAACCAGATCACGATCGGCAGGTTGCTGGTCACATAAGTGATGATCAATGCCGCGTATGTATCCAACAAATGTAGGCGTTGAAACAAGATATAGATCGGGATAACAACCGCTACCGGGGGCAGCATACGCTGGGAGATCATCCAGAAGGCGATATCATTATTTCCCAAAGCTCGTTTGAAGCGACGCCCAATAGTTTGCAGCAGAATAAAAAACACCGCAGCAGAAACAGCAACCGCAACCTGCCAGGGTACACCGAGAGAAATAGTGACGATGCTTAATACCACGCAACCGATGAAAGTCCAGATCGCACCCACCCGCGGACGGTATTCAAACCGAACAAGAGCATATGCCGCTGTAGCTCCAAGTATTAGAGCTATCAATGCGCTAGCGGGAGCAACGATCAGGGTATTAATAAAATTTCGAATGGTATCGTTGCTGAGATCGCCAACTAAAATGTACTTCCAGGCATCGAGGGATGGTTGAAAATCAATAAAGGGAATATAAAAAGGACCTTCAGCAACCTGGCTGGAAATCTTAAAAGAAGTTACCACCAACCAATAAAGCGGAAATAAGATAATAAATGCCCAGAACCCCAGCACCAGATAAGATAAAACTGCGCCCACAGGTGAAGGTGTATTGATTGATTTACTTTGAAACCAGCGCTTCATAATTCCTGCTCCAAAATTTAATAACAACGCGATAGGTCACGCTTCTAGAGTGTTTCAACAGTGCGTTGGCGAATCAAATTAACAAAGATCATGGCAAAAAATGTCACAAGAAGGAGCAGCATATAAGCCACTGCAGCCGAGCCGCCTATATTCAATGCTCGCCAATTAATAAAAGCGTGATAAGTCAGGGACTGAGTGGCAGTACCGGGGCCGCCATTGGTCATTACGTTGGGCAGATCCACAATCTTAAAGGCCTCGATCAAGCGGATTAGAATCAGGGTCATACTGACAGGCAGGATCGCAGGCCAGGTGATATGCTGAAAAATCTGCCAGGAATTTGCGCCATCCACTGTGGCGGCCTCGATAGGCTCGACAGGCTGACTCTCTAGTGCGGCGACAAGTACGATAAACATAAAAGGTGTCCACTGCCAGACATCCCCAATTAGAATGGCGGTTCGCGCACCCCAGGCATTATTCACCCAGGAAAAATCAGTCAAACCCATAGCCTGCCAAATAGGCGTGAACGGCCCTTTACTTGTGTCTGTAAGCATCCGAAACATATAAGCAACGCCCACAGGCGTGATCATCATAGGAAGTAAAAATATCACTCGAAAGAAACGCCGCCCCGGCAGACGTTGTACAGTAAGCATGGCCAGACTTAAACCAAGAATATATTGAAAAAATATTCCTACAAAAACATAAACAAGAGTGATACTTGCAGTTCCTAATCGACCCTCATTCCACAAAGTATGTACCAGCATCCAAGTTATTAATCCCAAACCAAAGACTAACAACATCCGGCCGATTAAGCCGCTAACAGAAACTCTGGCATTCAACAAATAGCGGGCCATGAAAATGGCTAAAGCAATAACCACTACACCAAATACTATCCAAGTTAAAGGAGTACTGGGTGCGAATTTCCCAAGGAAGTGAGTCCCTTCAGAACCTTCGAACAATTTTTTGTAATTTTCCAAGCCAACAAAGTTAAGCTTAAAACCACCCGGGGCAATGTCGAATTTTGCTAAAGAGACATAGAGCGACGCGATCAAAGGAAAGATGGATAAGAACAACAAAGCTAGGACTGTTGGCAAAATAAAGACCGACCCAGCCAAACGGTCGGCTAAGGAAGAAATCACTGAGTGGAGACGGGATGATGTTTGCGGTTCTGTGGGTTTAGTGTTCATGGTCTGATAAGGAGAAGGCTCAAGGCCCAACCCAATTTGAGTTGGGCCTTGAGTGGTTTTGTTCAACCTATACGATAGGTCTACTTGGCTCCAATAGTCCCCTTATAGAAAGTCAACTGTGCATCGCGGCCTTCTGCCTCTGTGATGGCTTCCCAGGAGTCATATAACTGTTGTGCGGCTTCATCAGTGGTGAGATCCCCGGCGATATATAGAGAGAGGATACGGTCAAGCTCGACCTGAATATATTGTTGGCTCTTCGGAATGCGCAGGTCCGCAGCCATATTCGGGCTGTCAAAGCTCTCTTTGATACCGTTAAGGTATTGCTCTGCTGCTGCCTGACTAAAGCCTGCATCAACCCAGGGTTGCGTATCTTCGAACTGCGAAATACGGAATGGGTTATAGCCAGTCGCGCCGACAACCACATCCGCATTGGATTGCGCCGGTTGGGCCATGTAAGAGAAGAAGGCGTAGGCGGCATCTTTCTCTTCTTGAGTAACTGCTGCATTGACTGCACCGGCCCATCCACCGAAGGAGGCAAATGGTGCATGATTTACACCATCAACTGCATGAGGACAGGTTGTGGCATCGCAAGCAACGAGTTTGCCGGTCTCCCAATCCAGAACTTCGGTTGAACCAGGGTTCGAGATGGCTCCCGTCTTGTCGATCACCTTCGAGTTTGCAGGATCAATCGCGAGCGGACCAATATCGCCCCAATCCATGGTGAGGGCACAACGGCCCTGGAGGAATAAGCCACGGGAATCACCAACGCCTTGGTTGGTTTCATCGGGTGGGCCATACAAACCAGTTTCCTTGTAAACTTCCAAAGCGCGTTTGAAGGCATCATTGTTAACCAGCGGAGTCATATCTGCAGTGTTGAAGAATGGTCCCTGGCTGCTGCCTTGACTTTGAATATAAGGTGCTGCAATGGACCAGATCCACCAATAGGATTGTTGTGCTGGGGCCTTGGAAATACAGGAACCATAGTCACCTTCGCCGTCACCATTAAGGTCTTTGCCGTTAAGAGCTTTTGCAACAGCTAGGTAGTCGTCCCAAGTCTTGGGCGGCTCGAGACCAGCTTCTTCCAGTGAGTCGATTCGATAATAGACCATGTGCATATCGCCATCCAGCGGAATGCTATACACTTTGCCATCGTAAGAGTTAAAGTCGCGGAAGAACGGCGCAACATCATCCCATTCAAGGGCTGCATCTGCATCAACATAAGGGGTAAGGTCTTCGATTAAACCGGCCGGGGCGAAGTCCACAACCCAGGCTGGGGCGAAGAGATAACCATCATACGCATTCGTTCCTGACACAGCATCGGTTAATACTTTTTGATATAACTCGCTGTTGGGCACTGTGATGATATTGACGGTTGCGCCAGTGAGTTCTGTGAAATCCGGGCCGCGGCGCTGAAGTGGCTCCGCGACTTGCGGTCCCACAAATGTGAGAATGTCAATGGTAACTCCATCAAAAATTTTATCCTCGGGTGCTTCAGTCGCTTCTGGAGCTTCGGTAGCCTCAGGTGCTTCTGTGATAGCCGGGGCATCGGTTGCTGGTGCTTCAGTTGCGGGAGTGCCGCAGGCTGTGATTAATACACTAAAGACGATCATTAAACTCAATAACTTGAGAAGTATATTCTTGCTGTTCATGAAGTCTCTCCTTCTTTCTAATTAGTATAGATAAAGTTTGTTACTGCTGAAATAGTTTACAATGGGAATGAAGCGGTACGTACCATCAGGTCAATAGGCTGTTTCCTTTCTATTACAGAAATGATCACCTGCGTGCAGCGGGTTCGTATCTGCGGCGAGGATTTAAACTTGACTTGTTAAATTGCTCGTCGCCGGGTTATTCTTTTTAACTTGGGCCACAGCACTGGTATGTGCCGCTTTTTTGTTCATGTGAGTGGAGGAGTAAAGAAAGTCAGTAGTTCTACCAAAGCCTGGCCTTCATTTCGCAATGCGTGTTCGAGCCCAATCGGTATAGCAATTATTTGTCCATCTCTGATAGGGACCTCCGTCTGGTCTAAGATCAAGATTGCATTCCCCTTTATGACCCAGATTGTTTCAAGCTGTTGCGTATGGCGGTGACGACCAATATTGCCGCCATGCGGGACTTGCACTACATTGACACTGGCCAGCGGATTATCCGCTGATGTCAGTAAGCCCTTCATATAAATACCCGGAAAGCGAGCATGTTCCTGCCATTCTCCGGCAGTGAGATCAGCGATGCGAGGCAGAGCCATCAATTCATTTCCATTCCACCGTCTACATTGAGTGATTGACCGGTGATATAGGATGCATCTGGCGAGCACAAAAATGAAATAGCACCGGCAACATCTTCAGTTGTTTCAAGACGGCCGAGTGGAATTTTGGCAACCATCCGAGCCAGCGATTCTTCCGGCGTGATGCCGAGAGCACTTGCCCGAATTTCATGGATTCCCGTTGTCATAGGCGTATCAACCACGCCGGGGCAAACTGCATTCACTGTGATGCCTTGAGAAGCAAAGGAAAGTGCAGCCGACTGAGTGATGCTGATAACCGCACATTTTGCAGCGGCATAATGCGCCTGATCTGAACGACCCGAACGGCCAGAGATGGAAGAAAGATTAATGACGCGCGCTCCGTTTTGCATATGCCTGGCCGCAAATTGTGTAGCAAAGAAAACAGTTTTAAGATTAAGCGTCATGATGGCGTCCCACTCATGCTCAGAAATTTCTAGAAATGGAGTGATGATCACTCGGCCTGCATTGTTAACGAGTACGGTCAGTTGACCCCATTCAGCAGCGCGATCAATTACTTTTTTAATATCATCCAGTTTAGTTAGATCTGCCTTCAAAGCCAGTGTCTGTCCGCCCAAACCTTCAATTTCTTTTTTAACTTCATCCAGTGCATCCGCGTTTATATCTACAATAGCGACTGCGAAACCATCTCGGGCTAGTCGATGCGCAATCGCTCGACCAATTCCCTGACCAGCACCTGTTACGATAGCTACCTTCGAAATATCGTCTTTCATAAATCTTTATCTTTCTGAGATTTTGATATATCTTCCAATACTTCACGTGAAAAGGCCAGGTGCTTAATCATCCCCTGACGTGCTGCTTCAGCATCCCCATTCTCAACTGCCGCCACAATCGTTTCGTGTTGGTCAAAGACTAAATTCACAGGGCGTGGGAAACCTTCCCACGTTAAAGTAATCTGATCTCGTAACTGGTCAATCAGGGGTGCCAGCAAAACTTTGAATAATTCGTTTTGGGTAGCTTCCGCCAGTGTAATATGCAGGCGAAAATCCAGTTCAGCCATTTGTTTGGCACTGTTCTGACCATCGCGCATCTGCTGGCAAATCTCTCGAAGCTGTGTCCGTTGTTCAGGCGTGATCCGGCTTGCTGCCAGCGCGACCATCTCAACTTCCAATACCCGCCGTACTTCGTTAAGGCGGATCTCGAAATCGACCAGATTGGAGAGTTGCATATAGGTTTGTAAGGAACGCGAAACCATATTGAAGTCAGCGAGTCGAACCGACACCCCGCTGCCCGTTGATGACTCTAGTACACCTCGTGCTTCCAAAGCTTTAACTGCCTCACGAACCACAGTGCGGCTAACACCAAAGGCTTCTGAGAGCTCGCGCTCGGGCGGCAAACGAAATCCGGGCTTCCAAGCTCCAGAAGAAATTAGCTCTAGAACTTTTTCAACCACACGCTCATAGAGCCGCTGTTCGCGCTCTAAAGGTTCAATCGCCCCGTCGGGCATGAAATTATTGTTGTTGATGAGGTCGTCTGACATCAGAATCCTTATTTTTGTCTAAATTCTGTAAAATTTTGCCTATTTGTGTGATGGAATTCTGTAATATGGTATACTGTACTACGTCAAATTTGATTTGTCAATAGTTATTTGCAGAATTATTCATTTTTTAAGCTTAAAATGGTTTATAGCTCTGAGAAATGGAGAAAATAATGACAGCTTACAAATTTCCTCAATTAGAATCCCCTTTAACATACAATACCAACGAAATATTTCTTATTGCTAGCGGAGACTTGCGTTTGTCCGCAAATCAAACCTGTTGGCCGGCCCAAGCTGATATGGAAAGTCAAATTGTTGAGGCATTCACGGCTGAGGGGAAGAATGTTAAACGCGCGCATCCTTATGATGAATCTCTAAAACATGGCTTCATTTGGAATCAACGTATGGGAATGGATGTTTTCAAATCCATTCCCCCTCAAGCTCCACTGATTGTGGCGGTGGCAGTCTGGCAATATAGCTATCATGTGCTGTCTGGCTTGAGAGACCATCAAGGCCCAATATTAACAATCGCTAATTGGAGCGGACAATGGCCAGGCCTGGTTGGCTTGCTGAATCTAAATGGCTCACTTACCAAGATGGGAGTCAACTACAGTACGATCTGGAGTGATGATTTTAAAGATGACTTCTTCCTTAAGGGAATTCGTCAATGGCTAACAGAAAGTATCATCTCTCATAACACGCATCATGTTCGTGACCTGAATTTGGCTCAGCTTCCAATAGAAGAATCTCAACTGGGAGTTGCACTTGCAAAGCAGCTCAAGAATGACAAAGCCATTTTGGGAATCTTTGATGAAGGTTGTATGGGGATGTACAACGCAATCATCGATGATGAATTGCTAAATCCATGCGGCATCTACAAAGAACGCTTTAGCCAGTCTGCATTGCTGGCAGAGATGCGCCTCGTCTCAGAAGAAGAAGCTAGCAAAGTCCGCGCCTGGCTCGATGAAAAGGGCATGAAGTTTTTAACTGGAAGTGATGATGTCACTGAGCTTACGGACGCACAGATTCTTGAACAACTCAAGATGTATATCGCCGCTGTGCGTATTGCTGATGCATTTGGATGCGATGCTATTGGGATTCAATATCAACAAGGTTTGAAAGATATGACTCCCGCTTCAGACCTTGCCGAAGGATTACTCAATGACAGCCAACGCCCGCCTGTATATCATAGAGAAACTGGTAGGGAGCTTTTCCCCGGCAAAGCACTGCCCCACTTCAACGAAGTGGACGAAGGTGCAGGCGTGGACGCACTTGTTACCAATCGCATTTGGACTGCAATGGGGCTAGATCCATCCACTACATTACATGATATTCGCTGGGGACGCCATTATAAAGATAATCATATTGATGAATTTGTTTGGGTGTTTGAAATATCGGGCGCAGCTCCTCCATCCCATTTCGTGGGTGGATATGCCGGGGCCGTCAGTGAACGTCAGCCTGCAATGTATTTTCCAAAAGGGGGTGGAACGATCAAAGGCGAGAGCAAGCCTGGCGAAATTGTTTGGAGTCGTGTTTATGTTCAAGACAATGCTCTTCATGTAGATATGGGACGTGGTTCAGTTGTAACATTATCATCAGAAGAAATGCAATTCCGCTGGAAATCGACCACTCCTCAATGGCCGATCATGAGCGCTGTATTGCATGGAGTTAGCCGTGATCAATTAATGGCTCGTCACAAAGCCAATCACATCCAGGTAGTGTATGCTCCATCATCAGAGATGGCAGATAAGGCTCTAGCCGCGAAGGCTGCCATGTTCGCTGAAATGGGTATTGCTGTACATTTATGTGGCGACGTTAATATGGGTTAAGTAGTTAATGTGACTGGCAGTCACGCTTCCGTTGAACTCATAACTCAATCTCCATAACAGGCAATATGCGTAATTGACCATCCACTTCGCTCTGATGTTCATCAACTTTGTGTGCACCCATTTTTTCATAAAAACTTTGAGCATTCGGGTCTGCTTCAATTTTCAAAATGGACATACCTCGCATACGGCTTCTTTCAAAGGCATGGTGACAAAGTTGCTTTCCAATCCCCTGCCCCATGTATTCAGGCAATACCCATAGATTATCCAGCCATAATTCGTTAACATCTTGCTTTAAAGAATAATAACCAATAGGCTTATTATCCACAACAACCATCCATACTTCATTCTCTAAAATATACTCCACTGAAATAGTCATCAACGGAATCCACTGTTGCATCCATTTTTCAGGGTAGCCCCAATGACGTTTTGCCTTAATCGTGATATCAGTCAATATGGATGCGTGTTCTGGAAGGCCACGAATAATATCAAAGCTAGTTATCATTTTAGCAAATCATCATAAGTCATTGAAAGTGTTATCCGATTATCGGGGTGACGCCCTTTTTCAAAATAATATTGCCATATTTAACGGTCTCGCCAGTCATGAGGATGGCAAAAGCTTGTTTTGCTCTGTCATAAAAATCAAAACGGTCAATACATTGAATAGGAGGAGTGTTTGGCCAATGTTTGTCGATTGCCTGCCGATAGGAACTCTCCACTGTCGAATCTAGCTGGTCACCTGAAACAGCAGCCATCATGATCAGCGGACTTTCAACATAAGAATCCAAAACAAAAAGAGGCAAAATAGCATCCAGCAAATCGTGAATCTTTAATCCATCTGCACGCAGCACACGCTTTCCATAAGTTTCTCCGGGAAAATGTGCGTCTGCAAGAACAATTTCATCGCCGTGCCCCATACGATGAAGAACTGACAAAAGTTCAGGGGAAATAAGAGGGGATATTCCAATTAGCATAATGAACAGCTCCTGTCATTCTGAGAATCTTTCAGAAATAATATTTACCCCACCACGCGTATCTCGCGTGGCATATCACTTAATACATCCGCACCATCTTCGGTGATGATGACATTATCTTCAATACGCACACCATTACGATTCGGCAAATAAATTCCAGGTTCCACGGTATAGGCCATGCCAGGTTCAAGCAACTGCATATTATCACCGCGCATGTATGGATCTTCGTGACCTTCCATACCGATGCCATGACCTGTGCGATGCGTAAAGTATTTTCCGTAACCAGATTGTTCAATAACATCCCGTGCGGCTTTATCTACATTTGCACAGGGAACGCGGGGCTTTCCAGCTGCACGCCCAGCCGCGTTAGATTCCTGTACGATCTTGTGAATCTTTTTATACTCATCATCCACCTCACCCACTGCGAAGGTGCGTGTGAGATCAGAAATATAGCTATCATATGCGGCACCCCAATCTATAACAAGCAAATCACCTACTTGTAATTTTCTTTCGGTGGGAGAAGCATGAGGATTCGCAGAATTCGGCCCACCAGAAACAATAGGTGAAAAAGGTAATTCGGGATCAGAACCATGTTTCAACAATTGGATTACCAACTCAGAAGATAACTCGCGCTCGGTCATGCCAATTTTTATTAACGGAATAGTCGCTTCCAACGCATCCTGCGCGATCTTCACGGCGCGGCGCATTGCATCCACTTCGGCCTTATCTTTTTTCAAGCGTAAGCCAGTCAATACTTCACTTGCATCTGGATATTCTGATTCAGGTGCGCCCGCTTTTACATGGCCGAAATCCAGTAATCGCAGTTGACGCGGTTCGACGCCAATGCGCTTCCCATCTAAACCTAAAGCCTGCGAGGCTTTTCGAAAAGCAGCATCCCACTCTGATGGATTCTCACCATAGGCAAAAGCCTGCACTTTGTATGGGAACATTTCCACTTTGAGCATTTCAAGTTCAGGCAATACAAGCACGGGGTCCTGACCGGGAGCAACGAATAAAATGACGGGCCTCTCCATCAAATGAAATTGTACGCCCGTGAGATACGTCAGTGTGGGACCGGGATTCAGAATAACGGCATCCAGATTCGAGGTCTGAAGTGAAGCGGTGAGGTTATTAAGTCGGGCAAGTGTCATATGAGTCTCCTAATTATGATTCTTCTTTGAGAAGGCGTATGAGATCCAATCCACAAGGAAAGGGAAAAGCGTTTCAATCGCCGCAAGGATGCGAAACCACCATGGGATGATCAAACTGCGGCGCGGACGCTTGGCAACGTCCACAACACGACTTGCAACATATTCAGATGTCATATTAGTTTTGATAAGAGACCGAACAGAACGATATGCTTTATTCTTTCCAATGTGCTGACCAAATTCTGTAGTGGCGGGACCGGGATAAATTCCACTGACCTTGATACCCAAGGGCGTAACTTCGCGTCGAAGAGAATCGGTGAAAGCACGCGCGCCATGTTTACTGGCAACATAACTTGAAATGAGAGGTGATGCAATCAGGCCTGCAACCGAGATCATATTGATAATATGGCCTTGATGTCTTTCAAGCATATGCGGGAGCACTTCATGCGTGACCTGCATCATGCCGATCAGATTAACTTGTATAAGCATATTGATGTCGCGTTCAAATGAATGATTTTCAAACCAGTCTACGCGGCCAATACCTGAATTATTAAAAAGAATATCAATGTGACCGTATAGTTCAATTGTGGATTGCACCATGTTATCAACGTCAGCTGGGTTGACAATATCAACTGGAATAGCAAGCGCTTCACCACCTGCATTCTGGATTTTCGCTGCGAGATTTTGCAAACGGTCTATACGGCGAGCAGCAAGCACAACCTTGCATCCTTCTTTTGCAAAGAGGATGGCAGCATCTTCACCAAAACCTGAAGAAGCACCGGTAATAAGGACAACTTTATCTTTAAGATTCGTCATGAATGATTTCTCGTTTAAAAAGTGATACGGGCAATTTTATCACCCGTATCACTTTGAAAGGATTCTTTATTTATAAAATGGAATCTTTAATCGTCCTGATTGTCATCGCGCATAGGTTTCTTCGGACGGGGCGGTTCAATAGTCACTTCCTTTGAAAGTGCGAGTGCAAGCACATCGTCCATATGCTTGATCGGAATGATCTTTAATTCAGATTTAGCAGTCTTCGGCAAATCGACCAAGTCTTTCAAATTCTTTTCGGGGAGAAGCACTGTCTTTAACCCTGCACGATGCGCGGCTAATACCTTTTCACGAACGCCACCAATTGGAAGCACACGTCCGCGTAATGTGATCTCACCGGTCATGCCCACGTGACGGAACACAGGCCTGCCCGTCAGTGCAGAAACGATAGCCGTCGCCATGGTTATGCCAGCCGATGGGCCGTCTTTTGGAATTCCACCTTCAGGCATGTGGACGTGAATGTCCAAACGTTCAAAGACATCCAGATCAATTTTTAAAGCAGCAGCACGTGACTTGATATACGTCAATGCAGCCTGACCAGATTCCTGCATTACCTCACCCATCTGACCTGTCATTTGCAAGCCGCCTTTGCCTTCGATAATCGCAACTTCCACAAGCATGATCTCGCCGCCTGTTTCTGTCCATGCGAGGCTGGTGACCACACCTACTTCATCAGTGCGTTCCGCTTCTGATTGAAAGACTTGCTGCGGGCCAAGTAATTTTTCGATCATATCTGGTGCAATGGAGATCGGATATTTCTTCGCCTCCGCTTTCAGACGTGCCACTTTGCGACTGACACGTCCGATCTCACGTTCGAGATTACGCACACCTGCTTCATAAGTGTATTCGCGAATCATACGCTGTAATGCGGCGGGCTCAAATGTTAAGCCGAGATTGTCAATTCCGTTTTCTTCGATCTGACGAGGAATGAGATAACGATTCGCGATCTCTAGTTTTTCTTCTTCGATGTAACCCGGGAAATCAATTACTTCCATGCGATCCAATAATGGAGCAGGAATATTTGCCAATGAATTGGCCGTGGTTACGAACATTACCTTTGAAAGGTCAAATGGCAATTCAAGGTAATGGTCACTGAATGCATAATTTTGTTCGGGGTCTAATACTTCAAGCATGGCAGACGCAGGGTCACCACGAAAATCTGAATACAATTTGTCAATTTCATCCAGCATGAAAAGCGGATTAGACGTGCCTGCACGCTTCATGGTTTGAATAATACGCCCCGGTAATGCGCCAATGTATGTACGGCGATGTCCACGAATCTCAGCTTCATCACGCACACCACCAAGTGACACGCGCACAAATTTACGCCCTAATGCATCTGCGATTGAACGCCCTAACGAAGTTTTTCCAACTCCCGGAGGACCAGCAAAACATAAAATAGGCTGACGCTCTTTTTTCGGTTTGAGAGAACGCACCGCGATATATTCTAAAATTCTTTCTTTAGCTTTCTTGAGTCCATAATGATCGCGCTCAAGAATTTTCGCGGCATTCTTTACATCCAAATTATCAGGCGAAGAATTGTTCCATGGCAAGTCAACGATCCAATCAATATAGGTGCGGATCATTCCTACTTCAGGAGCCATAGGGGGCATTTGATTTAACCGCTCTAATTCTTTTAATGCAACTTTCTTTGGCTCTTCAGGCAGATTTGCTGCGTCTAATTTTTTCTTTAGATCAGAAGCATCACGCGAAAAGACGTCGCCTTCGCCTAATTCATTTTGAATCTGCTTCATTTGTTCGCGCAAATAAAATTCGCGCTGATTTTTATCCACTTCACTTTGTACACGTGAATGAATCTCATCTTCCAGTTCAAGTACATCCACTTCCTGGGCAAGCAGATTATTCAATTGTCCCAAACGTGTTTTGGGGTCAAGGATAAGTAACAGACGCAATTTCGCTTCATAAGTCAATGAAAGAGACGTGGCGATCATATCGCAAAGCCAGCCGGGTTCAGAAATATTTAATGCAAACAAATGCGCTTCTTCAGGAATGGAACGATCCAATTGCACACAGCGTTCAAACAGACTCAATGCAGAGCGCATCAAGGCTTGTGTTTGTCGGTCTGCTGTTTGAGTTTCATGGATCACACGCGCCCGCACTTTTAGATAAGGCTTCACGTGCAGGAATTCCAATATCTCCACGCGCTTACGACCCTGGACCAATGCGGAGCGTGAACCATCGGGCATGTTAAGCAAACGCCCCACTGCCATCTCCACACCCACTGGCAAAAAGTCATCTGTGCCGGGTTGATCTAATTCAGGATCTTTTTGTGTCAGGCCAATGACGGTCTGTTCTTTTTGCTGCGCCTCTTGCACAGCCAGCAAGGAAGCCTCTCGTCCTACAAAGACAGGCGAGACCATACGTGGGAAGATCACAAGATCGCGCAAAGGCAGTACCACGGCTTCAATCAGGCCGTCAGCGTTTGGCTCCATATTCGGAATCCGATACAGTTCCTCGGTCCGCTGTGAGAGCGTTAAGTCAAAATTATCTTCTTCTTCGTTCCAGTTGGTTTGTTGATTCATTTATTGATTACTCTTTTTCCATGCAGACATTACTTCCGCAGTCACAAACATACTTCCAGCGGAGAAGACAATGCTACCATCTTTTGATGAAATTCCAGCATTCGCTCAGACTTAACCTCAGCCTGCTCGGCCAACTGTTGAATTCTTTCTCTTTTGCCATGCTGTAGTGATTTCACCTGCAAATGCAACACTACCCGCTGACAGGATAATTTTATTTTCTCCAGCCAATTCAAGTGCCCGATCAAGAGCAAGCGCCGCAGGTGTAACAGCCTCCACAGGAATACCAGCTTTAGTCACTTGTTCGGCAATCCACTCGGCTGAAGGTGCTCGTGGATGATCTGCTCGCGTCGCCACAATCCGTTCCAGTCGTGGCTTGAGTTCTTCTAACATACCTGAGATATCTTTATCTTCCAAAGTACAAAAAACCATAATAACAGGCTTATCAGGAAAATATTCATCGAGTGTCTCTCGCAAACGTATTGCAGAGTCTCTATTGTGAACAGAGTCAATTACAACTGGCGGATCACGCCTGAGAATTTCAAAGCGAGCAGGCCATTTTACTTGAGAAAACCCTTTTTGGATTTGTTCATCAGTTATTGGAATCCCGCTAACTTTCAAAGCTGTATAAGCTGTAGCCGCATTTTCAATTTGATGGGAGCCAAGCAAAGGTATATTTAATGCAACCATAGATGATGAACTGTTCACTGTAAATGTTTGTCCATCTAATGAATGATCTAGTAATTTAAACTGAATATCTTTTCCTACAAGAGTAACCTTTGAATTCTTGTCTTTGGCTACACGCTCCACAACTTCGAGAGCTTCATCCTTTTGTGGAGAGGAAACAACAGGCATATCTTGTTTAATAATGCCCGCTTTCTCACCTGCGATCAAAGCTAGTGTATTTCCAAGCACAGCCATGTGATCATATGACAGTGATGTTATAACCGAAACGTTCGGTGTGACAATATTGGTCGCGTCCAGGCGCCCGCCCAAGCCTACTTCAAACACTGCTGCGTTGACACCATATTTTGCAAATGCCATGAAAGCTAATGCGGTTGTAATTTCAAATGTTGTGAGTTTTTCTACCTTTGCAACATAGGGTTTGATTACTTCTACTAATTCAGCCAACTGCTCATGTAAAATCGGTTCGCCGTTAATTTGAATCCGCTCTACATAATCTATTAGATGTGGAGAGGTATACAACCCAGTTTTATATCCAGCAGCCTGCAACCCAGCGGCACAAAAAGCTGAAACCGAACCCTTCCCCTTCGTTCCTGCCACATGGATGATGGGATATTTATTCTGTGGATTTCCAAGAGACTTCATCAGCGCGAACATACGGTCAAGGTTGAAGTCTGCCTTGGCAAGTTCGGACGAATGTTTAAGGCTATAATCTACGAAAGAATAAAGGTAATCTAGGGCTTTGTTGTATTGTTGTTCAATGTCAGTCATACATGAGATTGTAAGACGTAATTCGTAATTCGTAAATTCAAAAATACTTTGAGACAACAATGAAAACCTGGTCTAAGTACATAATAGGCACATTAGTAGTTATTGGCAGTTGCATTGGTAGTATATGGCTTCCTTCATTACTAAATATAAGCCAAGATTCAGGGATATTATTAGGAATGGGTTTAGGATTTTTGATATCTTTCTTAATTCCCAATTTACGTAAGCCCTTTTTAGAAACAGTCAATCTCGAGCATCAAAAGTTGATTGAAGGAAAACACTACATAGGTTTTCAGGACACTTTGACGCATCCAACTCATTTGCCAGTTGTATTTGGAATTATTTGGCTGGCTTTATGGATAACAATTTCAATAATTCTTAAATTAGATATGAGTCAAAAACTAATATCAATAGTGACTTTTACTCCTGTTTTGGTGTCAATTGGATTTAGTGGATTGGCTATGGTTAAAAGAAAAGAACTGATAACAGGAGGAATGTTTGGATATGTGGTTAAAAAGACCAAATGGGCTATAGTTTTAGGATTGATTGTAATAGTAACTGGTTTTGGAGGAAGCATTTTTTATATTTTGGCAGTCGTTTTCAATTGGTGAAATAAATATTTGTTATTAATTTACATTGCTCACTCCTTAACTTTAACCTCAATCAAAAATCCTAAATTTAAATCAAATATGCTTGCCACTCTCACCATCCATCTGCACCTCCCTACTTGCTCTTCCCTCAAAGAAAAGCGCGGACGAATCAAGCCGCTCATCTCGCGTTTGCATCGCGAGTTCAATGTCTCTGTGGCCGAAATGGATTTGCAAGATAAATGGCAGGAGGCAGTTATCGCCTGTGCGATGGTCAATTCTGATGCGGTGACCTTGCGACGGTCCCTGCAAAGTGTGGCAAAATGGGTGGAGGCCAATTGGGAAGACGGCCAGATTATTGATCAGAAAATTGAAATGATGTAGGGGCGAGGTTATCTCGCCCCGAACGGCAAGATGCCGCTACGGAGACATAAATGGATTTAAAACTCAAAAATAAACGCGCTCTTGTCACTGGTTCATCCAGTGGACTTGGTTATGCAGCAGCTTTAGCATTGGCAAAAGAAGGCTGTAAAGTCGCCATCAATGGACGTGATGAAGCGAAGATAAAAAATATTGCAGAAAAAATACAAAAGGAAACAGGGACAGAAGCAGTTGGGTTAGCTGGTGATGTAAGTCAACTTGAAGTACCTGAAAAATTGATACAACAAACTGTAGAGGCCTTTGGCGGATTGGATATTCTTATCACCAACACAGGCGGACCTACTCCCGGTTCCATTGATTCACTCGATGAAGCTGCTTGGCAAAAAGGGATTGATCTCTGTCTGATGGCTCATGTCCGCTTGATAAAGGCTGCGCTTCCTTATTTACGAAAATCAGAATCAGCGAGCATACTCACAGTTACTTCGTTATCCGTAAAACAGCCAATTGCCAATTTGCTGATCTCAAATAGCGTCCGCTCAGCAACCATTGGATTAACAAAATCACTGGCCTTGGAACTTGGTAAGGAAGGCATTCGTGTCAACTCAATACTGCCAGGCTGGACGGAGACAGAACATGCTGTGGATTTGATCGCTGCACGGGCAGTCAAAAACAACTCCACACTTGAAGAGGAGTTGCGTAAACAAACAGAGATGAGCCCCTTGGGAAGACTGGGGCAACCCGAAGAGTTTGCAAATGCTGCAGCATTCCTCGTCTCCCCCGCCGCATCCTATATCACGGGCGTGATGTTGAATGTGGATGGCGGAATGTATAAGGGGATTTTCTAATGAATACCAAGGTCCTTAAACGCGGACGAATACTTGGTTTACTTTTCGCGATTTTATTTATTGCATCGACAACTTTACTTTTGATCGCCAGCACATCCCAAAGTCCACTGGCCGCATTGGGCGGTTATGCAGACGTAAGTATTGTTGTATTGATCTTCTTTTGCGGGTTTTCAATTCATCAAATGAACACAACAAAGCCGCGCTATGATATCAGCTATCAAGTAGCCATTTATCTTTTACCCATTATCCTTGTGATCACATGGATCTTCCGTGCGAGTATTGACTTTAATATTCTTTTGCCAGGCCTTGCATGGCGCACCTATTTTTTCTTAAGCATCCTTCCCCGTGGATTGACATTCTGGAGACCAGAACAAACCAATGAATAAACTTTCACGCCTTACCCGCAACTCATTGACTATCGCTTTTTTATTTTTATTCGATAAAGTGATCGCGTTTTATCGAACACGCATCATCACAAATCAATATTCCAGCGAAGTGGAATTGCTCGACACATTCAACGCCGCGAATAATTTACCTGACGTTTTGTTTGCGCTCATCTCTGGCGGCGCATTGGCTATGGCCTTCATTCCATTGCTGACAGAATATCTCACCACTAAAGACCGCGCCGCCGCATGGGATTTATTTTCACGCGTGGCAAATGTTGCATTTTTGGTGACAGCATCTTTTGCAATTTTGATCAGCATTTTCGCAGTGCCGATTGCCAAACTTGGAATTGCACCTGGCTTCAGTGATGAACAACTCGCCCTCCTGGCTGAGTTGATGCGGCTTAATTTAATTGCCACGGTTATATTTTCGATCAGCGGATTGGTAGCCGCTTCCCTGCAAGCGAATCAACATTTTATTTTTCCCGCGCTCGCGCCCAGTTTATATAACGTGGGCCAGATCATCGGCGCGATCTATTTTGTTCCGCGCTTTGGTATTCGCGGATTGGTCTATGGTGTTATTCTCGGCGCGGCGTTTCATCTATTGATCCAATTGCCCGCGCTTTTTAAATTCGGTTTCCGCTGGACGCCTTCATTGGATATACGTCATACGGGTTTGATCGAAGCGTTGAAACTAATGGCGCCGCGTTTACTCACCATGGGCGGCATTCAATTCATCGTGCTCGCCCGCGATAATTTAGCTTCTCGGCTGGACCAGGTTGGCGCAGTTTCTTCACTCACTTACGGTTGGATGATTATGCAGGTACCCGAAACGATTCTTGGGACTGCGATTGCCACAGCAATGCTGCCAACTCTTTCAGAATACGCTGCACGCGCAGACTGGGCAGGATTCCGTTCAACGATTGAACGCGCCCTGCGAGTTTTGATCTCACTAACGATCCCGATCGCTGCAGTCATGTCCGCAGGGATTGCGCCGCTCGTGCGTGGATTCTTCGGCTTCGATGCAGAAACCTCTGTTCTGGTCACATGGACAACGCGTGCATATTTATTAACTCTTACAGGCTTTACCATTCACGAAGTGGCAGCACGTTCTTTTTATGCACGTAAGGAACCGCTATTTCCGCTATATGCAGTACTATTAAGATTAGCTATGTTTTTAGGAATTGGTTTTGTGGGACTCACGCTCTTCAAAGAAATTGGCGCGCCAGTCATTGCATTTGCAGAGATCGCGTTACTAATAGAAGCTATTATTCTATTCGGTTGGTTATCCAAACGCACACATGAACCGATCCAGGTGGGCAATGCGGTATGGAAAGGTTTGGTTGCGGCAGTCGTTGGAGG